>NZ_JAASRM010000001.1:1827553-2436692 GCF_011761565.1 Rhizomicrobium palustre | reverse complement strand
GTTCCGTCTCTGGTACGCCCAGGCCGGCACACCGGTGGTCGGCGCCAAAGGCCTCTACGATAAGAGCACCAAGACCTACACGCTCAGCCTGGCGCAAACCTTGCGCCCCACCCCGGGCCAGCCCGAGAAGAAGCCGATGCATATTCCCGTGCGTTTGGGCTTTATCGGCAAATCCGGCGCCAGCCTGCCGCTGACCCTGGAAGGCGAAAACGCCACCGGGCCTGAAGAACGCGTGCTGGAACTGACGGAGGCTTCGCAGAACTTCGTATTTGTGGGTGTGGAGGAAGAGCCGATCCTCTCGCTGGGGCGTGGCTTCTCGGCCCCTGCCGTGTTCGCGGTAGATCACAGCCCCGCAGACCGCACCACGCTGATGGCGCATGACCCCGACAGCTTCAATCGCTGGGAAGCCGGCCAGACCGCCGCACGCGCCGCCATGATGGCGATGATGCAAGGCGCATCGCCCGATCCACTGTATGTGGCGGCGCTCGGACCGGTGCTGGACAAGGCAATGGAAGACATGGCCTTCGCGGCCAATATGCTGTCGTTGCCGCTGGAAAGCGAAATCGCCATGGCAATGCCGGTTGTCGACCCCGACGCCATTCATGCCGCGCGCATGGGCCTGGTGAAAACCGTGGCGGCGGCGCATCGCGCCAAATTCGCCGAACTTTATGCGGCGCTGGGCGAAGACGGCCCCTTCTCGCCTGAGGCCAAGGCAGCAGGTAAGCGCGCGCTGCGCAATGCGTGCCTTCGCTATC
This sequence comes from Rhizomicrobium palustre, assembly GCF_011761565.1. Classification (NCBI taxonomy): domain Bacteria; kingdom Pseudomonadati; phylum Pseudomonadota; class Alphaproteobacteria; order Micropepsales; family Micropepsaceae; genus Rhizomicrobium; species Rhizomicrobium palustre. The sequence continues at coordinate 2,435,937 of NZ_JAASRM010000001.1, read as the reverse complement.
TGACGGCTGAGGACGATGAGGCGGCGGCGACGCTGGCGCATCGCCATTATCTCAGCGCCACCAACATGACCGACATGATCGCAGGCCTTGCCGCGTTAACCCGCATGAGCTCGGCGAAAAAGGACGAAGCCTTCACCCATTTCCACGATCGCTTCGCCAAGGACGCGTTGGTGCTCGACAAATGGATGGGGCTGCAGGCGGGCTCGCCGCGCGCCGACACCGTTGTCCGCGTGCGTGCGCTGATGGAGCATGCCGCCTTCGACATCAAGAACCCCAACCGCGTGCGTGCCCTGGTTGGAGCATTCTCTGCCAATCAACTGCGCTTCCACGCCGCCGATGGCTCGGGCTATGCGCTGGTTGGCGATGTGGTCCGCAAGCTCGATGGCATCAATGCTCAAGTCGCTGCGCGTATGGCTGGCGCGTTCGAGACCTGGCGCCGCTTCGATCCGGCCCGCCAAGCCCTCATCCGCGCCGAACTCGAAAAGACGCTCGCGATCAGTGGCATTTCTTCGAACCTCTTCGAAGTGATGAGCAAAACGCTGGCGTAATTTGTCTCAAATTGCCTTCGGCAAAGCCCTCGGCAAAACCCTGCCGGGGGTTTTCTTTTGCTCACCGCGCATTGCTTCAAATACTAACAATTCGTAACCAAAAAGCGGCCGCAAATGCGAAAACTTCGAATCTGCTTCGAAGAAGGAGCGAATACGTACCCGAACAGGGACGCGCGCGCAGACTGCGATGAGAACAGACAACCCACGCAGCGCCGGAAAAAGCAACAACGCACCGAATGCCGCCTGCATGACAAAACAAAGATGCTGCCGAGACCCTTTGCCTGCCGCGCATTCGTTTCAAACACTAACGATCTGTGACCAAAACAGGACCCAATTTTGAAGGCTTCGAATTCCAATTCGGAAGAAGAAAAAAGCTTCTGCATGATCATTCTGTATGCGTACAAATCGCCGCATAAGCCTGCGTCAGACCGCCTCCATATTGCGCTATATCAACAGAACGTGATGCGCACGATTGCGTAAGTAATCCATATTTTTCCGCGTTTTCTGCGCGAATGCGATCTCACTTCGCGTGTTTACGCAAAAATACGGAGGCGAAGAATCCAGAAACGCCCGTCAATAGTTTGGAAGCAAACGATACAGCAATGTCGTGCAAGCCAAACGAAAGGTGCGTTGCGATGGTCACGTCTCCGTCACTCCAGGATGAAGTCTCTTTTATCACGGGCGTTAAGGCGAACGGCACGCTGACGCAATACTCGTATTGGGGTTGGAACCGCGACAATCCTGCAACCTACAATTCGACATGGACGCGGGCCGCGAAGTTCGGCGGCAATACAGCGGGCAGCGCGGGCGGCACGGTCGCCTATTACTTCGATCCCAATTCCAATTGGTCGGCGACAGAGAAGGCCAATCTTGCTTCCGGCCTCGCACTTTGGGCGGCGGTCGCCAATATCAGCTTTGTCCAGACAACAACGGCAAGCCAGGCCAAGATCAGCTTCACCCGTGGCAAGGACAGCGGCGCCTATACCTACACCAATTACAGCGCCGCCAACGGCGCCTGCATGACCGGGGGCTCAACTCTCGGCACCATCAACACCGCGCCCATCTCCATCGATACAAGCAACGCCTGTTTCTCCATCAGCGGCGGCTTCTCGAGCTATGGCGGCTATGGCATGGAAACCATGCTGCACGAACAGGGCCATGCCTTGGGCCTCGGCCATGCCGGGGCCTATAACGGCGCGGTCAACAACGCCACCCAGCAGTATAGCGCCTATGACACCCGCCAGTGGTCGATCATGTCCTATATCGATGGCGGCGCTTCGGCGAAGTATTCCTCGCAGAATCCGGTGCAGGGCACGGTCTGGAGCGGTCATTACCCCACCACCTGGATGCCGCTCGACATTCTGGCGATCCAACAGCTTTACGGCGTGGCGGTGAACACCCCGCTTTCCGGCGGCCAGACCTTCGGCTTCCACTGCAATATCGATCCCTCGATCAAGCAGTATTTCGATTTCACGGTGAATACGAAGCCGGTGATCACCATCTGGGACAAGGGCACGAACAACACGCTCGACCTTTCCGGCTTCACCACCACGGCGAATATCAACCTCAACGCCGGAACCTTCTCCTCTTGCGCGGGGATGACCAACAACATCGCGATCGCTTACGACACCGCGGTCGATACGCTGGTCTGCGGCTCGGGCGCCACCTCGGTCATCTGCAACAACAACGGGGACACGATTTGGGGCGGCAATGGCAATGACAGCATCACCGGCGGCAGCGGCAATGACATTTTCTATGGCGGCGCGGGCAACGACACGGTGAAATATGCCGGGGCTTTCTCGGCCTATAACCTGGTCGTAAACGCAGATGGCACGATCACCATTTCCGGCAATGGCGCGGGCAGCGATACGCTTTCGGGCATCGAAACGCTGGTCTTCTCGGACAAGACGGTTGCCACCTCGACCCTCACCTCCCCGCCGGTAACAACACCGCCGCCGAGCGACCCGACGCAGCCGAGCAATCCGCCCACAACGTCTCAGCCGCTCGCCCAGCGCGATTTCGACGGCAACGGCAAGGCCGATATCCTGCTCGCGATCAGCGCCAATAACAGCGTCCAGGTCTGGACCATGAATGGCACCACCCGCGTTGCCGCCACCACGATTTCCGCGCCAAATGCGAACTACACCAGCGCCCTGACCGGCGATTTCAACGGCGACGGTAAGAGCGACATTCTCTGGCAGAACGGCGTCACCAACGCGCTGACCGAATGGACCATGAGCGGCACCTCCAAGACCGCGAGCACCACGCTGAACACGCCCGATGCCGGATGGACCGCAACGGGAACCGGCGATCTCGATGGCGACGGCAAATCCGATATCATCCTGCAAAAAGACGGACAGGTGCAGGCTTGGTTTATGAACGGCACCAGCGTTAAGCAAGCGAGCACCGTGACTGGCGCCGCCGCGCCGGTATCATCGCGCATCGCCGCTATCAACGATTTCAATGGCGATGGCAAGGACGATATCCTCTGGCAGAACGCCTCCACGGGCGCGCTTGAACTCTGGACCATGAACGGCACCTCGGTTGCGAGCGACACCGTGCTCTCCGACAATTCCGGCGCAAGCTGGCGCGTGGTGACGGCAGCCGATTTCAACGGCGACGGCAAGGCTGACATCCTCCTGCAGGACGACACCAGCGGCCAAACCAAAATCGCGATGATGAATGGGGCCACCATTCTCTCGGGCAGCGGTCTCTTGGGTAATAATTTGGGCACAGCTTGGAAAGCGGTTGGCGCGGGCGATTACAATGGCGACGGCACTGCCGATATTCTCTTCCGCAACAGTTCCAACGGCCAGTATCAAGCCTTCTTCATGAATGGCACGTCGATCGTGTCGAGCGGCACCCTGTCGGTCAATCCGGGCACGAGCTGGCACGCGGTAAGCGATACGAGCACCGTCGTCACCCCCGCCACCACCACCGCGCCGAGTGCACCGTCTTCCAGCGAGCCGGTCGCGCCGCAACCATCCCCGACGGCCCCTTTGGCGCAGCGCGACTTCAATGGCGACGGCAAGGGCGACATACTGCTCAATGTCAGCGACAGGAACCGCGTGCAGGTGTGGACCATGGACGGCACCAACCGCGTCAGCGCCACCACCCTGGGCGCCCCCAACTCCAATTACACCACGGCCCTTACCGGCGATTTCGACGGCGACGGCAAAACCGACATTCTCTGGCAGAATGGTGTGACCAACGCCCTGACCGAGTGGAAGATGAATGGCACCTCCATCGCCTCCTCGACCACGCTGACAACCCCAAGCACAGGCTGGAAAGCGACTGCGGTTGGCGATGTCGACGGTAATGGAAAGGCTGACATCATCCTGCAGAACGGTGGCCAGGTGCAGATCTGGCAGATGAACGGCTCGAGCGTGACTTCCGCCAGTGGCGTTATCCGCACGCAGGCGGCGGGCGCCACCATCATCGCCGCGAATGATTTCAATGGCGACGGCAAAGCCGATATCCTGTGGCAGAACACCACCACCGGTGCGCTTGAGATGTGGCAGATGAATGGAACCACCGTCGCCAATGACACAGTTCTGTCAAATAACCCCGGCGCCAATTGGCGCGCGGTAACGGCAGGCGATTTCAATCACGACGGCAAGGCCGACATTCTTTTGCAGGACAACACCACCGGCCAGATGCAAATCCTCTTGATGGATGGCCCCAACGTGCTTTCGGGCAGCGGCACCATCACCACCAATCCCGGCTCGGCATGGAAAGCTTGCGGTGCAGCCGATTACGACGGCGACGGCTTCGCCGATGTTTTGCTGCGCAACAGCTCCACCGGCGCCTATATGGCGATGATGATGTCAGGCACCACGGTGCTTTCAAGTGGCGCGTTGTCGGTCAATCCGGGCACAGGCTGGCACGCGGTCGCGGGCTGATCCTTTCGCATTTTAAGTTTTCTCGCCCCATCCTTGGCCCGCGACCCGGAATACCGAGTCGCGGGCACCTTTTGTGCCCTTCACAGCGAGTCAAGCGATTCTCATAATCGGTCCCGCGCGAATCAGTGGAATGGCGCGCAGGGATCGGATCAATGGCGGGCCAACACATCGCGACGCGGCCGCTCCTTTATGGAGTGCTGGACAGGCTTGCCGCCTGGCCGTCGCGCAACATCCGCATCACCGTCCTTTTCTGTGTCATCGCCATTGGCGGCAGCTTCGCCGCGGCGGGCGCGTTACAACTTCGCTTTGAGACCGCCAATGCGACCCGGCAGGCGGCCTATTTCGAAAGCCGCAGAGCCGCCGATTTAAGCGCCGTGGTCGCCGCGAGCCTTGAGCGCGCCGAAGAAGAAGGCCGCAGATTTGCCGCAGGAACCCTGACCAGCCTGCCACCCGGCGTACATGGCATGGCGATCTCGGACATCAATGGCACGCCCGGCGCCGTGCTGGGCGAAGCCTTGCCGATGGAAAGCCTCGTCGCCCAGGTGCATGACACGCCGGTGGTGACCGGGGGCAAGGATCGCACCATCATCGCCTTCCGCGAAGGCGAAACGATCATCGCCGTATCCTTTTATCCTTTGCTGCCGGGCAGCCCGCTCGATAATGCGGGCATCTTTGGCGCGGGTGGTGCGGTGCTCGCGGGCCATGCCATCAGCGGCGAAACGGTGGGGGCCAATGTCCCAGGCTGGCCTTTGCGCGTGGAGGTGCTGGCGCAAGATCCTGAAGCGGTGAATGCGTGGTACGCCTCCGTCCCGCTTTATATTTTCGTGATCGCGGGCCCTGCCTTGGTGGGTGCCTGGCTCGCCGCTGTTTTCGTGCGCGAGTTCGAGCGCCGCGCCAAGGCGGCGGAGGCCATCCGCTCCCTGCGCACCACACGGCCCGCCGAGGCAAAGCTTTTGGTGCGCCTTGCCAATGCCGAACGCGCCGCGGTGGAATCGGCCCGCTCCAAAAACGAATTCATCGCTCATATGAGCCATGAGCTGCGCACGCCGCTCAACGCCATCATCGGCTTTTCCGAAGTGATCGAGCGCGGCTATTACGGCCCCGTCGGGCATAAGAAATACGTCGAATACGCCCATGACATCGGCATGGCCGGGCGCCATCTGCATGACAAGGTGGGCGATATTCTGGAATTCGCCAATCTGGAAGCCGGGCGCTATCCCCTGCAGCTCGCAGTCTTCGATGCCGCCGAGCTGGTCGGCACTGTGGTGAGCGACAATGCGGGCCGCGCCTTCTCGCGCCGGATTTCGCTCACCATGCTGCCGAGCGGCCCCGCCATGGTGACGGCCGATCGCGCAGCGGTGCAGCGCATCACGGCCAATCTTCTCTCCAACGCGCTGCTCTACACGCCTGAGGGCGGCAAGGTGCACGTCGTGCTGCGCGAAGATGCAGGCGCGGTCTCGATCGCGATCATCGATACCGGGGCGGGATTCAGCCAAGCCGAGCGCGAAACTGTGGGTACCGCTTTTCGCCGTTTTGAACGGGTGGGCGTTTCCACCGGCACCGGGCTTGGCCTTGCCATCGCCGTCTCGCTGGCACGCCGGATGGGAGGCGCGCTGCGCCTCGAAACGGCGCCGGGCGGCGGCACCTCCGCCGAGCTGCGCCTGCGCCGGGCGTAATCGCGCTTATGGATGCCCCTCGCGGGCGCCATCACGGTCATGCCCATCGCGATCATGGCTATCGCCCTCACGTCCGGGCGGGGGGCCGGGGCGCCAGCCCATGGGACCGAAGGGGCCATGATGGCTCTGCCACTCAGCGGCCTTTTTGCGCTCTTCGGGCGAAAGCATGGGCGCGATTTCGAGCGCGACTTTGGTGAATTCGGTGCCGATGGCGATGTCGGCGGCCTGCATCTTGGCGAAGCCGTTTTTCAGTGCTGTCTGATCAAGCTCGGGGGCGGAGAAAATCTTCAAAAGGTCTTGGCGCGCCGCCTGGGCGTCCGCCTTCAAACGCTCGAGCTTGGGGTGGTGGGCTTCGGCGACTTGACGAATTTTGGCCGCCTGCTCAGGCGAAATATGGCTGAGGAATTTCGGCGACATGAGCTGGCGCACCTGGACACGCTCTGACGGGGCGGCTTGGGGCGGTTGCGGGGCGGGACCCGGCGGATGGGCGGCGAAGCGGTACATGGCCGTGGCAATCACGCCCGCGAGCAGGAGATTCACGCAGAGCGATACGATGAGGGCGGTGTTGAGACGCGGGGCGGGCTCGCTCATCGGCAAAGGTCCATCTCAAAGGTCTTTATAGTAATCCATCACCGACGAGGTATCGGCGAGGAGGGTCGACTCGGACGTGGTGGTGCTGCGGCTGGAACTCAAAGAGGGCACAAAGGCGCCCGCCATCAGCCCTACCGCCAAAGAGAGCGCCAACACCGAGGCAGGCTGCCAGACCGGCGCCCCCGGCCAGAGCCGGTCGGCCCAGCGCTGCGCGAAATGCTTCAGACGTGCGGCGGGGCCGCCCGAAAAACGCCCTTCCGCCGCCAAGCGGTCGAAATCGGCCAGGATGCGCGATTCCAGCCCTGCCGGAACCGGCGTGGTGGCAAGGCTTTTCAGCAGTTGGTCTGCGAATTCCTTATCGTCCATCTCGTTCACTCTTTCGCCTCTCCATTCTGCCCCAGATCACACTCCAGGGCGCAGATGAGAGAGCTTCAACCTTAACGTTCGCCGTCCCCGCGCCAAAAGGGACTCTAATGCTTCAACGCTGATCCCGAGCAGCTCCGCCGCTTCGATATTGCCCCGCTCCTGAAAATGACAAAGCACCATCGCCGCCCTTTGGCGTTCGGGCAGTTCGCTTAAGGCCGCCTCCACTTCCCGGGAAAGATCGGCCACTTCCAAGCCCTTATCCGGCGCCTCCGCGCCATCTGGAACATCGGCAGCGGCTTCCAAGGGTTCCGCCGGGCGCTTACGCAACCGGTCGTAGCACTGGTTCAGCGTCACCCGATAAAGCCAAGTCTCGAACTTGGCCTTTCCAGGCTGCCAGCGGGCGGCATGCGTCCACACTTTCAGGAACGCCTCCTGCACGCAATCTTCCGCCTCGGCTTGGCCGGAGAGCATCCGGCGGGCCAAGGCCAGCATCGCGGGCAAATGCTTGGCCATTAAGGCCTGCGCCGCTGCCCGGTCGCCCTTACCCACGCGGACAACCAGTTCGGTATCCGGATCTATGACCATTCCGGCAGCCAAGCCAGTTGCCCCTCTTAGCTTAAACGGTCGAAGCCGCGGTTTCCGTCGCGGCGCCGGAGAAACCCAGAATCGGCTCGGAAAGCGGCAAGAACGGTAGCGCCACAGCGCGGCAAGACAAATGGCCTATGCTGAGCCCCTGGGGGATTTCCCCCGGTTCCAGCACAGCCAGGCCGATCACCGCCTGGAGCGCGGGGCTATAGCGGCAGGCCAGAAGCTGGCCCAGGCTCCGCCCTGCAAAGGTGACGGGGCCGGGTTCCGCCGGGCCATCCAGCACCAGGCCACAGAGCCCGCGGGCCGGGGCGCCGGTCTTGCCATTATAGTGCGCCCCCGCATCGACCAGACCAAAGAGGCCCAGAGCGGTGAGCGAGGGTTCCGCCACAAAGCCATCACGAGCAGGCGCGAAATCCCGGCCGGGAAGGAGAAGACCGCATTCGAATGAGAGCGTGTCGAGCGCCTCCTGCCCGGCGGGAAGAAGCGCGAAAGGCGCGCCCGCGGCCTGAAGACGGTCCCAGACGATCAGCGCGATATCGGCTTCGCACCAGATCTCGAAACCGATGCCGAGGCGCGAGATGGCGATCTCAAGCCCGCGCCAGGATTGGCGCCGCAACATCATGGGCGCGGGAATGTTGCTGAGCTCCGCCGCCAGGAGAATTTCTTCTGCATACGGACCAATCAGCGCGAGCACGCCATCACTGGTATGATCACGAGCACAAACGCCATAAAGCCCCGCCGCGAAAAACAGCCAATCGCGATCTTCTTCGGCCGCGCTCAAGAGAAAACGGTCCCGTGCGAGGCGCAGCAAGATTCCGCGCCCGCGCACCGCGCCACCATCATTGAGCCAGAGAACTTCGCAGGCCTCATTTTCCGCCAGCCGCGCGCCATTGCGGGTGAAGGCGCGAGCGACAAACGCTTCCACATCCCCGCCGGAAAACTCGGCCCGCCAATGCCAGGAAAGATCGCCCATCACGGCGCCGAAGCGGGCCACGAGCGCCTCCTCGGCGGCGTTTTCATAATAACGCGCCAGCGTATAGCCGCGCCGGTTTTCCCAAACATTGAAACGGTTGGCTTCTACGGCACGGGCATGAAAAGGCGTCGCTTGCAGGCTCATCGCGCGCCTCCGCGCAAATCTTCCTGCACGATGGATGCGGCGATGCGCGCGCTACGGCCCGAAAGACACGGCACCGGCTCGGCTGCTTCACCGCAAAGATAAAGTCCTTTCAGCGGTGTCGTGATGCGTGCGCGCCAAGGTGATGTCATGGCGCGAACATCGAACGGATCGCGCGCCTTAGGCGGCACAAAAGCAAGACCACCGACCGCACTCACGAATTTCGGCACATGATGCTCCAGTATGCGCAGCACCGCTTGTACCAGCCGTGTGGCGTTATCTTTCCAGCCCCCCGGCGGTTCCATCGGCACCGGGCGCACCAGCACAGACAGGATATAAGGTGGGCTCGTTCCGGTCGGCATGGCGACGATTTCGAGGGCGAGATCAGAGGGGATTTGCCCCGACCGCGCCTCTGCATAAGCGAGCGAAGCCGTTTCCAGCCGCTCCGCCAGGACATAGCGGCCCGGCTGCTCGAAAATCGGCGGCAGAGCGTTAAGGCCGAGGAGAACTTTCGCCTGCCCTACTGCTTGCGGCCGCGCGAGCTGGCGCGCCAGCGCGAATCCACAAGAGCCAGGCGGCAGGAAATCGAGCAGCGTCTTGCGCCGTGTGAGGCTAGAGAGAACCGCTTCAGCGGCAAGCATTTCCCCACTCTCGAGCTGCACGCCATGCACGCGTTCGCCATCGGTGAGAAGCCGCGCCACCGGCGCCAGGGTGCGAAACCTCACCCCCGCCTTAGTGGCCACATCGACGCAATGATCGACCAGCATTTGCGGGCCGCCCGCCAGCATCGCGACCGCGCTTTGCAGACCGCACATCTCTTGCGCGGCGCGCCAGGAAAAGAGCAGCGCCGAGCCCGCCGCCGAAGGCGAAATCCCGCCCGACAGCGCATCGAAAGAATAGGAGGCACGTAAGGCATCGGTCTCGAAGGCGCCATCGAGCCAGGTGGTTGCGGCTGTCACCTGCATCTGGCGCAGGCGCGATCTTGTTTCCTCGCTGATCGCGCCCTCTTCCCACCACAGCCCGCGCATGGCGCGCGCGAAGGCATGATGTTCGCGGCGGTAAACCGAAAAGCGCTCCGCATCGCGCTCCGAAAGCGGCGTCAGATTGCGCCGCGCCTCATGCACGTCGCGCGGCAAGGTGAGCGCGGGGCCTTCACCGCGCAAGGCGATGAGCGGCAGATCGCGATAGAGATATTCAAGGCCCAGCCGCAGCTCTTTCAGTATCTTCGGATCCAGCGCGAGAAACAGATGCGGTCCTGGCGGCACGGCGAGATCGCCCACCGGCACGCGATTGGCGCAATCTCCGCCGAGATGAAGATCGGATTCCAGCACCGTCACGCCATAACCGGCGCGGGCAAGATAGGTGGCGGCGATCAAGCCCGGCACACTGGCGCCGATGACAAGCACATCAGCCATGCGCGCCTCCGAGATCGGCGAGGACAGCCGCCGCGGCTGCCCAGCCGGAGGCACAGGTCGCGATGGGGCCAAGCGCGGAAGAAGGCCCTGCGAGATAAAGCCCCGGCACCGGCGTGCGCATGCCGCGGCATTCGGCGAAGGGACGGAAGCCCAGCATCTGTGCGGCGGCAAGCTCGCCGCCCATGAGATCGCCCTCGGTGAGGCCAAGTAGATTTTCGAAATCCGGCGGCACCAAAAGCTCGCTGGCGATGATTGTTTCAGCGCTGCCCGGCAAGGCTTCTTCGAGCATGTCGCGCGCCAAGGCTTCCAGCTTTAAACGCTTTTCATGCGTCCAGGGCCCATCGAAGGGGCTGTGCGGAATGCCGCCCAGCGTGACGGTTGCCACCGCCTTGCCGCTTGGCGCCATGGCAGGATCGATCGCCGAGACAACACGCACCAGCGCGGGCGGCCGTGTCGGAACAATTCCGCTTTTCCAGGCGTGATAGGCGCGCTCGCCATCGGCGGACAAAAGAATGGGCGCACGCAGCCCCTCTGCGCGGCGGGGAATGTGCGACAGCGCCACCAGAAAGCGCGCCACGCCGGGCGCCGAGCGGAAGGCGCCGACGCGCTCGACCAAGCTTTTGGGAAGCTCGTTCCAGGCAAAAAGCGAGAGGAAAGTGCGTTTCAGATCGAGGGTGGAAATCACCGCGCGGGTGCCAATCTCGCGCCCATCGGCGAGGCTGACGGCTGAGACCCGGCCGCCTCTGCGGCGAATATCGGTCACTTCCAGGCCCAGCGAGATCTCGGCCCCAGCCTCCTCGGCGGCGCGGGTGAGTGCCTTGCCAAGACTGCCGAGACCGCCACGCGCTAGCCCGCCCGGCGCACCCGCCAAGATTGCGAGCGCGCTGCCGGGAATGGCCGGATCGAACGGCATCAGCGAGGCCGCCTCGAGACTCACCCCTTCGGGCGCGATATCGGCCAGCGCCATGGTGGCAAGCGGCTCGCCGGGAAAAGGCGGTTCGGGCATCCGGCGCTGGAAAGAGAGGCCACCCGCAACCGGCCGCGCCGCATCCTCGTACACCCGCTGGATCACCTCAGCCTGTAATTCGGCATATGGCCCGGGCACGGCTGCGGTGAAAAGCGCGCCTCTGGGGGCGAGATCAAGATCGCGGAACAGGGGCGCGGGGATGGCGGCCAGGACATCGGCAAAAGGCGAAACCAAGAAGCCAGGGGAGAATTCGCGCGTCGCACACGGCCCACCGGTCTCATTGGCGCGCTCCACCAGCAGCACCTTCAGCCCGGCGCCAGCCAGCCGCGCGGCCGCAGCCAGCCCGTCCGGCCCAGCGCCGATGATGCAAGCGTCGTAGCGCAAAATCTGAAGGTCCCGCCGTTTCGCCCGCCATTATGACAGAGGCAATCCGACAACACAGTTAACCGGCTGCCGAAAAGGAACGCCGATAAAGAAAAAGGACGGGAGCATTTTGGCGCTCCCGCCCTTTTACGAATTCGCGCTTTGAGGCCGATTAGAGCACGCCGCGCTTATGTTCGCCGATCACCAGGCGACCTGGATTAAAAGCTTCCTTGAACACAGAAAGCGCTTTGCGGGGCTCGGCATCTCCACACATGAAGACGTCGAAAGCCGCATAGCCTTTTTCCGGCCAAGTGTGCACGCTGATATGACTCTCAGCGAGCACGGCGACACCAGAAATGCCGCCACCGCCTTCGAAGCAATGGAGGTGAATGTGCAGAAGGGTCGCCCCCGCTGCCTTCACCGCATCGATCAAAGCGGCTTCAATCCGATCACGGTCGTCGAGACCCTCGGCGTCCCATAGATCGATTATCAGGTGACTTCCCGCATAGGTCAGTCCGTTACGATTGATGAAGTGGTCCTTGCGGTCCTCATCCCCAGGGGGAATAGGAACCGGGACAGTCCTCGCAGTCGCGCCGGCGCGAGGCGCCTTTGCTTCTTTGATCGCTGCCACGAGTTCGAGTCGAGCCATCCTGGCACCTACCCTCTCAGAGCATTGACACCTGTGCCCCTCTCCTTGCGAAGGGGGGCGCCTCAAGAAGAAAGCGGCCCGAGGGAAGGCCCTCGTGCCGCTTCGTCCCCCGAAGGGAACGGGGCGAAATATAGGACCCTTGCCCCCCGACGCAAGAACTTTGTCACCCCTCTGTCAAAAATTTTGCCGCGGCGTGCGCTGAACGATGCAGCTTGAGCCACGTTTGGCGTCACATTCCTTTCCAGCGGCTTAAGCAAAGCCGGACTCCGCACACTTCGCCACGCCTTCGCCATGCTTTCGTCATCGAACGCCGCGGAGACGTGCCTTGTGCACGCTTTGTACGTGGCTCAAGCGAGCGCGGGACGAGCTCGCGCGAGCGAAGAGGCAGAATCACCCGGCAGGCTCAGCTAGAAACGCTTGTGCCACAGGGCTTGTGTTGAAGGGGGCTCGGCCCTAAAAGCCCCGCGCCGAAACCACGGAACCTATAGGATTCCACCAGGCCCACCACGGAGGGGTTATGACGAGCTTCAAAGAACGCCTGCACAATGGCTATGCCCAGACGATGGAGCTCGCCGGCGCTCCGCTGGTCGACGAAAAGAGCAAATATCAGCACATCAAGATTTTCGACACGGTTTCTAACGGCCGCGTCATGACGCTGGACGGCGTGGTGCAGATCACCAGCCGCGACGAGTCCGCCTACGCGGAAATGCTGACACATCTGCCGATGCTGGAACACGGCAAGGTCAAAAGCGTGATGATCGTTGGCGGCGGCGACCTTTCCATCGCCGACGAAGCGCTGAAGCATAAGGGCGTGAAGGAAGTCATCCTGGTCGATATCGACGGTGACGTGATCGCCCACTGCAAGAAGCATTTTGGCGAAATCAACGCCAAAGCCTTCCGCGACAAGCGCCTCAAGATCGAAGTGGCGGATGCCTTCGAATTCCTGGCGCGCAAGGAAAACAAGGCTCGCTTTGATCTCATCATCGGCGATCGTCCCGATCCGATCGGCCCGGGCAAGGCGCTGTTCGGCGAGACATTCTATGATCGCATCAAGAACGCGCTGAAGCCCGGCGGGTTCGCCACTTTCCAGACCGGCGTGCCGTTTTATCAGCCTTCGGAAATCACCGACGCGCTGAAAGAACTGAAGACGCATTTCTCGCGCTCCGGCCTCTATCTGACGGTCGTGCCGACTTACATTGGCGGCTTCATGACCCTGTCCTGGGCTGGTAAGGGCGCGGCGCGTCTCGGCACTCCGGCCGGCATCAAAAAGGCTGCGCGTGCTTATAAGCGCCTCAAACTGAAGACCGATTACTACAACCCCGCAGTCCATGCCGCCGCCTTCGCGCTGCCGGAATGGATTGCCCGTTTGGTCCCCTGATCGCTGTTCATAGCTGAACGCTGCTGCGGCCCGCTTTCACACGAAGGCGGGCCGTTTTGCTAAACGCGAAGCCGCATCACCTGCACGTGGCACAAGAACGACGGAAAGTCCTTACCTGCAACGTTCAGAAAGACCACGCTTTAGCCCTAATGGGGCGCGGATTTCGCCATTGTGGCCGACCATATGGCAGTTTCAAGACAACGCTTTGGACCCAAGATGAGCCGCACCTTTATTTTTCTCGCCGCCCTGATCGCCCTCACCTTGGGCGCGGTGCTGGGCTTCGCGGCCTAATCTCTTCTTTAGAGCAGGCGCGCGCCGATAAACCCGACCGCGGTCAGAAGCGCGCCAGCAGCAAATCCAGCCATCGCAAAGACCGCCCGGCTTTCCTTCCAGCTATTGAATGGAGTTTGCGGAAATAGGCTTTCCGGCAGCGCAGGCTCCGCGCAGGCTGAGTCCGCAGGGCATTCAACCTCAGCCCGCATTTCATCCTGGTTGGCAGGTGCGTCACAAATGAGCTGATAGCCAATCCGCGGCACGGTCTCGAGCGTGAAGCCGCCATGGCTTTCGGAGAGCCGCCGAATCCGGGCGATACAGCGGTGAATGGCATCATCGCTGACGGCGAATCCGCCCCAGCAGGTGGCCATCAGCTCATCGCGGGAGACGACCTCGCCCCGACGCCGGGCCAAGGCGACCAAAACCTGCATGATCCGCGGCTGGAGCAGCTCACGGGCCCCGCCCGCCAGCACCAGACGCTTGGAGGGGCAGACCTTCAGCCCGCCCAACTGGAAATCATTCTCTTGCACCAGAACAATCTGGTCCAAAGCGGCACGCATCTTAATAGCTCCGTAACGGACTTACCCGTTTGCAGCACAGATTTGCGCGTTTCCTCCTCCGAACGTCTTATACTTTCGCTATTGCACAGTTTTGTAAACGTCAGAATTTGTGCACTAGTGCCAATGGATTGGGCGACTTTTTTGTGGCGATCTAAAGGTATTTTGCTGCACTGCAAAAAGTCGGTTGCAGCGCGGCAAAAGTCGGAGTTAGATCGGGGTCAGGCCCTTTCAAATCGTCGCATGACAGCGTTGTCTGTTCCGGCGGTTCGGATGGGGACCGCTGAACAACCAAAGGAGAACAACATGCTGAAGATTGTGGGCACCGCTCTTGTCGCCGCTGGTTTGATCGCTGGCGCAGCCCAAGCCGAAGAAGTCATCCGCAAGGACGTCCAGGTCGCCTATCACGATCTCGACCTTGCCTCCGAAACCGGTGCGAAGACCCTCCTGGTCCGCATCGAGAAGGCCGCCAACGAAGCTTGCGGCAACTCGCCCTATTTCTACTCCTCCTATTCGGTCGCCCCGGCGCTGGCCTCCAAGCAGTTCGCCGCCTGCCGCGCCAATGCGATCAACTCCGCTGTGAAGTCCGTGAAGGCTCCGCTGGTGCAGAACCTCTATGCCACCAACGGCAGCTACACGCGTATGGCTGCTGGCCTCTAATAGGCCATTTCGGCGCGCGCCTGACCGAGAAGGCCAAGGCCTGCGCCGAGCCCACACTGCATAACTTCGGGCGGATCGAAAGGTCCGCCCGTTTTCACATCTAGAGCCCTCTTCTCAGCACTCTCCTGACGCAAAAAAATAAGGGCGAGCCTTGCGGCCCGCCCTTTTCTGTCGCGTCTGACGCGCCCGCTTACGGGATATGCGCCGAGAGCTCGATGCCGATCACGCGCGGATCGTTGACGAAGCCGGTGAGGTCGTCGAAGTCGATACCGCCCTGCAAATTCTTGCGGTTGGTGATGTTGCGCGCATAGGCGGCAATCTGGAAGTGCTTGTCGGGGAAGACATAGCCGAACTTGAGCCCGCCTTCATAATTGCCGTTCGAATTGAACTCCTTCGACTTGTAGAGGAAGAAGTTGGTGTAACCCTGCCACCACCAATCGGTATAAGCGAAGAGCTCGCCGCCATTCTCAAGCGGATAGCCATAGCGGGCCGTGAACTGGACTTGGTAATCCGGGGCCTGCGGGAAGGGATTGCCATTGAGATAGGCATTGCCGGCCTTATCCACCGCGTTCGTCACCGTGCACTGGGCGCAGACGCCCGTCTTCAGGTTGGGATCGCGGATCGAGGTGACGGTGCGGCTGGCGCCCAAGGTGACGAGAAGGTCCTTGGTGATCGCCCATTCCGCGTCGGCTTCCAGACCATAGGCCAGGCCCGCACGCGCATTCATCAGGTTGACGGAGTTCGAGCCGCCGCCGATCGCCGAGAACTGCATGTTGCGGACGTAATAGGTGAAGCCGTCGAAGTTGAGGCGCAGGCTTTTATCCAGGAGCTCGGTCTTCACACCCGCTTCATAGGAGGTAATGGTTTCCGAACGGGCCTGGGAATAGCCATTGCCGAAAGCGAGATTGCGGCCCTGGATGGACGGCGCACGGAAGCCGGTCGCTACGCGGGCATAGGCTTTCAGGTCGTCCGTGAAGCTGTAATCGGCGCTCACGTCCCAGGAGATGTTGGAACCGCGCAGACGCACCGGGTCGGTGATCGGCTTCATCAAGGGGCCATTCGCCGTCATGCCTTTGGTGTCAGAGGTCCAGCGGATGCCGCCCGTCACCTTCAGCTTGTCGGTGAACTGGTAGCTCGTCTGGCCGAACAGCGCGTAGGAGATGTTGGTCTGGCGCACTGCGGTGGGGGCGACATAGAAGGGATTGGTCGTGTCCTGGTAATCGGTATCGAACCAGAAGCCGCCGACTTGCCAGAAGAGCGGACCGGTCGAGTTCGAGGCTAGGTGAATTTCCTGGGAATACTGATGCAGATAATCCAGGCCGTCCTGCGTGTCGGACTGGAAGAAGATCACGCCCGGACCGGTGGGATTGCCGCCGTCGATATCGCCGCGGCTATAACCGTGGGTGTATTCGTAACCGGTGATCGAGGTCAGCGTGACCGGGCCGAAATCATAGGCCAGCTCGGCCGAGGTACCGAGGCCATTGTACTTCTGCGGGTTGTTGGCGCCGCCGTCGAAATACACCTTGTTATAGACGTAGTTCGAATTGAGCTTGTTGGAGCCCTTGTCGACGATGTTGGCGCGGAAGATCGCCGCGGTGCCATCCAGCGAGCGGAAATGTACGTTGAACAGGGCCGAGAACTTGTCATCCGGCTTCCACTGCACCTGCAAGCGTGCGGCCTTTTCGTCATAGCCGCCCATCACGCCGTTGGTCTTCTGGAAGGCGTTGTCGATGTAGTTGTCGCGATGCTGCCAGATGCCGGAAATGCGCGCCGAAATCGTATCGGTCAGGCCGCCACCGGCTGCAGCTTCGATATTGGTGGTGCCGAAGGAGCCATAAGAGGCCGTGAAGCGGGATTGATAGTCATCCGTCGGCTTGGCCGTGGTGAGCTTGATGATACCGGCCGTGGTGTTGCGGCCGAACAGCGTGCCCTGCGGGCCGCGATCCACTTCCACCGCCGCGAGATCGTAAATCGGCGAGCTCTTCAGGATGACGTTTTCCATCACCACATTGTCCATGATGATGGACACGGGCTGCGAGGCGGCGAGATCGAAATCGGTGTTGCCGAGGCCGCGAATATAGAAGCGCGGCGCCACGCGGCCGTTCGAGCTTTCGGCATAGACGTTGGGGATCGAGTTCGCCAACGCGCGCACATCCTGGCCGGAGGCAAACATGGATTCGATCTTGTTGGTGTCGAGCGTCGCCACCGACATCGGCACATCCTGCAGGTTTTCCGCGTGCCGCTGCGCGGTAACCGTCACCTCTTCAATCTGCTGGGCCTGGGCAATGCCGCAGAACGCCGCCGAGAGAAGAAGAAGTGAAGTGAATTTGCCGATCTGGGTCGCTTTACCCGTCATATTACCCCTCTAATGCCGAAATTTCGGACAGCCAGTTGCACTGCCTTAGGAACGCGCAGCGTTATTGGCGGGGAATGTGTGGATGCTGCATAATTGTGTCAATGAAAACACGGTTAGGCGATGTGCGCTTTACGTGCCGCTGTGGCAGGCGCACTACGTTTTTGTGGCGCTTTATGGACTGTCACATTTAAGCTGCCGCAAAAATGCAAGTTATGCTGATGAAATGAGCAAATGAGCGAAACACTTCCTTCTGCCGATGCGCGTGAAACCGCGCTGTACAACCGTTTTCAGGCCCTTGGCATTGCCTATAAGACCTATGCGCACCCGCCGGTGTTCACGGTGGAAGAATCAGCCTCCATCAAGGAGACCATTCCCGGCGGGCACACCAAGAACCTCTTTTTAAAAGATAAAAAAGGCGGACTATGGCTGGTGGTGGTGGACGCGCAGCGGCGGGTGGATTTGAACGCGCTCGCCAAACAGCTCGATGCGCCGCGCTTTTCCTTCGGCTCGGCGGAACTTCTGGTGGCTACGCTTGGCATCACCCCCGGATCGGTGACACCCTTCGCGCTTATAAATGACACCACCCGTCAGGTTCGCCCGGTGCTGGACGCCGAGATGCTGAAGAACAATCCGGTCAACTATCACCCGCTGCGCAATGATCGCACGACCTCGGTGACACCCGATGACCTTGTCCGCTTCATCGAGGCGCTTGGGTATCAGCCGGTAATCGCGGGGATACCGGAGAAGTAGGGGAAAATCTTCAGACTGGATCCCTCGCCCAATCCAATTTCCGTCATGGCCGGGCTCCGACCCGGCCATCCAGGCAATGCATGGATCTGGCGCGAACACAAATGTTGTGCGGCGATAAAATGGATGGCCGGGTCGGAGCCCGGCCATGACGATTGGCTAAAACACCTTCATCTGCACCAGCCGCACGACCTTGCCTTTGGGCACGGTGAAGGACACACGCACTTGTTCGGCCTGGGCGGAGGACCACTGAAGCTTGGTGATGCCGTTCGCGACCGGCTTGGCATTGGCGATATCGCGCCACTTGCCGCCAGAGAGAATTTGCAGGCGGATATTTTCCGGCGCTGCGTATTTGGCGCTGTCCGCAAAGAAGGCAAGTTCCGCTGACTGCGTGGCGGTCGGCTTGCCGAAATCGACCGCGTACCATTGCGCGCCCGCGCCGCCTTCCGTCGTCCAGCCATGCGGCATTTCGGGGAAGAACCACACCCGCCCATCAATGGCGCGATAAAGGCTCGGCGCATCGGCGTTGATGGAGGCATTGGCGTGGGGATAGCCGGTGAGTTTGAGGTTCCGCGCAAGATTGATCGGGCGGGCCACGGGCTGCGGCGCAAGGCGCGGCAAGGGCAGAAGGACGCGCTTTAAGCCCGGCTCATGCGCCACGATCTTGCCGTCGACGAACACCGAAAGCCCCGCACCAAGCCCATATTTCTTGCCATCCGCATCGAACACCACACCCACCAAATGGCCGTGATAAGGCACATCTTCCAGCGCGAAGTATTTCAGATATTGCGGGTCCTTGGGGTCGGAGGGCAGCAGCGGATTGACCTCCAGAACATCATCCTCATGCGGACGAATACCTGCGAGGCCGGTGATGACAAGATCATCGAAGCCAGAATGGAAATAGTGATGGCTGCGCGGCAGGCCGACGATGGGTTTTCCAGTCGCCGGGTCGTAATCTTCTTCCAGATCGAGCTTGCCGTTCTGGAAATGCAGATCCGCATATTGGCGCAAAAGGCGCAGATAATCGGTGCGCGTCACCGCCTTCTGGCGCTCATCCTGCAGGAAGTTCTGCATCGCCGTCAGCACCGCCGTGGTCTGGAACGGCCAGACCGGCCCATTCCACTGGCATTCGCGCAAGCTCGTCGCTGCGTCATAGCGATACTGCTTCATATAATATTCGTAGGACGGCCCCACCGTGCGCAAGCCATGCGGACCGCCAAGCCCATCGGGCGATAAGAGATAGGCCCAAGCCGCATCATATTTCGCATCAGACGGCACCACGCCAAAGGCCCAGGGCACATAGCCGACAAGTTCGCGCCCGCGGATTGGCTCCCAGTATTTCACGAACTGGTTAGAAACCTTGTAGCGGTCGATGAAATGCGAAAAGGACGGGTTCCAAAGATCCGCCAACATGTGGGCGCGAATGTCTTCGGCCTTGGCGGCATATTCCGTTGCCACGGCCGTATCACCGCTCAACGCGGAGAGCCGCGCAATCGCGACAGCATTGGCGAACATGAAAGAGTTGATCGAAGGGCGGAACGCATCGCCGCCCCAGAAGCCATCCTTGCCGCCGCTCGCATCGATGGAGGCGATGGTATACTCGGTCGCGTCCAAGAGCGGCATGATCCAATAGAGCTTCTTCGCCGGATCGTAGTGATCGTCCCAGGCGGTATAGCTTTTCTTCAACGCCGCGAGCTTTGAGGCCGCAAACCCCGTGTCACCATCCACCAGCGCGCGAGCATAGACCGCATCGCCGATATATTCGGCGAAGTGATGGTCGTTGCCGACGGAGGTCATGAAGTCGATGTAATCGGCGGCATAACGCCGGTCGCGCAGCCAGCGCCCTTCATAGATGTGAAAGCCGGTGGCGTCGTTAAGGCTGGCATAGGGCTCGAGCTGCCAGCCGACATCTTCCAGAAATTCGGTGGAGATATAGCCGAGGTTGCCCAGATCGCGCTGATGCGCCCGGAAAATCTGCCAGCGATAATAGTAAACCTGATCGAGCTTTGGGTCGGCAGATTCAAAAAAAGGAATATTGCCCTCATACCAGGGCGCATCCGCCCCGAAATGCGCCGCGGCAAGGCGATGTTCGTCCAGCACGGCAGCATTCGCCGCGGAGAGAAAGCCCAGAGCCAATACCCCTAAGCCTAGCGCGAAATTTTTGGCCGTGATTTTCATGCGGAAACCTTTCGGACGCATGGCTCTATGCTGAATTTGTCCGACAAGTGCAAGAGCTCCTGCCGCCCCCGCCACTGCGCCTTTCTGCCTCTTGGGAAAGTGGGCATTCCCCCAGCGCGCGCCCCCTTTTCTTTCCGTTGCCGAGCGCCCATGTTGGGGAGTGCATCACAGGATTTTTCACCATGGCTTTGTTTGGTCTCGGCGGTTCCACCCCTAAAGAAGGCGCAAATCCCCACATTAAGGATTCCAGCCTCGCCACTTTCGCGGCGGATGTGTTGGAAGCGAGCCGCGAAGTACCGGTGATCGTGGATTTCTGGGCCCCCTGGTGCGGTCCCTGTAAGCAGCTTACCCCGGCGCTTGAAAAAGCCGTCACCGAGGCGAAGGGCGCGGTGAAGCTGGTGAAGGTCAATGTCGACGAGAACCAGGAAATTGCTCGCCAGCTTCGCATTCAGTCGATCCCGACCGTTTACGCATTCAAGAACGGCCAGCCGGTGGACGGCTTCATGGGCGCAATCCCCGATAGCCAGCTCAACCAATTCGTCGCCGGACTGATCGGCGAAGGCGGCGGTCACGGCGGCCACGATCATGCGGCGGAAGTTCTCGCCTTTGCCGAGCAGGCCTTCGAGCAGGGCGATATCGGCCAAGCCGCCCAAGCCTATGCCCATGTGTTGCAGGATGAGCCTGGCAACCCCAAGGCTGTGGCGGGTCTGGCGCGCTGCTACCTCAAAAGCGGCGATCTGGAACGCGCCAAAACCACCCTCGCGCTGGTGCGCCCTGACGACGCCAATGACGAGGCCGTGCGCGCGGTCAATGCCGAGCTTTCCTTGCGCGAAAAGGCGGCGGCGGCTTCGGGCAAGAATACGGAACTCGAAGCCAAGCTTGCCGCCAATCCCAACGACCATCAGGCGCGCTATGATCTGGCGCTCGCCCTTGACGCCGATGGCGACCGCGAAGGCGCCATCGAGGCGCTGCTCGAACTCGTCAAGCGTGACCGCAAATGGAATGAAGAAGCCGCCCGCAAGCAGCTTGTGACCTTGTTCGAAGCGATGGGGCCGACCGACGAACGGACCATCTCCGCCCGCCGCAAGCTTTCCTCGATCCTGTTCTCGTAAAGCCATGGCCTTTATCTACAACACCCTTGGCGATCTGCCGGATGTGCTCGACATCTTCCCGCTGACGGGGGTGCTTTTGCTCCCGCGCGGGCAGTTGCCGCTCAATGTCTTCGAGCCGCGCTATCTGGCGCTGGTCGATGCAGCGCTGGCGGGCACGCGGCTGATCGGCATGATCCAGCCCACGCAAAGCGAAGACAAAGTGCTGCGCCCTGCCCTTTCGGCCACCGGCTGCGCCGGGCGCATCACCGGTTTTCGCGAGAGCGAGGACGGACGCTATATGATCACGCTGACGGGGGTGTGCCGGTTCCGGGTGGTTGAAGAATTCACCACCGACACGCCCTATCGCCGTATTCGCCCGGATTTCGAGACCTATAGCGAAGATCTGACGCCACCGGATGAAACCGATTTTCCGCGCGAACGCCTGATCACCTCGCTGAAGGATTATCTCGCCAATCGCGACCTGAAGGCCGATTGGAAAAGCGTGATGGGTGCGCCGCCGGAAACGCTCGTCAATGCGCTTGCCATGCTCTGCCCCTTTGAGCCTGCCGAAAAGCAGGCGCTGCTGGAAGCCCCGGGCTGGCTCGAGCGGGTGGATACGCTGATCGCGCTTTTGGAGATGTCCGGCGCGGGCCCGCAAGGACCGGTATCCCTGAACTAAGAGGCATGGCGATGGAGCCTGACCGCAAATTGCTGGAAATCCTGGTCTGCCCGGTCAACAAGATGCCCTTGAGCTATGACCGCGAACATCAGGAGCTGATCAGCAAGGCGGCGGGGCTTGCCTATCCTATTCGCGATGGGGTTCCCATCATGCGCCCGGACGAGGCGCGCCAGCTTTCAGATGCGGAGCGAGACTTCAAGTGAGTGACATCTGGCCAAGTGAAATCCGTCTGTTGAAGGACAAGCGTACGCTGCGCGTCGGCTTCGAGAATGGCGAAAGCTATGAGCTGCCTGCGGAATATCTGCGGGTGGAATCGCCCAGCGCCGAGGTGCAGGGCCATAGTCCCGCCGAGAAGATCACCGTGCGCGGCAAGGAAAATGTTGCCATCACCGCGCTTGAGCCGGTGGGCAATTACGCCGTGCGCATCGTCTTCGATGACGGCCATAATACCGGGCTTTACACCTGGGACTACCTTGCCAAGCTGGGCCAGGGGCTTTCAACGATATGGGCGGCGTATCTGGCGTCTAAGCCTTAGGCCGCAGCATCGACCAGAGGCGCGGGCCGCCTGGAACCTGCCAATCGCCGATCAGCTCAAAGCCCAGCGCGCGGTAAAAGCCAAGATTGCGCTCGGTGCCGGTTTCCAAATAGCAGGCGTCGGTTTTGACGAGCTGATCAAGCCCTGCCTGGATCACCGCGCGGCCATAACCTTTGCCTTGCGCCGCCGGATCGCAGCCCGCGATGTGCAGATACCAAAACTCGCCCTTTGGCATTTGCGCCTCGATGGCATGCGAAAGCCCCATCGCGCGAAAAACATGCGGCCCCAACGCTTTCAGATACGACTTGGCGTTCAGAAGCTCTTCCAGGAACGGGATGGCGATACGGCCGGGCGCGCGCCATAGCGTGGCCGCTTCACCACCAGGGGTCATCATCACCCCACCCGCCTTGCGGTCACTGGCAAAGAGCTGGCGAAAGAGCAGCGGCATACGGGTTTTGCGCTGCTCTTGATCCGGGAAAATGAAGGACATCGCCGGATCGTTGATGAATGCCCTTCCCAGCATCGCCGCGATCTTGTCGCCATCTTCGCGCTGGCCCAAACGTACATCCGTCATGCGCGATGATCTCCCTACCGCTTCAACGGCTTCTAACATCGCCCACAACGGCCTGGAAGCGCCAAGGCGCGAAGGGCATCACGCAGAAGCCGTTGTCATCCCCGGCCGAGAGGATCGCGCATAAGCGCGACGCACGAGGGGGTGACAGTGGTATATGAGCGCGGAAAGAGTTTTTCCGCCTCCATTCTCAAAGCCCAGCCACTCTGTGTATACATAGAGCCACAAACCAATGGAGCCGTGGACTGCCCATAACCGCAGTCCCGCTGGAGCGTGTTTAAGTCCCGTGGCTAATCGTTTATCTGACCGCATCTCGCCGAAGAATTGGCGCGCCGCACCTGCCCCAGGCTCGTATATCACGCCGGGCGGGATGAAGCGCTTTGCCATCATCAAGGGCCAGGACCACACCCGCTGGACCGATTTCTATCACGCCATCCTGACCATTCCCTGGGCGCTGTTCATTCCGGTGCTGGGATTGTTCTTCGTGCTGCTCAATTCGGTCTTCGCACTTATCTACATGCTTGATCCGGGCGGCATCGCTTATGCGCGGCCGGGCAATTTCTGGGACGCGTTCATCTTCAGCGTCCAGACCATCGCCTCGATCAATTACAGCGTGATGGTGCCCAAATCCCATTACGCCAATGTGGTCGTGGTTGTGGAGGCGTTCTCGGGCATCATCAACCTCGCCCTGATCACCGGCGTGTTGTTCTCGCGCTTCTCGCGGCCCTCGGCGCGCATCCTCTTCTCCCAAGCCGCGGTGATCACCAATTTCGATGGTGTTCCGACCTTGATGTTCCGTGCCGCCAATCAGCGCGGCAATCAGATCTTGGGGGCCAATGTCTCGCTTACCTATGCCTGGCAGCACACCACACAGGAAGGCCTGATGATGCGGCGCTTCCGGGAGCTGCCGCTGGTGCGAGCGCACTCCCCCCTCTTCGCCCTCTCCTGGACGGTGATGCACCGGGTCGATGAGACAAGCCCGCTCTACGGTCAGACGACCGAAAGCCTGAAAGCCTGCCAGGGCGAGCTGATCGTGCTCCTCAGCGGCACGGACGAGACCTTGGCCGATATGGTTTTCGCCCGCCACTCCTATCAGCCGGACCGCATCCTGTGGAATCACCGGCTGGTGGACATCCTCTCCCGCCTGCCGGATGGGCGGCGCATGGTCGATCTCACCAAATTCCACGATACGGTCAGCGACGAGACTGCCTGAGCCCTCTGGGACTTCCGAACAAAAAAGCGTGACTGCCTGCGCCCATAAGGAGCGTTGCCGGGACGCTTAAGGCGCGCTATGTATTTCTCATACAAATACATTGGAGGGACATATGCGCCGCTTGGCTCCTTGGGTCATGGCCTTATCTTTAGTGAGTATTCCGGCCTTGGCCGAGGGCACGATCACAGTCTCGGTGGATACGGCCAAGCCAGGGGCCAAAATCGACCGGCACATCTTCGGTCAATTCGCCGAACATCTAGGGACGCAGATCTATGATGGCATCTGGGTCGGCAAGACCTCCAAAATTCCCAATACGGGCGGCATCCGCAACGACGTGGTTGGCGCCTTGAAAGCCTTGCATGTGCCGGTGGTGCGCTGGCCGGGCGGCTGCTACGCCGACCAATATCACTGGCGCGATGGCGTCGGCAAAAAGCGCGTCGCACGCGTGAACGCGGCCTGGGGCAATGCGCCCGAGCCCAACACCTTTGGCACCGACGAATTCATGACCTTCGCCAAGCTGATCGGCGCCGAGGCTTATATCTCGCTGAATGTCGGCTCAGGCACGGTGAAGGAGGCCGCCGATTGGGTGGAATATATGACCGCCCCCACCACCGCGACGCTCGGCAAGGAACGCGCCGCCAATGGCCATCCCGAACCCTATGCGGTCCACTATATCGGCATCGGCAATGAGAGCTGGGACTGCGGCGGCCTTATGACGCCGGAAGATTACGTCCAGCAGATGAAGCTCTATGCCCGCTTCGTCAACAACTACAACACCGCCGTGCCGACCCAGAAAGTGGCGGTAGGCCCGGGCGGCGATGACACGGTATGGACCGATGCGGTAATGGAGACCTGGAAGAAGCGCCATGGCTGGTCGTTCGACATCAACGGCATGTCGCTGCATTCCTATACCTGGGGCGCTTGGCCGCCCTCGCATCCCTCGACCGGCTTTGGCGAAGACGAATACGCCTTCATGCTGAAGGACACGCTGCATATGGAGCCGCTGGTCGCCAAACAGGCGGCGGCGATGGACAAGTTCGATCCCGAAAAGAAGATCTCGCTGACGGTGGATGAATGGGGCGCGTGGCTGGCGCCGACGCCGGGCTCCAATCCCGCCTTCCTGCAGCAGCAGAACTCGCAGCGTGACGCCGTTCTGGCCGCGCTCAATCTCAACATCTTCTTCCGCCATGCCGACCGCATCCGCATGACCAACATCGCCCAGATGGTGAATGTGCTGCAGGCGATGATCCTGACCGAAGGCAATAAGATGGTGCTGACACCCACCTATCATCTCTTCAAGATGTATGTGCCCTTCCAGGATTCCACCTTCCTGCCGGTGAGCTTCGATGCGGGCACCTATAAATTCGGCGATATCACCTTGCCGAAGGTCGATGCGGTCGCCGCCAAGACCAAGGACGGCAAGATCGTCATCGCGCTGACCAATATCGATGCCAAATCGCCTGCAAGCTTCAGCGTGAAACTGCCCGGCGCGTTGGGCACGGCAAAGGGTGAGGTTCTTTCCGCACCCAAGCTCGACAGCGTGAACAGCTTCACCGCACCCGAAACGGTAAAACCGAAAGCGGTCTCCGCCACGGTCACGGACGGCACACTTTCGATCACGCTCGCGCCCGCCTCGGTCACGGTGCTGACGCTGAACTGATTTTTCTTTTCACGATGACTTCCGGCGCTACCCGAAACGGTGGCGCCGTTTTTTTGCCCGCCGCACACCGCATATGAAGATATAAAGATTTCTTTATATGCTTGTTGACAGGCTTGCCCCTCTTCCTCTTAATGTCCGTGTCGAGGTTCTTCCGTCAGACGACCGGCGGAAGCTAAGAGGGAATTCGGTGCGCCGAGAGGCAATGCCGAAGCTGCCCCCGCAACTGTAAGCGGCGAGTGGGTGCCGATGATGTCACTGACGCAGGTTTAGCGTTGGGAAGACCGGCCCCCGCGCTGACCCGTGAGCCAGGAGACCTGCCCCGGCGAAAGAACGTCCACGGGCGGGGTGCTCCGGTGAGGCGCATGCGAGCTGGCAGGATTGCCGGTCAATTTCGCACGCGTTCTTTTCAATCTCCTCCGGGACTGGATTTACCTGCCGCCGCGCAACACGCGCGTTTGCGGCGCTTCAACGAGGCGTATCCATGTCCATTCTTGTCTCCAATCTCGGCTTCCCGCGTATCGGGACACGCCGCGAACTGAAAAAAGCGCTGGAAGAATTCTGGTCAGGCCAGATCAGCGCGGAAGTCCTGCAAACTCGCGCCAAAGCGCTGCGCGCTGGGGCTTGGGAGCGGCAAAAATCCGCCGGGATCGATGTCATCCCGAGCAATGATTTCTCACTCTATGATCATGTTCTCGACACCAGTGTGATGGTGGGCGCTGTGCCAGAGCACTATCTGATGCCGAAAGGCCCGGTGGCGCTCGACACCTATTTCGCCATGGCGCGTGGCACACGCGGGCGCTCCGGCTGCGACCTGCATGCGCAGGAAATGACGAAGTGGTTCGACACCAATTACCACTACATGGTGCCGCAATTTTTGGCGGATCAGGATTTCGAGCAGTGCACGACGAAGCCTTTGGATGAATTCCGTGAAGCCAGGGCGCTGGGCATCGCCACGCGCCCCGTTCTCGTCGGCCCGGTCACCTTCCTGCTTCTCGGCAAACCCGCGGGCGAGAAGTTCGACACGCTGCGGCTTCTGCCTGCGCTGCTGCCCGTTTACGCCTCGGTCTTGAAGCAACTCGCGGCGGAAGGCGCAGACTGGGTACAGATCGATGAGCCCTGCCTGGTGCAGGATTTAAGCGACGCCGCCAAAGAAGCGCTGCGCTTTGCCTATCAGACTCTGGCCGCCGAAGTGCCCCAAGTGAAGCTGATGCTCACCACCTATTTCGGCGGGCTTGGCGATAATCTCGAAACCGCGCTGGCCCTGCCGGTGGCGGGGCTGCATCTTGATCTGGTGCGCGCGCTGGATCAGCTCGATAGCGTGCTCGCCAAGGCGCCGGAGGACCTCACCCTGTCGCTCGGCCTTGTCGATGGCCGCAACATCTGGCGCAGCGATCTCTGCGCCAAGCTTGAAACGGCGGAGAAGGTTTTGGCGAAGCGCAAGCCTGAAAAGGTGATGCTGGCGCCGTCCTGCTCGCTCATCCATTCGCCCATCGACCTCGAGTTGGAAACCGGGCTCGATCCCGATCTGAAAAGCTGGCTCGCTTTCTCGGTGCAGAAGCTGGATGAGCTTTCCATTCTCGGCCGGGCGTTGAATGAAGGCCGCGGCGCGGTGGCAGACGCTTTGGAGGCCTCTTCGCAAGCGGCCGCAAAGCGCAAGACCTCGCCCAAGATTCACAATGCGGCGGTGAAAGCGCGGCTGGAAGAGGTGACGCCGCAAATGACGGCGCGCGCCTCTGCCTATCCCGAACGGCGCAAAGCGCAAAAAGCCTATCTCGGCCTGCCGCTGTACCCCACCACCACCATCGGCTCTTTCCCGCAAACCAAAGTGGTGCGTGAGGCACGCGCCTCCCACGCTAAAGGCATGCTCGATGATGCGGCTTACGACGAGTTCCTCCGCCGCGAGACGGAAGCTTGCGTGCGCTGGCAGGAGGAAGCGGGCATCGATGTGCTGGTGCATGGCGAGTTCGAACGCAATGACATGGTGCAGTATTTCGGCGAGCAGCTTTCCGGCTTTGCCTTCACCAAACATGCCTGGGTGCAAAGCTATGGCTCGCGCTATGTCCGCCCGCCGGTGATTTTCGGCGATGTCAGCCGCCCGAAGCCCATGACCGTGAAGTGGACGCGTTATGCCCAATCGCTCACCAAGAAGCCGATGAAAGGCATGCTGACGGGGCCGGTGACGATCCTGCAATGGTCCTTTGTGCGCGATGACCTGCCGCGCGATGCGGTGTGTGCGCAGATCGCGCTCGCCTTGCGTGATGAGCTGGCCGATCTGGAAGCGGCGGGCATTTCGGTGATCCAAGTGGATGAGCCTGCCGTGCGCGAAGGTCTGCCGCTGCGCCGCAAGGACTGGGTGCTGTATCTCGCCTGGGCGGTGGCGGCATTCCGTTTGGCGACCTCGGGCGTGGCGGACGCGACCCAGATCCACACCCATATGTGCTATGCCGAGTTCAACGACATCATCGAAGCTATCGCCGCCATGGACGCCGATGTCATCTCCATCGAGACCGCGCGCTCGAAAATGGAACTGCTCGACGCTTTTGCCGAGTTTCATTACCCCAATGAGATCGGGCCGGGCGTTTATGACATCCACTCCCCGCGCACGCCCAGCGTGGAGGAAATCGTCGCGCTGTTGAAAAAGGCGGGCGAACGTCTGCCCGCGGAGCAAATCTGGGTCAATCCCGATTGCGGCCTCAAAACCCGCAGCTGGGACGAAACCCGCCCCGCCTTGCTCAACATGGTGGCAGCGGCAAAGAAGATGAGGGGGTGATTAGAAAGGGCGCGCGGGCAATTTGCTCGCCGCCCTATTCCCACATTGTCATCCCGGGCGAGTTGGCGCGTTGCGTAGCGCGCGGCTACGAGACCCGGGATCCACTTTGAAATCTGAGCAGGCGTTAGAGTGGATCCCGGATCGCGCCCAATTGCCAGACGAAGGCATTTTTGCGGGCGCGTCCGGGATGACAAGCTTGGATGGATTAAGCCCTACGCCACGCCCATCGAGCACAAGAACGCGCAAGTGTCCTTGTCATCTTTTTGAATGTGCATGGTGAGCGAGGTGGCAAGGCGAGGCAGCACTTCGGCCCTGAGCGCCATCATATCGCCCTTAGCGGCGCAATCGCGATACTCGATCGCCTTGGCGGTGAGGAGCTCGTGATGGCGGCGATGACGCTCGGCTTCTGGATAACCGGTATTGATGAAAAGGCTCTCTTCGTGCCGGAAATGGGCGACTGTATGTTCCAAGAGCTGATCGAATAAGCGCACCGTATCGCGCGGCTCGCCTGTGCTGGCGCTATCGTAAAGCGCGTTCATCAGGCTGACGAGTTCGCGGTGCTGGTCGTCGATGGAGGCCACGCCATTACCCAAGGCCTCGTCCCATGTCATGAGTGCCATGTTCGTTTCTCTCCCCCCGCGGCTTTCTTTTTCGAGCCGTCGGAAGTGGAAACGCTACGCCTGCCGCGACAGAGGCGACATGGGCAGAATGACGCGGGGGCCCGATGCGACCCGGTCTTGGCTGGCGGCTATTCCCGCCCCATGGCCTTTTTCTCCACCTCGACAATCGGGCCATCGGTGAAGAGGTATTCCTTCAGCTCCTTGTCGAAGCGCGGCTCGCGGCGGCGGATCCATTCCAGGATCATGGCGGCGTGCTCGATTTCCTCATCGGCATTGTGCAGCAGGATCGCCTTCAGCTCGGCATCCTCGGTGTCGTCGGCACGCTGGCGGTACCAATCCACCGCTTCCAGCTCCTCGCGTAAGGAATTGATCGCGTAATGCAGATGCAGGTTGCGGCGGGAGAGCTTATGCGCGGGAATATGAATGCCCCCGCCGCCGCCTGAGAGAACCGGTGCCGTAGGCGGGGCGGGCTGGACATCTTCTGGCTTCGCGGCCGCGAAAAGCGCGGGCTTTTCCGCCAATTTTGGCTGCTTTTTGCGGCCAAAGAGGAATTTGAACATAGTGAGCCCCGTCATTAACGCCACTAAATTAGAGATATTCTAAAAAATAGAAACCCTGATGACGGCGGCGAAGTCCCCAACGCGCACGATCATTTCAAGGTTTTGTCCTTTCGATACAAGGACGTGTCTTGTGAAGACGGGGCCGAGAAGCTACAAACCGCCGGCCATGGAAGCTTTCAGCCACCTTTCGGGCGTTGCTGCGCCCCTGCCGATGATCAATGTCGACACCGACATGATCATCCCCAAGCAATTTTTGAAAACCATCAAGCGCACTGGCCTCGGTGCCGCGCTGTTCCACGAGATGCGGACCCTGCCCGATGGCAGCCCGAATCCGGATTTCGTGCTCAACAAGCCGGCCTACCAGAACGCCAAGATCTTGATCGCAGGCGCCAATTTCGGCTGCGGCTCGTCGCGCGAACACGCGCCCTGGGCGCTGCTGGATTTCGGCATTCGCTGCGTGATCGCGCCCAGCTTCGCCGACATCTTCTTCAACAACTGCTTCAAGAACGGCATCCTGCCGATCACCCTGCCCCAGAGCGAAATCGACAAGCTACTCGACGACGCCAGCCGCGGCGCCAACGCCATTGTCTCAGTGGACCTGGAGAAACAGGAAATCCACGGGCCGGATGGCGGCACGATCAAATTCGATGTCGATCCTTTCCGCCGCCAGTGCCTGCTCAATGGCTGGGACGATATCGGCCTGACGCTGCGCCACGAGAAGGACATTTCGAGCTTCGAGGAAACCCGCAAGCTCTCCGCCCCCTGGCTGTAACTCCGCACCCAGTTTTTGATCGTCATGGCCGGGCCTGACCCGGCCATCCATCAGCGGAAATTCTCTCCAGCATGGATGGCGCCTCAAGGGTGGCCATGACGGAAAAGGGAAACACCCCATGACCTATAAGCTTCTTCTTCTTCCTGGTGACGGCATCGGGCCGGAAGTGCTCGAATCCACCAAGCGCGTGCTCGGCTGGTACAAGGCAAAGCGCGGTTTCGCCTACACGACAGAAGAAGATCTGGTCGGCGGGATTTCCTATGAGACCCATGGCAGCCCGGCGACCGATGCCATGATGGAAAAGGCCAAGGCGGCTGATGCCATCCTCTTCGGCGCGGTTGGCGGCCCGCAATGGGATAAGCTGCCCTTCGACAAGAAGCCGGAACGCGGTCTCTTACGTTTGCGTGGCGATCTCGGCCTTTTTGCCAATCTCAGGCCGGCGCTGTGCTTTGACGCGCTGAAGGACGCTTCCACCCTGAAGCCGGAAATCGTCTCCGGCCTCGACATCCTCATCGTGCGCGAGTTGACGGGCGGCGTTTACTTCGGCCAGCCCAAGGAACTCGTCACCCTGCAGAATGGCGAGAAGCGCGCCGTCGACACCCAGATCTATTACACCCACGAAATCGAGCGCATCGCGCGCGTGGCGTTCGAACTTGCCCGCCTGCGCTCTGGTCGCGTCGCCTCTGCCGAAAAGTCGAACGTGATGGTGACCGGCGTGTTGTGGCGCGAGGTCGTGCACAAGATCCACGAGACTGAATATCCCGATATTCAGCTCTCCGACATTCTCGCCGACAACTGCGCCATGCAGCTCGTGCGCGCGCCCAAAACCCTGGACGTCATCCTGACTGACAATCTCTTCGGCGATATTCTGTCGGATGAAGCAGCCCAGCTCACCGGCTCTATCGGCATGCTGCCTTCGGCTTCGCTCGGCGCCAAGACGGCGGATGGGCGCCAGCCGGGCTTCTATGAACCGATCCATGGTTCGGCGCCGGATATCGCGGGCAAGGACCTCGCCAACCCGATCGCCACGCTCCTCTCCTTCGGCATGTGCCTGCGCTATTCCTTTGGCCGCGTCGAAGATGCCCGCCTGCTCGACAAGGCGGTGGAGAACGTGCTCGCGGAAGGCTATCGCACCGGCGACATCATGCAGCCCGGCATGACCAAAGTCGGCACCACCGCGATGACGGACGCGATCCTGAAGGCGCTGGACAAGCTGGTGGGATAATCCCCCAATCCAGTTTCGCTATTTCGCGAGAATGGCCGGGTCAACGCCCGGCCATTTCTTTTTGAGCCTTACGCCGCGTGGGAATCCACGTCTGACGCGCTGTCCTTGGTCGCTGGTTGCGCTTCGGGAATAGCGCGGACACCGCCGATGAAAAGCCCGGTGGCGAAATCGGCGGCGGCTTCTGGATCCAAAGGCTCACGCTTCAGCATCTGCTCGGCCACTTCGAACGCGACCCCGACCATCGCCGCCATCAGGAAATCGGCGTCGAGCGGCGGAAACACATTCTTGGCGACGGCGCTCTCAATATCCTCGCGCAGTTCCTCAAAGCCCGCGATAACTTCCGGCGTGCGCAGCCGCGTGCTTTCTGCATGACGGATGGTGTGGAAGTTCATCCGGTCGCCCGCGACATATTCAAAGAAGGTGCGGAAGGTACAGCGGATGAATTCTTCCACACTCGTTGCCTTACGCCGCTCATCGGAAAGACGCGGACGGATGGCGAGCGCCACCTCGTCACGGATCGCCTGATACACTTCTTCCTTCGATTTGAAGTAGTTGTAGAAGGTGCCCGAAGCGAGCGGCGTAGCACGAATGATGTCGCGTACCGTGGTGGCGCCATAGCCGAGATCAGCGAAGACCTGGCGCGCCGCATTGAGGATCAAAGCCCGGTTCTGAATCTTGGTCTGTTCGCGCTTGCCTTTGGATGCAATGCCGTCCATTCGCCCAGTCCTTCCGCTGCACCAACCGGTTGTGCGATTTTCGCGTCAACGGATTGTATGTATTGCGAATCTTCTGGGATTAAAAAGCATAAACATTGCCGCCTCAACTGTGACGTGGGCGGAGGAATTGACGAATGTGTGAAAATTTTCGCTCTAACGGCAGGTTCGAAAGCTTAGCTCAAAGCACCGCGTGTGAAGCCCAACCGCCCGCCACCTGTAAACAACAATGACAGTGCAGTGATGATGAAGAGCATTTCGGTCTCGAGCCCGTAGGCGCCTTCGGGTGAAAACGCGAGAAGCTGCGACAGCCCCGAAAGACCGATCAGCGCGGCGATTTCGGCAAAGATGAAGAATGCGCCCAGCCGCGTGAAGACGCCGGTCAGCACCATCAAGGGCCCAAGGATTTCGCCGAAATAGGCGATGTAAGCGAGATTTTCCGGCAATCCGTGCGCGGAAAGAAGGGACTTCACCGGATCAAGTCCGGTCAGAAGCTTGTGCACGCCATGAAACAGCAACAGCCCGCCCAGCCCCAGACGCAAGAACAGTTTACCGAGATCGTCAGCCATCGACCTGTGCCCCCAACATGCTTACTAACTAAACCATTATAGCAAATCGCTCGCAGTCTGATGACGGCGATTGCGCGTGTGTCAGGTGGATATTGGAAAAATGGTTTACACCCGCGGGGCGCTATCTTTGCGGGCGCGGCGGATCACCGGACGCGGCGGCGAAAAAGGCTTCGCGGTCTGCTTGATGGTTTTGCGCGCCACACGCGGCAAAGGCTTTCGCGTCCGGAAGAGCGGCGCCTTCTGCGGCGCGGCTTTGGCCTCCAACACGGCCATGGGTGCTGCTTGCGGTGCGGCAGCCATCAGGACTGGCCTTAACACCGGCTCCGCCAAACGCGGCTCAGGCTTGGGACCCGCCGGACGGAAGGCATAGCGCAGCCCCACCAAAATCATCAGTGCAAGGAAGGCCAGCGCCAATCCGATCGCGATGCGAATCTCAACCGGCTCGGCGATAAAGGTCTTCACCGCCAGCCGCCATACCTCACCCCAACTCATCGCCCCTACCCCCGCGACGTATTTCTGGCGTCATCCTGCACGAAACAGGGCGCGCGAAAAAGCCCGTTTTCAGAAGCTTTTCCGCGTTGGGGCGCCTGCTTAGCCAAGAGGCAATACGCCGTCTGATGAGGCGGTCAGGCGGGGATATCAGCCCCCACAGCCTCGGCAACCGAGGCGAAACCGTCGCGCGCCAGACAGGCCAGAAGTTCGCGCTTAAGCCGCGGAATTAGGCCCGCGCCATGGTAAACGAGCGAGGTATAAAGTTGCACCAAGCTCGCACCGGCGCGGATCTTGGCATAAGCCTCTGCGCCCGAACTGACGCCGCCCACACCGATCAGCACGATTTTGCTTCCCACGCGCTTGCGTACCTCGCGCAGGATGTAGGTGGAGGGCACAAAGAGCGGCTTGCCCGAGAGCCCGCCAGTCTGGCCCGCATGCGGGCTTTTCAGCGTCTCCGGCCGGGCAATGGTCGTGTTGGTGACAATCATCCCGTCGAGACCTGCGGCCAGCACCTCGGCGGCGATATCGTCGAGCGCGGCCTCGTCGAGATCGGGCGCGATTTTCAAGAGCAGCGGAATCTTCGCGGCCCCGCGCGCTTCGACCAGCACGCCAAGCAGACGGTGCAACTCCTCGCGGTTCTGAAGCCCGCGCAAGCCCGGCGTATTGGGCGAAGAGATGTTGACCGTCACGTAATCGGCGAGCGCGCTCAAGGTCTGAAAGCCGAGGCGATAATCGGCGATGCGGTCGGCGCTATCCTTATTGGCACCGATATTGA
This sequence comes from Rhizomicrobium palustre, assembly GCF_011761565.1. Lineage (NCBI taxonomy): Bacteria > Pseudomonadati > Pseudomonadota > Alphaproteobacteria > Micropepsales > Micropepsaceae > Rhizomicrobium > Rhizomicrobium palustre. Next base: position 2,401,364 of record NZ_JAASRM010000001.1, on the reverse strand, counting down.
TGCCGACAATACCCTTTCCACGGCGCTTGAGACGCTCGGCCACCACGGCCATGCCGTCATTGTCAAAACCCATGCGGTTGATCACGGCGCCGTCTTGCGGCAAGCGGTACATGCGCGGCTTGGGATTGCCCGGCTGGGGGCGCGGCGTGACCGTGCCGCATTCGGCAAAGCCCATGCCCATTTTCAGCATAAAGCGGAAGGCGCGCGCGTTCTTGTCGAAGCCGGCGGCAATTCCGAAAGGATTGGGGAAGCTTAGGCCCAAGGCGTTGACTGCCAGGCGCGGGTCATCGCGCCCCGGACCGGGCAGGAAGGGCCCGAACCTTGCCGCCAGTTCCACCGTTAGCTTATGTGCGGGTTCTGGTGGCAGAAGCCGGATGGCTGCGACGGCTAAATCCATCATGCGATTCCCCTGGACGAAAAGCGCCAAAAAGTGGTAATTCCTATCTTCGGCTTTGTATTAGGAACAATAACCGACAAAAGGGATCACCTTCTTAATCCCTTGCTCAGCATCACTCTCTTCAGGAAAGCGCCCAAACCGCCACTTTGTGCAAGGTGCGATTTGGCCCAATTGCAAACCATCCAAGGAAATTTGTCCCGGATGGCGGTCACAGCAAGGTTCAGGAATTCGACAGCATGCTGACGCATAAACAAATTTGGAACGCGATCGACGCCCTGGCCGCCAAGAACAGGCTTTCGGCCTCCGGTCTTGCCAAGCTTGCCGGGCTCGATCCCACCACCTTCAACAAATCCAAACGCGGCACCGCCAATGGCAAGCTGCGCTGGCCCTCCACCGAGAGCATTTCCAAGATTCTCACCGCCACCGGCGCCTCGCTGGAGGAATTCGTGGCGATGGTGACCGAAGTCGCGCCCGGCTTGCCGCCGGTGCGGCTGGTGCCGCTGGTGGGCATGGCGCAAGCGGGCAGCGACGGATTTTTCGACGATGCGGGCTTTCCGGTCGGCGCGGGCTGGGACGAGATCCCCTTCCCCGATCTTGGCGATGAGCGCGCCTATGCGCTGGAGATCAGCGGCGCCTCGATGGAGCCGGTCTATCGCGATGGCGACCGCATCGTGGTCTCCCCCGCCGCCCCGCCGCGCCGCGGCGACCGCGTGGTGGTGAAGACCCTGGCAGGCGAAGTGATGGCCAAACAACTCGCACGCCTCACCGCCCAGCGCGTGGAGCTGAAATCGCTGAACCCGGCCTATGAGGACCGCTCTTTCGCGATGAGCGAAATCGCCTTCATGCACCGCATCATCTGGGCGAGCCAGTAGGACAGTACTTCCCTCTCCCCATTGCGGGAGAGGGAAAGACTTCACGCCCGCTTCGTGTTCCAGTGCTCCCAGTTGATGGAGCCGTCGCGTAGGCGGACCCAGCTTTTGAACTGGCCGGGCTTGTCGGCGTAAAGCTCGAACACGCGCCCGCCGCGCAGCCTTGCATTGCGCGCATCGGTTTCGGCGATATGGGGATAGGCGTTGAGCACACCGGTGACGCCGATGAAGCCGAGCGTCACACCGCGATATTCGCCGATGTAATTGTTCTCGTGGTCATGGCCGCAGAACATGCCCATCACATCCTTGCGTTCCAACACGGCGGCGAAGAGCCCGCTATTAATGCCCGACGGCGCTTCATCCTCGCCGCGCGCACCTTCGATCTTTTTGCTCGCGGCCAGATCGATGAATTCACGCACCGGAATATGGAAGAACATCAGCGCCGGAAGATAACCGTAACGCTTTTCAAGCTCGGCTTGCGTGGTGTGATACCAGGCGATCTGATCCTGGTGCACCCATTCATAGCTGAGGGTTTCATCCTTTGAGCCCTTGCCGGAATCAAGCTGCCAGATATTGGCGAGCGGTTTGTTGCCCTCGGCGTCCCAGACCAGCATGTGATGATTGCCGGTGCCGGTGATGGCGCGGTTCCAGCCCGCGTTCAGGTTATGTGGATAGGCTTCGAACAGCGCGAAGAAGGCATCATCGGCGAGACCAGTATGCGCGTTATGCTCGCGGTCGTGATTGCCGAGCACCACCGCCCACGGCACGCCCGCCTTTTCCATCGCGCGCGCAACTTGGTCCACCGCATCCTTGACCTCAGCGATGGTGCGGGAATCCCCGCCCATGATGTTGTCGCCATTGCAGAGCACCAGATCGGGCTTCTCCGCCGCAATCATCTCGGAGATCAGCGAGACCGCATAAGGATCCTGCTCAGGGCCGAAATGCAGATCGGTGACGGCGAGGATCTTGAACTTCCCCTCGCGGCTGAAACGCAGGCGACGCCCGGCCTCCCCGGAAGCGGCCTTATCCTTGGCGGTTTGGCCCGCGCGATGCGCTTCCGCGACAGCGGCAAGGGCGGCGCCTGAAGAAAGGGCGGTGAGAAATGTGCGGCGTTCCATGGGGCGACTCACTCGAAAATTCCGGCTCCGCTCTAGGCCGGAAATCTGACAGTTGTACCCGCCTCCCAAGAACCAGACGCCGTACTCCATACGACAGTTGACTCTATTTAACAGAGTAATCTAAGGTGAGGCAAGATTTGAGGAGAGGCCCATGTCTTTCGCCGATGCGTTCAGCAACCCCGACGTGATCCGCAACGCCTATTTCACCAGCTATTGGGCCTGGATCCTGATGGAAATCTGGATTTTCAGCCGCGATGTCCGCAAAGGCAGCGGCCAGAAGAAGGACCGGGGCACCTTCATCCTGATTTGCGTCCTGATTACCGCGGGCATCACCCTCGCCTTCTGGGCGCCGCATCTTTGGCCTCAAGCGAAGATGGCCCTGCCCATGCTGCCGCGGGTCTGGACTGCGATCACGCTGATCTGGGCCGGCATCTTCCTCAGAAGCTGGGCGGTGCTCACCCTGGGGCGGCACTTCCGCACCTCGGTGCGTATCCTCGATGACCATAAGCTGGTGACCAGCGGGCCGTATCGCGTGCTGCGCCACCCCTCTTACACCGGCGGGCTGATCACCGTCTTCGGCGTGGGGCTGGGGCTTGGCAATTGGATTTCGCTGGCGGCTGCCTTCGCGGGGATTTTCATCTCCTACAGCGTGCGCATTTTGGTGGAAGAGAAAGCCCTGCGCGAGCATTTCGGCGAGGCCTTCGAGGCCCACGCCAAACGCACCTGGGCCGTGCTGCCGCCGCTGTGGTGAACCACTCCGTCATGGCCGGGCTTGACCCGGCCATCCAGACGGTCACGCAACCCGGAAAAACTGCGAAGCAAAGAATGGATGGCCGGGTCAAGCCCGGCCATGACGATTAGGAAACAAACTCTCCCGCCAGGGCCTTTTCGATCAGCTTGGCGGTTTCCTCGCAGCCATAGAGCGCCGCGAAGGAGCCGAAGCGCGGCCCCTGAGACTGGCCGAGGCAGACCTCGTAGATCGCCTTGAACCAATCGCGTAAGGGCTCGAATTTGTGGCGCTTGCCGATTTCGAAAATCTCGAACTGCACCTTCTCCGCATCGTTCTCGCCGCCGAAAGCTTTCAACGTGGTCGCAAGCTCGCTCAGGGCAGCGCGTTCCATGTCGGTGGGGGCGCGATACTTCTTGGTCGGCTTCACGAAGTCTTCGTAATAGCGCACCGCATAGCCAACGAGCTTGTCGAGACCCGGGTTCTTTTCCGGCGAGGCATCCTTGGCATAAGCGCGGATAAAACCCCACAAAACCTCGCGATTATGCGCATTCGAAGCACTGACGAGATTGAGCAGCAGTGCAAACGACACCGGATAGGATTCCGCCGGCGGGTTTCCGCCATGGATGTGGAATACCGGATTTTCGAGATGCTGCGCCGCTTCGGTTTCCTTGGTGCGATAGTTTTCCAGGAAGGTGACGTAATCATCCACGCAGCGCGGAATAACGTCGAAGTACAGCTTCTTGGCGACGCGCGGCTTCTGGAACATGAAAAGCGCAAGGCTCTCTTCCGTGCCATAGGTCAGCCAGTCTTCCACCGAAAGGCCATTGCCCTTCGACTTGGAAATCTTCTGGCCGGAATCATCGAGGAAGAGTTCGTAGTTAAAGCCCTCCGGCGGCTTGCCACCCAGGGCGCGCACGATCTTGGAGGAGAGCTCGACCGAGGAGATCAAATCCTTGCCCGCCATTTCGTAATCGACGCCCAGCGCCAGCCAGCGCATCGCCCAATCGGCCTTCCACTGCAGCTTCACATGGCCGCCAGTGACGGGCGTCTCGAAGCGATCGCCCTCATCATCGACATAGACGATGGTGCCCTTCTCCACATTCCATTCCAGGATCGGAACCTGCAGCACCACGCCCGTCTTGGGCGAGACCGGCAGGAAGGGCGAATAGGTGGCCTTGCGTTCCGCACCCAGCGTCGGCAGCACGATGTCGCGCACCTTTTCGTAATTCTTCAGGACCGTCAGCAGCGCTTCATCGAAACGGCCGGACTTGTAGCAATCGGTCGCCGAGAGGAATTCGTATTCGAAACCGAAGCGATCCAGGAACGCCTGCAGTCGCGCGTTGTTATGCGCACCGAAGCTCGAATGTGTGCCGAAGGGATCGGGGATCGCGGTCAAGGACTTGCCGAGATGCTCTTTCAGCATTTCCTGGTTCGGCACATTGTCCGGCACTTTGCGCAGGCCATCCATGTCGTCCGAGAAGGCCACCAGCTTGGTCGGCTTATCGCTCATAAGCTGGAAAGCGCGGCGCACCCAGGTGGTGCGGGCCACTTCGCCGAACGTGCCGATATGCGGCAGGCCCGAGGGGCCGTACCCGGTCTCGAAAATGACCTCTTCGCCTTTGGTGGCGCGCGCCAGAAGTTTCCTTGCCTCTTCAAAGGGCCAAGCATGGGCTTTCAGCGCGTCATCGGACAGGGGCGAACTCATGGTCTTTTAGAAGCCTTAAACGGTTTGGAAAGGCGGCGAAGCTAGGCTTGGGGGGCCATGACGTCAACGTCCGCACCAAAGAAAATCCCCTCCGATTTGGCCATTTCTGAGGCCGAAAACCGCGCCTTCGCGCGGCTGGAGGAAGCCTTTGGCGACACGCTCTGGGCGATGTTGCGCCACTACATCCGCGCGGGCGAAACCATTTCAGAACACCTCTCCGAAGCCGTTCTCTGCGCCCATTGGCAAGAGGCGGTGCGGCTAGCGCTGGAATTGGGCGCTGCGGGCGCGCCTTTCGCGTTTTCCGAGATCGATGCGGCGGCCAAGGCTTTCGCGGCCTCGGTTTACGAAGGCAACACGGCCCATGCCCGGCGCAATGCCGCACAGATGGTGGTGTTCGAATTCGAAAAAACCACCCTGATGCTGCAAAGCCGCTATCCGGGTCTGGTGGAATCCTAGCCCGCTTCTGGTCCATACTCCGGTGTGCCCAGAATCGATGACCCTCCCGATAATCCTATCGCTGTCAGCGGCTTAAACCGCGTCCGCGCACTTGTGCCTACGGCAACGGGCGCTGCGGTTTATGACGGCGATCTGCGGCTGGTGACCAAGCGCGAGGCGGGCGAGCTTTTCCAGAGCGGTGAGGTTCTCGTCGCCCATGCCGCCTTTGTCGCCGGACGGCTGGGGCTGGACGCGATGCGCCAGGTCTATGACCTGCTCGAACTCTTCGTCTTCGTGCGCCCCTGCCAACCCTGCGTGCCGAGCGCGCTGGGCGTTGCGCGCGCCCTGCGGATCGAGGTGCCGGAAGGCCCAGGCGGCATCGCCAAGACCATGCACGCGGCGGCACAACAATTATTGGGAGAAATCTCCTTTCTCCCCGAAAGCGTGAAATCGGCGCTGCGCCCCATGACGCTCACCCTGATGAAAGCGGGCTGGCGCTGGGCGCCCATCGTCCTCGACATCATCGGGACCTCCGATCTGCAAAAAGCCCCGCTCGCGGGCTTCGAAGTCTGGCGCACGCTGTCCGAATGGGAAGACGAGCCCGCACCCGCAAAACCCTCCTCCCAGCCCGTCACCCCGCAGGAAGCCCGCGCAAGGCTCTCTCAGCTTGTCGGCCTCACCGGTGAGGAACGCCAAGAACAGCGCGCCTATGTCGATGCGGCGAGCTACGCCTTTGCCCCGCGCGAACGTTCCGGCGCGCCGAAAATCGCATTGGTGGAAGCGGGCACCGGCATCGGCAAAACGCTCGGCTATCTCGCGCCCGCCAGCATCTGGGCAGAGAAGAACGGGCCGGGGCTTTGGATCTCGACCTATACCCGCAATCTGCAGCGCCAGATCGTATCGGAAATCTCGCGGCTCTTTCCTGATCCTTCCGAACGCGATGAAAAAGCGGTCGTGCGCAAGGGACGGGAAAACTATCTCTGCCTGCTCAATTTCGAAGAGGCGATGAAACGCGCTGCCTTCACCCCCAGCCAGCGCACGGTCGCCCTCGCGCTTGTGGCGCGCTGGGTTTCGGCGACGCCTGATGGCGATATTTCCGGCTCGGGTTTTCCGGCGTTTCTTGCAAGCCAAATGAGTCTTCGCGAAATCACCGACCGGCGCGGCGAATGCATTTACGGCGCCTGCCCGCATTATCGCGTCTGTTTCATCGAGAAGATTGTGCGCCGCGCGCGGAAAGCGGAGATCGTGGTAGCCAACCACGCGCTCGTCATCGCCAATGCCGCGCAGGATTGGCAAGGCCCGGATCAGACAAATGATGTCCCCGGCGATGTCCCCCTGCCCGCTCCGGCGCAGAACGACGCTGAGAACGAGCGCCGCGTGCGCTATGTTTTCGACGAGGGCCATCATCTTTTCGATGCCGCCGATAGCGGTTTCGCCGCTGCCGTGTCCGGCACCGAGATGGCGGATTTGCGCCGTTGGATCAGAGGCCCCGAGGGGCGCATGCGCTCACGCTCGCGCGGGCTGGAAGATCGTTTGAGCGAGCTTGTGCAAGGCAATGAGGACGCCGAAAAAGCCCTGAACGAAGCGGTTTCCGCCGCGAGCGTCTTGGCCGCAGAGGGCTGGGCGGCGCGGCTGGGCGCCCCCCATGGCCCTGGCGAAGTCTTCCTGGCCAACATCTACCAGCATGTCCGCGCCCGCAGCGAGGACAAGGACGCCTTCTATACCCAGGAAACTGATATTTATCCGCTCACGGATGAAGTCAGCGATGCCGCGCGCGAGCTGGCCATCGGGCTCCGCCGTCTTGCGACACCCTTGCTGAAACTTGCGGGCGCCTTGCGCAAAAAGCTCAATGACGAAGCCAAGGATCTTGATCCCTATCAGCGCGGGCGCTTGGAGGCAGCGCGGCGGGGGCTTGAATGGCGCGGCCATATCGTCCTGCCCGCCTGGATATCCATGCTGGAAGCGCTTGAAACCGGCGAAGTGAATGACGAATTCGTCGATTGGTTCGAGATCGCGCGCGATGATGGGCGGGGCCAGGATGTGGGCCTCGAACGGCGCTGGGTCGATCCCACCATTCCGCTCGCGAGCGAAGTTCTGGGCAATGCGCATGGCGCGCTGATCACCTCCGCCACTTTGCGCGATGCGGGGCTTGGCGAAGACGATTGGCAATCGGCGGAGGTGCGCACCGGCGCGCTGCATCTGCCCGAGCCACCAAAGCGCGCAAGCTTCGGCTCGCCTTTCGATTACGGCCAGAACAGCCGCGTCTTCGTGATCAAGGATGTGGAGCGGCGCGATACCGAACAGCTCGCTGCGGCCTATCGCGAGCTGTTTCTCGCCTCGGGCGGCGGCGCGCTGGGGCTCTTCACCGCCGTGCGTATGCTGAAGGGTGTTGCCCAGCGCATCGCTGCGCCCCTCGCCGAAAAGGGCCTCACCCTTTACGCCCAGCATATCGACAAGCTCGACACCGGCGCGCTGGTGGACCTGTTCCGCAGCGAGGAAAATTCCTGCCTTCTCGGCACCGATGCCTTGCGCGATGGCGTGGACGTGCCGGGGCGCTCCTTGCGCCTCGTGGTCTTCGACAAAGTGCCCTGGCCCAAGCCCACGATCCTGCACAAGGCGCGCCGGGCCCGCTTCGGCCGCTCCTATGATGACCTTCTGACAAGGCTGAAGCTGAAACAGGCTTTCGGGCGGCTGATCCGGGGGGCGGAGGACAAGGGCTGTTTCGTCATCCTGGAATCGGCCACCCCGTCGCGGCTTTTGAGCGCTTTCCCCCCCGAAACCCCGGTAAAACGCTGCGGTTTGGCCGAAGCCATCCGCGAAATCCGTGAGTTTCTCGCCCCCGCCCAGTGACGGGGGCCCTTCTGGCGGCTAGTTTCGGCCCCATGACCCAAGACGAAGCTTCCGAAGACTACGGCAAGAACGCCACCGGCATCCTGCCTGGCCATATCCTGACCCGCCTGATTGGCGAGGGCCGTGAGGTCCGCATCGCCGAGGCCCTGGCCGAAACTCAGATTCAGCCCGCCAGCGTGGATTTGCGCCTTGGCGCCATGGCCTATCGGGTGCGGGCAAGCTTCCTGCCGGGCCCCCATGCGACGGTCGAAGAAAAATTGCGCGAAGTCGCGCTGCACGAGATCAGCCTGGAACAGGGCGCGGTTCTTGAAACGGGCTGCGTCTATGTGATTCCGCTCTTGGAATCGGCCGAGTTTTCGCCGCGTGTCTCGGGTCTTGCCAACCCCAAAAGCTCCACTGGGCGGCTCGACGTCTTCACCCGCCTGATCACCGACCGCTGCACCGGCTTTGACCGGGTTGAGACCGGCTATCACGGCCCTCTTTACGCCGAGGTCTCCCCCCGCACCTTCCCGATCCTGGTGCGCAAGGGCTCGCGACTCAATCAGCTTCGCGTGCGCCGCGGCTCGCCGCAATTCACCGATACCCAGCTTCGCCGCTTGCATGCCGAGATTCCCTTGGTCGAAGGCGAGGCCGATATCGACAATGGGCTGGGGCTGTCGGTCGATCTGAAAGGCGATTTCAAAGGCGATGGCAGCCGAATCGTCGGCTGGCGGGCCAAGCGCCACACCAACATTATTGATGTCGACAAGCGGGGCATCCTCGATCCGCATGAATATTGGGACGCCATCGAACCCGCCAAATCCGGCAATATCGTTTTGGACCCCGACGAATTCTATATTCTCGCGTCACGCGAGGCGGTGGCGATTCCACCCGAATACGCTGCAGAAATGGTGCCCTTCAACCCGCTGATGGGCGAATTCCGCGTACATTACGCGGGCTTCTTCGACCCCGGTTTCGGCTATGCCCATGGCCATCCCCCATCGGCGCGCGCGGTTTTGGAAGTGCGCTCGCGTGAGGTGCCCTTCATCCTGGAACATGGCCAGACCATTGGCCGCTTGGTCTTCGAAAGGCTGACGGAAGTACCTTCAACTGCCTACGGCGAAGGCATTGGCTCAAATTACCAGCGGCAAGGATTGAAGCTCTCTAAACACTTCCAGGATTAACCACCTTTGTTGTTGCGTTGAATCCACAAAGGCCCGGCAAATTACTGGACGGCAATAAGCCCCGTTGCCAAATCCGTTCATTTTTGGACAAATCCCCCCGCTGCTTGGTGATACCGGGGGGAAACGGAGTATCACCAAACGGCCAAGGTCCTGTTCCAAGGGGGCAGCGTGAGGCGGCTACGGTGCTTAACGGCGTCGGCCGCCTCATGAATTTTCAGGAATGCGTTTACCTCAAGCCGCTTTCAGCCTGCACCGCCCTTTTATAGGCTGGCGCCATGCCGACGCTCGATGTTTTCCTCCTCTTTATGGCAGGTGCTTTGGCGCTGAACATAACGCCAGGGCCGGATATGACTTTTGTGCTGGCGCAAGCCGCACATCGCGGCACGCGCGCGGGTCTCGCCGCAGCGCTGGGCATCGGTACCGGAACGCTGTTTCACATGACGCTCGCCGCCTTCGGTTTGGCGGCGCTGTTCGTCGCCTTTCCGCTTGCCTTTGATGTGGTGCGCTATGCCGGAGCGGCCTATCTGATCTGGATCGCGGTGGGCATGCTCCGCCATCCGCCACGTTTTTCCGAAAGCCGCGAGGACGGTGCCATCGGCACCGCATTCCGCCAAGGCGTGGTGACAAACATCTTCAATCCCAAGGTGGCGATTTTCTTCATCGCCTTCCTGCCCCAATTCGTCACCCGCGATGCCGGACCCGCCTGGCTGCAAATCCTTATATTGGGCGTGTGCTTCAACCTCTCGGCCACCTGCGTGAATTGCATTGTCGCCTTTGGCGGCGGCAGGCTGGCCGGGCGGTTAAAGGCCAATCCACTCATCGCCAAGATCATGGGTTATATCTCGGCAAGCGTGATGGGCCTTTTAGCGCTCCGGCTGGTACTCTCTGGACGGCGGTAGGCTTTGCCTCACGCCGCCGCGTTCTCCCGCGGATTATAGTTCAGGATCGGGGCGAGCCAGCGCTCGGCCTCTTCCAGGCTCCAGCCCTTGCGGCGCGCATAATCCTCGACCTGATCCTTCTCGATCTTGCCGACACCGAAATAGCGCGACTCCGGGTGGGAGAAGTAGAAGCCCGAGATCGACGAGCCCGGCCACATGGCAAAGCTCTCGGTTAGTTTCACACCGGTCTTTTCCTCGCCATCAAGGAGCTTGAAGAGCGTTGCCTTCTCGGTGTGATCGGGCTGGGCGGGATAGCCAGGCGCAGGGCGGATACCCTGATATTTCTCGGCAATGAGTTCCTCGTTGGAGAGGGTTTCATCCGCAGCATAGGCCCAGAACTCACGCCGCACGCGGGCATGGAGTTTTTCAGCAAAGGCTTCCGCCAAACGGTCGGCCAATGCACTGAAAAGGATCGCAGAATAATCGTCCTTCTCGGCCTTGAAGGCAGCGGCGCGTTCGTCTTCGCCATGGCCCGCCGTCACGATGAAGGCACCGATGTAATCCTCAACCCCCTTGGGCGCGATGAAATCGGCGAGCGCAAGATTGGACTTGCCGCCTTCGCGCGCCATTTGCTGGCGGATGGTGTGAAGGGTTGCGATGGGGAATTTGCGCGCCTTGTCGCCATAGATTTCGATGTCGTCATCGCCTTTGGCATTGGCCGGGAAGAAGCCGAAAGCAGCTTTCGCGGTCAGCCATTTCTTGTCGATGATCTTGGCGAGCATCTTCTGCGCGTCGTTATAGAGCGCGGTGGCGGTCTTGCCGTATTTGTCGTCCTCCAGGATCGACGGGAACCTCCCGGTCAATTCCCAGGCCTGGAAGAAGGGCGTCCAGTCGATGGTCTGGGCGAGTTCGGCCAGATCATATTCTTGATAGCTGCGGCTGCCGAAGAAGGTCGGACGCACCGGCGCGAAATCGAGCTTGGGCTTATTGGAACGTGCTTCCATGATGGAGAGGCGCTTGCCCGGCGCACGCTGCGCGGCGTGGTTCTTGGCGATCTCCTCATATTCGGCGCGGATGCCCGACCTATATTCCTTGCCGTTCTGACCGAGCAGGCTCGAGGCCACACCCACCGCACGCGAGGCGTCCGGCACATAGATGGTCTGGCCCCGGCGATAGGCCGGATCGATCTTCACCGCCGTATGGACGCGGCTCGTGGTGGCCCCGCCGATCATCAGCGGAATATCGAAACCCTGCCGCTCCATCTCAGAAGCGATATGCACCATCTCGTCGAGCGAGGGGGTGATGAGGCCGGAAAGTCCGATGATATGGGCGTTATGTTCCTTGGCGGCGTCGAGGATCTTCTGCGCCGGGGTCATGACGCCGAGATCGATCACCTCATAGCCGTTACATTGCAGCACCACGCCGACAATGTTCTTGCCGATGTCGTGCACGTCGCCTTTCACCGTCGCCATGATGATGCGCCCGGCGCTTTCCTTCACACCGGCATTGGCCGCTTCCATGAAGGGCAGAAGATGGGCCACGGCTTTTTTCATCACGCGGGCGGATTTGACCACCTGCGGCAGGAACATCTTGCCCGAGCCGAACAGATCGCCGACCACATTCATACCCGACATCAACGGCCCTTCGATGACATCGAGCGGGCGCGGCAGCTTCAGGCGGCATTCTTCAGTGTCTTCGGTGACATAGGCATCGATGCCATGCACCAGGGCATGGGTCAGGCGCTCTTCCACGGGGAGCGAACGCCAGGCCGCATCCTGCACCTCGGCCACAGAGCCATCACCCTTATACTTCTGGGCAATGTCGAGCAGGCGCTCGGTGGAATCGGCGCGGCGGTTGAGCAGAACATCTTCCACCGCCTCACGCAATTCCGTCGGGATGTTCTGATAAACGGTAAGCTGGCCCGCATTGACGATGCCCATATCCATGCCCGCCTTGATGGCATGGAAGAGGAAGGCCGAATGCATCGCCTCGCGGACCTTGTCGTTGCCACGGAAGGAGAAGGAGATGTTGGAGACGCCGCCAGAGATATGCGCGTAGGGGCACTCTTTGCGGATGCGCGCCGTCGCGTTGATGAAGTCGTTGGCGTAGTTGTTGTGCTCTTCGATGCCGGTCGCCACCGCGAAAATATTCGGATCGAAGATGATGTCTTCCGGCGGGAAGCCGATGCGGTTCACCAGGATGTCATAGGCGCGCTTACAGATGGAGACCTTGCGCTCCTCGGTATCGGCTTGGCCGGTTTCATCAAAGGCCATCACCACCACGGCGGCGCCGAAGAGGCGCAGTTCCTTGGCATGGGCGATGAACGCCTCTTCGCCTTCCTTCAGCGAGATCGAATTGACGATCGCCTTGCCTTGCACGCATTTCAGGCCCGCCTCGATCACGCTCCATTTGGAACTGTCGATCATCACCGGCACTTTGGCGATGTCCGGCTCACCGGCGATCAAATTCAGGAACCGCACCATGGTGGCTTCGGAATCGATCAGGCCTTCATCCATATTGATGTCGATGACCTGGGCGCCGCTTTCCACCTGCTGGCGCGCGACTTCCAGAGCGGCATCAAAATCGCCGTTCTTGATCAGCTTTTTGAACTTCGCCGAACCGGTGATGTTGGTGCGCTCGCCGATATTTACGAAATTGGAATCCGGCGTCACCGTAAAGGGTTCGAGGCCCGACAGGCGTAGATATTTCGGCTTTTCCGGAATCTGGCGCGGCTTGATGCCTTTAACAGCTTCAGCAAACGCCGCGATGTGGGCCGGCGTGGTGCCACAGCAACCGCCGACAATGTTCACAAGACCGGACCGCGCGAATTCCTCGATCTTCACCGCCATGTCTGCGGGGCTGTCGTCATAGCCGCCGAATTCATTGGGAAGACCGGCGTTCGGATGCGCACTGACAAGGGTATCGGCGACCGCGGAAATCTCAGCCACATATTGGCGCATTTCCTTGGCGCCGAGCGCGCAGTTGAGCCCGATAGCAAAAGGATTGGCGTGGCGCACCGAATGCCAGAAGGCTTCCGTGGTCTGGCCCGTGAGCGTGCGCCCGGAAAGATCGGTGATGGTGCCGGAAATCCAGATCGGCAGGGTTTCGCCGAGTTCCTCGAACACTTCTTCCAGGCCATAGATCGCCGCTTTGGCGTTCAAGGTGTCGAAGATGGTTTCGATCATCAGAATATCGGCGCCGCCCTGGATGAGCCCGCGCGCTGCATCGCGATAGGTGGCGCGAAGCTGATCAAATGTCACATTGCGATAAGCCGGGTCATTCACATCGGGCGAGATGGAAGCGGTGCGGTTCGTCGGGCCAAGGCAGCCCGCCACAAGGCGCGGGCGATCCGAGGTGGTGCGTTCGTCGCAAACGGCGCGCGCCAGCTTGGCACCCTCGAAATTGAGCTCATAGACCAGATCCTCCAGCCCGTAGTCGGCCTGCGCCGTGGCAGTGGAGTTGAAGGTGTTGGTCTCGATGATATCGACACCCGCATCCATATACTGGTTGCCGATCTCGCGGATCAGCTCTGGCTTGGTGAGGGTGAGAAGATCGTTATTGCCCTTCAGGTCATGGCCATGGCCGGAAAAGCGATCGCCGCGAAAATCGGCCTCGCCCAGCTTATAGGTCTGGATCATCACGCCCCAGGAGCCGTCCAAAAGGAGGACGCGTTCCTTGGCTTGCTCTTTCAGCCAGGCGATGCGGGAAGCGCGGTCGAAGCTCATGGATTTTCCTTCGGCGTAAGGCCCAGAATGCGGCAGGTCGCGTAGGTCAGGTCGGCTTGATTAAGCGTGTAGAAATGAAACTGGTCGAAGCCTTTGGCATAAAGATCGCTGACCTGTTCGGCCATCACGGCGGAGGCCACGATGCGACGGCTTTCAGGATCATTGTCGAGCCCTTCGTAGAGCCCGGCGAGCCAGGTCGGCACCGATGCACCGCAACGCCCCGCCATGCGCGCAATGCCTTTGAAATTGGTGGTCGGCATCAAGCCCGGCAGGATCGGCACATTGATGCCCCAGCGATCGGCGCGATCACGGAACCGCGCCAGCGTCTCGTTGGAAAAACAGAACTGCGCAATGGCGCGCGTCGCGCCTGCTTCCACCTTCTGCTTCAGAAGATCGAGATCATGTTCCAGCGAGGGCGATTCCGGATGGCGCTCGGGATAGCAGGAGACGCTGACCTCGAAATCGGCAATCGAACGAATACCGGTGATCAGCTCCGGCGTGGAGGCATAGCCTTCGGGATGATGCGCATAAGGCGTGCCCGCCACCGGCATATCACCACGCAAGGCCACGATATCACGCACACCCGCATGCCAATATTCGCGGATCACCTCGTTCACTTCGCTCTTGGGCGCGGCAACGCAGGTCAGATGCGCGGCGGTTTTAAGGCCGGTCTCCTGCACCAAGCGCTTCACCGTGGCATGGGTGCGATCACGCGTGGAGCCACCCGCGCCATAGGTCACCGAAACAAAGCTGGGCGACAATGGCGCCAGTCTTTTGATCGAGGTCCAAAGCTGTTCTTCCATCTCCGCCGTCTTCGGCGGGAAGAATTCGAAGGAGACGCGAATAGGGCGGTCCCTCTGGGCGATATCTTTCAGGCTCATGCGGCTTTGCCTTGTTGGGCCTTGGCCTCCGAACGGCCAAGCCAGAGTTTCACGATCAGTTTGTCTTTTGCCTCAGCGGGGGGCGCGATGGCCTCGCTGGCGGATAGTTTGAGCCCTGCCGCCTGGAACCACCCCAGGACTTCCTTGTCGGAGAAGCCAAGACGGCGATGGGCATAATCCGTGCGCAGAAACTCCAAATCGTGCTGGACGAAATCGGCGATCAGAAGCCGCCCGCCTTGGCGCATCACGCGCGCGGCCTCAACCACCGCCGCAGCGGGGTCGTCAAGATAATGCAGCACTTGATGGAAAAGCACGACATCAAAACCCGTCTCGCCATTGCCGCTGTCGAAGGGCAAGCGATAAGAGTCGGCCAAACGCACCTGACAATGGGCAAAACCGCCCCGCATCAGCTTATCGCGCGCGATGGCGAGCATTTCCGGGCTGACATCAACCCCCACCGCCCGGCGCACCGATGGCGCCAGAAGTTCCAGCATCCGCCCCGTGCCAGTTCCGGCATCGAGGAGTTGCTGAATCGGCTCGCCTTGGAGCTGGCGCAGGATAGCCGTTTCCACCTCGCGCTCAGGGGCGTAAAGGGAGCGGATATGGCCCCATTCGGCGGCATTTTCCTTGAAATAGGCGGCGGCCTCGGCGGCCCGCTTTTCGCGCACGGTCGCCAGGCGTTTCAAATCGGCTTCCGGCGGTCCCGGCAGCAAGGCTTCCAGGGCCTGAGAGAGCGCAGCCGCCTCCCCCTCTTCCGTGGCGCGGTAGAAAACCCAGCTTCCTTCCTTGAAACGCTCGATCAGCCCCGCCCCGCAAAGAAGCTTCAGATGGCGCGAGACGCGTGGCTGGCTCTGGCCGATAATCTCGATCAACTCACTGACCGTCAGCTCGGCCTGGCGCAAAAGCAGCAAAAGGCGCAGCCGCGTGGGATCGCCCGCCGCGCGCAGCATGCCTACAAGCCTGTCCATTGCCTCGCCTTGGGCCATATCTGGGTCCGAAAACATATAAACATATCTTTATATGCTTCGTTTGACCGCCTGTGCAAGCAGGGAAAAACCTGAGAGCACACCCTGGGGAAGCTAAGCCGCAGGGAAATAATGAACGCGCGCAAATTTTCGCGGAATTCGGGTCATTTCCTGCCGAGCTTGGCCGCAAGCCTCATCACCCTCTTTCTGGCAGGCTGCGCGGCGGGGCCTACTAAAGAAGACCCCTATGAAGCCACCAATCGCGAGGTTTTCGCCTTCAATCTGGCGGTGGACCGGCTGGCGCTAAAACCGACGGCGGAGCGCTATGTCGCCGTGGTGCCGGAAAGCGCGCGCAACGGGGTGCACAACTTCCTCGACACGCTGCAGCAGCCGATCGTGTTTGCAAATGACATGCTGCAAGGCTCTCCCAGCCGGGCAGGTGAAACCGCGTCGCGTTTTCTGATCAACGCCACGCTTGGCCTCGGCGGGCTGGTGGATGCCGCAGGCCGCATCGGCATTTCCGGGCATGAGGAAGATTTCGGACAGACCCTTGCCGTTTGGGGCGCTGGTGAAGGTCCTTATCTCATGTTGCCCTTCTTAGGCCCCTCTAACCCGCGCGATGTTGCGGGCAGGCTCGGGGATACCGCCCTCGATCCCACCATGTATATCCGTATCAAACGGCACATACTTTGGTCCGGGGTCAGAATGTATGGAACGATCCTCGATGCGCGGGCGCGCAATCTCGAGGCGCTGGAGGGTATCGAGCGGGATTCCCTTGATTATTACGCAACGGTACGAAGCCTTTATCGCCAACACCGCGCCAGCGAGATCCGCAATGGTATGCCCGATGTTACTGAACCGGAAAATTATTGAATGGTTTCAGCGGTTTTGTTCAAAGACATCGAAAGAGATTTAAGCGATTTTCGCGCCACGAACTTGCCATATGCCCCAGCGATCATTACCTCTCGCAACGACGCTGGTTCTTCGAACAAAGCAGGGCACGATGCAGATTTACAAAACCTTCTTGGCTGGCCTGATCGCCGCCTTCGTTCTGGTGCTGGGCACGGCCGCAGCACCGGCGCTCGCCGCCACCCCGGCCGAGCAATACATCACCGATAATGTGCAAAAGGGCATGGGCATTCTCAACAACACCCAGCTCTCCAAAGATCAGCGCAAGACGGAGTTTCAGGGCTTCTTGTTGAGCCTTACGGACATCTCGGCCATCGGGCGCTATACGCTCGGCCAGTATCGCCGCACCGCTTCGCCGGAAGACCTCACGGCATTTGAAGCCGCCTTCAAGGATTACGCGCTGGCGGTCTATCAATCCTACTTCGCAAAATATTCGGGCCAGAGCCTGAAGGTGACCGGCTCGACCCCGCTCTCCGCCGATGAGACCGTGGTCAAATCGGTGACGGTCGATCCCAAGAAGCCCAGCGCCAAGCCGTTCGAAGTACAGTTCCGTGTACAGAACAATGGCGGCAAGATGGTGGTGGTCGATTTCTCGGTCGAAGGCGTGTGGATCCGCGAACTGGAACGCAACGACTTCACCTCTTACCTCGGCCAGCATAACGGCGACGTGAAGGCCCTCACCGCCATGCTGAAGCAGAAGGCCGCGCAGACCAAGTAACGCCTGCCCGCAAAGCCATACCGAAACGCCCCGGGAAACCGGGGCGTTTTTGTTTTGAGGGGGGGATTGTGCTAGGATTTACCCGGACAAGTAGCAGCGGTGCAGCATGGTTACGACCATCACCAGCGAGGGGCAGATCACCCTTCCCGAAGAATTGCGTGACAAAGCCGGGATCAAACCCGGTGATGAAGTCGAGATAACTCTCGGCGCTACAGGCGCGCTCGTGATCCAAAAGCCTGAGGCCAAGCGCAAATCCATGGATGAATACAGACAGCGTCTGCTGGAAGTTGCAAACCGCGGGATCATCAGCGGGATCACTACCGATGAGATCATGGAAATGACCCGCGGTTATAGTGAGGACGCGGAGATGGAGGCCGGGAAACCGTGACCCTCGTCGATAGCAATGTGCTCATCGACATTCTCAGCACCACGCCTGATTGGTTTGATTGGTCCATGGAGCAGCTTGTCCGCCGCTCTCATCTGGGGCCGCTTTACTTCGACGAAATCGTCTACGCCGAGATTGCGGTAAAGAGCAAAAGCGAGATGGAGCTGGACCTCGCTTTGGCCGATCTAAACTTGCAGCTTTGTCCAATGCCAAAATCCACCCTCTTCCTGGCGGGCAAAGTGTTTGGCGACTACCGTCGCCGGGGCGGTACGCGCGGCAGCAACCTGCCCGACTTCTTCATTGGCGCACATGCGCAAGTATCAGGCCTGCCACTTCTCACCCGCGATACCGCACGCTACCGCCGCTATTTCCCGGACGTGGAATTAATCGCACCGTAATCGTGGGGACGGCCCACTAACGCAAAACCCCATATGCAGCTGTTAGGAAGACGCCGAACACCGCGAATACGATGCTGATCCCAAATAGCGCGATTTGGTTCCAGAACAGCACCCAGGACCTGCGACCTAGCTTTCTGTATATAACTCTGTGCGGCTCGATCGCTTCATCCGGCTTATTTTGCTCGCGCATTCGAGCAGCTGTTTTTGTCTCTCGAAAATCCCTGAGACGATTGATCACCAAAAATAGTGCAACACCTATCGACACCAGCAACCCGAGGGATGAAATCACCAGGAGAAATAATGCTGCAATGCCGACAAGAAATGTAGACTTCGCAGTACAGGGTAATCCTGAAAATCTGTCGCTCAATAGTATTGACGCCTCATAGCCGAGCGTAGCCACGGCAAGAGTAAGCATCAAATTAGAGGCGTAAGCCAGCTGACCTATTGTGATCGACTGCCAACGTATGAAACTCCCCGCGGGATCATTCTTTTTGTAGCTTTGCATATTCCCCCCATGCACCAACCGGAAAACATACACGCGGTGCTTGAATATAGCAAAAACGCCCCGGTTTCCCGGGGCGTTTGGATTTTACGCATATGGCGAAAATCAGCGCCCAAACCGCTTGTATTTGATCTTGTGCGGCTGGTCGGCGTCCATGCCGAGGCGGCGCTTCTTGTCGGCCTCGTAGTCCTGGAAGTTGCCTTCGAACCACTCCACATGGCTGTCGCCTTCAAAGGCGAGCATGTGGGTGGCGATGCGGTCGAGAAACCAGCGGTCATGCGAGATGATCATGGCGCAGCCCGCGAACTCTTCGAGCGCCATTTCGAGCGCACGCAAGGTCTCGACGTCCAAATCGTTGGTCGGTTCGTCAAGGAGGAGCAGGTTGGCGCCGGACTTCAGCATCTTGGCGAGATGGACGCGATTGCGCTCACCACCCGAAAGCTGGCCGACCTTCTTCTGTTGATCGCCGCCCTTGAAATTGAAGGCACCGCAATAGGCGCGGCTGTTCATCGTGCGCTTGCCGAGTTCCAAGACATCAAGCCCGTCGGAGATTTCCTGCCACACGGTCTTGTTGGGATCGAGGCTGTCGCGGCTCTGGTCGACATAACCAAGCTGCACCGTGGAGCCGACCTTCAGCGTGCCCGCATCCGGGGTTTCCTGACCCGTCAGCATACGGAAGAGTGTCGTCTTACCGGCACCGTTCGGGCCGATGACGCCGACGATACCGCCCGGCGGCAGCGAGAAGCTTAAGTTCTCGAACAGCAGACGGTCGTCGTAAGCCTTGGCAAGGCCATCGGCTTCGATCACGAGGCTACCAAGACGCTCGGCCACCGGAATGATGATCTGAGCAGGTCCGGAACGCTGCTCGTTGGAGCGCGCCACCAGTTCTTCATACGAGTTGATACGCGCCTTGGACTTGGCCTGACGCGCCTTGGCGCCCTGCTGAATCCATTCGCGTTCGCGCGCGATGGTCTTCTGCAGCGCCTGCTCTTCCTGGCTTTCCTTGGTGAAGCGCTCTTCCTGCTCGATCAGGTACTTGGTGTAGTTGCCCTCATGCGGGATGCCCTTGCCGCGATCAAGCTCGAGGATCCACCCCGTGACGTTGTCGAGGAAGTAGCGATCATGGGTGACCAGGATCACGCAGCCCGCATATTCGCGCAACGTGCGTTCCAGCCAGCCCGTGGTCTCGGCGTCCAAATGGTTGGTCGGTTCGTCGAGGAGGAGAATGTCTGGCGCATCGAGCAAGAGGCGGCAGAGCGCGACACGGCGGCGTTCACCACCCGAGAGCTTCTCGACGCTGGCATCGCCATCAGGGCAGCCCAGCGCATCCATCGACTGCTCGACCTGGCTGTCGAGGTCCCAAAGCCCTTGGGCTTCGATCTCGTCCTGCAGCTTGGCCATTTCGTCGGCGGTTTCGTCGGAATAATTCGCCGCGATCTCATTGAAGCGATCGACCAGCGCCTTCTTCTTGGCGACGCCGAGCATGACATTGCCGCGCACGTCGAGTTCGGGATCGAGCTGCGGCTCCTGCGGCAGGTAGCCGACTCGCACGCCGTCCGCCGCCCAGGCCTCACCGGTGAACTCTTTGTCCATGCCGGCCATGATCTTCATCAGGGTCGATTTACCGGAACCGTTGACACCGACGATGCCGATCTTGGCGCCGGGGTAGAATGAGAGCCAGATGTCTTTCAGGACCTGTTTCCCGCCGGGATAGGTCTTGGACATGCCCTTCATGTAGTAGACGAATTGGGGGCCGGCCATCGGGCGCCATCCTTTCGCGAAAATTGGGAGTGGGCGGGTTTTATAGAAGCGCCCCCGCCGCCGCAATGGCGCCGCGAGACGGGCCTAGAACTTGATCTTGGCCTTGGAGAGCAGCGACACGGAGTTGGCCCCGGTCATGCCGCCATAATTCATCTGATAGGCCGCATTGGCCTGCAGGGCGACGGAATCGCCGAAAAACTCGGTCTTGTAGCCAAGTTCGATATCGGTCTCGGGCGCCATGTTCAGGACCTTGTCGCGGCCGAAGAACTGCAAATCGCCCGCTTTGGACTGAGCCGCATTGGACAGGGCCGCGAAATTCGGGGCCGGGCGCGCCAGCGAAACGCCAAGCGCGTCATGTTTGGAGAAGAGCCCGTGCTTGGCCACTGCCACGCCATAGGCTTCGGTCCTGAGCGAGGCATCCGGCGTGAAGGCACCCGGGCGCAGTTCAAGCTGGGAAATACCCTCGCTGAACGACGCCGTCGTCACCCAGCCGCCGCCAAACCCGACGCGGGCCGTGACGCCCAAGGCATTGGTGGTGGCACGGCCGCCAAAATTCGGCAGACCCAGCCCGCGCTCGGCGGTGCGGGAGGCGGTCAGGCCAATGCCGCCCCAACGGGCGAAATCCCAATGCATCCCCGCCACCAGCGTATCGGTGTTACGGGCATCATAGGGCGTCCAGCCGCCCATCGCCGAAAAGGCCAGACGGGCGTCAATGAGATAGCGGTTGAGCCCCGGCGAAGAGGAGGCGTGCCCCATGCTGAAGGAAAGCCCTTCGGTGAGCTTTCCGGCGAGGCCAAAATAATCCCCGCCATTGGAGAGGCCCGCATAAGGCGAGCCAAACGCCGTGGTATTGTAGAAAAGTCCGTCCAGGGGGGAGGTCGCGTAACGGTCCAGCGTCCGGTTCACATCGACATTGAAACCGGTCTGCAAGGAAAGAGCGTCAGAAATCCGAAAGCTGCCGGAAAGCTCGTCCAAAGGATTACGCAGCAACACCTGCGGGCCGGAGCTCTGCGAGTCGTTCAGAAGAACGGGCAGTTCGAAGGGATCAGCGAGGCGGGAACCTTGGAGCGAGAAGCCAGACTCCGTCGCAGTCGCGGCGAAGGCCGTCAGGCTGACGGCGACGCCCGCGATGGCCAAAAGCCCGCGGTGGATCCAATTACCCCTCATGACACCAGTACGGTAACGCTCTCCTCTACCCTTTAAAGTTAGCAGATCGGTCCCCACACCCTCAAAGGTTTCCTTGGTTTTTCCGTGACTTCGGGGCAACAAGCGGCGATTCTTTTGGCGCACACCCAAGCTGCGTTAATCAATATATGGTTAATCAAATTCCCCTCCCTCCATAGGGTTGTGGAGCATGCCATTGCTGTGAATCCGCGCCCTCTCGGGCCATACCGCGAAGGCCGGAGCGGAGCCTGAAGCTGGGAAATGGCCCCGCGGTGTTAATCTTTCACGTCCTGATGGTTACTGATTGGACATGAAGCTCTCATAGGCCTGCCGGTAATGGTCCCGCGCGCCCGCCTTGTCGCCGGCTTCACAGGCCTTGTCGCCTAGCGCGATGTGGTGCCGCGCCTCCCGGGTCCGGGCGGTGATGCCGCTATTATTAGGGTTCACGGCACCGGTATCCGCGCTGCCGCTACGGCTCTCGCCAGATCCCATCACCGCATCGAGCTGTTCCTTCATCTGCTGGCAGCTCGCATTGGCGGGAAGCGCGCTCCAGCCAGTCGCGGAAGACCCCATTTGCCCGCCGCTTTGTGCGAAAGCAGGCCCGGTCAGCGCCAGAAAAGCCAGCAACGCGAATATGGTTTTGCGCATTAGCTGCACTCCACAACATCTTCGCCGGAGCAACGCCCGAAAGGCGCCCCGGTGACAGCCCAGCTTGCCGCGGGAAGCGTTTTATTGCAGCGAAATGGGACGTCTTATGGATGTCAGGCCATGAAACGGAAGATGCGGCCAATTGGGCAAGTTACTGACCCGAAATCTAGACATTGTGCGGGATTTGTCGCTAACCTGTTTTCACAGGGGGCCTGGGTGATTATCCAAGCACATAACAAAATTTCGGCTTTGATCGCGGTTCTGTTTTGCGCAGCGCTCGGCGGTTGCGCTTCCTCTGCCCCGCCCGGTGAATATGACCCTCTTGAGCCTCTGAATCGCGACGTCTTCGCATTCAACAAAAGCTTGGACACAAGGGCGGCCCTGCCAGCAGCCACCTATTACAAGTCCGCGGTTCCAGACACGGTACGCCTGGGTATCCATAATTTCATGTCGAACCTTTCCATGCCCGTCACCTTCGCCAATGACGTGCTGCAGGGCGAATTCGACAATGCCGGCTATGCGATCTGCCGATTGGCCGTGAACACCACCATCGGCATTGCCGGGTTCATGGATCGCGCTAGTGACATGGGCTGCCACTATCATGACGAGGATTTCGGCCAGACACTGGGTGTTTACGGCGTGCCGGGCGGGCCTTATCTGGTGTTGCCGCTGCTCGGCTCATCACTGCCCCGCGATGTCGTAGGCAAGCTGGTGGTGGACGGCTATTTCAATCCCCTCGGTTATGTGAAGTACAACGGCAAATTCTACGTCTCCCTGGGGCAGAATGTGCTGAAGCTGGTAGATCAGCGTTCGCGCGCCGTGGGCAAGCTGCGCGAGGTGGAGCGCAATAGCGTGGATTACTATGCCGCCATGCGAAGCCTCTATATTCAGAGACGGAACGCTGCCATTCGCAACGATATCCCCTCGCCTGGAACGGATCCGGTACCGCCGGCAGCCCCCCTCGCGCCGGACGCGCCAACGCAGTAGAAGGCAGACGAGTCTTTGCCCTCTGAATGCGATCTCCACCGAATCCCAGCAATGGGTCGTGTTCAAGGTCCATCACTTTAGTATTCTCGAATCTGGCCGAAAGAGTTTCCGCGTCCATGTCGATCATCGAACGTATCGTCGCATTTTGCTGCCGCCATGCCATTGCCGTAGTCGTGCTAGGGCTTTTGGCCGCCGCGGCAAGCATTGGCTACACCGCCACCAATTTCGCGATGAACACCGATTCATCAACATTGATCTCACCCGATCTGCCCTGGCGCAAAACCATGGCGCGGTTCGATGCCTTGTTCCCGCAGCGAAACAACCTCGTCCTGGTCGTGATCGATGCGGCCTCACCCGATCGCGCCAATACCGCGGCCAACCAGCTTGCGGCGAAGCTATCCAGCAATCCCAAACTTTTTCCGGCTGTCCATCGCCCCGATGGCGGACCCTATTTCGAAAAGAACGGCCTTCTCTTTCTGCCGGAGAAATGCGTGCAGGATGCGATGGGCAAGCTCGTTCAAGCTCAGCCCTTTCTGGGGGCGCTCTCCTCTGATCCTTCGCTGCGCGGCGTGATGGATTCGATGTCGACGGCGCTGATGGGCGTGGCGCATGGACAAGCCAAGCTCTCGCAGATCGATGGCCCGATGGCGGCGATTGCCGACACGCTGGAAAAAACCAATGCCGGGCAGAAATCCTATCTCTCCTGGCGCTCGCTGTTTTCCTCGGACGATTCCAACAACAAGGAATGTTCCTTCGCGCGCACCCGCACCTTCATCGAGGTTCAGCCGGTCCTCGATTATACCTCCATCATGCCGGGCGAGGTGGCGAGCAAGGCAATCCGCGAAGCTGCCAAGAGCCTCGAACTGACGCCGGATAATGGCATCACTGTGCGCCTCACCGGCCCGGTGCCGATGGCCGATGAGGAATTCGCCAGCTTGCAGGAGAATGCAGGCCTGATGGGCCTTGCGATGCTCCTGATGGTGACCGCATGCCTGTGGTTCGCGGTGCATTCGGTGCGCATCATCCTTTGCATCCTGGCGACGCTGGTGACGGGTCTTGTTACCACCATGGCGCTGGGCCTTGCGGTGGTGCATGTCTTCAACATCATCTCCATCGCCTTCATCGCGCTGTTTGTCGGCCTGGGCGTCGACTTCGCCATTCAGTTTTCGGTGCGCTATCGCGCCGAGCGCCATGCGGTGGGCGATCTCACCAAGGCTTTGAGCTGCGCCGGACGCGGAGTCGGCACGCCTTTGGCGCTGGCGGCGGCGGCAACGGCGGCGGGCTTCTTCTCCTTCATTCCCACCGATTATGTGGGCGTGGCCGAGCTCGGCAAGATCGCAGGACTTGGCATGATTGTGGCATTCGTGCTCGCCATCACCTTCCTGCCCGCGCTCATCAAGCTGATGAAGCCTTCAGGGGAAGCCGAGCGCGTCGGCTTTGCGATCTTCGCGCCGGTCGACCGCTTCCTGCATCACGAGCGCAAGAAGGTGCTGCGCTGGGCCGGTATCGCCGCGCTGATCGGCATCGCCATCCTGCCCTTCCTGCAGTTCAATCCGAACCCCTTGGACCTCAGGAGCCCCAAGGTCGAATCCATGTCGACCTTGCACGATCTGATGAAGGATCCGGATACCTCGCCCAACACCATCGACGTCTTGGCGCCCAACCTGAAAGAGGCGGACAGAATCGCCGATAAGCTTTCCAAACGCCCGCTTGTCGGCACGGTGCTGACGCTGACGACCTTCATTCCGCAGGATCAGGAAAAGAAGCTGGCGCTCATTCAGGACACTTCCTTCCTGATGGATTCGACCCTCAACCCGATTGAGGTCAAGCCAGAACCCAACGATGCGGAAAACATCGCCAGCCTGAAAGCGGCGTCCACTGCGCTGCATGAAATGGCGTCCAAGGCGGACAAGAAAAACGATCTTGAGCATAAAGCGGCCTCGGATGCCGAACGCCTCGCCAAGGCGCTCGACACGCTGGCGACCCTGCCCAAGAGCGCTCGCGACGGCGCCACCAGGGCGCTGATCCCCGGCCTCAACGCCCTGCTCTCTGAGCTGCGCAGCGCCCTGCAGGCGGGGCCGGTGACCATCGCTTCCATTCCGCCGGCCATGAAGGCCGAATGGATCGCAAAAGATGGCACGGCGCGCATCCAGGTCTTCCCCAAGAAGTTCGCCAACGACAACAAATCGCTGAAGCGCTTCTCCAAGGACGTGATGGCGGTGACGCCCAACGCCACCGGCGCCCCGATCACCATTGAGGAATCCGGCCAGACCATCGTGCATGCCTTCATTCAGGCGGGCATCTGGTCCTTTATCGCGATCACCATCATCCTCGCCTTCGTGCTCAAGAACCGGCGCGATGTGCTGATGACCATCATCCCGCTTCTGCTGACGGCGATCCTGACCTTGGCGACCTGCCGCATCATCGGGCTGGAACTTAACTTCGCCAATATCATCGCGCTGCCGCTGCTCTTCGGCATCGGCGTGGCCTTCAACATCTATTTCGTGGTGGCCTGGCGCGCCGGTGCGAAGAACCTTCTGCAATCGAGCCTGACGCGCGCAGTCATCTTCAGCGCGCTGACCACGGCTTCGGGCTTCGGCTCCTTGTGGATCTCAAGCCATCCGGGCACGGCAAGCATGGGCGAGCTGCTCATCATCTCGCTCGCTTGGACGCTCTTCACCACCCTCTTCTTCCTGCCGGCGCTGCTCGGCAATCCGCCGGAGAAGGACCCGCTGAAAAAGGGGCTGGTGAACAAAAAATAATCCGCACGCCGCGGGAGCGTTCGCCGCACCGCGGAGAGCGCCCCCTAGGGGATGAGATAAAAAAATGGCCCGCATCGCTGCGGGCCATTATTTTTTTGTCATCGGAGAGAAAGACCTCTCAGTCCTTCATCAGCCCGTCGGAAAGCGTGTCGAGCTTTTTCTCCAGGGCGGCAGCGCCACCCGACTGCATGGTGGCGGCGAAATCGGAACGCTGTTTGGCGATCTGGCTGACATAGCCGTTCAGGAAGATGTCGATGATCTTCCAGCTCGAGCCGGCTTGGCGCATGCGATAATTGAACGGGATCACATCCTTGCCCGCGGTGAGCTTGGAGGTCACCACCTTGTCGGCGCCACGCACCGTGGAGGCCGGATCAACGGTGAACTTCTCGCCATCAAAGCTTTTGAAATTGCTGGCGTAGCTCGCGATGGTGTAGCGCGAAAGCGCTGCCGTCAGCGCCTTTTGATCGGCTTCCGACATCGTATTCCACGCCGGGCCAACCGACAGCCGCGTCATGCCGGGAAGATCGAAAGACTGCTCGATCACGGGCTTGAGCTTTTCATAGCGGCCCTTCACACCGAGCTGCTTGCCCTGCTTCATCGTGGCGATCAGCGTGTCATAGAAGCTCTGCACAGGAGCCACCGCCGGATCGGCGGGCACTTCGGCATAGGCCGCCGGAACCATCAGCAGCGCGGCCAAAGAGGCGGCCTGAAACAAACTCTTGGTCATGCGTTACGTCCTCTCACGCGTCTCTTCGCCCCAAAACCTAAACTACATCTTCCGGCGGCTTGGTGGCGGAATTATGAGACTTCAGCTTTCACGCGTCAGCAAGAATGGCAACAGTTCCCTTAGGGCCACAGCTTTGTCGCCGAAAGGTTCCAGGGCTGCCACAGCGCGGTCGGAAATCTCTTTCGCCTTCTGACGTGCACCGTCGATACCGTAGATGGAGACAAGCGTCGCCTTGCCGTGATCCTGATCCTTGCCGACCGCCTTGCCCGCCTTTTCCGCGGTAGAGGTGACGTCGAGAAGGTCGTCGGTGATCTGGAAGACGAGGCCCATATCGCGAGCATACTGGCGCATACGTTCCTGTTCCGCCAAGCCCGCTTCCGCCAGAATTGGTCCAGCTTCGCAAGAGAATTCGAAGAGCTGGCCGGTCTTCAGCCGCTGCAGGAGCATGATCTCCTCGGCCCCGAAATCGCGTTCCGCCGCCACCATGTCCACCATCTGGCCGCCAATCATGCCATTGGCGCCCGCCGCCTCGGCAAGACGTGCGATCAGCTTGCAGCGCACCTCGGCATTGGGATGGCTCGCCGCATCGGCGAGGATTTCGAAGGCGATGGTTAAGAGCCCGTCCCCGGCCAGAACCGCCGTGGCCTCGTCAAAGGCCTTATGGGTGGTGGGGCGGCCGCGCCTTAAATCGTCGTCATCCATGCAGGGAAGATCGTCATGCACCAAGGAATAGGTGTGCAGCACCTCGATCGCCGCCGCCGCGCGGGCCGCATAGGCCACCGGCACGTCGAACAGGCGGGCGCTTTCCAGCACCAGGAAGGGGCGTAGCCGCTTTCCGCCCGCAAAGGTGGCATAGCGCATGGCATCGTGAATCCGGCTATGCAGCCCGTGTGGCTTTGGGAGCACGACCTCCAGGGTTTGTTCGACGGTCCTGGCGGCGTGATCCAAGGCGGGTGCGAGGCCCAAACTACTCATAACGATATCCTTTCCCCCAACTTGTCCCCCAACCGGGCCCCTCTCTAGCGCAATATGAGCCTAACGCAACGGGGGTCCCCGATTGACGCGACCTCCGCCAAGAAAGTATTGCGCTGTGTCGCCCATATCTGGAAACTGCCCGGAAGGCGGTGCGGTGCGAATTTCCCTTTTTCATTTAGGGATTTAGCATGCTAGACCGGTCCCTTATCACGAGGAGTTGCGAGCCCATGCGTGTCGTTCTTGCCCAGCCGCGCGGCTTTTGTGCAGGCGTTGTCCGGGCGATCGATATCGTCGAACGCGCCTTGGAAAAATACGGCCAGCCCGTCTATGTGCGCCACGAGATCGTCCATAACAAATTCGTGGTGGAAACCCTGAAGAGCAAGGGTGCCCGCTTCGTTGAAGAGTTGCACGAGGTGCCCGATGGCGCCGTCACCGTGTTCAGCGCCCATGGCGTGCCGCAGACGGTGGTGAAGAACGCCCAGGATCGCGGCCTGCCGGTGCTGGATGCCACCTGCCCGCTGGTGTCCAAAGTGCACAGCCAAGGTAAGCGTTATGTCGGCAATGGCCGCATGCTGATTCTGATCGGCCATGCCGGTCACCCGGAAGTCGAAGGCACCATGGGCCAGGTCGGCGCGCCGGTGCATCTGGTCCAGACCGAGGCCGATGTCGAAGCCCTTTCCATTCCCACCGATACCCCGGTCGCTTATGTGACTCAGACCACGCTTTCCATCGACGACACCCGCAACATCATCGCGGCGTTGAAGGCGCGCTTCAGCGATATCGTCGGGCCGGAAACCACTGACATCTGCTACGCCACCCAGAACCGTCAGCAGGCCGTGCGCGAACTTTGCCGCGTCGCCGACGTTATCCTGGTGGTAGGCGCAAAGAACTCTTCCAACTCGAACCGCCTGCGCGAGATCGGCAAGGAAGAGGGTAAGCCCTCCTATCTCATCAATGACGGCAGCGAACTCGATCCGGAATGGGTCAAGGGCTATGCCACCATCGGCATCACGGCGGGCGCCTCGGCGCCGGAAGCCCTGGTGGAGCATGTTATCGACGCACTGCGCGCCATCAATGCCAATCTCACCGTCGAACAGATGGACGGCAAGAAAGAACACATCGAATTCCGCCTGCCGGCGGAACTTCGGGCCTAATTGAAACGTGCGGTCTTCGGGACCGCGGTTGCCAAGTTACGTTTCGCGGACCTCGTCCGCGGTTGAAGGAGTAAAACGTTGAGCATTCCGTTCAAACAAGCCGCCCGCATCGGCGCGTATGTGATGAAGCAGCATTTGAGCGGCAAGAAGCACTATCCGCTGGTGCTGATGCTCGAGCCGTTGTTCCGCTGCAACCTCGCCTGCCAGGGCTGCGGTAAGATCGACTACCCCGATGACATCCTGAACCTGCGCCTCTCTTACGAGGATTGCATGGCAGCGATCGATGAATGCGGCGCCCCCGCCGTTTCGATCGCCGGTGGCGAGCCGCTTCTGCATCGCGAGATGCCCCAGATCGTCAAGGGCTTCATCGAGCGCAACAAGTTCATCATTCTCTGCACCAATGCTCTGCTGCTGTCGAAAAAGATCGACCAGTATGAGCCGCACGAGAACTTCACCTGGTCGATCCATCTGGATGGCGACAAGGGCATGCACGACAAGTCGGTGTGCCTGGAAGGCACCTACGACAAGGCGATTGCGGCGCTGAAGCTGGCGAAGTCCAAGGGCTTCCGTACCCAGATCAACTGCACGCTCTTCAACGACGCCGATCCGGAGCGCACCGCGAAGTTCTTCGACGAGATGATGGCGCTGGGCTGCGACGGCATCACCGTGTCGCCGGGCTATGCTTATGAGCGCGCCCCGAACCAGGAGCACTTCCTCAACCGCGAGAAGACCAAGAACCTCTTCCGCGGCATCTTCTCTCGCGGCAATGGCGGCAAGAAGTGGAAGTTCACCCAGTCCGAACTCTTCCTCGACTTCCTGGCGGGCAACCAGACCTATGAATGCTCGCCCTGGTCCATGCCGGCGCGCACCGTGTTCGGCTGGCAGAAGCCCTGCTACCTCCTGGGCGAAGGCTATGTGAAGACCTTTGCCGAGCTGATGGAAGGCACCGAATGGGAGAAATACGGTGTCGGCAATTACGAGAAGTGCGCCAACTGCATGGTCCATTGCGGCTTCGAAGGCACTGCAGTGCGCGATTCCGTGGCCAAGCCCTGGAAGCTTCTGCCGCTCGCCCTTCGCGGCAGCAAGACCACCGGCGATTTCGCGCCGGAGATCGATCTTTCCAAACAGCGCCCGGCCGAATTCGTCTTCTCGCGCCATGTCCAGATGGCTCTGGCCGATATCAAGGCTGGCAAGAAGTCAGTGGATGTAGGGACAGCCGAGGCTGGGGCCGAGGACACGCAGGCAGCGCAGTAAGCTCTTAAAGGCCGCGCCAGCCTCGCGGCCTGTGCGCAAGAGCTCGCCGAACTGGTCGGGCTCGCGCAATATCGAACGGAAAATCGCAAACATCCGCGGTTTTCCGTTGGGGCTTAAGGGCTCCAAGGCGGCTGGCGGAAGCGTCCGGCGGGAATCATCCGAAATCGCTCTCAGCACCACAAAGGGAATGCCATGCGCGGCCGCGTAACGCGCCGCGATATGCGATTCCATATCCACCGCATGCGCGCCGGTGAGGCGGAAGAGATCCTTCTTCGCGCCGATATGCTGGGCAGGCTCTTCCACCCCCGCCATCACCACCGAATGAGCGTCCGGCAGCTTGGTGCGCAGGATTTTCGACCAGCCGGGATCGCAGGCGTAATGCTCGTTCTCGGTGACGACATGGGTGCCGATAAGGGCGTCGCCGACTTCCGGCAAAGGCGCCAGGCCGCCCGCCAGCCCAAAGCTGACCATGCCGCACACATCCGGCCCCAGCTCTTTCAGCCGCTGTGTCAGAAGCTCAGGATTGGCGCCGCTGATCACCGGCGTCATGCCAAAACGCTTCGCCAGCCGCGCTTCCCGCGACAGACCTACAACGGCAACAACCTTCACAGCCCGTGCCCCACTTTCCGCGAATTGCCGGTCTTCAGATTGCGATATCGCGCCAGCGCCCACAACGGGAAGAATTTCGGATAGCCGTGATAGCGAAGATAAAACACGCGGGGGAACCCGCCACCGGTGTAGTATTCCTGCGGCCAGAGCCCGTCTGCGCCCTGATTGGCCTCGAGCCAGCGCACACCGCGCGCCACAGCGGGATGATCGACCTCGCCCGCCGCCATCAAGCCCAGCAGCGCCCAGGCCGTCTGTGAGGCGATGGAGGGCGCCTTCTCATAGCCCTTGTATTCGAGCTTATAGCTGTCGCAATCCTCGCCCCAGCCGCCATCCTCGTTCTGGATCGTCACCAGCCAATCGACAGCTTTGCGGATCATGGGATGGCTGTGATCAATGCCCGCCGCGTTGAGGCCCGCCAGCGCCGACCAGGTGCCATAGATGTAATTCACGCCCCAGCGCCCGAACCAGGAGCCATCCGGCATTTGCACTTTTTCGAGATACTCGATGGCCGCCTTCATGCGCGGCGTGTCGTTTGCCTCACCCAACTGCGCAAGCATGCCGATACAGCGACCCGAAACGTCTTCGGTGGGCGGGTCCAACAGCGCGCCGTGATCGGCGAAGGGAATGTTATTGAGGTAGTAATAGGAATTGTCCGCGTCGAACGCGCCCCAGCCGCCATTCTTGGACTGCAGCCCTTCCACCCATTCGCGCCCGCGCGAAATGGCTTCGCTGTAATCGGATTTTTGGCCCTCGATTTCCTTGGCGCGGTCCAGCGCCATCACCACCACGGCGGTGTCATCAAGATCGGGGTAATAATCGTTGCGATACTGGAAGGCCCAACCGCCCGGGCGCACACCCGGCTTTTCCTCCGCCCAATCGCCCTTCACATCCAAGACCTGCAACGGCTTCAGCCACTCAAGGCCCTTGGTGACGGCTTCATGCACTTTCGGGTCACGCGTTTCCATCAGCGCATGGCAGACCAGCCCCGTATCCCACACCGGCGAGACACAAGGCTGGCAATAGGCTTCGTCTTCCTTGATGACGAGCAGCTTTTCCACCGAGACCCGCGCGATGGCGCGGCGGGGATCTTCGGGGCCGACACCGAGCGTGTCATACATCATCACGCTGTTCGCCATGGCGGGATAAATCGCGCCGAGACCGTCTTCGCCATTAAGGCGCTCGGTCGTCCATTCCATGCAGGTTTTGATCGCATGGGCGCGCAGCTTTTGCGGCCAGAAGGGCTCCACGCGCTTCAGCACCCAATCGAGCGCGCCAAAGAAGGCCGACCAGATCCACTTTTGATGCGCGGCGCGCTTGGAGGCGACTTTGCCCGGCAGGAACAGTTCTTTGACATGCACGCCGCGCGGATTGCGCGCGATGGGCTGTTTCGCCGCCAAGACCAGAAGCGGCACGATCACGGTGCGCGCCCAATAGCTCATCTTGGAGAGATGAATGGGGAACCAGCGCGGCAACAAAATCAGCTCGGGCGGAATGGTGGGAATAATCGACCACGGCACATCGCCATAAAGCGCAAGCTGAATGCGGGTGAAGACGTTCGCCTTGCCCGCGCCGCCGCGTTTCAGGATTTCCTCGCGCGCGCGCTTCATATGCGGCGCCTCGGGGTCATCGCCGATCATCTTGAGCGCGAAATAGGCTTTCACCGTCGCGGAGATATCCAGCGCGCCCTTGTGATAGAGCGGCCAGCCACCATGCTCGCCCTGGATACGGCGCAGATAGACGCCAATTTTCTTTTCGAGCTCGAGGTTCGGTTCCTCGCCCAGGAAATGCGTGAGAAGCACATATTCCGCCGGAATGGTGGCATCGGCTTCAAGCTCATAGACCCAATGCCCATCGGGCCTCTGCTCGCGCAGAATGGCATCGGTCGCCGCTTTGATCAGCGCATCGACAGGAACGGTTTCAGCAGGGGCGTTCATCTTCACGTTCATATTCATGGGCCGGATTATAGAGATTATGAGCGCAGCGCCAAAGCCGCTTTCTGACCGGAGCGCAAAGCGCCTTCAATCGTGGAGGGAAGACCGGTCGCGGTCCAATCGCCTGCCAAGGTGAGGTTGCGATAGGCCGTTTTCGTGCCAGGCCGCAGCGCATTCTGCTCCGGCGTGGCCGCGAAGGTGGCGCGCTTTTCTTTCACGATCTGCCACTGTGGAAGCTCGGTGGAGAGGCCAAGCGCCTCCGCCACATCGCCCCATAACAGCCGCGCCAAATCCTCGCGATCACGATCCACGATGCTTTCCGCCGCGCTCACCGTCACCGAAATGCGATCCGGGAAAGTGAATACCCATTCCGCCGCGCTATTGATCAACCCCAGCATGGCGGGCGCGCCTTGCGGCGCGGGCACTTTGAAATGCGCGTTCACGATGGAGCGGAAATCATCCGGCACGGTAAGGCCGGGCAGAAGATCTTTGGCGACCCAGGCGGGCACGGCGAGCACGACGGAAGTATCCTCTTCCACCGCGACGCGGTTCTCCGGGAACTCCAGCGCGGTGACGCGGCCATCTTCGATCACGATTTTGCGCAAGCGCTGGCCCAGATGGATCATGCCACGCTTATCGGAGAGATATTTCAGCGCCGGTTCGACAAACGCCGCCGCGAGCGTGGGATGGGCGATACGCGGGCGATAGGTGCGCCCGCCCTTGGCCAGCGTTTCTTTCAACACCGCGCCTGCGAGACGCGCGGAGGATTTCTCCGGCTCAGTATTCATCACCGCCACCAGGAAAGGCCGCATCAGCCGTTCCCAGAGTGGGCCCTCACACGGAATGAGGTCTTCAATCGTGGCATTCGGGCCAGCGGCCAAAAGCGCGGCGAGCTTCACATAATCCAACGGCTTGGTGCCCGGCACGCGGCGGCTTTCCGAGAAAATCCACCACGCCAGCGGGCCTTCATTGGGCCGCAAGGTCCAGCGCGCACCGGTGGCGAGATCGCCAAATTCGAACTCCGCCCGCTCTGGCCCCACCAGCGCGTTCTTCGCACCGATGGTTTTCAGATAGGACGCGACCGCGGTGTTGCCAGATAAGACGAGGTGATTGCCATTGTCGATCACCGCGCCGAACGCGTCATCGTAATAAGAACGGCAACGCCCACCCGCTTGGCGCGCGGCTTCATAGACCGTCACCTCGGCACCTTCGCTCGCCGCGGTTACCGCCGCCGCAAGCCCCGCCAATCCGCCACCGACGACAATGAGCTTTTTCATCCGCCGAGCCCATAACGCAGCGCAAGATAAGCCAGCACAGGCTTGGGCAGCTTCACGCGCTTGCGCGGTGCTTTCCAGCCGATCTTCATCATGCGCTTGAGGATTTCATGATAGACCGCGCCCATCAGCCGCGGCGCACGAATATCGCCTTGCGGCTTCTTCGCCATGATCTGATGCGCCGCCTCGTAATGGGTTTCGGCCAGCGCCGCCACCTTGCGGCAGGCTTCGTTCAAAGAGGGAAGCTCAAGCGCTTCTTTCGGCGTCACCGGCGCAATACCGATGCCAAGATAATCGCGCGGCAGATAAAGCCGCCCGATCTCAGCATCTTCATCAAGATCGCGCAGGATATTGGTGAGCTGCAAGGCGCGGCCCAAATGATGCGCCAGCGCGAAACCCGGCTCCTCTTCCATGCCGAAGACCTTGATCGAGAGCCGCCCGACGGCGCTCGCCACCCGGTCACAATAGAGATCGAGCACTTCCAGGCTTGGTGCGACGATATCCTCGTCCACATCCATCTGCATGCCATCGATTACGGCGATGAAATCCTGAAGACGCGGGCCGAAATCATCCACTACACCTCTCAGAAACGCCGCGCGCCCGCCACGACCGCCGACATAGAGCGCGCCCAGATCATCGCGCCATTCCTGCAGCGCGGTGGTGCGTTCGATGCGCGTGCCGATGCCGTCATCGGCGATGTCATCCACCACACGGCAGAAGGCATAGATGGCATACATCCCCTCGCGCTGGGGCTTGGCCATCATTTTCATCGCCGAATAGAAGGAGCTTTTGGAAGCCTTCTGGCGGACAGCTTCAATTTCGGGCGCGTCTGTCATGCGCGATCTCCCTTAAAACGCCCTGCGAGAAAACGCGCGAAAGCGGAAAGCGCCAGCGCGGGCAATTCTGATTTCTTGTGATGTACCCGCTCGCACAAAGGATCACGGGTGAGGAGCCAGGTGTTAAGGTCTTCCGCGAAACGCTGAATCAGCGCCACTTCCAGCGCGAGGCGCTTGGAGCGGATATGCGCGGCAAAGGCAGCGGAGGTTTTCAAAAGCTCGCCATTCTTGGCGGCAAGCTCGGCGATCACCGCTTTCAAGGCGGGCGTGCATTGCGTCCCCGCAAGGTCTTCAACCCGCGCGCCATGCTTTTCCAGCACGTCTTGCGGCAGGTACACGCGATTAAGGCTCTTATAATCCTTGCCGCAATCCTGCAGGTGATTGATCACTTGCAGCGCCGCGCAAAGCGCATCGTTGAGCGGCCAGGCATCTTTGCTCTCGCCATGCACATCCAGCACATAGCGTCCCACCGGCATCGCCGAATAGCGGCAGTAATCGATGAGATCGTCCCAATCGGTATAGCGCAGCTTGGTGCAATCGCGGCGGAAGGCTTCCAGAAGATCCAGCGCATGCACCGGCGAAAGCCCACGCGCTTTTTGTAATTCGCGCAGCACCACGCCTTGGCGCACCGCATCATTCTCGCCTTCCAGCGAAGCGCGCAGCGCATCGAGCAGACGCAGCTTTTCTTCCGGCGGCGCGATTTCGTTATCGGAAACGTCGTCGGCGAGGCGCACAAAATTATAGAAGGCCATCACCGCCGGGCGATGCTCTTTGGCAATGATGACGGAGGCGACGGGAAAATTCTCGTCCTTATGCCCCTTGCCGGATGCGAGTTCTGCAACCTCAGTCATGATCCCGCCTGCGCTTGCGCGCGCCCCTTCCACATGCCGCCGCGCCCGCGCCAATGCTGTACGGCAGAATCGATGGTGAAGCCTGCATAAAACACACCGATGACAGGCAAAGCCAAGCCCCAGAAAGGCGAGCGGCCATAGAAGTGCAGCATCGGCTGAAAGGCGATGGTCATCGCTGCCCAGGCGAGCGCCCCGAACAAGGCCGCAAGCCCGCCAATGAACAGCCCCGCCAGCGGCAGGATGTAGAGCAGCGCCATGCCGATCACGGTGCCGAGCAACAGCAGCGGCGAATATTGCAGCTGCGCATAGGCCGAACGGGCGACCATGCCGCGAATGTCTTCGATTTTCGGATAAGGGCGCAGGCTGAGGGCGCGATTGGTCAGGCCCAGCCAGATCGGTCCCACCGATTTCATCCTGCGACCCATGGCGCAATCATCGATGATCTCGGCGCGGATGCTCTCGATGCCGCCAGCTTGTTCCAGCGCCGTGCGCTTGATCAGCATGCAGCCGCCAGCTGCCCCCGCGGTCTTGCGCTTCACATTGTTCACCCAGCCGAAGGGATAGAGCATGTCGAAGAAGAACACGAAGGCCGGGATGAGAAAGCGTTCGGCGAAGCTGGTGCAGTTGAGCTTGGCCATCAGCGAGACGAGGACATACTTGCCCGCTTCGGCGCGCGCCACGAGGTTTCTGAGGTTATCCGGCGTATGGGCGATGTCGGCATCGGTGAGCCAGAGATACTCCGCCTCGCTGCCCGCCTTCGCCACACCTTGGCTGACCGCGAAAAGCTTTCCCGTCCAGCCTTTGGGATGCGGTGCGCCGGATAAAACCTCCAGCCGCGCATCGCCCAGCGCCTTCACCACTTCCGACGTGCCGTCTTCGGATTGATCATCCACCACGATGACCTTGAAGGGGCCGGGATAATCCTGCGCGAGCAGGCTGCGGACGCATTCCGCTATGCCATCCGCCTCATTGCGCGCGGGAACGACCGCGGTCACCGACGGCCAATGGCTGGGCATCGCCACCTCGGCGCTATCGCGCTCACGGCAAAGCCAGAACCAGCCGCGGCCGAAAAGCAGCACCAGCCAGATCAGAAGCGATATGAAGGTCAGGAGCACCGCCGCGATCATAGATATCCCGCCCCTTTGAACCACGCCAAGGCATCTTGAAGGGCTTCACGATACGGCCGCGCGCTATAGCCGAGCTCGCGCTTGGCTTTTTCGGACGAGAAAAACATATGGTATTTGGCCATTTTTAGCGCATCGGCGGTGACGAACGGCTCTTTGCCCGTGATCTGCGCGATTGTCTCCGCGATCCAGGCAATCGGATAAAGCGGCGTACGCGGAAGATTGACCGTAGGCGCCTTGCGGCCCACCAGCCCAGCGATCACCGCCAGCATCTCGCGCAAGGAAACATCCTCGCCGCCAAGGATATAGCTTTCGCCGATGCGCCCTTTTTCCAGCGCCAGCAAATGCCCCATGGCGACGTCATTGACATGCACGAGGTTGAGGCCGGTATCGACAAAGGCGGGAATTTTGCCCGTCGCCGCTTCCACAATGATGCGCCCAGTCGGCGTAGGCTTGATATCGCGCGGGCCAATCGGCGTTGAGGGATTTACGATGACCGCCGGCAAGCCTTCGTCGCGCACCATCTTCTCGACGGCGCGTTCCGCCACCAGCTTGGAGCGCTTATAGGCGCCGATGGCGCTTTCTTCGCTATGGCGTTCGGTTTCATCTACCGCCACGCCATCTATACGCGCCTTCAGCGTCGCCACCGATGAGGTATAGACAATGCGCTCCACGCGCGCGGCCTGCGCGGCTTTCATCACCGCATTGGTGCCGAGAAGATTGTTGCGCACGATTTCTTCGGGGTCTTTCGCCCACAGCCGGTAATCGGCGGCGACATGAAACACATACCGCGCGCCCGCCATAGCGTCGGTGAGCGCCTTTTCATCCCGCATATCGGCGGTGACGATTTCGGCCTTCAACCCTTCCAAATTATCGCGGCGCGAGGAGCTGCGCACCGCAAGGCGCAAGCCATAGCCCTTCTCTGCCAAGAGCCGCGCCACCGCCGAGCCGACAAAGCCCGAAGCGCCAGTGACGAAAACGATATCGCCGCTCATGCTTCCTCCTTGTCCGAAAAGGCGCGTTTTCCTTCCACCATCTGCCATGCCAATAGCACGGGAATACCCAGGACAACATCACGCGCGCGCTTTAAGAGCGACACGGCGAGGCCAAATTCCGGCCCGGCACCGAATACCGGGGCGAGCGCGGCATAGCCTGCTTCCTGAACCCCGATGGCGGCGGGAATGAACACGGTCACGGCGCGCAAGGCCGCCAGAATGCTTTCGATGGCGATGCAATCCATCACCCCGATATTTGCGCCGCAGACCTTGAAGATCACCCACAGCCACACCGCCGCCGCGATCCAGGCAATGAGGTGAAAGGTCGATGACAGCGCAAGGCGCTTGGGCTGGCGATAGAGCGCTTCGATCTCGGCGGTGAATTGCTCGGTATGGGCGACCGCCTTGGGCAGGAACTGACCGGCCAGCGCCGCAGCCATACGCGCGCCTTTTCGTTGCAGCACTACGAAAGCGATGATGCCCGGCACCAAGAGCACCGTGCCGATGATCATCGCATCGACATAGCCAGCAAGGCTTGCGGAGGCTTTCAGCCGCGTCAGCCCGATCAACAAGCCCAGAATGGTGAAGGCGGCCTGCGCCATCAGCTCGGCGGTGATATCGACCACCGAACTCGAATAGGCCTTCACCGGCGAAATACCCGCCAGAATGCCTGCCCGCGCGCCAATCACCACCCCGCCGATCTGGGTGAAGGGCAGAAGGTCGGTGGCGGAATCGCGCAGCTGGCGCGAGGCAAAAAACACCCAATACGGCACCACCGGCCCAAGCAGCGAACGCCAGGCCAAAGCCAGAAACGCGATCACCGGCATGGCCGCCAAAAGGATCAGCGCAAAGCCACCCCACCCGGCATGGCCGATGGCGGAAAAGATCTGCGCAAAGCCGATATGGACGATAACGAAAACCGCCAGAGCCAGACCGGCGATCAGCGCGATAAGTGCTCCGATCTTCATTCCATTCAGGGTGTTAAGGCTTCTCTGCCCGGCCAGAACCCGCCGGACGGGGTGCACCATGGACAATATGACGGGGAGCCGCAACAGCCCTGTTCCCCTGCCCGCCCAGTGGGTTGTGCGCAAGAAAGGTTAGCTTTGCGCTTGTTTCTGGAAGTGTTCGAAACTACCCAGAGCTACGTTTTTCATCCGCGCCAGCACCTCGGGTGCCATCAGGGCGGCGAACTCCTCGCTATAGCGGTAGCCAGGGGCCGAACCCGGATAGGCCGAAATCGCCGGATGGACATAGATTTCACTCACCCCATCGGGCAGACGGTCGATCAGGGCGCCAACCCGGCGGGTGTTCATCGCCCCCGTCCAGGCGAGACCGAAGACATAATCCGGCGTGAAGATGCCCGCCCGGGACAGGCGCTCCTTGAGGCGCTTGCCGACGAAACGTTCGATCTCGCCGCCACGCAAATCTGGCTGGATCTTCTGCAAAATCTCCATGGGCTCGACGGGCGCGCGCGCCGCCCGCATGCCATAGGATTTGCCGATCTTTACCACGAGCTTGGCGATAATCGGGTGGAGATGGAAATGCTTATGCGCGTTGACGTGATCAAGCGTCAGGCCGGTAGAGGCAAAGGCATCGAACTGGGCCTCGATCTCGGCGGCGAGCTGGCGGCGCATCTTAGGCAAAAAGGCCATGGCGAAACTCGCCTTGACCATATCGGTGCGAAAATTTCCATCCGGCCCGACAAGATCGGGAATCTGCGAAGTCGGCAGAACGGGCTTACCCTCCACCAGCACCAGATGCAGTCCCACGCCGAGGCGCGGATTATCTTTCGCCCGCGCCACCGCATCGGCTGCGCCGGGTGCGGCCACCATCAAGCTCGCAGCGGTCAGAATGCCTTCGCGATTCGCGCGGATGACCGCCTCATTCACCTCTGGCGCCGCCCCGAAATCATCAGCGGTAACGATCAGCGCTTTGCGGGAGGATTCAGCGACTTGCATGGGGACTCAACAATACTGTCATCCCGGACGCGCCCGCGATGATCTTGCCAGCGGAAAATGGGCGCGATCCGGGACCCACGGCAGCGTCCGAACAGATTTATAAGTGGGTCCCGGGTCTCTCACACGGCGCATCGCGCCGCATGATCGCCCGGGATGACAATGATCGCTCGCTTACGAAACCACCATATCTTCGCGGTTCTTGAGGAAGCTGAAGAACTCCACGCCTTCGCGCAGACGCCGCACGAGCATTTCGCGCGAGGTCAGCATCTCGCCGACGATTTCGGCGATCTTGGAGGGGCGGAAGTAGAACTTCTTATAGAACATCTCCACCGCCTCGAAGATTTCGGTGTGGCCGAGATGGGGATAGTTCAGCGGCGCGATCTGCGTGCCGTCATCGGTCAGAAGATCGACGTCGGAGGCGAACCAGCCGTTTTCCTTGGCCTGCTTATAGAGGAAGGTGCCCGGATAGGGCGCGGCCAGCGAAACCTGCAGCGTGCGCGGGTTCACATCCTTGGCGAATTGCAGCGTCTCCAGGATGGTCTCGCGGGTTTCGCCCGGCAGGCCCAGGATGAAGGTGCCGTGCACGATGATGCCGAGCTCGTGGCAATCTTTCGCAAAGCGGCGCGCCACATCGACGAGCAGGCCCTTCTTGATGTTGTGCAGGATCTTCTGGTTGCCGCTCTCATAGCCGACGAGCAGGAGACGCAGACCATTGTCCTTCATCACTTCCAGCGTCTTGCGCGGAACATTCGCCTTCGCATTGCAGGACCAAGTGACGCCGAGCTTGCCGAGTTCAACGGCGAGGGCTTCGACGCGCTCGTGATTGTCGGTCAGGGTATCGTCGTCAAAGAAGATTTCCTTGGCTTCCGGGAAATTCTCTTTGATGTACTTCACATCGCGCACCACGCGCTCGATGGAATGGAAGCGGTAATTGTGCCCGCCGATGGTCTGCGGCCAGAGGCAGAAGGTGCAGCGCGATTTGCAGCCGCGGCCCGTGTAGTAAGAGACATACGGGTGCTTGAGATAACCGCCGAAATACTTCGAGGTATCGAGCCACTTCTTATAGAGCGGCAGAACCGAGGGAAGCTTGTCCCAATCCATCAGCACTTCGCGCTCGGGGTTATGGACGATGGCGCCATCCGCCGTGCGATAGGAAAGACCCTTGATGGTCGACCAATCGGCGCCTTCGGCCAGTTCCTTGATGGTGAATTCGTATTCGTTACGCGCGACGAAATTCAACGCCGGGCAGGCCTTCAGGCTCTCTTCCGGCTCGACCGCCACTTTGGCGCCGATGAAGCCGATGATCGCGGTCGGGTTCAGCTCGCGGATGAGCCCTGCGGTCTTGCAGTCCGACTTGAAGGACGGGGTGGAGGTGTGGATCACGATGAAATCGTGGGCCTTCACATCCTCGACGATGTCTTCGAATTTGAGATTGTGCGGCGGGGCGTCGATCAGCTTTGCGCCTTCCACCATGGCGGCGGCCTGGGCCAGCCAGGTCGGATACCAGAACGACTTGACCTCGCGCTTCATCTGATAGCGCGCACCAGCCCCGCCGTCGTAACCGTCAAAAGAGGGTGCCTGCAAGAACAACGACTTCATTACTTCCTCACCGAATTGGCCAGAACTGGCCCAAAGGCCATCATGACCGATTGGACATCTTAAGAACGGGCTTTCAGGGCCCCGTCCTTTAGGACCGCAAGGCGCTCGTTCTGCCAGACAACCGCTCCGCCGAAAAGAGAGGTTAGAAAGACACAGAACGAAAACACGTCTCTGAACGGCAAAAGCCAAAATGGCCCTGCCGGCTTCCCGAATATTGCGTCAAGGCGCCATTTGAGCATGACGCGCGCCAAGAGTGTAGCGACAACCGCGCCCCAAGCTGCATCAAGCGGGCCTGACTGTGCCGCCAGAGCCACGATTAACCCCAGGAGGGATAAGGGAAAAGCGTGGGTGATGAAAGATCCGGCATGGCCGCCGGGGTCCACGGTTCGAATCGTCCGCATCCAGCGCAATTCATGCGTGAACCATTCGCCCCATCCCGTTTCCACTGCCGCGTGCCGGACGGCGAAAGGCGGAATGGCGAGGATTAACCCCGCATTGCGCACGGCCATTCCCATGGCGTGGTCATCGGCCAATTGATCCTTGAAGGGCAAAAAGCCGCCCCAGGACTCAAACAGGCTGCGTTTGAACGCAATGGTGGAGCCGAAGCAGGGCTGCGCCATCTTGAGCCCCAGCCCCATGATCACATTGGGCAGGAACTGATAGCTTGCCCCCATCGCCGAAAGCTGTGAAACCCGCCCCGCTGCCGCAAAGCCGGTATAAAGGCAGGTGACCCCGCCAACATCTTCCGGCGCCAGCGCCGACGCGATGCGGCGAAGATAATCAGCCTCCACTGCGATATCGGCATCGGAGAGCACGATCACCTGATGGCGGATGGCCTTCTCCATATTGAGGAGATTGGCGACCTTAGGATTGGTCCCGGCGCGGGCGCCATCCACCACCGTGATGGTGTTGATGTTAGGAAACCGCGCCTTCAGCCGCTCCACCACCGCGAGCGCCGCATCGTTAGGGTCCTGCACACCGAAGACGATTTCGAAGGGCGCGGGATAATCCTGCACAAAGAAGCTGGCGAGATTTTCCTCCAGCCCCGGCTCATCACCATGCAAGGGCTTCAGGATGGTGATGGAGGGATACTCCGTAAGCGGAGCGATAGCGCTCGCCTTGAAGCGCCCAGCGAACCCAGCCGCCACCAACGCATACCCCGCCCCCGCAAACGCGGCGAGGATCAACAGCCAGGAAAGGATGGGAAGAACGGTCATTAAGGGTCCCTGCCCCGATTGGGCGGCAGGGTTCTAGCCGCAATGCCTCAGAAGGTCGAGAGTGTCGCTTGTACGTGCTCCGAGGCCCCTCCGTAGATGCGCATACCCCAAGCTCCATGCACGCTGAGAATTAAGCAAAACCTGCGATAGCGATTGCCCAACTCGCGTCAGTGAAAAAAATGCGTGAATGCTGCGCCTGCCCCAAATGCCGTCGCTACGAACCCAAACAAAACCATGTAGTCCTCCACCGTTAGTTCGGAGAATTTTACCTTGATGAAATTTTGGAGGACAGGGCGACGTCGTACCGACAGAGGTATAACCCGTTCATTTACCCAAACGCGCAATGACTCGCAGACCTCTAGTCGGCGAAGCTCGGCAGCATCAAATTTCATTTTCTGAACGTACCAGTCTATCTTGCTTTCGATCAGCCCCTCCTCCATCAAGCCTTGCTCAGCTATAATATAAATAGGGAGATTGAGAGCGTAAGCTATTGCCGATTCAATGTGGTTCCATGGCGTCGTGTAA
The DNA here is from genome assembly GCF_011761565.1 of Rhizomicrobium palustre. Classification (NCBI taxonomy): domain Bacteria; kingdom Pseudomonadati; phylum Pseudomonadota; class Alphaproteobacteria; order Micropepsales; family Micropepsaceae; genus Rhizomicrobium; species Rhizomicrobium palustre. Next base: position 2,358,385 of record NZ_JAASRM010000001.1, on the reverse strand, counting down.
ACCTCATTTGTAATCCTGCGCTCTTCGGCACCCCCGCGCTTCTCGAGGCCGGAGTGGATACGCTTGTGCTCATAGGCAACAATGACGATCCCTGAGCAAGTTCGCATCACCTCATGAATCTTCTGCACCGGGCTGCCGGAAGGATATTCGTTACGCCCCAAAATTCGTGGGTCAACGCCACAGCGATCACGTAATACGCGCTCTAGCTCCTCGCGAAATGCATGATATTTCTCTGTATATGGCGTACCCATGCTTACAAAGACGCGTGGTGCCTGCAATACAGCCCCCGTTGTGCATGCAACAGGCGCAATATACTCCTTCCCCACTAGGACACGAAATAATTGTGGTCCCTCGTCAAAAAAGGCCCCTCATCCAATCAGATGAGAGGCCTTCGCAAGTAATCAAAGACTTAGCTTACCGAATAACGCGGGCGCCTTTGCCCTTCATCACGGCTTCGACTTCCTTGTAGTTGACCATGGAGGTATCGCCGGGGGTCGACATGGCGAGCGCACCATGGGCGGCGCCGTATTCGACGGCAGCCTGCGGGCCTTTGCCTTCCATGAAGCCGTAGGCAAGACCGGAGGCGAAACCATCGCCGCCGCCGACGCGGTCATAGATTTCCAGGTTTTCGCGCATCGGGGCTTCGTAGAAATTGCCGCCGGCCCAGATCACCGCGCCCCAATCGTTGACCGAAGCGGTCTTGGCGTTGCGCAGCGTGGTCGCCGCCACCTTGAAGTTCGGGAACTCTTTGACGGCGGTCGCGATCATCTTCTTGAAGTTGGCCGGATCGATCTTGGAGATGTGCTCGTCCATGCCTTCCACTTCGAAGCCGAGGCAAGCCGTGAAATCTTCCTCGTTGCCGATCATGACGTCGACATATTTGGCGATCTCGCGGTTGATCTTCTGCGCACCGGCCTTGCCACCCTGGCTCTTCCAGAGCTGGCCGCGGTAGTTGAGGTCATAGGCCACGATCGTGCCGTACTTCTTGGCGGCCTGCACCGCTTCGATCACGACTTCCGAGGTGTTCGGGGCAAGAGCCGCGAAGATGCCGCCGGTGTGGAACCAGCGCACGCCTTCTTCGCCGAAGAGCTTGTCCCAGTTCACTTCGCCCGGCTTGATCTGCGACGCGGCCGAGTTGCCACGGTCGTTGCAGCCGAGCGCGGCGCGCGGGCCATAGCCCTTTTCCGTGAAGTTCAGGCCAACGCGGGTGTTGCGGCCGATGCCGTCGAATTCGCGCCAGATGATGTGCGAGGTATCGACGCCGCCCTGCATGATGAGGTCTTCGCAGAGCCAGCCGATGTCGTTATCCGGCAACGCCGTGACGACCGAGGCGCGCTTCTTCCAGCACTTCTTGAAAGCGCGGGCGACGTTATACTCGCCGCCGCCTTCCGACACCGCGAACTGGCGGGTGGTGCGGATACGGCCGAAGCCGGGGTCGAGGCGCAGCATGACTTCGCCGAGCGACACGCAATCCCACTTGGTTTCGGAAGCAGGACGGATTTTGAGGATTTCATCTGCCATTGTGGTCAGGTCCTATGCTTAGTGGCCACGAATCTTGCGAACGAGCGCGATGGTCTCGGCGACCTTCTTCTCAATGCCCTTATAGTCCTTGGCCTTGAGGAGATCGGCGGTGATCAGGTTCGAGCCGATACCGCAAGCCACGATGCCGGCCTTGAACCACTTGGTCAGCGATTCTTCGGTCGGATCGACGCCGCCGGTCGGCATCAGCTTGGTCCAGGGCATGGGGCCCTTGATGTTCTTCACGAATTCGGGGCCGCCGACGCAGGAGCCGGGGAACACCTTGACGATTTCGCAGCCGAGTTCCTGGGCATAGGAGACTTCGGTCGCCGAACCGCAGCCCGGGCTATAGGGAATGCCACGGCGGTTGCAGACCTTGGCGACATCGGCGTTCAGCATCGGGCCGACGACGAAGTTGGTGCCATTGGCGATGTAGAGGCCAGCCGTCGGCGCGTCCACGATGGAGCCCACGCCCATGATCACGCTGGGGTCGGCCTTCACGAAGTGACGGTTCACTTCGAGGAAGACGTGGCTCGCGAAATCGCCGCGATTGGTGAATTCGATGCACTTGGCACCGCCATTGGCGCAAGCCTGGATCACATTGATGCAGACTTCCGTATCGGGGTGATAGAACACAGGGATCACGCCCTGATCCATCATCGCCGCGAGCACTTGCAGCCGGTCTTTTGCCATTTCCCTTCAATCCTCCTGTTCATCGCCGTGCGGTTTGGACACGCCGCACCCAAATTCCTCCGCCTCTTGAGGCGCGTGCCAAACCTACAAAACTGGCAAGCCTTGAAGCGGCCGGCACGGTCTACCACTCCAGCGGTGTTACCGGTACCGAATGACCTATTCTGATTGATAACGACACTTTCCGCTCGCACCGGTCAAGGCTGGAAGGCTTTTTGGCCCTTGGTCCCATGGCCGCAGCGCTACGGTTGACACCGGTTTCCATACTCCGGCTTTGGGCGATTTCCAAGCGGCCCTTCTGACGCGCAGGCGGGGATAAATACTTTAGAGACCCGGTTCCCTTTAGCTGGCCTTAAGTAATCGAGGGGCAAAATTCGCTTTGTAAGGGGGAGGCGAAGCCGTGGCACAACCGGGAGAACGTAAAGCCGAGGGGGTTTTGAGCCCCGAAGAGGCCCTTTCGGTCCTCGAAGCCCAAGCGAAACGGGGGGAAACCCTGCTCGCCAGCCAGGCCTCGCTCGAGCCAGAAGTTCTGGCCTATCTCGCCCGCAATGGTGCCGAAGCCACCCGCCGCGCCGTCGCCGCCAATCCGGCCACCACGCCGGAAGCCAATTTTCTGCTCGCCACCGACAGTGACGAAGAAGTCCGCAAGAACCTCGCCTTGAAAATCGGCCGCCTCTTCCCAGGCCTCTTGGCGGAAGAAGAAAAGCAGCTGCGCGACATGGCCCTCGCCACGCTCGAGAAGCTTGCCCAGGATCAGGTGAGCGCGGTTCGCGCAGTGCTGGCCGAGGAAATCAAAAGCCACGATTGCGTGCCCAAATCCATCGTCAAGGCGCTGGCGAGCGACACCGATCCCAGCGTGCAGATGCCGGTGATCGAATACTCCCCGCAGCTTGAGGATGAAGACCTTATCCAGCTCGTTGTTGCCTCGCGCGCGAGCAAAATCCTCTCCGCCGTGGCGCGCCGCAAAAATCTCTCCGGCGATGTCTCCGAAGCTGTCGCCACCACGCTTGATACTGATGCGGTCGCTGCGCTGCTGGCCAATACCGACGCCACCATCCGCACCAAGACCCTCGACAAGATCATCTCCAACGCCGCCGAAGTGGCCGAATGGCACGGCCCCTTGGTGGTGCGTGCGGACCTCTCTCCCAACGCGATTGAGCGCATTGCTGGCTTTGTCGGCTCCAAGCTGATCGACACCCTGGCCCAGCGTTCTGGTCTTGATGAATCGGTCCGCGGCGAACTCAAGCGCCGCCTCGACGAGAAAAAGAAAGCCGAAGCCAAGCAGGACGGCGCGGAAAGCCACAGCGAAACGCCGCTCACGGGTGGCGCCTTGACCGAAGCCTTTGTCTTCAACGCGGTGGAGCATTGCCGCAAGGACACGGTGGTGAAGGCACTGGCCCTGCTCGCCAAGACGGGCGAGGATAATGTGCGCCGCATCCTTAGCTCGCAATCGGGCGCGGCGGCGGTATCGCTGGTGTGGAGGGCCGGGCTGTCGATGCAGGTGGCCTATCGCCTGCAGGTACAGGTGATGCGCTTGTCCGGCATTTCGCTCGTGCCCGCCCGTAACGGCTCCGAATTCCCGCTCAAGAGCGACGAAATGCGCCGCCAACTGGGCAATTACGGCATCGCCTGAGAGCCCGCCTCCCCCGCCTCGGCTTTTCCACGGATTTCGTCCCACCGCTTTCAGATTTCGCGGAGAAATCCGGCGATTAGCTGTTCCGTTCGCCCCCAACACCGTGCTAAGAAGCCCGCCCTTCGGCACTGCGGATCAATTCCGCCGCGCGGGCGTAGTTCAATGGTAGAACGGCAGCTTCCCAAGCTGCATACGTGGGTTCGATTCCCATCGCCCGCTCCAAAAATTCTTCTTAAAATTCAGATGTTTGTGAACTCACATTCGTCAGTGGGGGGACCAATTTTACAGCAAGTTTTTCAGTTTCCGTTCTAGGGGCGCTCGCCATCGATCTCATAGAACACATCGCAGGAGCAGCACTGGTCGGCAGATCACATACGCGATTCCGGGATCGCGCCAGCTCCCTTTTCAACACCTCCTATCATCGCCAACGTACGGCGCATTACCCCGGTGAGACACCGGGCTGAGTCACTTTGACCGTCTTTTTAGGCCCGACGGGAGCATTTCGAGACACTATCTGGTCAAGGTCATAGACCTGAGACAGGAACGCATGGCCGTTGTGGGTTACGCCAGAGTGTCCAGCACCGGGCAGTCACTAGATGTGCAGGTGGAGCAGCTCCGGGCTGCTGGGTGCACGAAGATTTTCCAGGAGAAGTGGTCGGGCACGAGCGGACGTGCGGAGCTTCAGCGCGCCCTCGACTATATCCGAGAAGGTGATGTCTTCGTGGTCTGTCGCTTGGATCGCTTAGCGCGCTCCATCGTCGATCTGCGGAAGATCATCGACACATTGACCGGAAAGGAAGTCGGCTTCCGCGTGCTTCAGCAGGCCATCGACACCACCCGGGCTGAGGGTCGCCTCATGCTGCACCTCCTGGGTGCCTTCGCCGAATTCGAGACAGACCTTCGCAAGGAGCGTCAGACCGAGGGGGGCACCAAAGCCAAGCTCGCCGGACGATACAAGGGCCGTCCCAAGTCCATCGCCCCGGCGACCATCGCCGCACTCAAAGCAGAGGGCATGGGAGCTTCGCTATCGCCAAGAAACTCGGGATTGGCCGGGTTGATTGAGCTCGCATTGTAGGTCGAAGGAACCTGTCGCCATAAGTCGGTCGGAGGCTAAACAGCTACATCTATGATTGGGATACCCCCCAAGGCCGCGACCTACAGTGCCGCGGTCACGCTCACCCGAAATTGCCGGGGCTCTGCGGGATGGGTGTGAATGTCGTCGACGCCTTTAAGCGGCTCACCCGGCAAGCGCGATGTATAGAAATAATCAATGTCGCTGACACGGGAATCCAGGAGGTTGAAGATGTCCATCGCGGCGGACCAGCGCGCGCTGATGGCATAGCCGAGGTTGAGGTAGAGCAAGCTCGTGCCTTTGGATTTCAGACTGCCATCTTGCGTCAGCACACGCGGCCCGAAATAGCGCACGCGCAGACTGCCGGACCAATCGCGCCAAGCGCCCGGCAAATCATGGAGGGCCACGCCACCATCAATCGTGCCCGCGATAGCTTCGGGGACATAGCGGCCCACCGGATCATGATTGGTATAACGGGCGCGTGACCAAGCGTAATCGAAATCGACGGAAAGCCAGGGCGTCGGCGCATAGGTATTGGCGAATTCGACACCGTAACGCCGTGTAGGGCCGGAGGGCTCGTTGGTGCCGCTATCGCCCGCCCAGACAAGTTCGGATTTCAAATCCAAAAACCAAATCGAGAGTGTCGATTGCAGTCCGTCGACAAAGCCGGTGCGAAGTCCTACTTCGCCGCCCTTGCCGCGCACCAACGCCGTAGCGGGATCAGCCTTCGCCACCACACCCCGGATATCGTTGCTGTGCAGCCCAAACCCCAGATTTGCATAGAGCTCCGTCTTGGCAAAAGGCCCGATGGCAAGGCCCGCCTTGGGACTTATCGAGGCAGATTGAACCTGACCGCTGTCTCCTCCCGCGAGATTCGCGGAATTAGCAAAGAGAAAATCGCTCCGCACTCCTAGTGTCGTACGGAGCCATGGGGTCCAGCGAAATTCACTTTCCGCAAAGGGCGAGACCATCGTCTCTGAGATGTCGTCATCATGCGTCGTGTAAAGACGTTTGCGCCTTTCGCTATGAAATAGTCCGGCCCGGATGATGTCGCTACGCAGATCAAGCCCGGCACGCCAGCTATTCTCGGCTCCCAAAAGCTCGGCGACACCACCATAGGAAATCTTCCCGCCCAAAACATAGCGGGCGTCTTTTTGCGCGATCTGATCGCCATGCACGGGATCGTTCAAGAAATAGGTGAAGTTGGAGAACAGCGTGAGTTCGCGCCTTTCGGCAAAGGCCAGAATATGCAAGCCTTCTTGCGACGGATTTTCCTGCCAGATAAAGCGCAGCGCATAACGCCCTGTCATACCGCCATCGCTGGAATCGATATTGCCCCAGCGGCTGATAAGACCGGATGCAATTGCGCGATCCGGCACTTGGTCGGTAGAGTTCCAGCGATTGTGATAAGCCTCTGCCGACAGCGTGAAGCGGCCATCGGTGAAGCGCAGCACACCGTTGAACTTGCGCGCATCATCGCCGCGCGTCCAAGGCCCATCATCATGGGCGATTTCCCCGGCATAAAGAAGCGTTCCGCCCGCAATATCGGCATTATCCGCGAGCAGCAAGCGGCCATACCCGCCGCTGCCGCCTTCCAGGCGCGCAAGGCCGCCGGGCAAGCGGTTAAAATATCGAATATCGAAAGCCCCCGCCGCGCCGAAATCCCCCACATCGGCGTAATAGGGACCCTTCTTATAGGCGACGCGTTCCACCAATTCGGGGATTAGAAAATTGAGATCGGCGTAGCCCTGCCCATGCGCATGGCTCGGCAGGTTGACACCCACACCGTCCAAACTGATGGCGAGATCCGTACCGTGATCAAGATTGAAGCCACGCAAGAAATACTGATTGGCTTTGCCGCTGCCCGAATGCTGAGTGACGATCACGCCGGGAATGTCTTCCACCACTTCGCCGGGGCGAAGGATCGGGCGACGGAGTAGATCCTCCGCCCCCACTACACCTTCGCTGGCGGAGGCAGCGATTCCTGTGAGATCACTCGACCGGCTGGCCGAGATAGTCACAGTCTCCGTATCGCGTGCAGAAAGGTCAGCTGCCCTAGCCCCGCAAAACAGCGTCAGGAGCGGTATAAGACGCAACAATGGCGCCGCTATCGCCTTCGTCATGCCGTTATACCGCTCCTGAACCTCGTTACACCGTTTTCAGCGGCGGCAAGCGATAGCGCCCTTCGAGCAATTCCGGGCGCGGCTGATAAGTACGCAGGATCAACCGGAACGGCCCTTTGGGCGCGGGCAGCCAGTTGATACCCTCTTCCAGGGGCTTCTCGTTCTGGATGGCGATTTCGAGCGAGTCGTCGGCCTTGGTCACCAGCCCTTCGCTGCGGTCGGTGATCGCGTAACGTTTGATCTCGTTCTCCACCAGCAGAAAATCCGGCCCGTAAAGGGTGAGCGACCAGAAGGCATCGACGGGCGGTAACTGGCCTTTAGCAAAGCGCAGACGATAGCGATTGTCCCCGGAAAGTCCTGCGCCGAGATCCGGCACAGGCGACCAATAGAGTGCTTCCTCGGCGATGTGCGTGCCGGGACCATATTGATTGATGGCTGCGCGCAGAAGCGGATCGTGAATGATCGGCGTCACCTTCTTATTCACGCTCCAGCCGCCCGAGGTTTCGGAAAGCTGCCCCCAGGCGCCTTTGATTTTGGCGACGCCCTTCGGGATCGCGGCATTCAGCACCGCCGCGGCCTCCGACTGCGAGCTGAAAGAAGACGCGAGAGTCGCAAAATGCCCGACCGCTTCGCGCTCCTCCGGCAAAGGCGGATTGGCAACCACGGCGGACCTAAGATCGAGGAAATATTCGTGGCCGCGCGAAGCCACGTCCGGGATCGGCAGCTTCCAGGGCCGCACCGTCACCAAAGCGGGTGCAAGCTGATTGGGATAATCGCTCAACGATCCAATTGAAAACTGCGCCTCAATGGCGACCGCCTTGGGCAAATCCGCTTCGCTGGTCACCAGGACGCGGGTCAACGCCAGCACATGCGGTGTGGTGGCTTCAATCCGCGTGACGCCTGCGGGCAAATCTCCACCCCAGCCCGGCGGCGCAATGGCATAGGCGCCCGCCTTGGTCCCGGTTGCGCGCCGACCGATATAGGCAAAGCTGTTGCCATAGGCATCGACGAGTTGGATTGAATAGTAACGATCTTCCGTGTCGGGCACGGCGATAATCTTGGGCCCGCCGATCAAGTTCAGCCAGGCCGAACCGTAAAGCGTATCCACATTCGGCCCCGGCACATTGAACGCCGGCGTCGAAAGCGCGCCCTGCACCACAAAGCGATTGATGTTCTCGCCTTTCTGCTGCGCGCTACGGAACAACGTGTCAGAGATGACGAGGGGAAAGCCCCAGATGAATGCCTCCTCCGCCAAAGCTTCGGGAGAGGCACTATCCTGTGCCAGGGCAGGAACAATGCTGGCCGCAAATCCCGCGCCCGCCCATTGCAGTGCATGTCTGCGTGTCATGGTCATATTCGACCTCCTTAGAGTTTCGGCGTGTACCAGATGGGCGAAGACCAGCCGCGCTGCTGATCCGTCAGCGGGATGTCCTTGGGCAGCGGCAAACCATTGGCGATGGCGACGAGCGTGGACCAACGCGGCGTCGGAATTTCCAAGACACGCACGTAATAGGCTGCATATTGCTTGGGATTGAATTCTGGATCTTTCCACACCGCTTTCAGCTCAGCCGCGCCGATGCTGTTGGTGTACTTGCCGGTGGAGAGATCGACGGTGGAGCCGATGGCCTGCAGCTTATGAGTCTTGGGATCTATCTTGCGTTTGCCGGCCCAGGCGACATCGAAGATCTTTTCCTGCTGCTTGCCGTTCTCTTCCCACACTTTGATCACCTGCACGCGATCAAGATTGGCGCTGTTGGGGTCCTTCACCGCCCAAACCGCAAAGCTCGGCGTTTTGGCTGTGCCCGGCTTGGCGGGAAGATCGCCGCCCATCGGCACACCGGCTTTATAGGCCGCCTTCACCCAATCGGGCTTCTGCACCAGTTTGCCGTCCAAGCCCCAGCCGCCAAAGAAGCGGAATTTGAGCTTGGTGCCGGAGGTAGCGAAGGTCTCTTTGCGGCGGAAGGCGTTATAAATGGATTCACGCGTGTTGCTTTCGGCCCAGGCGCCGGTGAGGTTGCCTGCCGTAGTGCGCCAGAGTTTAAATCCGGCTAGAGCGCCCTGATCGCCGGTATAGCCCAGAATGCCGGAGGCTTGCTCCTTGTTCGGCTTTCCGGGACCTTGGTTGATGCCGCCGATATTGCCGCCGTAATCCTCTTGCGAGGACACCGTCAGACCGCTGTGCAGATCCGAGGCACCGACAATGCCATCCTTATAGGGATTGACGCCGAGCTTGCGCTGCAAAACCAAGCCACGGCTCAAGGCATCGCGCACATAGGAACCCTCGGGCCTCGATTTTTGCTGGCTGATAAGAAGCGTGTCGAAGATTTCGTAATTGGCGAATTCGTCATTTGGCGATAGCGCTGGATGGGTTTCCGATGCGCCCTTGTTTTGCGCAATTTCGGAGAGTGGCTCGTTTTCCGTACGCAGCTGCGCATAAGCGATATCGATGGGCCGCCCATCCAGCGTGTTCCAATCATACATCAGGCCATTTGAAGCATTGGCGTTGTGTGGAATGGCGAGCGCCTCGTAGCCATCTTTGCGAATTTTGGCGAGCCAGTTCCACAAATCCTGCGGGTTCTGCGAATCCTGCGCGGTGAAGGGCGCGGGCGCATCATTGCCTTTGAAGATCACATTGCGATGCAGGTTCTGCCCGTTCGGCATTGACGTCCATTCATAGGCGAGGAATGTCGTGAACTTGCCGGGCTCGTAATTTCGGTTGGCAATATCTTTCTCGCGCTGCCAGGCCGATTTCGCCGCGTCCGCCCCCGCCTGCCCCGCTGCGCGCTGGCCGCCGATGAAGTATTTGGTGAGCAGCGCGATGCCGAGCTTGGCGCGCTCCCAAGGCGACTTCACCTTGTCGAGATCGGCCTTGAGGCTCTTGCCCCATTCGGTCTGCGCCACAGCACTGGACGGGTTCTCGGTTTCATTGGCGACGCCGATATTTTCCGAATGGTCCGTCACCGCCAGAAAGTCGAGCGGTTCGCGGCGCTGCACTTTTTCACCTAAATATTCCACCGGCTCTCCTTTGGCGAAACGATAGGCCTGATCGGGATCGACCTTGGTGCCCATCAGAACATAGGCATCGAAGGAATAGGTCGTATGCAAATGCAGATCGCCATAATAGGCTTCGCGCTCGGAATGGACCGCGATATTGCCTTGCGCGAGTGCCTCCGGCGCCAGCAGTGCCGCGGCAGAGACGGCAGACAAAAGAACAAGCTTTCTCATAATACCCCTCCAGAAGATGTAATGATCGCCGTGGTCAGACGTTCGAGAAACCAGAAGCCGGCAAAGCCGCCGATCGCATAGGGCGGAACCCAGCGCGTCCAGCCCGGCAGTTCACGCGGGAGTTTCGAAAGCAGCCAGATGACACCCATTGCGGCGCCGACAAAGAGAAGCTGTCCGAACTCCACCCCAACATTGAAGAGCAAAAGCGAGAGTGGAATATCATTGGGCGGAAGGCCGATCTCTTTCAGCGCACCAGCAAAGGCCGAGCCATGCAGAAGCCCGAAGGTAAAGGCGATCACCCAGGGATACCGCACCGTGAGCCCTTCCCGCCCTCGATAAAGATGCACCAGCTCCACCGCCACGAAGAGAATGCTGAAGGCCACCAGCGCTTCGATCAGTGCAGGCTGCACTGTGATGAGATGCAGCGTCGTCGCCGCCAGGGTGATGGAATGGGCGATTGTGAAAGCCGTGATGGTTTTCAATAGCGCCACCCGCCCCCTCACCAAGAGCAATAGGCCGAGCACAAAGGAAAGATGATCGATACCGGTCAGAATATGCTCGATGCCGAGGGTCAAATAGGCCGGAACCGCCAGCCCTGTTTTGGCAATATGCAGCGTGAGCGACGGGTTTTGCGGGCGCAATACCTCCTGCACCCCATCGCCGCTCTTCAGCGTCACCACCACGAGGACGTCTGTGATGGTGCGATCGAGTCCTTCGATGGTGATGCTGCGTCCATCCACCCCGCCCGGCACTTTCAAGCCGCGCCACGCCCGGATTTCGAAATTGGGTGCGGAAGAAACGCTGGTCGGCTGACGTTCCAACACCCCGCCCGAAATATGCGGCACCAAACGGATGGCGAGAGAGCCCGCCGCTGGCTGTTTCCACAACACATCGACAAGACCATCCGACCGCTCAGTGACCTCAAGATATGCCGGGCGCACCTCATGCGCGGCGGCAACACTCATCAGCGCGATAAAAGCGATAAAAATCGCTTGAAGAAAACGCATCAGCGGCCTCCTTCAAAAGCAACGCGGTATTTGACGCGCAGCTTTTCGTAAGCGCGCGCATTTTCCAGGCGGCGCTGCTCTTCGCGGTAATCATCGGCAAGGCGCCCCTTTATGTCCGCAAAGCCGGGCAAGGACGGCGCCAAGCGATGGCTCACATACACAAGATGCCAACCATATCCGGAACGGAACGGCCCAACCCATTTGCCGGGTGCAACATCCACCAGAGCGCTGGAAAGCTGGGAGTCCCCGAACAGGCGCACGGCATCGTCTTTCGACAAAGCGGGAAGATCACTCGGTCCCGGGAAGGCATCGCCCAAGGCGGGTGCGCGCGTCTCGTGACCGCCCGCCAGCGTCGCCAGTGTTTTTTCGGCGCGCGCCTTTGCACCCGCTTCGCCATCACGATCCGGCGAGAAATAAACCTGTGTGAAAGCAACCCGCGGCCCGGTGAGGTATTGCACCTTATGGGCGTCATACCAGCGTTTCAGCGTGGCATCGTCCGGAACGTCCGGCGCGCCAAGATCCTGCTGCAGAAATTCGTACTTTTGCGCGATGCGGCGCTCGACAATTTCATCACCCTTGTCGAGGCCCAGCGCTTTGCCTTCGCGCACGAAAATCTGCTGGCGGATGAAGCGATCCGTCAGCGCCTGCAATTGCTCGGGGCTGGGCGCCTGATTGTATTGCTGCTGATAGGCGATGGCGAGACGCTGACGTTCCGCTTGCCCGACGTGAATGACATAGCGCTCCGATTGCGCTTCGACATATTCGACACCGGCCCAGATGGTTGCGCCGAGGAAAAGAAAGTGGAAAAACGGCTCGCGCGCGGCTTTGCGAAGCGCTGCGGTGATTTTGTGCCGCGGCTTTGCGGCGTCTTCCAGAGCCTGCTTGGGTTTGAATTGATGGATAGCGGCGTCCACAAATATCTCCCGATCGTGTGTGAGGAATAGACCGGAGCGGTGCGTGGAGCCGCTCCAGTACCCTGGGTTTATTTCTTCGGCGTGTACCAAATCGGCGACGACCAGCCGCGCTGCTGTTCTGTGAGCGCAACGCTCTTCGGCAAAGGCAGCTGATTGGCGATGGCGAGCAAGGTCGACCAGCGGGGCGTTGGAATTTCCAACACCCGGACGTAATAGGCGGCCAGATGCTTGGGATCGAATTCCGGATCGCGCCACACGGTTTTCAGTTCCGTCGCACCGATGGAATTGTCGTAAGCACCGGTTTTCAAATCGACGGTATTACCAACCGCCCGGAGCTTACGGGTCTTGGGATCGATGCTTCGATTTCCGGACCAGGCGACATCAAAGATCTTCTCCTTTTGCTGCCCGCCCTCTTCCCAGACTTTGATAATCTGCACCCGATCAAGATTGGCGCTGTTCGGATCTTTCGCGGCCCATACCGCAAAGCTAGGCCCTTTGGCAGCACCCGGTTTTACCGGGAGATCCCCGCCCATGGGCACGCCCTTGGCATAGGCTTCCTTCACCCAATCGCCGTGGGACACCAGTTTGGAATCCAGATTCCAGCCACCGAAAAAGCGGAATTTCAGCCTGGTGCCGGAGGTCGCAAAGGTCTCTTTGCGGCGAAGCCCTGCGTAAAGAGAATCGCGGGTATTGCTCTCGGCCCAAATGCCGGTGAGGTTACCGCTGGTTCCGCGCAAACGGTTGGCGATACTCGCACCGTTCGCTGAGTTGAGAACAGCGGTAGCTTCCTCTTTGGTCGGAACACCGGGTTTGCCGGAGGCATAGCCGGGATAATCCTGTTGGGCGCTGACAGACAACCCGCTATGGATATCGGAGGCGCCGACAATGCCATACTTATAGGGATTAACGCCGAGAGCCTTCTGCAACACCAGACCGCGGCTCAAGGCATCGCGCACATAGGAGCCGCCGGGCTTGCTCTTTTGCGCGGAGACCAAAAGCGTATCCCAAACCTCGAAATCGGCGAATTCGTCATTCGGCGACAGAGCGGGAATGGTTTCCGACTGCCCCTTGTTCTGCGAGATTTCGCTTAAAGGTTCGTTTTCCGCCCGGCGCAGCGCCCAAGCAAGATCAATGGGCCGGCCTTCATAGGTATTCCAGTCATACATAAGGCCATTCGAGGCATTGGCATTATGCGGTATCGCCAGCGCCTCATAGCCATCCTTGCGGATTTGATCGAGCCAATCCCACAGCTTCTCCGGGTTCTGCGAATCCAGAGAGGAAAAGGGCGATGGGGCTTTGTCTCCTTTGAAGATCACATTGCGGTGCAGATTGGCACCGTTGGGCAGCGAACTCCATTCATAGGCGACAAAGGCCGTGAACTTTCCCGGCTGATTGTTGTGGTTGGCCGCGGAAACCTCACGCTCCCAGGCCGATTTGGCGACATCCTTCACAGCTTGGGGCTGATCTTTGTCGCCCAGGAAATACTTGGTCAGAAGTTCGAGGAAGCCCTTTCGATCGGAGGTGAACCCGGTGGAAAGGCTCTTGCGATCCGCCTGCAGGCCCCTACCCCACGCACTTTGCGCAATTGCGCTGCCGGGAATATCGGCTTCGCGCGCCACGCCGATATTTTCGGAGTGATCGGTCACCGCCAGAAAATCGAGCGGTTCCCGCCGACGTACCTGCTGGCCCAACACATCCACCGGCTCGCCTTTGGCAAAACGATAGGCCGCGTCCGGATCGACCTTCGTACCCAAAAGGACATAGGCGTCGAAGGAATAGGAAGTGTGCAGGTGAAGATCGCCGTAATAGGCCTCGCGTTCGGGGTGAACGGCGATGCCGCCCCCCTGCCCCATGGCCGCGCCGGACACCGCGAGTGCAGCAGCCGTCGATAGAAGAATTTTTCGCATTGCTTCCCCTCAATATTTGATGCGCAGCGTGATGCCGGAGTTGCGTGGATCGCCCGCCAGCCCGGTGATAAGCCCTGTCGTGGCGAGGCTGCGGCTCAGGTAATAGCGCTGGTTCAGGAGGTTGTTGGAAAACAGGCTGAGGTCCCAGCCGCTATCCTCGGTGCGCAAACCAATCCGCAGATTGGTGAGATCATAGGCGGGCACGCGCGAATACCTGGAATCGCTGGCGTTTGTGTATAGCGATGACTGATAGCGTGTATCGGCATGCACATAGGCTTCCAGCGGACCGATACCGGAAGGTCCATTCAAGCCCAAGGACTGCGCCGCATCGATGGTCGCGGTGATCACCCATTTGGATACCGAGGCCAGCGGCTTTCCGCTGAGATCGGTGAAGGGGAATGTCGCCAGCGGACCACGCTCTGCCGGTGTCGGTCCGGTTTGGTAGGAGAGATAGGTCGCGTCCGTATAGGCCGTGCCTAGACCGATCCCGACCTTGTCGAGCGGGGCCCACAGAAAGCTCGTCTCGAAACCGCGCGAACGCACCCGCGGAATGTTGTTGATCGCCGATTGATAGGGCGGCTGCAGGCTGTAGACCAGCGTCTGATAATCTCCAACCTCGGTCCAATAGGCAGCGAGATTGGCGACCAAACTGCCGTCGAAAAGCTTGCTCTTGAGGCCGAGTTCGTAATTATCGACCTTCTCCGGCTTCACACGCGGGTCGGTGAGTGTGGTCGGCAGATTTGCAAGGTTGAGACCGCCGGATTTCTCACCCTGGGACCAAGTCGCATAGGTCAGAACATCAGGATCGATTTGATAGGCTAACGTGACCAGCGACGACAAATTGCCGTTATGCAAGCTCGACGAATATCCCCATACGCGGGAGAAATTGGCGCGTACAGCCAGGATCGTCGCCTGCTGTGCGGGCGTGAAGCCAGAAATATCGGCAGCTTCCAGAACCCGGTTGTCATAGATGCCGTTCTTGTCTTCATAAGTATAGCGAAGACCGCCAGTAAGCGTCAGCTCCGGCGTGATATGCCAGTTGGCTTGTCCGAATGCGGCATAGCTTCTGGTTTGCGGGTTGGAAACGGCGCCCGTGTGATAGCCTGAAAGGGCAGCGGTATAAATCGGGTTCACCGCCGGGAAATAGAAAAGCGGTGCGTCTTTTCCATATTTGAATTGCGTGTAGCCGTCGACGATCTGCCAGAAGTAATAAAGTCCGGCCTGATAATCGATATCGTTGCTGACCTCCCCCGCGTAGCGCAGTTCCTGGCTAAATTGCTGCTGATGGTCAACGATATGCGACAGCGTGATGGCGGAAAGGGGAGTGCCATCACTATCGTTGAGGGGATACCAATTCCAAGCGCGATAGGCTGTGATCGACGTCAGTGTTCCGCCGGCGATTTTCCAATCGGCTTGGAGCGAAACACCCCATTGCTCCATGTTGGCCTGGACCGGGGAATTCACATCGGTAATGCGCGACCATACCGAGTTGGTGGGCAGCGTATATCCGAACCGTGCCGCCTTGGTGATGATGTTATCCGCTACAGGTGCGCCATTGTCATAGGTCGTGACGACCCCATCATCGGTTGAGGCCGTGTGGGCGACCTGCCGCTGAAAATCGGCAATAAAGCGGAGTTCCAGGTTTTCCGTGAAATTTCCCAGAAGCTGGCCGCGCACAGAGCTATTCACGTAATCGCGCACGTTGGTATGCAGCGTGATGTTTTTGACATAGCCGCCGCGGGAGGTGTAGCCGAAGGAGAGACGCCCCGCGAGCTTGTCATCGAGCAGACCGCCGGATACGGAGCCGGCGCCTTGATAAAAGCCGAAATCGCCGCCCTGCAATACGAATTGGGCTTCCGGCGTGGTGGTGGGCTTGCGCGTCGTGATATTCAGCGCACCGGCAGTCGTATTCTTACCGAAGAGCGTTCCTTGCGGCCCATGCAGCACTTCCACCTGCTCAAGATCGAGAAGATCGAATTGCGAAAGCCCCACGCGCCCGTAATACACGCCGTCGATGTAAAAGCCGACGCCATTTTCGAGGCCGTCATTGGCGATCGTCGTGTTGCTGCCTAATCCGCGAATATTGACCGCCGCGTTACGGGCATTGCTGGTGGCCGCATAGAGTGACGGAACACTTATTTGCAGCTGATTGATGGTGAACTGCCCGGTCTTCTCGATTTGCACCGAATTGAGCACATCCACCGCGACTGGAACGTGTTGGACATCCTCTTGCACATGGCGTGCAGTCACCAAGACGCTTTCCACACTTCCTTGATAGCCAAGATCGGCGCTCGCGAGCACAACTTGCCCCTCACCGGAACGCGGCTTATCCCCATCATCAGCAAGAACTGGCGATGCCAGAGCCGTTCCGGCCAACAAGGCAGCATTGAGCAGGCCGCGCGCAGCCGCGCGACGGTATTGTATAGACATAAAATCCCCTCACCGGCTGCGCATAGCGCCCGCCGTCTGCGATATGGTATGGAATTGGGTGAACACGAGGCTCTCGCCTCGCCAGCTATCGCTTGGTCTGTCTACACATCGTCCACTCCTACATCGGAATACACGAGCCCGTTTAGCGGTGCGGACGCCGTGCGCTTTAGCGGTTGTTTACGCGGAGCAAGCTGCTTTCCGTCAAAAGCCGCGAACATGTGATGCCGGACATGTCAGCCGAATACACCAGCGCATCCGGTGTATATTATCTCTATTAAGTCAGTAGTGATTCATTTTGTCAAGCAAGGTGTGTGTTTCCTGAATTCCAACAGCGCTTGCGATGTAGAATGGCGCAGGGGACGGAGGGGAGTGTAAGGAGGTGATGAAGTATCGTCTCAAATATATAGACGCGTACATACCTGCCTTGGCGGTGGTCTGGTCGGTAGAGTTCAACCCGGTCCCCTGCTGATCCGCCCGAGAGGATCGCCATACGCCCCCTTGGCTTGAACCACTTGAACAAGATCTTCCGGGAGGATCAAACGGCCTTGGTTGTCAGTTTAGCAGATCGATCGCTTCATCGGGTTCGCTTTCATGTGCCGTGTGTCTCGCATCGGCTTTTGACAAAGCCAATGGGTGATGATGAAGAATTCCGGGATAAGGCGTCTTGGTGCGGTGATGCAGATGAGTGCCACGAAGAAAGCCTAGAAGAAGATCAAGGCGGAACCACCGGAAAAGACCTATCCGGTGAAGCGCAATTCCAATTCGCATAGGAGAAAGCCGGGTAACG
Organism: Rhizomicrobium palustre; assembly: GCF_011761565.1. Lineage (NCBI taxonomy): Bacteria > Pseudomonadati > Pseudomonadota > Alphaproteobacteria > Micropepsales > Micropepsaceae > Rhizomicrobium > Rhizomicrobium palustre. Next base: position 2,341,079 of record NZ_JAASRM010000001.1, on the reverse strand, counting down.
CACGTTACGTCCTTGGTTGGTGTGTCCAAGATGATGTAGTACCCCGGCCCTGGGTGTCGGGTGGGGACCGCATGGGCGTGCACGGCAAGCTATGTCCGTGATCCATTCCCTTCCTCTTCAAGAAAAATGCCGAGCGATGCGTCGCCAGACCTGCAGTGAAGCTCATACTCTCCCAGGTCGCCCATGATCATGATCTCCTTCTGTTTGGCGATATGATCGAAGGCTGAACAGTTTATCGCTTAATGAGCTGAACGCACTTATCAGCTACGCTGACTGGCGGTACACCCTCGGTGGCCTGAATTCAGCCATGAGACAGGAGGCGTTTGACAGGCTTGTGTGGCTAGAACACAAGCGAGAAGAACTCCACGGCGTCCCTTCACCTGCGCGCGCGAGACGCCGTCGATCTTGAGTTCACGGCCTTCCACCGTCCCTCCAGTTTTACACCCCGGCTCCTAACCCATTGATGTGTTTGGTACGGCGAACCAGTGTCCGCGCGCATCAGGCACTCTATTTCTCAAACCTTCCATCCGCCTTGCCGCTGCCGTGCGCTTGCGCATACCAGCCCAGACCCTGCACTGCGAAAACATCGGCACTGGGAAGATAGGGTTTGATATCGAGGAGCGGCGTACCATCGAGCATATCAAGCCCGCTGACGCGCAGCCGCGCACCCTCGATGCCGAGCAGCCGCACAGAGGACATGCCAATCGGGTTAGGCCGCGTCGGCGCGCGGGTCGCAAAGATGCCGTGCGATTTGTCATCCATAAAAGGCACGACCTCCAGCGATGCAGGCCCCGCGCGGTCGAACCAATAGATCAGCCAGATGCGCTCCATGCCTTCCAGATCGCGCAGGCCCAGCGCTAAAGCGGGATCGATCTCCACATAGCCTTCAGCACCTTCCGCCCAACTGGGTTGGATCGGCGTTCCCGCGGCGTGTTCATGCGGGGAATGGATCACACCGATGGGATTAAGCTGAAACGGCATCGCCCTGGCCCCGCTTTCGAGAGGGCTCAGCCTAACATGACCGCTGTCGCGGGAAAGCCGAAGCAGTGCCCACGCGATAACCGTCTTGGCGCGGAAAGATGCAACAACGCCTTTTCCGCATGCGACTTACGGTCACCAAGCCCAGAATGCGCTGCCGCTGAACCGCGCCCCTCCCGTACTGTCGTTCACACGAGACAATATCTCTGTTAAAAGACGCCTCTAAAGAGGGGTGCCATGGCTGCCAGCAATTGGGACATATATGATGCCTTGATCGAGGCCTTGCCGGGCAATGCCAAAGCCACCGCTTGTGTCTGTGGCCTGCATTGGATGGGCGTGCGCTCCAGCCATGGTGGCGTTGGGGTTGCCATGACGCCCAGCGATGGCCCGCCACTCTTCGCTGAGGCGGGAAGCTATACCGGCAGACCTCTGCGCGATGTCGCGGCGCTGATCAAATCCTGGAATTTCTATGAAGCCGCCCTCGGCCTTGCTGCCATCAACGCGGCGCTGAACAACCCAGAAGCTGTGGAAGCCACGCATGGCGTGCCCCTCGGCACGCTGCCCCGTGCCAACTGCTTTCATTATTTGCGGGAAGAGTTTCGCGGCAAGAACGTCGCCGTGGTTGGGCATTTCCGCGATCTCGAACCGCTGAAAGAGATCTGCAGCCTGACCATTCTGGAACGCAAGCCGCAGGCCGGAGATTTGCCTGATCCCGCATGCGAATATGTCCTACCCGGTCAGGATATTGTGGTCATCACCGCCGTCACGCTGATCAACAAGACCCTGCCCCGCCTGCTTCAGCTGTCCCAGGGCGCCAAGATCGTTCTCACCGGCCCTTCCACGCCGCTCACCCCGCTTCTCTATGAGCATGGCGTTTCCATGCTGGCCGGGCTGGTGGTGCAGGATGAAGATGCCGTGCTGCGCACACTCCAAGAAGGCGGGCAGCATCAGCTCTTTGATTTCGGCGCCCGTATGGTGACATTGGAAGCCGCACCACATCTTGCGCGGCGCGCAGGATGAAAGCACAGCGTACCGCGTTGTTTGTATTGGCGGCGTGTTTCATCCTCATCGCCTGGGGCTCTCTCTCCCTCGGGCGCTATACGGTGCCGGGCGAAACCTGGTGGGAGCTGATCACTGATCCCGATGCCGCGGGCCTCGCCGGGCAAGTACTGTTGCAAGTTCGCTTGCCGCGTATTCTGGCGGGCATTTTCATCGGCGCGGGACTTTCGGCTGCGGGCGCGGCCTATCAAGGTATATTCCGCAACCCCATGGTCTCGCCCGATATCCTCGGCGCCTCCGCAGGCGCGGGCTTTGGTGCAGCTGCCGCTATTCTGGCGAGCCTGGGTGTCATCGCCATTCAGCTTTCCTCTTTCACCTTCGGCCTCATCGCGGTCGGTCTCACCTGCCTTGCGGCCTCGCGGCTGAAGCGTGCGGGCGATCCCATCCTCACGCTGGTTTTGGTGGGCATTCTGGTAGGCTCCGTCTTCACCGCGCTGGTCTCCCTCGCAAAATACACCGCCGATCCCTATTCCAAGCTCCCCGCCATCACCCTGTGGCTGATGGGCAGCTTGTCGGCGATCAATCCTTCCGATCTGATTTTCGCGTTGGTGCCGATCGCACTGGGGCTGGTGCCACTCTATCTCTTGCGCTGGCATTTGAATGTGCTGGCCTTTGGCGAAGAGGAGGCGCGCGCACTGGGCGCCGAAACCACGCGGCTGCGCTGGATCATCATCTTCGCCGCAACGCTGCTGACCGCCTCCTCCGTCGCCATCGCGGGCATGGTGGGCTGGGTCGGCCTCGTCATCCCGCATCTCGCCCGCATGATCGTGGGGCCGGATTATCGCGTGCTGCTACCCGCATCCATGCTGCTAGGCGGTTCTTATCTTCTTCTCACCGATGATCTTGCCCGCTCTCTGATGGCCAATGAGATTCCGCTCGGCATCATCACCGCTTTGATTGGCGCGCCCTTTTTTCTCTATCTCATGATGCGCTCCCAGCGAGGCTGGGCATGAAGCTGGAGCTGCGCAACCTTGTCTGCGGCTATGGGGCTAAAAGCATTACCGAGCCCATTTCGCTCAGCGTATCTTCTGGCGAGGCACTTTATCTTCTCGGCCCGAACGGCTCAGGCAAGACCACGCTTTTCAAGACGATCCTGGGCCTGCTGCAGAAGAAATCCGGTGGCATTTTTATTGATGGCGAAGACGTAAGCCATTGGCCGCAGCGCCGCCTCGCTCGCGCGCTCGCTTATGTGCCGCAAGCCCATACCCCGCCGTTCCCCTTCAGCGTGCGTGAGGTGGTGCTGACGGCCCGCACCGCGCATCTGGGATTTTTCGGAACGCCCTCGCGCGCTGACGAAAAAATCGCCGACCACGCCATCGAGACTCTCGGCCTCTCCTATCTCGCTCACGCCCGCTATACCGAAATCTCCGGCGGGGAGCGCCAGCTTGTGCTCATCGCCCGCGCTGTAGCGCAGGAGAGCCAGTTCCTGGTGCTGGATGAACCGACCTCCAACCTCGATTTCGGCAATCAGGTGAAGGTGCTGAAGAAAGTGCGTGAGCTGACGCAGCGCGGGCTGGGCCTGCTCATCACTACCCATTTACCGGATCAGGCCTTTCTTTGCGCCTCCCGCGTCGCGCTGCTGCGCCAAGGAAAGCTGATGGCGCTGGGAAAACCGCAAGAGGTGCTCACCGAGGCGCTGCTCTGCGAAACCTATTCCACCAGCCTGAAACTCGCCGCACTGGACGGCGGGCTGACCGTCTGCGTGCCCTTGCTGCAAGAAGGATAATTGCCATGCGCAAAATTCTCGCCGCGTTTACCTTGGCTGCTACTTTGGCGGCGTCTTGCGAGGCGCGCAGCTTCACCGATATGGCCGGCCGCAAGCTCACCATCCCGGACACGGTGAAAAAGGTCTACTGCATGAGCCCCACCTGTCAGGTGATGATGTACACCCTGGCGCCCGACATGCTGGTGGGCTGGAACTACGAGCCCACGCCGGGCGAAAAGGCGCTGCTGGTGGAGCCTGCGAAAAGCCTTCCCGTGCTCGGTGGCTGGTTCGGGCGCAATAACACCGGCAATCTCGAACAGATCATGAAGGTACATCCCGATGTGATGGTCTCCATCGGGCAAAGCGGCAACAGCTCGGTTGAGGAGCGCGTGCAGGCGCAAACCGGGTTGCCGGTGATCATCGGCGATTGGTCTTTGGAGAAGATTGCCGACAATTATCGCATGCTGGGCGAACTCACCGGGCGTCAGGCCCGCGCGAAGGAACTCGCCGAGTATGTCACTGCGGCCCTGACCAAAGTGAAATCCACCGTCGCCAAAATTCCCGCAGATAAGCGCCGTCGCGTTTATTACGCCGAAGGGGCCAAGGGGCTGAATACCGACCCCGGCGGTTCCCCGCATTCCGAATCCATTCTCTTCGCGGGCGGACGCAATGTCGCCGAGGTGCAAGCCGATCACGGCTTTGGTGAAGTGCCGGTCTCCATGGAGCAGATTTTCATCTGGAACCCCGAGATCATCATCGCGGGCTATGACCATGAGCACTCCCCCGGCGCATTTTATACCGCGGTGTGGAGCGATCCGATGTGGAAACAGGTCAAGGCGGTGAAGGATCGCGCCGTCTATGAAGCGCCGCAATTTCCCTTCAACTGGATCGACCGCCCGCCTTCGGTCAATCGCGTCATCGGCATCAAATGGCTGGCGGAAACCTTTTATCCCGATCTCTTCCACGAAGACATCCGCGCGGAAACCAAGAAATTCTATAAGCTCTTCTATCACCGCGATCTGACGGACGCCGAATTGAACGCGCTTCTGGCGCAAGCCGTGAAGCATTGAGCCCATGACCGGCTTCGATGCACATGCCCCGGTCGCGATCACCCCGATTGGCGTGGTGGAATCCGCCTTCCAGGATTTCACCCAACAGGTGAGCTATGACGCCACTTCTGCCATCGTGATCCGTGCGGAATTGGCCGATGGGCTGATCGGGCTCGAACATTTCAGCCACCTGCATGTGCTCTACCACCAGCACCGCCGCAGCGAATGGCGCGAGGAGATAGGCCTCACCCAGACCGATATGCAGGCGCTCGCCCCGCCGCGCGCGGGTGAACCTTGTCACAAAGGCATCTGGACCAGCCGCTCACCCGCCCGGCCTTCGGGCATAGGCTCCTGCGTGGTAGAGCTGATCCGCCGCGACAAAAACCGGCTGATCGTGAAGGGGCTCGATGCTTTCGATGGCACGGCGGTTCTCGACATCAAGATATACGTGCCGCGCTACGACGCCTTCCCCATGGCCGAGACGCCACTGCATTGGCCTACGCGCCATGGCCTGAATGTAACCTCGCGCCTCTTGCATTGGGATACGATGAATGTGGCGCTGGCCCTCGGGCTGCGCGCGGGCCTCTGTGCGATGAAGACGCTGGATATTGCGCGCGGCGAAGCCGATCACGCCCGCGTACTAGGCGGGCCGTTTTTCGCGCAAGGCATCGAGGGTGTCACCGGCTGCTCGGTGCTGCGCCAGAGCATGGACTTTTCCGACCGCGTCGAAGCCATCGCCGATTGGTCCTTGCTTCTAACCAAGGAAGGCCGCCGCACCGAAATCCGTCTGGCCGGGCGCCGGTATAAAGGCGCGGACGAGGTCTTTGCTCTTCCCGATGCGGCCCTGTTCGCGCGCGCTTAAAACCGTGCCATTCGCGCGCGCCCTGTGCCCAAGCCTTTCGCAAAAATCCGCAACACTCCCAGAAAAATGAACGGCTGCGGCAAGGCGCGCAGCCCTAGCCTGCCCTTGCGCCCCGCGTATGTCTTGTTTGTATACCGTTGTCGTTTTTACATGACGACCACAGCGGAACGGGTCCGCGAAGAAGAGGGCACTATGCGTATGGGTCGTTTTGGAATGTCATCTTCGGCGCTGGCGCTTCTGGCCATCGCCGCACCAGCCTTGGGGCAATCAGAGGGCGTGTTTTCGCTCGGCCGCATCGAACAGGTGACGGTGACCGGCGCCGCCTCCACACCGGCGATTGGCGAGACCAAGCTCGAAAACGACCAACTCACCGCCTTCAATGCGCTGACCCTCGACAAGGCACTGGAAATGGTGCCGGGCGTTTCCACCTCCATCACGGGCGGCACGCGCAACGAGCAGCTCTTCTTCGTGCGCGGCTTCGATCGCTTCCAGACGCCGCTTTTCGTGGATGGCATCCGGGTTTATCTGCCCGCGGATAACCGCCTCGATATCGGCTTTTTCACCACCGCCAATCTGGCGCAGGTACAGGTCGAGAAAGGCTATGTCTCGGTGCTCTCCGGCCCGGGCGCGCTGGGCGGGGCGATCAACCTCGTCACCAGGAAGCCGACCAAGGAATATGAAGCCGACGCCCGCATCGGCCTCACCGCTGGTAATGAGCTGGGTTATAATGGCTACAACGCCTCGGTCTATTTGGGCCATGCCGAGAGCCTTTATTATGTCTCGGCCTCGGGCACGCTGACCAAGACCGATCAGTTCCGCATGTCGGATGATTTTTCGGGCACCACCACGCAAGCCAAAGGCGACCGCAACAATTCCTCCTCCCGCAATTACAGCCTGAACCTCAAAGCAGGCTACACACCCAATGCCAGCGATGAATATTCCATCAGCTACACCGGTCAATGGGGACGCAAGGAAGCGCCCTATTCCGTCGCCGACACGCTCGCTTCGCAAAGGAACTGGACCTGGCCCTATTGGAATGTCCAGAACGTCTATTTCCTCTCCAACACGGCGCTCTCCGACGCCGCCTATGTCAAAAGCAAGGTGTTCTATAGCTCATTCCTGAATGGGCTCTATTCTTACGACGACGCGAGCTTCACCGCGCAAACCCTGCCGAAATCCTTCCGCAGCCTCTATTCGGATTACGCCTATGGCGCCAATCTTGAAACCGGCTACAGCTTCGGCGGTGTCGATACCTTCAAGCTCTCCGGCTTTTACCGCCACGACAGCCACACCGAATGGCAGATCATCTATAAGCCCGCCTTCACCGAGCCCAAGCAGACCAGCGTGGAAGATACCTGGTCTATCGCGGCCGAGAACCGTTTCAACATCGCCGAAAAGCTGACCCTGGTCGCCGGGCTCTCTTATGATTATCGACATCTCCTCAAGGCAGAAGATTACAACGATCCCACCACCGCGGGCGCGACCGGCAGCTTTGCGCATTATCCCGTCCATGATGGCAGCGCGCTGAATGTGCAAGGCGAGCTGATCTATGCCCTTGCCGATGGCGGCAATCTGCACGCCTCCATTTCCGACCGGGCGCGCTTCCCCACGCTGTTCGATCGTTTCTCGACCAAATTCGGCACCACCATTTCCAATGCCGCGCTCGAAACCGAACGCGCCATCAATTACGAGATCGGCGGCGCCGACACATTCTATGGCATTCATGTCGAAGGCGCGGTGTTCTATAGCCGTGTGACCAAGGCCATTGCCAATGTGCCGATCCTCTTCTGCGACACAACTTCCACCGCCGCGAAGAAAACCTGCACTTCGGGCGGCGTGGCGGGTGTTTCCACCACCACCACCCAAACCCAGAATGTAGGTGCCGGCGATTACACTGGCTTCGAACTGTCGGCGAGCGGTGACATCACCGACACGCTCTTCGCCGGGCTCTCCTATGGCTATGTCGATCGCGCCCTGAATGCGCAAGGCCCCGCCAATCCGGCGCTGACCACCGGTTATCACCTCACCGGCATGCCGAATTCGAATCTGTTCGCCTATCTCGCCTGGACGCCGGTGAAAGATCTCACCTTGCGGCCGTCCATCCAGACCGATTCAAATCGCTGGAGCACCAACACAGCGGGCACGCTCTATTACAAGACCGGCTCATTCTTTCTCACCAACTTCCAGGCGGAATATCAGTTTACCGATAATCTCGGCCTGTCGCTTGGCGTGAAAAACCTCTTCGATGTCAATTATACCGTGACCTATGGCTATCCGTCCGAAGGACGCAATTATTTCTTCAACTTGCGCGTCAAATCGTGAGGCGATGATGAAACCGCTCTACACTCTATGTTTCGCCCTCGCCTTCGGGCCCGCCCTCGCCGCGCCGCTGGAAATCACCGTGGATGGCGCGGTGAAAACCTCGCTGCATCTTTCCGAAACGGAATTGCGCGCTTTGCCACCCAGCGAGGTCACTTTGCAGCTCCCCTTGGGCAGCCATATGCAGGCGGGACCCTATAAAGGGGTACTCGTGATGACGCTCTTAGCCAAAGCCGTCACCAAAGACGAAGCGGTAAAGAACAGCTTCATCCGCCACACCGTCATGGTCTATGGCCGCGATGGTTATGCCGCCGCCTTTGCCGAAGGCGAGTTCAACCCGGCTTACGAGGGCAAAGCCGTTCTTCTCGCTTATGAGGTGAATGGTGAGCCTTTCAGCGATGGGTTGCGCCTCGTCAGCCCCGGCGACAAGGAAGGTGGGCGCAATGTGCATGATGTGGTGCGCATCGAGGTAAAGTAGCCTCGCTTTATATATTTTCTATATTTCCGCGAGCCCCGTCCCGGCTCGATTCTATATGGGCGAAAGCTCATCTTCCCCGCTGCTTTTAGCGGGAGATTTCCCATGCTCGATTTCATCATGCTGGCCCTGGGCACCGGCTTTTTTGTGCTGGCGATTGGCTACGTCCTCGCCGCCAGCCGGTTGTGAGGGCGCCATGAGCTTTGATTACGCAATCGGCGCGGCGGTCACCATTGTGATCGCCCTTTATCTCGTTCTGGCGCTTCTTCGCCCAGAAAAGTTCTGACCCGGACATCCCCCCATGACCTTCAATATGCTTGTACAGATCGCGATCTTCGCGGGTCTGGTCACACTCACCGTCAAACCGCTCGGCGCCTTTATGGCCGCGGTCTTCCAGGGCGAGCGCAACGTCCTCTCGCCCATCCTCTCACCGCTTGAACGGCTTTTCTATCGCGCCGCGGGGATCGATCCCACCAAGGAACAGCATTGGACAGCCTATGGCCTCGCCATGCTCGCCTTCTCAATCGCGGGGATGTTCCTGCTCTACGCCATTCTGCGCCTTCAGGCTTTCCTGCCGCTGAACCCGCAAGGCCTGCCGAACGTATCGCCGGATTTGGCCTTCAACACCGCCATCAGCTTTGTCACCAATACCAATTGGCAATCTTATGGCGGCGAAACCACGCTGTCCTATTTCAGCCAGATGGTTGGGCTGACGATGCATAACTTCGTTTCGGCCGCCACCGGCATTGCGCTGGCGATGGCGCTGATCCGCGGCTTTGCGCGGCGCTCGGCCAAGACCATCGGCAATTTCTGGGTCGATCTCACCCGCGCCACGCTTTATGTGCTGCTCCCGCTCGCGATCGTCATGGCGCTGGTGCTGCTCTCACAGGGCGTGCCGCAAAACTTCTCTGCCTACACCGCCGCAACCACGCTCGAAGGCGCCAAGCAGGTCCTCGCGCAAGGCCCGGTGGCGAGCCAGGAAGCCATCAAGATGCTGGGCACCAATGGTGGCGGCTTCTTCAACGTCAACTCCGCCCATCCCTTCGAAAATCCCACTGCGCTGACCAATCTGATTGAGCTGTGGTCGATTTTCGCGATCTCGGCGGCGCTGACTTACAGCTTCGGCAAAATGGTCGGCAACACCCGCCAGGGCTGGGCAATTTTCGCGGTGATGGGCCTTCTCTATCTCGGCGGGCAATTCGCCTGCGCTTGGGCGGAACAGCAGCCGAGCGCCAAGCTCGCCGCGCTGCATATCGACCAGAAGCCGAGCGCGCTGCAAGCGGGCGGCAATATGGAAGGCAAGGATGTTCGCTTCGGCATCACCAATTCCGCGATCTGGGCCACGGCCACGACGGATGCGTCCAACGGTTCGGTCAATGCCATGCATGACAGCTTCACGCCCTTGGGTGGCCTTGTGCCCATGGTCAACATGCAGCTTGGCGAGATCATCTTCGGTGGTGTCGGCTCGGGGCTTTACGGCATGCTGCTCTTTGCCATCGTCGCCATGTTCGTGGCGGGTCTGATGGTCGGGCGCACCCCGGAATATCTCGGCAAGAAGCTGGAATCGCGTGAGGTAAAAATGGCGATCCTCGCCATCCTGGTCTCGCCGCTCGCCGTGCTGGTGCCTGCCGCCATCGCTGTGATCACACCGCAAGGCCTTGCTGGTCTCAACAATGCCGGGCCGCATGGTTTCTCGGAAATCCTTTATGCCTTCTCCTCCACGGGCGGCAATAACGGTAGCGCCTTTGCGGGGCTTACGGCGAATACGCCCTTCTATAACCTGCTGCTTGGCGCCTCGATGTTCCTCGGACGCTTCTTCTGGATCGTGCCGATGCTGGCCGTCGCCGGATCGCTGGCCGAGAAGAAAATCGTGCCGCCATCTGAAGGCACCTTCCCCACCACAGGCCCACTCTTCATCGGGCTTTTGACCGGCGTCGTCTTGATCGTCGGCGGCCTCACCTTCCTGCCTGCCCTCGCGCTCGGCCCTATCGCCGAACATTTCGCGATGCTGGCTGGCAATCTCTACTGAGAAACACCCATGAAAACCTCAAACAACAAAGTCCTTCTCACCGCGGTGATCGGCGCTTTCCAAAAGCTCGATCCCAGGGTGATGGTGAAAAACCCGGTGATGTTCGTCGTCGAAATCGTGGCGGCGCTCACCACCTTCCTCTTCATCCGCGATACGCTGGGGGGCAAACCCGGCTTTGCCTTCGCGCTGCAGATCAACATCTGGCTCTGGTTCACAGTGGTCTTCGCCAATTTCGCCGAAGCCTTGGCGGAAGGCCGTGGCAAGGCCCGTGCGGCAAGCCTGCGCCAGACCAAGGTCGACATGATGGCGAAGCTCCTCGCCGATCAGAAAGCCAAGCTGTGGCGGAAAATTCCTGCCCATGAGCTGGAGCGCGGCAATCTGGTGCTGGTGGAAGCGGGCGAGCTTATCCCGTCGGATGGCGATGTGGTGGAGGGCGTAGCTTCCGTCGATGAAAGCGCCATTACCGGCGAAAGCGCCCCGGTGATCCGCGAAAGCGGCGGCGACCGCTCGGCGGTGACCGGCGGCACGCGGGTGCTCTCCGATTATATCGTCGTCAAGATCACCGCCACCCAAGGCTCCACCTTCCTCGATCGTATGATCGCGCTGGTGGAAGGCGCCGAGCGGCAGAAAACACCGAACGAAATCGCGCTCAACATCCTTCTTGCAGGCATGACGCTGATCTTCGTCTTCGCGGTCGCCACCATTCCGGCCTTTGCCTCTTATGCGGGCGGTTCCATTCCGGTGCTGGTACTGGTGGCATTGTTCGTCACCCTCATCCCCACCACCATTGGCGCGCTGCTCTCGGCCATCGGCATCGCAGGCATGGACCGGCTGGTGCGCTTCAATGTGCTCGCCATGTCGGGCCGCGCTGTGGAAGCGGCTGGCGATGTCGATACGCTGCTGCTCGATAAGACCGGAACTATCACGCTGGGCAATCGCCAGGCTTCGGCCTTCATCCCGGTGCCGGGCGTGGATGAACGTGATCTCGCCGATGCGGCGCAGCTTGCCTCGCTTTCGGACGAGACCCCGGAAGGGCGCTCCATCGTGGTGCTGGCGAAAGAGAAATACGGCATTCGCGGGCGTGAAGTGGAACATGCCACTTTCATCCCCTTCACCGCACAAACCCGCATCAGCGGCATCGATATCGACGGCAGCTCCATCCGCAAAGGCGCAGTCGATGCGGTGCTGGGCTGGACCGGTACCCATGCCGCCCATGCCGAAGCCCTGCGCAGCATTTCAGACGGCATCGCTAAACAAGGCGGCACCCCGCTCGCCGTGGCGCGCGATGGCAAACTGCTCGGCGTCATTCACCTCAAGGATATCGTCAAAGGCGGCATTCGCGAGCGTTTTGCAGCGCTGCGCCAGATGGGCATCCGCACGGTGATGATCACAGGTGACAACCCGCTCACCGCCGCGGCGATTGCCGCCGAATCCGGCGTGGATGATTTCCTCGCCCAGGCGACGCCGGAAACCAAGCTGAAGCTGATCCGCGATGAGCAGGCAAAGGGCAAGCTGGTCGCCATGTGCGGCGACGGCACCAATGACGCGCCGGCCCTGGCCCAGGCAGATGTCGGTGTCGCCATGAACACCGGCACCATGGCAGCGCGTGAGGCAGGCAATATGGTGGATCTCGACAGCGACCCCACCAAGCTCATCGAGATCGTGGAAATCGGCAAAGCGCTTCTGATGACGCGCGGGGCCCTGACCACCTTCTCCATCGCCAATGACGTAGCGAAATACTTCGCCATCATCCCGGCCATGTTCATCGCGTTCTATCCGCAGCTTACCGCGCTCAACATCATGGGGCTGCATTCGCCTGAGAGCGCGATCCTTTCGGCCATCATCTTCAACGCGCTGATCATCATCGCGCTGATCCCGCTCGCGCTGAAAGGGATCACCTATCGCCCCATCGGCGCTGCAGCGCTGCTTTCCCGCAACCTTCTCATCTACGGCCTCGGCGGGCTGATCGTGCCCTTCATCGGCATCAAGCTGATCGACATCACCGTCACCGCCCTTCATTTGGCGTGAGGAAACCATGACTACGCATCTTCGCCCTGCCCTTGTTCTGCTCGTGCTATTCACCTTGTTGACGGGTCTTGCCTATCCCCTCGCCATCACCGGTCTGGGTCAGGCCTTCTTCCCGCACCAAGCCGGTGGCAGCCTGATCACCCAGAATGGCAAAGTGATCGGCTCGGAACTGATCGGCCAGAATTTCGCGGCGCCCGGCTATTTCCATGGCCGCCCCTCCGCTGCGGGCAATGGCTATGACGGCGCCAATTCCTCCGGCTCCAATCTTGGCCCCACCTCCAAGAAGCTGATGGACCGCGTGGCGGGCGACGCCAAGACGCTGTCCAAGGAGAACCCCTTCACCCCCGTTCCGGTCGATCTCGTCACCACCTCGGCGAGCGGTCTGGACCCGGACATCACCCCCGCCGCGGCCCTGTTCCAAATCCCCCGCATTGCCAAGGCGCGCGGCCTTGCCCCGGAAAAGCTGAAAGCCCTAGTCGAGGCACATACAAAGCCGCGCCTGCTCGGCCTGATCGGCGAGCCGACGGTGAATGTGGTGAAGCTTAATCTGGCACTGGATGCGCTTTCGCACCCGACGCGCTAGAATGGCGGCATGAACGATACAGCCCGCCCCTCCCCCGAGGCCCTTCTGGCAGATGCAAGCCGGGAGGGTCACGGGCGTTTGAAGATCTTCCTCGGCTTCGCCCCGGGCGTGGGCAAGACCTATGAGATGCTCACCGCCGCGCGGCAGAAGAAGCTGGAGGGGCTGGATGTCGCCATCGGCGTGGTGGAAACCCATGGCCGCGTCGATACCGACCGGCTGACCAAGGGGCTGGAGATCATCCCCAAGAAGCGCATGGCCTATAAGGGCCGCGTGCTCGCCGAGATGGACCTCGACGCCATCCTGATCCGTAAGCCCAAACTGGTGCTGGTGGATGAGCTTGCCCATACCAATGTGGAAGGCAGCCGCCATCCCAAACGTTATCTCGATGTCGAGGAGATTCTGGCGGCGGGGATAGACGTCTATTCCACGCTCAATGTGCAGCACCTCGAAAGCCTGAATGATGTGGTGGCGCGCATCACCAAGGTGCGCGTCAACGAGACCGTGCCGGATTTGGTGCTGGACCGCGCCAATGATGTCGAGCTGATCGATCTCACTCCCGACGATCTTCTCCAGCGCTTGAAAGACGGCAAGGTCTATCTGCCGGAGGTCGCTGAACGGGCGCAGAAGAATTACTTCGTGCCCGGCAACCTCACCGCCTTGCGCGAAATCGCGCTCCGCCGCACTGCCCAGCGCGTCGACGACCAGATGGTCTCTTACATGAAGAGCCACGCCATCCAGGGGCCCTGGGAGGCGAGCGAGCGCGTGCTGGTACGTGTCAATGAACGCCCGGGCGGTGCGGCGCTCGTACGTTACGGGCGGCGGCTGGCAGATCGCATTGGTGCCTCCTGGACCGCGGCCTATATCGAAACCCCCGCCGCGCAGCATTTTTCCGAAGAAGAGCGCGACCGCATCGCCGAGGCCTTGCGCGTGGCCGAACGCTTGGGCGGGCAGACCGTCACCATCCCGGCGAGCAATGTCGCCGATGGGCTGGTCGCCTATGCCCATGCCAACAACTTCGTCCATATCGTCACCGCCACCACCCGGCGAAGCTGGTGGGAGACGCTGCTGCGCCGTTCCACCACCTACGAAATCATCCGCCAGGCCGGCGGGGTGAGCGTGCATGTGGTGCCAGAGCAATTGGGCCGCGCCTTGCAAGGTGCGCCGAAGAAAAAGTTTCTCCCGCCCATTGAACGCAATGGCTATCTGCAGAGCCTTCTTTATGCCGCCCTGGCCGTGCTGATTGGGACGGTGCTGAAACGCGTGCTGGGGGTCAGCAATATCGGCGTGGTGTTTTTGATCGCGGTGCTGGCAAGCGCGGTGCGCTATGGCCTCTGGCCCGCGCTGGTAACATCGGTCACGGCGATTGCCGCCTTCAACTTCTTCTTCCTGCCGCCGCTTTACACCTTCACCATCGCCGATCCTGAAAACGTGGTGGTGCTGATCACGGTCGGGATTGTGGCGGTGATCGCCTCCAACCTCACCGCCCGCGTCCGCGCCCAGGCCATCGTCGCGCGCGAGCGGGCCGCCGTCACCGAAAGCCTCTATCAATTCGCGCGTAAGCTCGCGGGCGTGTTCGTGCTCGATGACCTGTTATGGGCGACCGCGCATCAAATGGCGCAGATGCTGAAAGCCCGCGTCGTGATCCTCTTGCCCGAGAACGGCAAGCTCAGCGTGATGGCGGGTTTCCCCCCCGAAGACGTACTGGATGAATCCGAAATCGCCGCCGCCAATTGGGTGTGGGAACGCGCCACCCCCGCCGGACGCGGCGCGGATTCTCTGCCCGGCGCCAAACGGCTTTATCTGCCGGTCAAGACCGGCCGCGGCACCGTAGGCGTCATCGGTCTTGATAGCGACAAGCCCGGCCCCATCCTCACGCCTGATCAACGCCGCCTCTTCGATGCCCTCGCCGATCAGGCTGCGCTCGCCATCGAGCGGGTGAAGCTTGCCGAAGACATCGAAAAAAGCCGCCTCTCCGAACAGGCCGAAAGCCTGCGAGCGGCGCTTCTTACCTCCATCAGCCATGATCTCAGAACGCCGCTTTCCGTAATCCTCGGCGCGGCCTCAAGCCTGAAATCGCTCGACAGCACGCTGGATGCTTCCTCGCGCGAAACCTTTGTTGGCACCATTATGGAGGAAGGCGAGCGGCTTAACCGCTTCATCGCGAATCTCCTTGATATGACGCGGCTGGAGTCGGGGGCTATCGCGCCGAAGCTGGAAGCGACCGATCTTTCGGACGTTGTCGGCAGTGCCTTGCGCCGTGCGGGCCGCATCTTCCAGGATCACAAGCTGGTGGTGGCGCTGGAACCGAATTTGCCACTGGTGAAACTCGATCCCGTGCTGTTTGAGCAAGTGCTGTTCAATCTTCTCGACAATGCCGGGAAATACGCCCCAGCGGGCACGGAAATCGCGGTCGCGGCCAGCCGCGTCGGAGGGCAGATCGTGCTGACGGTGGAGGATCACGGCAACGGCATCCCGCCAGGCGATCTGGAACGCATCTTCGACAAGTTTTATCGCGTAGAAGCGCGTGACCGCCAGAATGCGGGAACAGGCCTTGGCCTCCCCATCAGCCGCGGCTTTGTCGAGGCCATGGGCGGCACGATCACGGCGCAAAACCGCGAGGGCGGAACCGGCGCGCGTTTCACCATCACCCTTCCCCTCGAGGTCGCATGAACAGTTTGCGCATCCTGATTGTTGATGACGAGGCTGCGATCCGCAAGCTTCTGAAAACCGCACTCACGAGCCAAGGCTATGCGGTGACGGAAGCCCATGACGGCAATGTGGCGCTTACCCTTGCTGGCCGGAATGCCTTCGACATCATCGTGCTCGATCTCGGCATGCCTGGGATGGATGGTTTTGAGGTGCTTTCGCGCCTGCGCGAGGCGGGCTCCGTTGTGCCGGTAATTGTGCTCTCGGTGCGCGCTGATGAGGCGGGCAAGGTGAAAGCACTTGATCTCGGTGCCGATGATTATGTCACCAAACCCTTCGGCATAGATGAGCTTCTCGCCCGCATCCGCACCGCCATTCGCCATCGCCTAGCACAGGAGGGCGAAAAACCCATCTTCAAAACAGGCGATCTCTCGGTTGATCTTGTCCGTCGCATCGTCACTGCGCGCGGCGAAGAAATCAAACTCACCCCTCGCGAATACGATCTTTTGCGCCTCCTGGTGGCGCATGCGGGAAAAGTCCTCACCCACCGCTTCATCTTGAACGAGGTCTGGGGCACGGAAACCGATGTGCAATACTTACGCATCTATATCCGCACCTTGCGCCAGAAGCTGGAAGCCGACCCCGAACAGCCAAAACTGATCTTGACCGAACAAGGGGTCGGCTATCGCCTGCGCGCACCGGATTAGCGGCAGAGTTTTCCTTCCGTCAGATGATCGTGAAAGGTTGCGTCGAAGCGCGGGGCCTTTTCATTGCGCAAATGCCCTGTACCTCGGAACTCCGCCCCCAGTTTGCAGCCATCGCTTTCGCGCACTTTCGCAAACACGCGGCAGCCCGTCTCCTGATCGGTGACCAAGACATAGGAAACGCCCCATTCATTGCGGTCCACGCTCGCAACCGTGCCTTTAACATCGCGCATCGGCCCATGGGTATTGAAGCGCGGGCAACTTGCAGCTTCGGCGCTCGTCATCGCGAGCATCCCGGCCATCAGTAGATATGTTTTCATGACACACTCCTTCATTTCGCCAAGATGCGGCGCGAGGCCCAGGCATAGGCGCAAGGCAGAACAACAAGGGTAAGCAAGGTGGAAGTGATGAGCCCGCCAATGACGACGGTTGCAAGCGGGCGCTGCACTTCGGCGCCCACACCGCTGGATAAGAGCAAGGGCACCAGCCCCAGCCCGGCAATCGCCGCCGTCATCAAGACAGGCCGCAGCCGCGATAGCGCACCAGCCTCGATGGCTTCAAGAAGCTCCATCCCGTCCGCGATATTGCGGTTGATGGCGCTGACCAGCACCACGCCGTTCAGCACCGCCACGCCGAACAGCGCGATGAAGCCGATAGAGCCCGGCACAGACAGATACGTCCCGCTGACAAACAGCGCCACGATGCCGCCGATCATGGCGAGCGGCACATTCAGCATGATCAGCCCCGCCTGCCCAGCCGATCCGAAGGCGAAATAGAGCAAGAGGAAGATCAGCCCCAGCGAAACCGGCACCACCACCATCAGCTTGGCTTCAGCGCGTTTCTGGTTCTCGAACTGGCCGCCAAACACCACCGTATAGCCGGGCGGCAGTTTCACCTCCGAGGCGATCTTGGCCTGCAGCTCTTCAACAAGCCCGCCCATATCGCGGCCTTCCACATTGGCTTGGATCACCACGCGGCGCTGAACATCGTCACGGCGGATTTGCGGCGGGCCGGAAACGATCTCGACTTTCGCCGCGTCGCCCAGCCTGAGCAACGCACCACCCGGCGCCCGCAAGATCAGATCACGGATCGCTTCCGGGCTGCCGCGAAACGGCTCGGCAAGCCGCACATAAATGTCATAGCGTTCATTGCCATTGATGATCTGACCTGCCGCCGTGCCGCCAATCGCATTCTCGACCACCTCCATGACATCGGCGACCGAAAGCCCATACCGGCTCAAGACATCGCGGTTCGGCTTTACCGAAAGCTGCGCCTCACCTGCGATCTGTTCCATGGCGACATCGCTGGCGCCGCGAATCTTCGCCGTAAGGGCTTCGATCTCCCGGCCCTTCTTTTCCAGCACCGCCAGATCTGGCCCGATCAGTTTGATGGCCAGATCCGCCTTCACGCCGGACAAAAGCTCATCCACACGGGTTGCAATCGGCTGCGAGAAGGAAAACTGCACACCCGGATAAACCGAGAGCGCTTCCTGCATCTTTTCGCGCAAGCCCTCCAAAGTTTTGGTACTGGTCCAGGTATTTTCAGGCTTCAGCCCGACCAATATTTCTGTGTTGTTGACTTGTTCGGGATCGCCGCCCACCTCCGCGCGGCCCGTACGGCTCAAGGCGTAAGTCACTTCGGGGAATTTCATCAGCGTGGCGGCAATCTTGGGCGCCATCTCCAAGGATGTCTTCAAGCTCGCCGAGGGCGCCAGCGTGGCGCGTACCGACATGGTGCCTTCCTTCAGCTCCGGCACAAATTCGGTGCCCAGAAAAGGCAATAACGCCAGCGAGAAAATCAGCCCGCCCACAGCACTGCCCAACACCAGCTTCTGCCGCCCGCGAATCCACAAAAGCACACGGCGATAGAAACGTTCGACGGGACGTAGCACCGGGCTTTCGCGATGCACCACAGGTCCGCGGAAAAGATAGCTCGCCAAAGCCGGTATCACCACCAGCGCAACCAAAAGCGAAGCCAAAAGCCCAAAGACAATGCTCAGCGCCATAGGCTGGAACATCTTGCCCTCGACGCCTTCCAAACTGAAAAGCGGCGCGAAGACGATGATGATGATCAGCACGGCAAAGAACACCGGCTGCGCCACTTCGCGTGCTGCCAGATCGATGCGCTCGCGCCAATCAAGATTGTTCTTGCCGGTGAGCCGGGCGAAAATATTTTCCATCATCACCACGGAACCATCCACCATCATGCCGATGGCAATGGCGAGGCCGCCCAGCGACATCAGATTGGCCGACACGCCGAACAGCGCCATGGCGATCAGCGCCGCAAGGATCGACACCGGCACCGACAGCAGCACCAGAAAGGCCGCGCGCAAATTCATCAAGAAGGCGATCAACACGATCACGATCAAGACAAAGGATTCGATCAGCGCCTTGGAGACGGTGCCCACCGCTTTTTGCACCAGGCTCGATTGGTCATAGACGACCTTCAGCCTCACCCCCGGCGGCAAAGCCTTCTGCACCAAAGGCAAGCGTTCCTGCACCGCCTTGATAGTAGCGTTGGTATTGGCGCCGATGCGTTTGAGCACAACACCGGTGACAACCTCGCCCATCTGCTTGGGCCTGCCCGCCTTGTCGCGCAGAGACAGCATGGTCGCGCCCTGGCGGATTTCACCGCCGAGAACGATTTGGCCCAGATCGCGCACGCGCACCACAACGCCATCGGCTTCTTTCACCGGCGTGGCGCCGACATCTTCCAATCCTTGCGCGCCGGAGCGCATCCAGCCTTCGCCGCGGATCACAAGCTGCTCGGCACCGCGATCCTGATACCAGCCGCCCGCGTTGCGGTTGTTGCGCGTCAACGCCTCTTCCACATCTTTGACAGAAAGCTGATAGGCAATGAGCTTGGAGGGATCGATATTGACCTGGTACTGCCGCACTGATCCGCCAAAGGAGAGCACATCTACTACCCCTTCGGAGGGCTTCAGCAGCGGCTTGACGATCCAATCATTGACGCTGCGCAGCGCCATCTGGTCATATTGGCCGGGCGTGGCCGAATAGAGTGTATAATAGAGCACCTCGCCTAGGCCCGAAGTATTGGGACCGATTTCCGGCGTGCCTGCCTCTTTCGGAATATCCTCTTTGGCGGCCTGCAATTGCTGAAACACTTGCTGGCGCGCAAAATCGATATTGGTGCTTTCCTTGAACACCACCGTCACCACCGAAAGGCCGGTCATCGAGGTGGAACGCACCGCCTCCACGCCTTTCAGCCCATACATCGCCGCTTCCACCGGATAGGTGATGAGCTGCTCCACCTCCGCCGCCGCAAGCCCTTTGGCTTGGGTGTTGACCACCACCTGCACATTGGTCACGTCGGGAAAAGCGTCGAGTGCCAAGCGCGGCAGAAGCATCAATCCGGCAATCACAAGGCCCAATAGGCCCAGCACCACAAGCAACCGGTTGACGATGCTCGCGCGGATAATCGCATTCAACATGCTTCAGTCCTCCTCAGCAAAGGAGGATTTTTGGGCTTCGGATTGCACGAAGAAGGCGCCCGAAGTCACCACAAGCGTGCCCGGCGCGATGCCGTCGATGACCGTACGCGCGCCCGCGCTATAGCGCGGTATCACCTTATGGGGCGAAAGCGCGCCGCCCTTGCCTTCGATATAAACAACCCACGCCCCGGCCGGGTCCCTGAGCACCGCATCGCTGGGTACAGATAAGGCGGGCGCGGCGTCGCCGAAGATTTCCACGTCTACAAACTGGCCGGGGCGCAGCGCCAAGTCGGCATTTTGCACTTCCAGCCGCACCAGCACCGTGCGCGTGGCTTCATCCACCGCGGTGCCGCCTTGCACGATTTTCGCGGGTTTGGAGATGCCACCCGCCGTGACGCGCGCTTCGCTGCCGATCGCCTTGGCCAAGGCGGGCGAAAGCCGCGCTTCCACCCAGACGGTTTTGGGATCCGTGATTTCGAACAGGGGCCGTCCTTCCTGTTCCAGCACGATCACCTCGCCGTCGCGAAAATCATCCTTGCTGACGGTTCCGCTGATCGGCGCCAGAAGATCGAATTGGCCGATAGAGGCATTGCTGAGCCCTCTTTTGCTCAAGGCGGCGATCTGGCCTTGGGTCAGGCCGAAGCTCAAAAGCCGGCCATAAAGTTCCTGCCGTTTGGAGACGGCCTGGTCATAATCCTTGGGCGCGATGGCGGAGCTTTCATGCAGCCGCGTGTAGCGGGCAAGATCACGCTCGGCGAGCACGAAGCCGCTCTGCGCTTCGGCCATGGCCTGACTATAAAGCGTCACCAGAGGCTGGCCTTGGTGCACCACATCGCCGAGCCGCGCATGGCGGGTCACGACAGTCGCGGTGATCCGCGGCCCAACGATTTTGCTGCTGTAGCCATCGGCTTTCACCTCGCCCGGGGCGCGGATCACTTGCGCCACCACTTGCGGCGTGATCGCCGAAATCTTTATGCCCGCCGCCTGTTTCTGTTCGGGCGAAAGCAGCACACCTTCGCTCGCAGACGGGGGCTCCGGCGCGGGCGCGGGTGTATTAGGACGAAGGAAAATAACCGTGGCGCCTGCCAGGATAGCAAAACCCAAGGCAGTGGCGAGCGCGCGCCCATAGGGCACCGCATGAAGAAGCGTTTTCATGAAAAATCCTGACAAGCATTGCTACGGCTTCGCGGGCACGCGAAGGTCGGCCGGAACGCGAATTGTCAGGCGGGTCTAGATCTGCAGTAAAACTGCGGAACGCTGGATGAGATAAGCGTTTTTCTGCGGCGAGCCGCGCGGCGAAGGCCCGATTTTGCGCCAGGCTTGTTCGCGGGCTTGAGAGGCAGGCACCAGCGCAACGCGATCCGGCGCGGCGCCTTGGGCGACGTCCAGAACCGTTTTGGCGGGCATGGTGGCGGTGCATTCATGCACCTGTTCCAGCGTATCCACATGGGTATGCTGGGCCTGCGCCACGTCTTTGTGCTGGTGAATGGCAAACAGCGCATGGCGCATCAGCGCCGCTTCACTATTGAACTGTGCGCTATCGAGGTCGGAGCCGCACAGTTTCAGCGCGAAGGCTGGTTCCGGCGCAAGAGTCAGCGCGAGCAGCAGAATGGCTGCCCAGCGGATCGTCTTGAAGGCAAAGAACCGGCGCATAGGCAATGAAGTGGGCGCGAGACGCGAAATGTCAAGTGCGCTGGATTTCGCCCTATTTCTTAAGCGGTAAACAATCCGCAATCGTGCGTTGATCGAGCTCGCGATAGAAATTCCGCCGCGCCGTGCCGAGGAATCCTTTCAGGCGGCAGACCGGCATCAAGGTGCAGGCGCCGTCCTCGCGAAAACATTCCACCAGCGCGCAATCTTCTTCCAGCGCCGCGAGCAGGCTGCCGATGCGGATATCCTCGGGCTTCTTGGCGAGAAGCACGCCCCCGCCCGCGCCGCGCAGGGTCTCTACCAGTCCCATGGAAGCGAGGTTCTGCACAATCTTATGCAGATGATGGCGCGAAAGCCCGCCCAGCTCGCGCGACAACATTTCGACGCTCAACGGCCCCTCCCCGCCGCGATGGGCGAGCAGCATCAAAAGCCGCACGGCGAAATCGGTCGAGGCGAGGAGTTTCACAACAGCGTCCTTAAAACACAGCGGCGAGGCACCCTATTGGTGCCCCTTCCGTACTCATATTCCCTTTACGCGTTCGCCTCCAGCTTGTCGGCATGCCAGGGATAGGGCGTAATGTTGGTCGCCGCCGCAGCCCCGGCAATCTCACCGGCAAAGCCGTGATTGACGTCGCGGTGATGCGCCTCATCGGCCCGCACCACCAGCACCACATCGCGCAGGCTCGCGTTTTCCGCAAGTCCCCAATAATGCCGCGCAATGGCAGGCGCGGGAACGTTCGGGCTGCGGCCCTCATCGATCTCTTTCAGATACAGCGTATAGGAGATGATCGCCTCTTCCTCAAAATAGCCGACCACGCGATGCGCCGTCTTGGGGCTGAGAAGATAGAGCCCGAAGAAGAAGAGATAGAACACCCATTGCACACTGACGATCATGAAGCGCTCGAAAACCGTGGGCTTGGCGACCTCGATGAAGGTCATCAGATGCATGCGCTCATTTTCGGCTTCTTCCATAAGGGTGCGAATCCAGCCCTTGTCATCCTGGATGCGGCGCAGACATTTCAGATGCGTCAGCGTTGCACCCACCATGCCGGGCACGGCCGCGACGGTTTCCAGAACGATGGCGCGGTGGCCATAGCGCTTAGCGAAGAATAGATCGGCGGCGAAACGTAAGACTTTGGTGATGCCGAGCGCCAGGGAATCGGAAAAATCGCGCGGGGCATGGTGAACAGTCATATCGATAAGGGGAATCTGACGCATGGCGGTGCTCCGAAGTTGGACGCTAAAACCGGTATTTTTGATACCAGTATTAGAACCGCTATAACATGCGACAGAAATGCCTGTTTATACGCAAAGCCCCAGACACGCCTGCGGCAAAATCGCGAAAGACCTATTTCAAATTACGGATATAGGCGACCAGCGCGTCGATCTCTTCCGGGCTGAGCTTATCCTTATAGGCCTTCATCTTGGCGTTATCGGGCGAGCCATAGGTGATGATGTCCTTGTTGTCGGCATCGCTATGGCGCGATTTGAAACCGGCGGAGGTGAAATCGGCAATCTCGGCCTTGCGCCCTATATCGGTATTGGCCTTGCCATCCGTACCATGGCATTTGGAACAACGGTCCGTAAAAAGCTGGCCAGCATCCACCGCGGCGGAAGCCGGCAGTGTCAGAACAGCGACAATCGTAAGCATCACAAAAGATTTCATAGTTTCCCCGGCATCAAAAAAATATCGCCCGGCAAGACTATCTCAGCCGTGCCGACATCCTGAGTAAAATTGCCGCGAACAAAGCCCAGGCAGCGCCAAGGCTCCAACCCGCCAGAACATCGCTCGGCCAATGCACGCCGAGATAGACGCGGCTCACCCCGATCAGCAGCGCCAAAAGCGCCGCCACGCTGAAGGCCAGCGCTTTCATGGCGCGTCTGGGCTCCAGACTCGCCACGATCACCGCGAGCAAAAAATAGGTGGCGGTCGCAACCGTGGAATGGCCGCTGGGAAAACTCATCGAGGTGGGAAGATCGCCGTAAATCGCGAAAGAAGGCCGGGCGCGCTCATAAATATCCTTGAACAGGCCGCTCGAAAGCTGGGCCAGCGGCACACAAATCCCGAAAATCACCGCCTGGCGACGCTGGCGATGCGCCCAGAGCACAATCACCCCCAGCACCGTCACGAAACTGAGCAGCGTCAGCCCGCCCAACGCCGTGATGTCCCGCATGCTTTCGAGCAGCCAATGCGGCCCCGCCGCCTGATGGGGATCGCCCGCGACACGGAAGGCGTAGAGAATGGATTGATCAAAACGGTCAAGATCGCCTTCGATCACTTCATCGGCGAGTTTCAGAAATACCCACACCGCCCCGGCGAGCCCGATCCAAATCAGCAAAAGCGCGATCTCGATGCGCGAGGTGATTGCCGCAGGATGACGGGCGGAAAATTTCATGCCGCCTCTTTATCTGCACGCTGGGGAATAAGCGCGATCGCCAGCACCGTGGCGCCGAAAATGAGCGCGGTAGCGAGAGGGCGCGAGACGCCAAGCCCGCCTTCGGACGGCGCCTTGTCGAAGAAATCCCCCAGCGTCGCGCCCAAAGGCCGGGTGAGCACGAAGGCGCTCCAGAACAACACCACGCGCGACAGCGCGGTGGTGAAATACAGCGCGGCCAAAACTGTCAGCACGCCGCCGAATAAAGCCGCGCCACCGAGAAACCCAAGCCCGTCTGCCGTCCAGTCGCCCAATGCCGTTCCCAAAGTTTGCGAAAACGTAATCGTCAACCAATAAAACGCTTCACGCCGCGGCGTGTTCACCTTCTGCACCGCGATGGAGCCTTCGCTCCTATACCAGAGCGCAAGGCTCGCCAACACGCAAGCGGCAAGCGCCGCCGCCCCGCCCGCATAGCCGATCCCCAGTGAGCGATCGAAGAAATCGGCCAGCGTTGTGCCCGCGGTGGTGGAGGCAAGGATGGTGGCCCAATACAAAACGGGAATGAACTTTTTCGCGGCGATCTCAGCCGCCACCAGAACCGCCAAGCCGCCCACGAAGACCACTGTCGCGGCAAGATAGCCAAGTTCGAAATTCATCGAGACGGTATCGCCCGCGATTTCCCCAAGCGTGGTGGCAAGGATCTTGATGGCCCAAAAGCCGAGGGTGACCGCCGGAACTTTGCTCAATTCCTCAGAAGTAGCGCGCAATGCCATGTCTCCCCGAAATGCCAGGGAGACATAGCGCAATCCCGCCCCCGCCGGTTAAGGGGGCAAGATTGAATTTTGCCAATCTTACAAACTTATCGCGATGCCTGCTGCGGCGCGAATTTCGGCAACAGGCTTAAGCGGTCCACCAGCATTTGGGCTAAAAGCGCATCATCCTTCAACGAGGGATGGCCGTGACAGGCCATGTAATCGAGGCCGGTGAAGATGATGGTTTCGACATCGACACCTTGCGCCTTTACCCCATCGGCGACTGCGGTGGCACTGCGCGCGATCTCGCTTTCATAATGATCCGAGGCCATCAGCACAAAATGCGCGGCGGGGTATTTGGCGTGCAGGTCTTTCACGAAAGCGATGTATTTGGCGACGAAATCCTGATCCAGCGCCTCGCGGGTAGCCCAGGCCTCGCCCGCATGCAGCGCCGTCGAAAAATCATTGGTGCCGAGCCCGATCACGATCACATCCGGCACCCAACCATCTTCGGCCACGCCCACAGATTTATCGAACAGGGTGAACTGATAAAGATAGGGCAAGGTCTCGCCCGGCACGATGCCGTTATAATTGCGTACAATACCACGCCCCGAGAAAGCATGAATGCGATAGGCCGCGCCAAAATGCTTGGCCACAGCAGGCGCAAAAGCGCGCGAGGTATCGGTAGTGTCATCCACATCGGCGGTCGTACAAATCTGCCCGCGCGAGGCATTGCCATAACCGACCGTGTAACTGTCGCCGATGAATTCGATTTTCTTCTGATAAACCGGCGCGGGAAGCACATTGGCGCTCGAAGGAACATAGAAGCCACCAAAGGCGCCGCTGCCGTTTTGGGTTTCGCTCGCTTTTTCCAGCCGCACAATATGCGCACCAGGACCGAGGTCTTTCAGCGACACGGTGGTCTTGCCGGGCCGCGTCAGTGTCAGCTTATGGGCGCCATCGACATAGACATAGAGGTTGTCGAGGCTGTCATCGACCTTCACATCCACCGCGGGGCCAGCAAACTGCGCCTCGAACCACACACCCGGCCAAGCATAAACATAGCGCGCCTCATCGCCCGCCCCTTGCGCCACCACGCGCCCGCCGATGGCGAGCGGCAGCGCCACGGAAGAAGCCGCCGGCGCTTCGGCCAAAGCCGCGCCCGAAATCGTGCTGGCAAACAAAGACGCGAGGAAAATGCGCTTCATGGTGATCCCGTGCCCCAATTTATATGCTCTGCTTCTAGCCGGATTGAGGACGGAGGAAAACGGGATTTTTGACAGCGTTTTCTGAACATCACCCTGGGCGGCGATTAGTCGCCGAATACCAAGAGCAGCAACCCGGACCTTGGCAAGGCGTACCTGCCCTCAGCCGTCACCCGGCGCCCCACCATGTGCAGCCCGCCCGCCGCCTTCAATTCCGCAATTTGCGCCGTGGTAGGTGCATCAGGCGAACCCATCTTTTGCCACGCCGCATAGGCATTAGAGTGCCCCTCGTCGATGCGGTATTCTCGCAAAAGCTTGGCTCCCTTCGGCAGCCCTTTCAACGTGAGCGCAACCTCTGCCGCCGCGCCCGGCCGGTCATCGTCGTGATAATTCCACAGCAGCACCGCGGCGTGCCCCTGATCCAGAGTGGCGAGCACATCCACGGTTGGTGCGCCCCGCACGCCATTTTTCAAAATATCGTCCGTAGAAATCGCGCCCGAGCTCTCGGCGGCCACGCGCTGGCCACGAAGCTTTCCGGCCATGCGGAAGAAATTCAGCACCGGCTTGTCGATGCCGTTGGTGGCCAGCGTGCGGAAACCCTCGAAATAGCCGCGCCCTTCGAATTCAAACGACCAGCTTAGGAGCGAAATCAGATTCACCTGATATTCCGCAGCCAGATCCAGCATCGCCTTATGGGACGCCGCGGTATAGGCGGCATAGAGCGGACCGTTACGATAGGCATTGGCGGGGTTTTCTTTCGCCGAGCAGGCGGCGCAGCCTTCAGGATCGGCCTCACTCAAAATGATCGGCAGCTTTGCGAAGGGCGACGCGGCAACAATGCGGAAACCCTCGCGCACATCGGCTAATTCCTTATCCAGCCCCATGCGGACATAGTTTCCATCCGCCATCAGCTTCGGCTGACCTTTGGCATGGAAGGAAATGAAGTCGAGCGGCACACTCTTGCCATCCGCCGCGCTTTTTTCTTCGGCGCAATGGGCAAGAAACGCCTTCAAATACGCGGCGCCCTTTTGCCCGCGCGGGCTGGTGGTTGCGGGACCGCCCACCTTGGCGCCGGGCAAGGCCGCGCGCACACCCGCTACCGCGTAATCGTAGAGCTTGAAGTATTCTTCGCGTGTGCCATGCCAGTATGGGATATCTGGCTCATTCCAGACTTCGAAATACCAGCGCCCCACTTCCGCCGCACCATAGCGTTCAACAAGATGCGCCGTGAACACGCGCACCAGCTCACCCCATTCCTGGTAGTTCGTCGGGGGCTCTTGCGCCCCGCTCGACAGCATGTCGGCCTCGCCGAAATGGATGCGATAGGGCGAAGGCTTGCGCGACAGCGCCTCTGGCATGAAGCCAAGCTCCACCATGGGCGTCACACCCGCTTCGCGCCAGGCATCGAAGATCTTGTCGATGATCGCGAAATTATAGACGGGCTTGCCATCCGCATCGCGGGTGAAAATGTTGGTGGAGCTCCATTTCAAATCCGCCGTGCCGTCACCCGAGGTGAAGAGATGATGCGCCCGCACATAAACCGGCACCGAATAGGCTTCGGAAAGTTCTTTCAGCAGCGCCTGCCCGTTCGGCGCCAGCGTGTAGCCGGATTCGTCATAACCGAACCAATTGGTGATCGGCTGAAACGCGCCTTGCGGTTTGGAGAAATCGACCGTGACCTTCACCGGCTCCGCCGCGAAACTCGCGCCGCAGACAAAGGCCAAACCAGCCAGAATATTCTGTAGACGCATCATCCACCTCACGCTGAGGACCAGCCTAGCAAATTGTCTGTGTTTTAGAAGATCACAGCGGCGCGAGGGGCCGATGGGCTTTACCTCCCCGCAAGGGGGAGGTGAAAGAAGTCATGGGCACCGGATCGGCATCCAGATGCTGTCAAACCTCGTACAGGAAATGAGAGCGCTTAGCCTGGATATGGATGGCCGGGTCGCAGCCCGGCCATAACGAGTTGAGAGCCCCACAGCCCAGCCCTCGCAAAACCGAAATCCACACCTATATAGTGTGGATGAGCGCTGACGCCTTGGCCTTCGCGGACCTGCCCGCCCCGCTGCAAGCGGCGATGGCGCGCGCGCCCAGAGCTAAACCGGGCGCTTCCGGAACAAAACCCAAGACCGCGCACACCTACCCACCCCCTCCCCCCTCTCAAAATGCCTCTATTGGGGAGAACAATTATATTGCCGAAGCCACACCCCGGCGTCCCGGGGCGCCAAAGGGTAACCGCCATGCCGCCACGGTGAATGGCACGCTGATGGCCATGATCCGCGACTACCTCCGCCGCTGCCGCAAAGCCCAGGCCCGCGCCAAGGCCGAGATCGCCGCCCGGGAACGCCTCTTCCGGGCAGCCCAGCGGGCGAAAAAAGCGCAAAGGCTAAGCCAGCCCGAAAACGGGGCAAAAATCCCCCTATGCGCGGCTCCCTCAGCGGCTATAACCCCCAGCATCGCCGTCGACTCGCAGCGGGTCCCGGCGCGCGAAGCCGAGGATAGACGTCATGGCGAATGTGGCAGTGATCGGCGCCCAGTGGGGCGACGAGGGCAAAGGCAAGATCGTGGACTGGCTCTCGGCCAGGGCCGATGTGGTGGTGCGCTTCCAAGGTGGCCACAATGCCGGGCACACGCTGGTCATCGATGGCGTTACCTACAAGCTGAGCCTTCTGCCGTCGGGCGTGGTCCGCAAGGGCAAACAGGCCGTGATTGGCAATGGCGTGGTGGTGGACCCTTGGGCGCTGACCGCCGAAATCGAAAAGCTTAAAGGTCAGGGCGTCGAGATCACGCCGGATAATCTGATTGTGGCCGAGAACGCGGCCCTCATCCTGCCGCTGCATCGCGAACTCGACGCGGCGCGTGAAGCGGGCGCCGACGCCATCGGCACCACCAAGCGCGGCATCGGCCCGGCTTATGAAGATAAGGTTGGCCGCCGCGCCATCCGCGCTGTCGACCTGAAGGATTTCTCCACCCTGCCCGCCAAGGTGGCCCGGCTTTTGTCGCACCACAATGCCCTGCGTCGCGGCGTTGGCGCAGAAGAGATTTCAGCCGACACCGTGCTCGCCCAGCTGACCGAGATCGCGCCGAAAGTGCTCGGCTTCATCGGCCCGGTGTGGAAGGTGCTGGATGACGCCCGCAAGGCCTCCAAGCGCATCCTCTTCGAAGGCGCCCAGGCGGTGCTGCTCGATGTCGATCATGGCACCTATCCTTTCGTGACCTCCTCCAACACGGTGGCGGGCCAGGCGGCTGCTGGTTCGGGCATCGGCCCGCGTCAGATCGGCTATGTGCTGGGCATTGTGAAGGCCTATACGACTCGTGTGGGCGAAGGCCCCTTCCCCTCCGAGCAGAAGAATGATGTTGGCGAGCGCCTTGGCACCCGCGGCGCCGAATTCGGTACCGTCACGGGGCGCAAGCGCCGCTGCGGCTGGTTCGATGCGGTGCTGGTGCGCCAGACCTGTGTCACCGGCGGCGTCGATGGCATCGCGCTGACCAAGCTCGACGTGCTGGACGGCTTTGACGAGATCAAGGTCTGCGTCGGCTATACCCTGCACGGCAAGCCACTCGATTACCTGCCCGCCGATGCGGTGGAACAGGCTGCTATCGAGCCGGTCTATGAGACCATCCCGGGGTGGTCGGAATCGACCAAAGGCGCGCGCAGCTGGGCGGAGCTTCCGGCCAATGCCATCAAATATGTGCGCCGAATCGAAGAGCTGATTGACGCGCCGGTGGCGCTCCTCTCCACCAGCCCTGAGCGCGAGGACACCATCCTCGTTCATGATCCCTTCCTGGGATAAGGGGCTTTAGGCTCGGATTTTCGCGTTTTTTATGGGATATGGCGCGCTTTGACGCCCCATCTTCAGTAAAACTGACAGGTGGGCGAATTGATCGAAAAGCGCCCCGCTGTTATGCAGGGTTTCATGGCTAAGAAGCGCAAACTCTACGATTGCTCGAAATGTCCGGGCTATTGCTGCTCGTATCACATCATTCCGGTGACCGAGAAAGATCTCGCCCGGCTGGCCAAGCATTTCGGTGTCAGCATCGAGTATGCCCGCGCCAAATACGTTACCAAAGGCCGCCCGGAAGATAAGAAGGACGGGCCCTACAAGATCCGCCGCAAGTCCGACGAGCATTACGGCAAGATCTGCCGTTTCTTCGACCAAGCGAAGCGTTGCTGCGGCATCTACGAAGCCCGCATGACCATCTGCCGGACATATCCGTCGGGCAAGTGCGGCTATTACGAGTTCCTCAAGATCGAGCGCGATACGCAGGACGATCAAGAGCTCGTCGCCGGCACCTGGAACGACTGATCAGCCAGTTCAGGGCTTCAGCGTGGAGCCCGCCACCGGGCGGCCTTGCCAATTGACCATGTGATTGAGCGGGCCGTGGCCTTCGCCGAAGCCCGGCGCACTGGCAATGGCGGCCTGCACATATTCGCGCGCCTTGGCTACCGCCACACCGAGCGGATAGCCTTTGGCAATGCCGCAGCCGATAGCGCTCGCCAACGTGCAGCCCGTGCCATGCGTGTGCCGCGTATCGAGCCTGGGGAAGCCGAAGCTGTCTTCGCCATGCTCCCAGACCAGCGTATCTGTGATCGTTGCCTCGGTGCCGTGACCGCCCTTGATCAGCGCCGCCTTGGCACCCATATGACGTAGAGCATCGGCCGCGGCCCGGATGGACTTGCGGTCGGTAAGGGTCATTCCCGTCAGCCGCTCCGTCTCTGGCAGGTTGGGGGTGACGATGGTGGCGAGCGGGAAGAGCTCATCTATCACCGCCTTTTCCGCATCCGCTTCCAGAAGGGCCGCACCGCTGGTCGCGACCATAACGGGATCGACTACCAAGGGAATATGCGGCGCATATTCGCGCAAAGTCTCCGCCACCACCTTTACAATGGCAGCATTGGCGAGCATGCCGGTCTTGATCGCATCGGCTCCGATATCGCTGAGGCAAGCAATGATCTGCTCGCGCACGAGTTCGGGGGGCATTGCCTGAACGGCGGTAACACCTTTGGTGTTTTGTGCCGTGATCGCGGTGATGGCGGTCATGGCATAAACACCAAATGCCGAAGCCGTCTTGATGTCAGCCTGGATGCCAGCTCCGCCAGAGCTGTCCGAACCTGCGATGATGAGAAGCCGCGGCGTCTTCACGAAGCGTCCACGACAGCGGCAGCGATATCGTTCACCACCGCTTGCACAAGGGTTTCGTTGTCGCCTTCCGCCATGATGCGGATGAGCGGCTCGGTGCCCGATTTGCGCACCAGCACGCGGCCCGTGCCTTCGAGCTTCTTCTTACCAGCCTCGATGGCCTTCTTGACGAGATCGCTCTCCAGCGGCGCGCCCTGCTTGAAGCGGACATTCTTCAGGATCTGCGGCAGCGGTTCAAAAAGATGGCAGGCTTCGGAAGCCGCCTTCTTCTCATTGACCATGGCCGCCAAGACTTGCAGGCCCGCGATGAGGCCATCGCCCGTGGTACAGAAATCATCGAGCACGATATGACCTGACTGCTCGCCACCGACATTGAAACCGCCCTTGCCCATCTCTTCGATGACATAGCGGTCGCCGACAGAAGCGCGCGCCAAAGTGAGGTTCATGGATTTGAGGCAGCGCTCCAGCCCGGCATTCGACATCACCGTGCCGACCACGCCGCTACCACGCAGCTTACCTGCCTTGGACCAGCTTTGCGCAATCAATGCCAGGACCTGATCACCATCGATGATCTGGCCGCGTTCATCGGCGAGCACCACACGGTCCGCATCGCCATCGAGCGCAATGCCAAGATCAGCCCGAACCTCGCGCACCTTCTCACACATGGCGCTAGGCGCGGTGGAGCCGCATTCGAGGTTGATATTGACGCCATTGGGCTCAACACCGACCGGAATGATCTCGGCGCCCAGTTCCCAGAGCACGGCGGGGGCTGCTTTATAGGCAGCGCCATTGGCACAATCGATCACAACCCTTAAGCCATCGAGGCGCAGTTTGCGCGGGAAGGTCGCTTTGACGAGTTCGATATAGCGGGCGAGCGCGTCATCGATACGTTTTGCGCGGCCAATCTTGGGCGAGGGCGCAAGACCGTTCTCGAGCCCGTTCATCATCAGGCTTTCGATCTTAAGCTCAGTCTCATCGGAGAGCTTTCGCCCATCGGGCCCGAACAGCTTGATGCCGTTATCGGTGTAGACGTTATGCGAGGCCGAGATCATCACGCCCAGATCGGCGCGCAAGGAACGCGTCAGCATGGCAACGGCAGGCGTTGGCAGGGGGCCGAACTGGAACACATCCATGCCGACTGAGGTGAAGCCTGCGACCAGCGCGTTCTCGACCATATAACCGGAGAGGCGGGTATCCTTGCCGATCACAACGCGGTTGCGATGGTCACCGCGGGTAAAGATGCGCCCCGCCGCCATACCCACCTTCATCGCGACCTCGGGGGTCATGGGATGAGTGTTGGCCTGACCACGAATTCCATCGGTACCGAAAAACTTGCGAGACATCAGCACTTCCCTCGAGCGGCGCCGAACCGTAGCAATAGCGTGACGCGTTTAAATTGACGTTATGTTACGGGCTGTTGCGGCGGACCAGACGGCCAAGCCATCGGCCAGCGCCGCGACATCATGGGTGCGGATATAGTCCGCTCCCAGAGAACTTGCAAAAATTTCAGCGGTGAGGGTGGCTGGCCCAGCCTCCCCTGCCGGCCGGCCCTGGCGCAGGAAGGATTTCCGCGACACACCAATCAGCACCGGCAGGCCAAACTGCCGTTTCAGCTCGGGAATCCGCGCCAGCATCTCGTAGGAGGCCTCCGCACGACGGGACAGGAACATGCCCATGCCCGGATCGAGAATAAGCCGCGAACGCGCCACCCCCGCTTTCAGGAGGGCGTTCAGCCGGGCGTCGAAGAACGCCGCAACCCGGCCGAAAATCTCCTCTGGCGGAATGTCCTCGATCGTCGCCCGTCCCTCAGCCTGCACCGCATGCATGACGATCAGCTTGGCCGTGCTATCGGCCAGGCGCGGGTAAATCTCGGGATGGGCAAAGCCATGGATATCGTTCAGCGCCGCCACGCCCTGATCCAACGCCCAGCACTGCACCTTTGGCGAGAAGGTATCGATAGAGACCGGCAGTCCCGCCGCATGGAGTGCCGCGATCACCGGCGCGAGGCGAGCGATTTCCACCTCGGGCGAGATGCTCTCTGCCTTTGGGTTGGAGGCCGCCGCACCCAAATCGAGCATCGCCGCGCCATCGCCCACGAGCTTCTTGGCATACGCAATTGCGGCCTCGGCAGCGAGGTATTTACCGCCATCGGAAAATGAATCCGCCGTGATGTTCACGATGCCTAAGATGTGGGGGCTCATGCCGTACAGCGCAGCTCCAATTGATCAAGTACTTCACGATCCCAGACCGTAGCATAAGGATCTCGCCCGGCGATAATCCGCGCCATCCGAATGGCCTCTCGCGCAAGCGGAAAGTCATTTTGCTGAACGGCGATTGCGGCTTTGGCCCGCCAAAAGCGAAGACAGGAGGGATCTGCACCTGCACGCGTAAGAAGGCCATCGGCGCCTTGCGCGTCGCCGTCAACAAAAGCCGAAAAGAAGGCCCGTTCGCAAATAACCTCAGAGTCGTCGCCAGTCCGCAGCCAAATCCTGCGCGCGGCATCCACCTCGCCGCGGTCCATGTGCCAAACGTAAAGGAGCAGCAGCAGGACGGAATATGGGGTCCAGAGCGTCAACCGCATGGCCGATTGCATCAAACTTGGCGGCCAATCGCGTGGACGAACTTCACCGATCATCTGCTCCGCCAGCCGCGCCATCAATGTACGCGCGGTCAAATCACGCTCGCCGAGAATCGAGACGATCTGCGCCCCATCAGAACCTTTGCGCCATGGAAAAAGATTGGTCACGCCCGCCAGAAGTGACAGCGCGGCCAAGAGCCAGAAAAATGCAGCCGCTTCCGTTTCAAGCGCCGATGCTGTCACAGCGCTTAGGAGTGCGATCGCCAGATTAGCGGCGGGACCGCCGGCAAAGACGGCGATGTAACCCCAGCGGCTTTCCTGGGTTGGCACAGCCACAACGGCGCCCCAGGCGTCGGAGAAAGGCGGCGCACCATGGCGAATGCGCCAAGGCCTCAAGCGGATGGTGTAGCCGCCCCAGGTAAAGAGGGCGACCCGCCACCCGATAAGCCGGGCAACGGCATAATGGCCGCCCTCATGCGCCAACACCAAAAGGGGACCGGCGGTTATGACAAAGACAACCGCAGCAGCCCGGCCATAGAGGTACGGAAGCTCTGCTTCAAAACACAACGCAACAGCACTCGCCACGAAGACGAGCACAAAAACGATCAGCCCCACCGCGAGGGATGGTCTTGGTGGGGCCGAAGATCCGGATTCATTGTGCATGGCATCAGGGTAAGCGTGGAAGCGATGAAGTGAAATCGCCGCCTTCGACGGCATCACAAAAAAAGGCCCGGGATGACCCGAGCCTTTCTTGTCTGTGCGGGGTGAGCCGAACTCAATGGCCCGGCTGCGGCTCCGGAGCGATTATGCCGCCGCGCGGCACACCAGCCGACGGGACGGAGGGGCCAGGACCGCGCTGCGGCTCCGGCTCTTCATAAGGCGTGCGCACCGGCGGAATGCCTTTGAGCAGCGCCACGATCTCATCACCCGAGAGGGTTTCGTACTCGAGCAGGCCGCGCGCCAAGACGTTCAGATCGGTCATCTTATCGGTGAGGATCTGGCGCGCCTTGTTATACGCAGTATCGATGATCCGCTTGATCTCAGAATCGATCTTCTGCGCGGTGGCTTCGGAAATGTTCTGGGTACGCGAAACACTGTGGCCCAAGAAGACCTCTTCCTGGTTCTCAGCATAAGCGATGGGGCCCAGATCATCCGACATGCCATAGCGTGTGACCATAGCGCGGGCCATGCGGGTGGCCTGTTCGATGTCGCTGATCGCGCCGGTCGTGACCTTCTCGTGCCCGAAGACAAGTTCTTCGGCAAGACGGCCGCCAAAGGCGACACAAAGATCTGCTTCCATCTTCTGGCGCGTGACCGAGAGCTGATCACGTTCCGGCAGACGCATCACCATACCGAGGGCACGCCCGCGCGGAATGATGGTCGCCTTATGGATCGGGTCGGAGCCAATCACGTTCAGGGCCACGATGGCGTGACCGCCTTCGTGATAAGCTGTGAGACGCTTTTCCTCTTCGCTCATGGCCATGGAGCGACGCTCCGAGCCCATCAGCACCTTATCCTTGGCCTCTTCCAGCTCATACATCGTCACCACGCGCTTGCCGCGGCGCGCCGCCAGCAAAGCAGCTTCGTTGACGAGGTTGGCCAGATCAGCGCCCGAGAACCCAGGCGTGCCACGCGCGATAACCTTGGGATCGACGTCGGGAGCGAGCGGAACCTTGCGCATATGCACGCGCAGGATCTTCTCACGGCCGCCGAGATCCGGATTAGGCACCACGACATGACGGTCGAAACGACCAGGACGCAGCAAGGCCGGGTCCAAAACGTCGGGACGGTTGGTCGCCGCGATCAGGATCACGCCTTCGGTGGATTCGAAGCCATCCATCTCGACCAGCAACTGGTTGAGGGTCTGTTCGCGTTCGTCGTTACCGCCGCCGAGACCAGCACCGCGATGACGGCCCACGGCGTCGATTTCGTCAATGAAGACGATGCAAGGCGCGTTCTTCTTGGCCTGTTCGAACATATCGCGGACGCGGCTTGCGCCGACGCCGACGAACATTTCCACAAAGTCCGAACCGGAAATCGTGAAGAACGGCACATTGGCTTCGCCAGCGATGGCGCGGGCGAGCAAGGTCTTACCGGTACCCGGAGGGCCGACGAGCAGTACGCCCTTCGGAATGCGGCCACCCAGGCGCTGGAACTTCTGCGGATCCTTGAGGAAGTCCACGATCTCCTTCAGATCGTCCTTGGCTTCATCAACGCCAGCGACATCTTCAAAGGTCACGCGGCCCTGACGCTCGGTGAGAAGCTTCGCACGGCTTTTGCCGAAGCCCATCGCCTTGCCGCCGCCGGACTGCATCTGGCGCAGGAAGAACACCCACACCGCGATCAGAAGCAGCATCGGGAACCAGCTCACCAGGACATTGAGCAACGGCGACATGCCTTCATCAGGCTTGGCGATGTTGATCGACACCTTATGGGCTTCCAAGCGCGGGATAAGTGCCGGATTGTCGGTCGGGACGGTGGTGGTGAATTGGGTGCCGTTGGTCAGCTCGCCCTTCACCTGCTCACCCGATTTGGTGATTTCTTTTACTTCACCCGCATCGACCTTCTGCACGAATTGCGAATAGGTCAAAGGCGGTGTGGCGGCGCGCTGGCTCGATCCCTGAAAGAGATTGAACAGGAGAACCAGCAGCAGCGCGATGAGGATCCAAAGCGCTAGATTTCGCAGGTTGTTCAAGGCGATCCTTTCTCCGGGCCCAGTCAGCGGCAAAAAACTCTATCGTATAGATAGGGCGAATTTCCGCCTTTGCCAGCCAGGAAAGGTTAAGGATTTTCGCGGAGTACGTCTATCTCTGAACGCCGATTATGCTGAGCTGCCCGTTAAGGTTTGGTTGGGTTCCTGCTGGAACGGTCTTTTTCGGGCTCCACCACCAGGGTCGCGGCGCCAAAGTGTTGGAATCGCTTGGGTGCGGGGCCGATACGGCAACCATGAAGGGTGCGTCCGCCCGCGATATCCCCACGGGAAATAGCAGAATAGAGCGCGGCAAGCCGTTCAAAGCGGGGCCGGTAGGGATTTCCTGACACCGCCATCAACACTGAAGCCAGGGTTCGCAACGCAAGTTCCGGAGGGGCACAACCCAAAGCCTCAGAATCGAGAAGCATTGCTGAACCCAAAGGATGGCTGGCCCGCGCCATTACCGCCTCTGCGGCAAGTTCAAGCGCCCCACGCGCACGCGCCAAATGCCCGCAGGTCAGGGCCAAACGTGCCGGCGTCAGACCCAGTTTGGACAGTTCCGGCATCGCCTGACGTAGCTGCACACGCGTAAAGCGCGGGTCCGCATTCATCGGGTCATCGATGAAATCCTGTTCGAGCCCTTGAAGGTACGCACGCAAAGTTTGGCGCGATACGTTCAGTAACGGCCGGGCGACCACCAGATCGGAATAAGCAGGATCAGGAAACGGGGCCAGCGGGCGCATGCCCGAGAGACCATCAACGCCGCTGCCGCGCGCCAACCGCAGCAGGAAAGTTTCGGCCTGATCGTCTTCGGTATGGGCGACATAAACGGCCGCGAGCTTCTTTTTCCGGGCAAAGGCACCGATCAGGCCATAGCGAATAGCCCGCGCGGCGGCTTCGATATCGCGCGAAGGCGCCGAGCCCTCATGCGCCAGGACTTGCCCCTTCAGCCCTGCCGCGCGCGCCCACGCCATAACGCGCTTGGCTTCTGCTTTTGCCTCTGGACGCAGGCCATGATCAACACAGACAACCAGGGGCGCAGGCAGGCCGTGATCTGAAGCCCAGCCCGCCAAGAGGTACATCAAGGCAACCGAATCGCTGCCGCCCGATACGCCCACTGCCGCAGGCCATGGCGCATGTCGCATGGCCTCTGCGAAGCAGGTCTTCAGCGCGGCTATGACCTCACTTGGCGCAGAATTTGTCGCGTGCGTTGGCGGCTTGCGTGAGGATGTTGGCCGGAGCTTGCTTGTACTTGCTCTTGATCGCGCCAAGCGTGAGGCACCCTTCTTTCTTTTCGCCCAAGCCAATCAGCGACTGGCCGAGTTTCAACATGCTCTCAGCCCCTTGCGGGCTTGAGGGATATTTCTTGATCTGCTCGGCGAAAGCCGAGGCGGCCGCGGCATAATCCTTTTGCACAAAGGCAATATTGCCGACCCAATAGACGGCTTGCGGCGCCAGACTGTCTTTCGGATTGGCATCGGCAAAGCCGCGGAAAGCCGCCCGCGCTTCGTCATACCGGGCACGCGCGAGGAGATTCATCGCCTCGTCATACTGGCCACGGGCCGGATCGCCTGCGGGCGCGCCAGCTTGGACACCGGGATTTGCCGGAAGCGTGCCAAGGGTGCCGCCATTAGGGCCGGAGCCCATCGCTTGCGAGGGCTGAGCGGAGGCCTGAGGCGCGGCTTGCGAGCCTCCCGAGAAATCGCACGGCAAAGCGCCCTGCCCCGGAGCCTGACCGGCCGTTCCCAAAACCTGGCTGGAAAGCTCGCAGAGCTTGTAGTCGTAATCCTTCTGCTGCTTGTCGAGCCGTTGCGACATGACATTGAGCTGATGCGAGAGCTGCTCATTGGTGCCGTTGGCGATGCGCAGGGCCTGTTCGAGATCGCTCATGCGCTGGCGCAATTCGGCGATACCAGCATCCTGATCATTCTCGCGCGCTTCCGCTTTGAGACGGGCGGCCTTCTCCTCATCGCTCTCGCCGAACAGGCCGCGTATCTGCACTGTCTGCGGTACTGGGGGAGCGGCGAAAGCCGGAGCGGCACTGCCTGCGAGCACCGCCGCAGCGGCCATCAACTGCCATTTCATTGGGCGCCTGTTCATCTTCATCCTCCGCGCAGTCTAGGCCAAAGAGCTTCGCCGGTCGCCTTACCGGTATGACACAAGAGCCAGCTTTCCTAGATGGAAAAACGCCCGAAAAGCAAAGGGGCGCCGAAACCGGCGCCCCGTCACCTCATAAACCTGACCTAAGGCTTAGGAATTCGCGCCAGAGGCGACGATCGTCACGCCGCGGCGGTTCTGCGCCCAGCAGGCTTCCGTCGATTCCGTGCAGATCGGCTTCTCTTTGCCGTAGGAGACCGTGTCGACGCGCGCGGCGGAGACGCCGAGGCTGACCAGGTATTCCTTCACGGCGTTGGCGCGCTTGGCGCCGAGCGCGATGTTGTATTCACGCGTGCCGCGTTCGTCAGCATGACCTTCGACGGTCACCTTGATGTTCGGATACTTGGCGAGCCAAGCAGCCTGACGCTGCACAGTGGCCTTATCGGCGTCCTGAACGGCATAAAGGTTGTATTCGAAATGGACCGTGTCGCCGACGTTGACGCGCAGATCTTCAGCGCTACCCGGCACGATCTTCGACGTCGGCGCGGGGGCCGGAGCGGCGACCGGCGCGGGGGCCGGGGCGGGCGGCGGCGGCTCTTTGGCGCAACCGACGACAAAAACAGCAACAGCAACAGCGGCCAGCTTCGGGCCGACAGCAAATTTCTTCATGGTTATCCCAACTCCTTTTGAATGCGCGGAAGCCGACTGCGAAAGCTCCGCACTAGATTTCGCACCTACCCCAATACGCCCTCGGTCGCTGGGGATTGTACGGACTCCGGACCTACTGGATCAAGGGCGACCACGCCGGATCAGACGCGTCCCCCGGCGTCGCAACGCGGCGCAAATTGCGCCCCGTCACGTCCACCGACCAGATTTGAGACCCCCGTCCGCCTTGCAACGTCCGGGTAAACATCAATACGCGGCCATTTGGCGCCCAAGTCGGCCCTTCATCTTCCCAGCCATTTGTAAGGATTCTTTCGCCGGTTCCGTCGGGACGCATGACACCTATGCTGAATTGGCCACCGCCTTGCTTGGTAAACGCGATGAGATCTCCACGCGGGCTCCACACGGGCGTACCGTGCCGGCCCTCGCCAAAGCTGATGCGATGGGGGTTCGTGCCATCGATATTCATCACGTAAATTTGTTGTGAGCCGCCCCGGTCAGACTCGAAGACGATCTGCTTTCCGTCCGGAGAGAAGGACGGCGCCGTATCGATCGAGGGGTCGAAGGTCAGCCTTTTAGTCTGACGGGTGCGCAAATCCATCAGGTAGATGTCCGAATTGCCCCCCATCTCCAACGTCATGGCAACGAGATTGCCGTCCGGCGAGAAACGCGGCGAGAAGGTCATGTTGGGGAAGTCGCCCAACTTCTCCTGACGGCCCGTTTCCAGGTCAAAGAGGTACACGCGCGGCTTGCCCGTGGTGTAGGACATATAGGCGATCATCTGCGCGGTCGGATTGAAACGCGGCGTCAACACCAGGAAGCCATTGGTGAGGTAGCTCGCATTGGCGCCATCCTCATCCATGATGGTCAGACGCTTGACGCGCTTCAGCGCCGGGCCCGATTCCGAGATGAACACGATGCGCGTATCGAAATAGCCCTTCTCGCCGGTGATGCGCTGATAGATCGCGTCCGAGATCATATGGGCGATGCGGCGCCAATTGGTTGGCTGGGTGAAATACTGCAACCCCAGCATCTGGCTTTCGCCATAGACGTCCCACAGGCGGAAATCGACCCGCAGGCGCCCGTCGGGCTGCATCGAAAGCTGGCCGGTGACGAGGCCCTGGGCGGTGATTACGCGCCAGTTCTGGAAGTTCGGCGCCACGTTGATGTTGTTGATCTGGTCGATATAGCTCTTGGGATCCAGCGGCTTAAAGAGACCGGAACGCTCCAGATCGGCGCGCACCACCTTGGCCATGTTCTGAATCGCGGCGGCAGCGGCAGGGTCGGTACCCGCAGGAGCGGGCGCCACAAAATCGGGAATGGCGATCGGAAGGGGCTGGATGTTGCCCTGGTTGACGTCTACCTGCAGCGCCGCCTGCGACGGTATCGCTATGGCGAAGAGCGCCAGAACCGCAAGTACGAGCTTCTTCATCCCAATCTCCGTATCACCTTATTGGCTCAATTGGCGCGGATCGAAAGTGAAAATCACGTCACGCCACTGAGCATACCGGTCTACTGGCAGCTTGTAAGGGGAACAGGTGTAAATCGCGCGACGAGCAGCCCCTGCCGCCGCCGCCATATAAGGATCCCCCGCCGCATTCGCGGAATCTCCTACCAACTGTGGCGGCTGCGCAATGGTTCCATCCCGATTGAGGAAGAGCCGGTATTGCACGATCAGCCGTTCGGGATGCGGCGTGCCGGTGGGCGGGCTCCAGCAGCGATAGATTTGGCTTTGCATCAGGCTGGCGAGATCAGCCGTCATCCCGGTCTGGGCACCGACACCCTTGATGTCACGTGGGCCAGCCTTGATGTTGGTGTTCGGCTTCTTTTTGGCGAGCAGCTTTTCGATATTGTTGATATCGAACTTCTCGGCCTCTTTGGGTTTGTCCACGGGCTTGGGCTTATCAGCCTCTTTCGGCTTGTCAGCTTCCTTCGGCTTCTCCTTGGGAACAGGCTTAGCGTCGGGCGCGACTTCGAATTTCGGCGGCGCGACCTCTTTTTCCTCGGGCACGATTTCGCGCGCATCCGGGGGCTTGGGCGCCTCTTCCTTCTTCTCCATCGGGGCAATGTTGGTCTTGTCGCTGACTGAGACGAGATCCACCGGCACCAGCGGAATGTCTTCCGTAGGTAAATCGAGCTTCTTGGAAAAAGACACGAACAGAAGCACCACCAAAATCGCATGCAGTGCGATTGAGGCGACCACCCCCAAAGGCAGCGGGGCTGCCTTGTCCGCTGTCGGCCTGGTTCTCATTGGCCCTGTTTTTCATCCGTGCTGTGCTTGGGCGGCCCGGTGACAAGACCGATCTTGGTGAAGCCGGCGGAGGACAAAAGCCCCATCACCTCCATCACCCGCCCGTAATCGACGCTGGAATCGCCGCGCACGAAAATGCGCTGGTCATAGCCGTTCGCTGCGATGGCTTTGAGCCGCTCCACCAAAGTGTCGGGCTCCACCGCCGTGTTCTGCAGGAAAATACGGCCGTCCTTGCGCACCGTGATCGACAAGGGTTCGCGATCCTGGCCCAGCGTCTGCGCACGCGTTTTCGGAAGATCCACCGGCACACCCGCGGTCAACAATGGCGCCGTCACCATGAACACGATCAGAAGCACCAGCATCACGTCCACGAAGGGCGTGACGTTGATCTCAGCCATAGGACGGCGGCCTCTGCCGCGCTTACCCCGGCTTGAAGAGGAAATCGCCGCGCCCATACTCAGCGCGCCTTTTCGTCAAGCTGGCGCGACAGGATGCCGGAGAGCTCATCGGAGAAAGCGTCGAGACGATTGCCGTAACGCCCAATCTCAGCGACGAAGCGGTTATAGAAAATCGCTGCGGGAATGGCGCAAAGAAGGCCCATTGCCGTGGCGAACAAAGCTTCCGCGATGCCCGGCGCGACCACGGCAAGCGTGGTGTCATGGCGGGCCGCAATCGCCGTGAAGGAATTCATGATGCCCCAGACGGTGCCGAACAGACCCACAAACGGCGCTGTAGAAGCGACGGTGGCAA
The DNA here is from genome assembly GCF_011761565.1 of Rhizomicrobium palustre. Classification (NCBI taxonomy): domain Bacteria; kingdom Pseudomonadati; phylum Pseudomonadota; class Alphaproteobacteria; order Micropepsales; family Micropepsaceae; genus Rhizomicrobium; species Rhizomicrobium palustre. Next base: position 2,299,037 of record NZ_JAASRM010000001.1, on the reverse strand, counting down.
GAAAGCCGATGCTCTTCTCGACCGAGTCGATCTCGCGGGAAATAGTGACGCTCATCGCCTTCTCGACCCGATCCTTGGTACCGGACAGGATCGCGAGGCTGGGCGTGCCATGTTCGAAAGCGCGGCGCCATTCGCGCACGCCCGAAACAAACACCGCCGCGAGGGGGTGGTTATTGCGCTGGGCGAACTGGGCATAGAGCTCGTCGAGCGACTGGCCGGACCAGAAGGTCTTCTCGAAACGGTTGGCGCGATTGTTCAGGGTGGAAAGGGCCAAGCCCTTATTGATGATGATCACCCAGGACCAAATGCTGGAGAGCAGCAGGAGGCCGAAAACGCCCTTCACCAAGGGGTCGGCGCGCCAGAACATGTCCACCACCGAAATGCCGTGGGCGCTGATGGCTGCCCCACCGGTATTTTGGGTATCTACATTGGTCACAGGCGCGGCAAGCGGAGCGGTCTCGGCCGGTTCGCCCGTTGGCGCGGCACTCGGCGCCTGTTGCGCCAGGGCAGGACCTGCCGCCATCGGGGCTGCCAGAACCAAAAACAGCGCCGCTACAAATCCCCTGATCGTCTTCATGCTGCGCAACCTCGTGCGGGTCCCCCAGGCTTAGTATGCCGGGTGCGGAGAAAATTTGCTCGGAAACTTATCGGGAGAGCCCCGAAAACATTGTTAAGCGACTGTTTCAGAAACAAAAGGCAGAACTTTGTCACGCACTTCCTGGGGAATGCGTTTTGGCCTTCCTGTCAAAGAAATAATGCAGGCCTCGACCTGACCACGCGTCAGTTGTACCCCATGGGCATAAATCGACTGCTGCGCGATGAGCCGGGCGGCCGAGAGTGCGACAACGTTGGTCCGAACCTCGACGATATCGTCGAACTTGGCAGGGCGCAGATAGTCGATCTCGAGCTTGCGTAACGCCCAAGCTGACGGATCGGCATCTTCCATGGCCGCCGCCTTCAAGCCCAGGAAGCGGAAGAACTCCGTGCGGGCCCGCTCCATATATCGCAAGTAATTCGCATGATAGACGATGCCGGAAAGATCGGTGTCCTCGTAATAGATACGCACCGGGAAGACGAAAGTGTTGCCCTCCATCCTCGGGGTCACGGGATCAGGCTCACGCATCGCCGTCCTCCTCCGCGAAGAGAGCAATTTGCGCCGGATCGCGCGCGGGCGCCGGAAGCCCCAAATGGGTATAGGCGTTGGCGGTCAGAATACGGCCGCGCGGGGAGCGCTGCACAAACCCTTGCTGCAAGAGATAAGGCTCGATGGTCTCCTCGATGGCGTCGCGCGCCTCACCCAAAGCCGCCGCGATGGTCTCGATCCCCACCGGCCCCCCGCCGAAATTGTCGGCGATGAGTTTCAGATAACGCCGGTCAAAAGCATCGAGCCCCTTGGCATCGACTTCCAGACGGTTGAGCGCGGCATCGGCGATTTTGGCATCCACCACGGGATGGCCCGCCACGGCTGCGAAATCGCGCACGCGCTTCAAAAGCCGCCCGGAGATACGCGGCGTGCCGCGCGCCCGCGAAGCGATTTCGCGCGCCCCATCAGTGGTGAGTTCGAAGCCCAAAACACGCGCGCCGCGCTCCACAATCGAGAGCAGCTCATCGGCAGTGTAGAAATTGAGCCGGATGGGAATGCCAAAACGGTCGCGCAAGGGCGTGGTGATAAGGCCCGCGCGCGTGGTGGCGCCCACCAGGGTGAAAGGCGCGAGGCTGATCTTCACGGAGCGCGCCGAAGGACCTTCACCGATGACGAGATCGAGTTCGAAATCTTCCATCGCCGGATAAAGGATTTCCTCCACGGCCGGATTGAGACGATGGATTTCGTCGATAAAGAGCACGTCGCGCGGTTCGAGATTGGTGAGGATGGCAGCGAGGTCGCCCGCCTTCGCCAAGACCGGGCCAGAGGTAGAGCGGAAGTTCACGCCCAGCTCGCGCGCCACGATCTGCGCCAGTGTGGTTTTGCCAAGGCCGGGCGGGCCGGAAAACATCACATGATCGAGCGCTTCGCCGCGCGCTTTGGCAGCTTGAATAAAGACGGCGAGGTTTTCGCGCGCCAGCGCCTGGCCGGTGAATTCGGCGAGCGACTTCGGCCGCAGCGAGGATTCAAGCGCGTCTTCCTCATTGCGCTCAGGCGCGATGAGCGGGTTCTTTTCGGTGAAGGCGGGGATGGGCTTTTTCGGTGCCATTTATCGACCCATAGCCCTCAACGCTTCACGTATCAATGTATCGAGCGCGGCGCCCTCGCCCAGCCCGCCCGCCGCTTTGGCCACGGATTCGGCTGCTACGCTCTGGGAATAGCCCAGCTTGGTCAGGGCCAGCACGGCATCGGCCTCGGGGCCGCGATTTGCTGGGATGGCCAGCACCTCGCCCGGGTCCTGACGCAGAATGACGTTCGGGGCCTTGTCTTTCAGTTCGGTGATGATGCGGGTGGCGAGCTTCGGCCCCACCCCTTGCGCCTGGCCGATCATCGCCTTGTCGGCCAGCGCAATGGCCTTGCCGATGGCTCTGGGATTAAGCGCCGAAAGGATGTTGAGGGCGACGCGGGCGCCGACGCTCTGCACCGTCTGCAAGAGGCGAAACCACTCGCGCTCTTCGCTGGAGGCAAAGCCGTAAAGCCGGATCGCGTCCTCGCTTACCTTCATCTCGATCAGCAGTGCCGCCGCCTCGCCCACACTAAGCTTGGCCATGGTCGAAGCCGGGCATTGCACCAAATAGCCCACGCCATGAACGTCGAGGATAATGTGATCCTCGGCGATGGTATCGACGGTGCCTTTGAGTTTTCCGATCATGATAAGGCTGCCAGGATCTTTGCGCGGGTGCCCGCGAGAGACGCATGCGCTATGGCGGCGGCGAGCGCATCGGCGGCGTCGGCCTGCTCCACCCCGCAAGCGGGCAAGAGCCGCTTCACCATCGCCTGCACCTGTTCCTTGCCGGCATGGCCGACACCGACCACCGACTTCTTGATGTGGTTGGGGGCATATTCGGCAATCTCGAGCCCGGCTTGAGCTGCCGCAAGGATCGCCACCGCGCGAGCATGGCCGAGTTTCAGGGCCGCCAAAGGGTCTTTAAAAACAAAGGCTTGTTCCACCGCGATAGCGCCAGGGTTCAGCCCTGCAATGATCCGGGCGACCTCTTCATGCAGCTTCATCAAGCGAATACCCATGCCTTCGGAAGCATGGGTGATGATCACGCCGTGGGCGACGTGGCTAAGGCGGGTGCCCTCGCAATCGATCACCCCCCACCCCATACGGTGCAGGCCGGGATCGAGCCCCATAATGCGGACTTTAGGCATGTCAAACCCGAACGAATCGCGAATAGAGTTTCGGGGATTGCCCTGGCGAAGTCTATTTTGAGGGGGATAGACCCGCGTTAGAAAATGCAAAAATTTACGTTCCAGTCGCCGTTTTTCGCCGTAAGCGGCTGATATGGAAGAATTTTCGCCAGAAAGTTTGGCCTCGATGGGGCCCCGGCGAGCGAGACTGAAAAACAGACAAATCGGCGCGGTCAAACAGCCCCTTAGATGTGGGGGCTGCCGCGCGCCGTTCAAGCCGATGCGGCGTTATTCGCCCAGCTTCGCCATCAAGGCGTCGGAGAGCTCGTAATTGCCGGTGACGCGCTGCACGTCGTCATTATCTTCCAACACGTCGATCAGCTTCATCAGCGTCTCGCCGACATTGTCGGGCACCAGGTTGGTATTCTGCGGGCGGAAGAACATGCCCGAAGAGGCCGCCACGCCGAGCTTGGCTTCGAGAGCCTCGCGCACCTGGGCGAAGACATCCGGTGAGCAGGTGAATTCGTGTTCGTTCTCGTCGGTATCGACTTCATCGGCGCCCGCTTCGAGCGCGATTTCCAGCATCTCGTCAGCCGAGCCTTTGCTGAGTGGATAGGTGATCACGCCCAAACGGTCGAACATGAAGCCGACAGAGCCGGTCTCGCCCAACGCCCCGCCGAATTTCGAGAAGGCGGCGCGAACGTCAGCCGCGGTACGGGTACGGTTGTCGGTGAGGCATTCCACGATCAGCGCGACGCCGCCCGGGCCATAGCCCTCATAGCGGATTTCGTCATAGTTCTCGGCGTCGTTGCCCTGGCCCTTCTTAATGGCGCGCTCGATATTGTCCTTGGGCATGGACTGTTCGCGGGCGGCGATGATGGCCGCGCGCAGGCGCGGATTGTGGTCCGGGTCGGGCATGCCCATCTTGGACGCGACGGTGATTTCGCGCGCGAGCTTGGAGAAGAGCTTGGAACGCACCGCGTTCGCCTTGGTCTTCTTGAACATCACGTTCTTGGCGTGGGAATGACCGGCCATCGGAAGGACTTCTTCTAAGGAGATTGGAATAGGGGCGGTGAGATAGCCGGACGCCCCCGTCAAGCGCAAGAGCGGCTGCAGGGCGCAGGCGACACAAGGATAATATTCCTTATTTCATTACTGCCGCAGTGAGCGGGCGGGCTGGGGGTAGATATCGGCAAGAAGGCTGGGACGACGTTCGGCTTCTACAGCTTCCCGCTTCTTCGCCATATGCCAAGCGGCAAAGGCGAGCTGGGCCGCGATCCCGGCGATGGTCAACACCGATTGCACCCAAGCATTGCCGCCAGAAAGCACCGCGCTGACCGCCGTGACACTCGCCAGCAAAACGCCGAAGGAGAAAACCTGCAAGGAAAGGCTGCCACAGCGAATGATGGCCTGCGCCCAGGGCTTGTTGCTCAAGGCTCCAATCGGCGGCAGGAAGCGGATCAGAACGATGGCGAGGGCAAAGAAGCTGACCAGCCGCAAAAAGCCGAGCGCGGTCTTATCCAGCAGAAGGGTGTGCGGACGCAGGCTGGTGATGAACCAGAGATGGGCGCTCAAGGTTTCACTCATCTGGATCAGCGCGACAGGAACCACAATGGCGAGCGCCGCCCAGAAGACGCGGCGGCTGGCGGCAAAACTGAATTGCCCCTTCTGCGCCGGATGGCCGATCACCGCGCCCAAGACAAAAATGAATTGCCAGGAAAAGGGATTGAAGAACCAGGGCTCGCCGCTGGTGGTCCATAATTTAAGGCCAAACACCTGCACGGCTACCCACAGCAGAAACGACGGCGCCACGACCAGCCAGAGACTGCGCTCCAGTCCCTTCAAGACCAGCGGAAACACCGCGAGCAGCACAACATAAGTCGGCAGGATGTCGAGATAGCCGGGCTGAAAATGCATGGTGAGCGTCGGCCAGATATAGGCAATCGGATTCTCGAACACCCATTGTGCGCGAAACACCCAGCGATAGGTCTGATCGCCTGTTGCCGCGATAAACAATCCCACCAGTGCCAGCACCGCCGCCATCAAACCCAATTGGCTGAGATAGATCACACCGGCGCGGCGCCACACCTTCTTAGCGGCAGTAACAAAACCATCGCGCAGCATGGCGCGGCCATAGACCAGCGAAGCGACATAGCCGGAGAGAAAAAAGAAAACCTCCGCCGCATCGCAAAAGGCAAAGCTGTGCAGCGTGAAGGGCTCGAATATATTCTTCGGCACATGATCGATAAAAATCACGAGCAGCGCGAGCCCGCGAATGAAATCGATGCGGTCGTCGCGCTTGGAAGTTTTGGTCATGACGCCGTCCGAACCCGCCGCTGCGCGGCACCACTGCTTTGGATGTTGAGCTTTAGACCACGGAACGGGGCAATTGTGGGGCGCCTATCGGGCGAATGCGACACTCTGTCGAAGATTTCACGCGAACTTCAGCGGCCTCGTTCACCAATTCGCGAGGCCCGATTGCCGCGGCGCCAGGCCCGACGTTTTGCAACCCGCGCAAAAGGGGCGGCGTGTGCGGCGTATACTTTAGGTTTGATGGCACTGTCACTCGCACTTTTAGGACAGGCGCCGCTTCGGCGCAGGTTCCAAGGGCGATCACGGCTCCAAACAAAAAGCCATCGTGAGGGCCCAAGGTGCTGCAAGGAATAGATACAGGCGTAAGGGCTGCACATCTTCCAGCCAAATAATCCGTATACGAATTTATATCCAGACGGGCGTTTGTCCCAGTTAAGGACATAGGCGCAAGTACGTAAGGGCTTTTCGCGAATGCGGATGTCCCCCGCATGTCCTTCCGTATAAAGACTTTTCTACTGCTACCGCTACCAGCAGCACACCGTTTACAGGTACATCTTCTCAGGAACAATTCACTCCTAACGCATAGCCTTCCCGTGGAGCGGGCAAGAAGCTCGCCGCACCCGGGAGACAAACGCATGAATACTGCCGTGAGATTTGCCGCTGCATCGGCCATTGCCTTGGCCCTGGCCACGATGTCGGGCTGGGCAGGCGGCGAACACGCCACCAAGGACGAAGCCGTCGCGATGGTGAAAAAGGCCGCTGCCGCTATCAAAGCCGATGGCCCGCAAAAAGCCTATGAGGCCTTCACCTCCAAAGCCGAAGCCTTTCATGATCGCGACCTCTATGTGGTGGTGTACGATTCCACCGGCAAATGCCTGGCCCATGGCAGCAACGCCAAGCTGGTTGGCAAGGATCTGATCGATGCGCAGGACGCCGATGGGGTCTACTACATCAAAACCCGCATGGACCTGATGAAGACCAAGGCGAGTTTCTGGCAGGATTACAAATTTTCTGATCCGCTGACCAAGAAGCTGGAACCGAAATCCACCTATTGCGAGAAGCTGAACGACACTGTCGTGTGCGCCGGCATCTACAAATAGTTCCTGGCCGTCCTCCCTTTATGGGCGGTTCCCCCGCCGCCCATCTTTTTCTTTATTTTTACGTATGAAACGGGCGCACATGAAAGAAAGCGACATCACGATCCGCACGAAGCTGAAGCTGCTCGCGCTGGTGATCGTGGGCCTGACGGCCGCACTTGGCGTTTATGGCTATTTGCTTTTGGACAGCAACGCCACAAAGACGGCCTTCATGCAGAACGGCGTCATCCATGATGATGACGTTATCGGCAATTTTCAGAATGCATCTGATGACACCGTTCGCGATCTTTACCGCCTTGCATCGGTAGCCGGCAGCGAGAGTGACGAGAAAAAACTCGAAGCGCTCTCTACCAAGGTGCAAAAAAAATTCGACGTTTTCCTGAATTCCTTTGCCCAGGTTAAGGCCTCTATGAAAGCAGAGGGCTTTGCCGAAAGCGAAATTTCCGGCTTCGAGACACTGCTGAAAGCCTATGTCAAGCGCGGCAAAGATACCGCCGATATGGCTACCAGCGATGCCGCGACTTCGGCAGGCATGATGACCGGAACGCGTCAGCGTTTCGAGGTGATGGACGAGGCACTTGCCAAGATCATCACAGCGATGACCCAGAAAAAGGCCGATACGCTGAGTGACATCCGCGCGGGCATGCATCGCGGCGAAGTCATTTTTGCCATCAGCCTCTGCGTGATCATTGCCGTGGCCCTGTTTCTTTCCTTCATCATGGGGACGCGTATCTCCACACCCCTCGCAAATATTGCCGAGGTACTCGAGAAGATCGCGGAGGGCAATCGTGCCGTGGTCATCACCGGCCAGGACCGGCGTGATGAGGTCGGCCAGCTCGCCAGCGCGACGTTACGCCTGCGCGAGCAGTTGACGGCCGCAGAGAAGGCCAAATCCGATCAGGTTCAGGTCATCGTAGGCAGCGTGGGCGAAGGGCTTTCCGCGCTCGCCAATGGCGATCTGACGGCGCGCATCAGCGCCGAACTGACAGGCCCCTTCGCCAAGCTGAAGGATGATTTCAACGTCGCGATGGGGCGGCTTGAAACCACCATGCAGCAGGTCACCACCTCCACCCGCGAGATTTCCTCGGGCGCGGCCGATATCTCCAAAGCCACCGATGATCTTTCCCGTCGCACCGAACAGCAGGCAGCGACCTTGGAAGAAACCGCCGCCGCGCTGGAAGAGATCACCAATTCAGTCAAGACAACCGCAACCGCGATCAAAGAAGCCAATGGGCGGGCCATCGCCGCTAAATCGGCCGCCGAAGAAGGCGGCACCGTTGTCGGCACCGCCGTCGCCACCATGGATAAGATCGAGCAATCCTCCAAACAGATCGCCGAAATCATCGGCGTGATCGACGAGATCGCCTTCCAGACCAATCTGCTCGCCTTGAATGCGGGCGTGGAAGCGGCCCGGGCGGGCGAGGCCGGCAAGGGCTTCGCCGTGGTCGCGACCGAAGTACGCGCGCTGGCGGGCCGCTCCAGCGATGCCGCGAAGAAAATCAAGGCGCTGATCACCGCCTCGGAAGGTCATGTCGCCGAAGGTGTGAAGATCGTGGGCGATACCGGCCAGGCGCTCGGGCGCATTGTCGAGCAGATCCTGCACATCAACGAGCTGGTCAGCCAAGTCTCGCAAGCCGCCGGGCAGCAATCAAGCTCAATCAGCGAGGTCAACACCGCCGTCGGTCAGATGGATCAGGTCACGCAGCAGAACGCCGCCATGGTGGAAGAATCCACCGCCGCGGCGCGCAGCTTGGCACACGAAACCGAGGAACTGGCCCAGCAGATCGGCTTCTTCCGGGTCGGCGGTGCACAGGCCGCGCGGCTGCGGGTGGTGGCGAGGAGATAGTTAGCCCATCTCCACCACAACAGCGTTGGAGTCCTTCAGCTTATCGGCAGGAACGAGATTGCCGCTTAAGACCTCGCCATTCAGCGTGAGCTTGGCGACACCCTTTTCGACGCATTTCGGATTCTTGACTGTGATCGACACCGTCTTGCCGCGGAAACGGCGCGTGGCGGTGAAACCGGGCCAAGAAGCCGGAATGCAGGGATCGATGGTGAGCCCGTTCCAATCGGCGCGGATGCCGAGAACGTATTGCGTGCCCGCGACATAGGCCCAAGAGGCAGACCCCGACAGCCATGGCACGCGCGCAGCGCCCGCATGCGGGCTCGGCGGGGTGTGGGTGAACTGGCAATAGACGTAAGGCTCGATCTCGCGCACCTCCGCTTTGTCGTTCCAGGCCGCGGGCATGGTGGCACGATAATAGCGATAGGCCCTGTCACCATGGCCAAGCATGGTCTCGGCAATCACCGCCCAGCCCTGGGTATGGGTGAAGACCGCGCCATTCTCTTTCATGCCGGGATTGAACAGCACCGCGCGCATCACCTTCATCGAGGTTTCGACAAAAGGCGGGGCGCAGAGGGCAAGGCCATATTCGGAGGAAAGATGCTTTTCCACCGAACCCATCGCGGTCTCGGCACGCTCGCCTTGGGCATGACCGGAAAACACAGCCCAGGTTTGCGTGTTGAGGAAGATCGCGCCTTCCTTCAGCTCATGCGAGCCGAACTTGGTGCCGTCTTCGCCAAAGCCGCGCAAATACCAGGCGCCGTCCCAAGTGGTCTCAGCCAGGCGCGCATCGAACTCGGCCAGCATCTGTTCGGCCCAGGCCTTTTCGCCCGCCTCACCCGCAATCGCGCAAAGCTCGGCATAGGTGGCGAGCGCAAAGCGCAGCTGGAAGGCGACCATCACGGTCTCGCCATTCTTGCCGAGGCGGATGCAATCGTTCCAATCCGCCGAGAGGCCGCAAGGAAGACCATGCTTTCCCGAATGGGTGAGGTTGAAATCGATGGCGCGGCGCAAATGGCCAAGCACGCTCGCCTCGCCATGATCGGCGTAAGGGATGACCTTGTTGAGGAAACCCGTGTCGCCGCTTTCCTTGATATAGGCCGGGACCGTGTTGAACAGCCACATCCCGTCATCGGAGCGGTATTCATGCTCCGGCGGCTCTTTTTCCGATCCCGGGTGATGGGCGAATTGCTTCACCACCGGCATGGCGCCGCCATTGGCAAGCTGGCCCGAGAGCATCAGCTCCAGCCGCTTCACCGCTTCCTGCGGAATGGCATGCATCACGCCCAAAAGGTCCTGCACCGTGTCGCGATAGCCAAGGCCATCGCGCTCACCGGCGTAAATGAGGCTGGCGGCACGCGACCAGGCATAGGTCATCTGGCAATTGAACGGGCCCCATATGGCGAGCATGGAATTGAACGCCGGATCGGGCGTTTCCGCCGTCAGCCCTTCGATGCGGCCATGCCAATAGGCTTTGAGCATCGCCAGCTCGCTGTCGACGACACCTTCTTGCGAAAAGGCGGCGGCGGCGGCTTTGCCTTCCACGCCCGCGCGTCCAACACCCATCAGCACGGTGATTTCACGCGTCTCTCCGGGTGCGAGTTCGATGTCGGTCTGCAAACTGCCGCAGCCATTATCGCCATAAGCGAGCGAGCCGGAGCAGCGCCCCGCCTCTACCGCTTTCGGCTTGGCATAGGAACCATAGGTGCCAATGAAGGCGGTGCGGTCGGTATCAAAACCCGTCACCGGCGCGCCGACGAGGGCGAGGAAGGTGTGGCGGCCCTGATCGGCATTCTCGAAATTCTTCGGGTCTTCCGGGATATGCACGTTCGTGCCGTGATCGATGATGCCGTCCTCGACACCCATGCGCACGATGAACTGCGAATATTGCAGGTTGGTGAGATCGTTGAAGGCGCTCCAATTGCCGGCATATTCGACATAGGTGAAGGCCGAGAGCTTGCGCGGCTTTGCGCCCGTATTGGTGAGCTTGAGGCGCCAGACTTCCAGCGTCTTGCCAAGCGGCACGAAATAGGTCGTCTCGGCCTTGATCCCAGCATATTCCGACGAGATCACCGTATAGGCTGTGCCGTGACGGCATTCGGACTTATAGCTGTCGAGCGGCTTTCCCACCGGCTGCCAGGAGGCGGACCAGTAATCCCCGCTTTCGGCATCGCGCAGATAGATATAACGGCCCGGCTGGTCCAGCGGCACGGCGTTGAACCTTATGCGGACGAAACGGCCCTGCGCCGCCGAGCGGTAGAAGGTGTAGCCGCCCGCATTGTTGGTGATGATCGAACCGAACTCCGTGGAGCCGAGATAATTGCTCCAGGAGCGCGGCGTATCGGGCCGCGTGATGACATATTCCTTGGCGGCGTTGTCGAAATGTCCGAACTGCACGTCAGGCCTCTTTTTTGCTGCGCCGGGCGGCCAGGTCCGCCTCGATTTTCGGCATCTGTTTTTCCAATGAGTAGAAGAGCATACCCAAGCCGCAGACGAGCGCGCCAATCGCGGGCACGATCGCCATCAGAAGACGGATGCCTTCCTGGGCATGCGCGGTTTGCGCCATATTGGCTTGGTAGCCATAGATGGAGAGAAGCGCGAGCGCGAGCGCGCCGCCCAAAGCCCAGCCGAGCTTGTTGGACATGCCCGAGGCCGAGAAGATCAGCCCGGTTGCTCTGCGCCCCGTACGCCATTCCGACCAATCCGCGCTATCGGCGAACATCGCCCAGAGCAGCGCCGCAGTCGGGCCGGTGAAGATCGAATAGAGGAAGTGGAAGCCATAGAGCAGCAAGAGCTGATCCGGCTTTACCCAGAACGATGCCACCAGCGAGATCGCACCCAACACCATGCAACCGATGAAAGCGTTCTTGCGGCCGGTATAGGGCGTTACATATTGAATGAGGAAGGTCGCGGCGAGCGAGGTGAGCGTGCCCATCACGATGAAGGGGCCGGTGCCACCCGCGCCGCCAAGATGGATGCTCCAGCCGAACGGCCCCGCGAAAACCACGTCATTCATATAATATTTGAAGTAGTAGATCATCGACGAGCCGCGCAGAGCAACAAAGAACACCTGCAGGATGCCCAACGTGCACAGCAGCATCCAATGCCCGTTCTTCATGAGGTCGAGCAGATCCTGCTTGGTCGAGGTCTTCTGCTCTTTCACCGGCACGACGCGTTCGCGGGTGGTGGCGAAGGTGCCGATGAACATCGCGATGGCGAGCACCGAGAACAGCGCCACCGTCAGCATATAGCCCTTTTGCTCATTGCCCTGCCCCAGCGCCGCCACCAGCGGCATGGCGAGCATGGCGACAAGGAAGCCCGCGCCTTGCGCGAAGCTGAAGCGATAAGCGGAAAGCTCGGTGCGTTCTTGCGGGTCAGGCGAGATCACGCCCATCAGCGCACCATAGGGCACGTTGATCGCCGAATAGGCCAGCATCAGCAATGTGAGGGTGACATAGGCGCTGATCAGCTTGCCGTGGTCATCGAAAGGCGGGGTGGTAAAGGCCAGCGTGGCAACAATGCCAAAAGGAAGCGCCATCCAGAGCAGGAAGGGGCGAAACTTACCCCAGCGCGTATTGGTGCGGTCTGCAATCATGCCGATGATGACGTCGACGAAGATATCCCAGCTGCGTGTCACGAGCAGCATGGTCCCCGCAGCGGAGGCGGCGAGGCCATAGACGTCGGTGTAAAAATTGACCTGATAATAGATGAAAATCATCCAGATCAGGTTGGAGGCGCCATCCCCCAGCCCGTAGCCGATCTTCTCCAGCACCCCGATTTTGCGGTCTGCCATTGGCCTCCCCCTCTTGCTTGTCTTCTTACGACAGCGCTTACCGTTTTTTGTACCCTAGCCCGTCACGGGGGACAACGCCATGCCCTAGCGGTCGCAGCGAAAGGTCAAAGGGCCGCTACTTAGAGTGCCTTATCGAGCCGGTAGCGTGCTGCGGCGATGGCGCGAGCGGCGGGGCTGCCATGGCGGCGGGACCAGACCTTGGTGATCTCAGCCCCCAATAAGAAGACCTGCACCGAGTAGTAGAGCCAGATCAGGATCGCCATCGCCCCGCCTGCCGAACCATAGCGATGTGCCAGGGCCGTCTCGGCGAGGTAGAACGCGATCAGGTATTCGCCAATCAGGATCAAGCCGGTGGTGACCACCGCGCCGGTGATCACATCACCCCATTGCAGCGCGCGGTTCGGCAGAAGCCGGTAGATGGCGGCAAAGAGGAAGCAGATCAGACTGGTGGAGACCGCGAAGTTCAACAGCCAGACGATGCCGCCACCGATGCCGAAAAGGTTATGGAAATAATGGCCGAAGGCGCCCACGGCGGCGTTGATAATGAGCGAGCAGCAGAGCAGCACACCGAGGCCCGCCACCAGGGCGATGGATTGCGCCCAGGTCTTGATCATCCGCCAATAGGAGAAGGGCGGCTCGGGCGCTTTCCAGATCGCGTTGAGGGCCGACTGCACCTCGACAAAGACGCCCCCCGCGGTCAGCACCAGCACGATCACGCCGAACAAGGTCGGCCAGAAACCGCCTTGCAGCTTGGATGCCTGGATTGCCGCCTCCATGGTCGCGGCGGTGTCATGGCCGACGACGCGGCGCACTTCATAGATGAGATGGGTGGTGGCTTCCCTGTTGCCGAGGAAGATTCCGGCCACGGTGGCGCAAATGTAGAAGACCGGCCCCATCGCGGTCATGGCGTAAAAGCTGATCGCAGCCCCGCGGCTCAGCGCATTGTCCGCGAAGAATTCTTGGACCCCCTCCCGGAAGAGGAACCACATCTCCCCGCTCCGGAGCTTTAGGATCCTGCGCAAGCTCGATGACCTTCTGGCGACCCAACGCCCATTAGAGCGCAAAGCTCCCGTTAGCGTGAGAGAAATCTGAACCGGGCCTTACTCGTCCCCAAACCCCTCGCAATCGGGCAGGAGCGCGATGATGCCAAAAAGGCAGGCTATGAAGCCCACGGCCAAGAACAGCATCGGAGTACCTCCGGCGAATGCTTGGCAGTAACTGGCTGAGCAGAGCTTTGTTGCGTGCCGTTCAAAACAAAGCCGCGTTCAGCCAAATATGAACCGCGATGCTGGCCGCATAGCCCAGCGCCACCGCCCAAATCCACTTCAGATGCGCCGCGAAGGTGTAGACGCCCCTCGCCGAGCCCATCAAAGCAACACCCGCCGCCGAGCCAATGGCGAGCAGCGAGCCGCCGGTGCCCGCAGTCAAGGTGACGAGCAGCCATTGGCCATGGCTCATCACCGGGTCCATCAACAGCACCGCATAGGTCAGCGGGATGTTATCGACAATCGCCGAAAGGATGCCGACCGTCACATTGGCCGTGGTGGGGCCGAGGTCCTGATAGAGAAAGGCCGAGAGGCCGCCAAGATAGCCCACCGCCGACAAGCCACCGACGCAGAGCATGATGCCGTAGAAGAACAGAAGCGTGTCCCATTCCACCTTTTCCAGAATGGAAAAGATGTTGAAGGGCTCGCGGCCCTCCTCAGCCGGGATGGTGGCGAAGGCACGGCTTTCCCAGCCATGCAGGAAATAGCCATAGAGGTTGAGCACGCCGAGCCCAGTCATCATGCCGAGGAAGGGCGGCAGATGCAGCACATGATCCAGCGTGACGGTGGCCGCGATGGTGCAGAGAAACAGCCCCGCAATGACATAACCACCCCGGCGCACAGCCACATGTTCGCCGGTTGCCGCGATGCGGTCCTTAGGCAGGAAGAAACTCATCACCAGCGCAGGCACCAGCCAATTGACGAGAGAAGGGATGAAGAGGTCGAAGAACTCGAAGAACTCGACCTTGCCCTTCTGCCAGACCATCAGGGTGGTGATGTCGCCAAAGGGCGAGAAGGCACCGCCCGCATTGGCCGCAACCACAATCGAGACCAGCGCAATGACGATGGCCTTCTTATGGCCTTGCAACGCGGAAATCGCGACCGCGCCCATGACAAGCGCGGTGGTGAGGTTATCTGCAATCGGGGAGAGGAAGAACGCACCCACACCGGTGAGCCAGAAAATCCCACGCACTGAGATGTTCGCCGCGGTCAGCCGCGCGCGCAAGGCATCGAAGAGACGCCGCTCGACCAACGCATTGACGAAACTCATCGCCGACAAAAGGAACAGCAACAGCTCGGCATATTCGAGAAGAACATGGGTGATCTTCTCATGCACCTCGTCGCCGCGATTTTCGAGGCCAAATCCGATGGCGACCAGAATCCAGATCAGCCCCGCGGCCACCATCACAGGTTTCGATTTGCGCAAGTGCAGCCGTTCTTCGAGGAACACCAGAACATAGGCGAGCACAAAAACGGCAACAACAGCCGGCGCGGCAAGATTCATCTCAGTTCCTCGAAAAGCGCTAAAGAGCTAGCCGATATTGCGTGCTGGTACAAATCGCGACTTAGCGAGCAGTTTTGCAAACAGGGTCTTATTGGCCCTTACACCAGCTGATAGCTGACGAAGGCAAAGTGCGTGGAATCGGGCGACCAGGAGGGAACATTGATAGTTCCCTGGCCGCCAAACAATTCGGCGATGACTTCCGGCGCGCCGCCTTCGGGTTTCAGCAAACGCAATTGCACCTTTTTATTCGGCGGATGATCGGTGACGAGAATATCGGTGCCGAAAGAGAGATAGACGATCCATTTTCCATCCGGCGAGGGATGGGCGAACCAATCGCGGCGATCCTCTTCGAAGGTGATCTGCTCGGGCGAGGCGCCATCGACGCCCATGCGCCAGAGCTTCATGTTTCCGCTACGGGTCGAGTTGAAATAGATGAAACGGCCATCGGGTGAATAGTCCGGCCCGTCATCCATCCAATCGCCTAGGGTAAGACGCAACTCGCTGCCGCCTTCCACAGGGCAGCTATAAAGATTGAGCGTGCGATTGCCGCGCGCGCCGACATAAGCGAGGCGTTTTCCATCCGGCGACCAGCCATGCCACCAGGAGGGTGCCTGAGGGATTACCTGCCGCGGCGCGCCGCCTTCGAAGGGCAGGATGAAAAGGCGCGAGAAAGTATCGGGCTCGGATTTGTCGCTCACCACGATCCATTTTCCATCCGGGGAAATGCCATGGTCGTTGTTGAGCTTGGCGAGCGCGCCTGTGTTGATGCGTTCCGGCGTGCCGCCTTCCGCGGGCACGCGATAGAGAAGGCCGCCGCTGTTATAGACAAGGGTCGCGCCATCAGGAGACCAGTTCGGTGCCTCGATGTGATCCTTGGTGTGGAAGACGACGCGACGAGCGCGCGTCTTCAGATCCATCACTTCCAGAAAGCTCTCGACTTTTTGCATCGCCAACTCCTTCGCCTTTGCTTCTAGCGCGGATGATGCAGGAACGACACAGAAGACAGATCGCGTGTGCCTTGCAGCGGCTCACAAACTCGTGCAAGTGAGACGCAGAGGGGATGAGCGCCGTCAGCAGCAATGCTGGCGGCGTTCGTTTTTGCTGGGCTTGCCTGCCCCATTCCGTTTTGCGGCCAATACGCACTAACACCAAACACCACCCTGACTTACAACTTGTGGAATAGGATCGCATTCCCTCTGCGTCAGGTTGGAACTTGACTATTGCAGCTGCATAAGGCATTAATGCTATTGAGAATGGGTCGCAAGTAAACAGGCGAACAAACATGTTCCGTGAAGCCCCTCCAGTTACCGCCCACCGCGCCACAATGCGCACGCCTTTGGGCCGGGCCCGTCCGGGCTTCCACGGAAAAATAGAAGCCATTGAAGCCACCGACGATGAGAGCGGTCTTAGCCCCGAAGAGCTGGAGCGCCGGCTGATCGAGCTTGGCTTTGTCGAGGGCGCCTCCGTCGAAATCCTGCATGAGGGCCTGATCGGGCATGATCCAATTGCGGTGCGCGTCGATAGCGCTACCGTCGCCCTACGCCGCCGCGAAGCCATGGCGATCCTGGTCGTTTGAGACCGCATATTTTTCAAGGAACGCCGGGGATATGAACGCCGTCACGAATACCGCCATTCTTCGCTGCGCCCTGGTCGGCACACCCAATTGCGGAAAAACAGCCCTCTTTAACGCCTTGACCGGCAGCCGCCAGAAAGTGGCGAACTATCCCGGCGTGACGGTGGAACGCAAATCCGGCGTGCTCCACACGGAGTCCGGGCTCTGCTTCAACATCGTCGATTTGCCCGGCACCTATTCCTTGCGCGCGCGCAGCCCGGACGAAGAGATCACCCGCGATGTGATCCTGGGCAAGCTCGCCAGCGAAACCCCGCCCGACTTCCTGGTCTGCGTCGCGGATTCCACCAATCTGCGCCTCGCCTTGCGCCTGGTGCTCGAGCTGCGCCGCGTCGGCCGCCCGATGATGCTGGTCCTCAATATGATGGACATCGCCAAGAAGCGCGGCATCGAGATCGACACCAACAAGCTTTCCGAAGCGCTCGGCTTTCCCGTGGTCACCAGCATCGCGGTAAGGAAGGGCGGCACGGATGCCCTGGTCAAAGCCATGGATGATTTCGCCCTGACGCGTGCGGGCATGGGCGGGGTCTGCTCTTGGGCGCCGCCGAACGCCGCCGAGCTGCGCGCAGGCCAGAACGAAGCCGACAAGATCATTCGCGCGGCGGTGAAGCTGCCTGCCAAACCCGATACGCTGACGACTTATCTGGATTCGGTGCTGCTGCATCCTGTGGCGGGGCTGATCTGCCTCTTCGCCATCCTCTTCGTGATGTTTCAGGCCGTCTTCACTTGGGCCCAGCCCGTGATGGATGGGATCGATGCAGGATTCGGCATCTTAGGTGATCTCGCCAAGACCTATTTGCCCGCGGGCCTTCTGCAGAGCTTCATCACCGATGGCGTGATCGGCGGTGTCGGCGGGGTGATCGTGTTCCTGCCGCAGATCGTGATCCTGTTCTTCTTCATTCTGCTGTTGGAAGACCTTGGCTATATGGCGCGCGCGGCGTTCCTGATGGACCGCATCATGGGCGGCGCGGGGCTGCACGGACGGGCGTTCATTCCGCTGCTCTCAAGCTTTGCTTGCGCAATTCCCGGCATCATGTCGACGCGCGTGATCGACAACAAAAAGGACCGCCTGACCACGATCCTTGTGGCGCCTTTGATGACCTGCTCGGCGCGCATTCCGGTCTATACGCTGATCGTTGGCGCCTTCATTCCCGCGAAAACTGTCTTCGGCTTTGCCTCACTGCAAGGCCTCGTGATGTTCGGGCTTTATGCGGTCGGTATTCTCTCGGCGCTGGGCGTCTCTTTCATCGCCAAGCAATTCTTCTGGCATCAGGAGATGAGCCCGCCCTTCATGCTGGAGCTGCCCGATTACAAAGTGCCGAGTGCAAAAAGCGTTGTGCTGGCGCTGGCCAATCGCGCCACCGCCTTCTTGAAGCGCGCGGGCACGACCATCTTTGCCATGACCATCCTGATCTGGTTCCTGGCGAGCTTCCCGCAAGCCCCGGCTGGCGCGACCGGCCCTGCTATCGATTACAGCCTCGCGGCGATGATCGGCCAAGCGCTGCATCCGCTGCTAGCGCCCATTGGCTTCAACTGGCAGATTTCGGTTGCGCTCATCCCCGGCATGGCCGCGCGCGAAGTGGCCGTCGCAGCCCTCGGCACCGTCTATTCGATTTCCGGCGGCGATGCCGAAGCGCAGATCGGCACGCTGCTCGCGCATCAATGGAGCCTTGCGACCGCCTTGGCGTTCCTTGCCTGGTACATCTTCGCGCCGCAATGCGCCTCCACCCTCGCCGTGATCAAGCGTGAGACCGGCAGCTGGAAATGGATGTGGATCACCTTTGGCTACATGCTGGCGCTGGCCTATGTCGCGGCTTTCATCACCTATCATGTCGCGGTAATGCTGGGGGCGGGTTAGCCCCCAGCTTAGTGGCCGTTTACACCGCTGCCGCGATCGCTTTGCCAACTTCGGCATGGATGTGTTGCGTGGCGCGGTCGCTGAGCTTGCTTTCATTGACATAGCTTGCCACCACCAAAGGCGCGCGATGCGGCGGCCAGATCACCGCGACGTCGTTGGACGTTCCGTGATCGCCGGTGCCGGTCTTATCGCCCACCTGCCAATCGGCGGGCAGACCAGCGCGCAAACGGTTGCTGCCGGTTTTCGTGGCGCGGAGCCAGGCTTGCAGCAGCGCCAGCGAGGCGGGTTTCAGCACGGTGCCCAGCACGAATTTCTGCACCGTGGCGGCCATCGCTTCCGGCGTGGTGGTATCGCGAAGATCATGCGCGATGGAGGAACTCATGATGGGCTCATAGCGGTCGATGCGCGTCACGCTATCGCCCATCTCTGCTAAGAATTTCGTCAGCCCCTCGGGCCCGCCGACGGCAGGCAGCAAAAGGTTGGCGGCGGTATTGTCGCTGAGGGTGATGGTGGCTTCGCTGAGCTCGCCAAGGCTCGCACTGGTGCCGACATGCTGCGCGCTGAAGGGCGAATTACCGAGGATATCCCCCTTCTTTACCGCGACGCGGCGTTCGAGCGATTCCGCCCCCGCATCGACTTTGCACAGCACCGCGGTCACGAGCAGCAATTTGAAGGTCGAGCAGAGGGGAAAGCGCTCGCTGCCGCGATAGGAAAAGCGCGCGCCCGAGCCGGTATCTATCACCGCCACACCGAGCCGCCCGCCACTGGTTTTCTCCGCCAGAGTCACCGCCGCCAGAAGCCCTTCCTGTCTGGGAAAGACCAATTCCTTGGCCGCGCTAAGCCCCGCCACGCCGACCAGCGCCAAAGAGCTGGTCCATAAAAACACCCGCCTATCCATGATATTTTCTCCCGCATTTGAGAGCAAATGAGCCCGATAAGGCCGTTAAATCGCGTTTTTCGAGGCGGCACAAAGCATCATATCTCGACTTAATCATGAAAATAATTCATGCATTCGCGCCATGGAACGCCCGCAACTTCCACTCAATGCCTTGCGCGCCTTCGAGGCCGCCGCCCGCCACCTCTCCTTCACCAAGGCGGGGCTGGAGCTCTGCGTCAGCCAGGGCGCGATCAGTCATCAGGTCAAAGCCCTGGAAGAGCAGCTTGGCGCGCCGCTGTTTCGTCGCCTGCCGCGCGGCCTGGCCCTGACCGATGAAGGCCTCGCGCTGATCCCCGTGGTGCAGGACGCGTTTGACCGGTTGGGTTCGACGCTGGATCGTTTTTCCGGTGGGCGATACCGCGATGTTCTGACCATCGGCGTGGTCGGCACTTTCGCCGCGGGCTGGCTGATGCAGCGCCTGCCCGATTTTCAGCGCGAACATCCCGATATCGATTTGCGTGTTCTGACCAATAACAATCGCGTCGATCTGGCAGGCGAAGGGCTCGATATGGCGATCCGCTTTGGCGCGGGCGCCTGGCATGAGACCGATGCCGAAGCTTTGATCGCGGCGCCTCTAGGCGTGGCTTGCGCGCCCGCAATCGCGCGGCGGCTTTCGAGCCCGAGCGATCTTTCCGGCGAAACGCTGCTGCGCTCCTATCGCCGCGATGAATGGGCCTGCTGGTTTGCGGCGGCAGGCGTGCCCTGCCCCGCCATTCACGGGCCGATGTTCGATAGCTCCGTCACCATGGCCGCCGCCGCAATGGCAGGACATGGCGTGGCGCTTCTGCCACTCGCGATGTTTTCCGCCGCGCTTGCTGAGGAACGGCTGGTGCGCCCCTTCGCGGTCGAAATCGAAACCGGACGCTATTGGCTGACCAAGCTGCAATCACGCCCGGATTCGCCCGCGATGGCACGGTTTAGGAGCTGGCTGCGCGAACGCTGCGCCGAGACGCGATGAACTTGCCCGCACTGCGCAGGCTTTTTGTGGGGAAAATCAAAAAGGGGGAGTGAACGCAACGCGTCCGATTTAGCTCATATGGGAATTAGAGGCGCAGGGTTCAAGGGGGATGGGGGCTAATTTGATTTTTTAGCCACCGGCTAGCGCCAGTATTACCCCTACTAACCGTGCCCTTTGAGCAATAAAAAGCCGAAACCCATCAAGTGAAAACGCCGCCGGGGATGAGATGGGAATGGCACGCAAGAAGACGAGGCTGTGATTAACCGCGATAACGAGCCTTGGACGGATCAAAGCCCGCTGGCGGCTCAACCCCAGCCCACCCGCGCGCCATATTCCGACACACAGCATCTATGTTGTTCATCATCTTCTTCGAATTCCCCGGGCAGCAAACCTGCTGCTGGCGGTACGTGTGGAAGATGATGCAGTGCTCTGTAGAAACCTTCTCGTCGTCCCGCCCGCCTTCCGCCAATATCTCGGACACCTGTCTATTCAGAATGGCGGCGCTGTGGGACATAGCATTGGTCAGCTTCAGTTCCGCCTCTGTGGTCTTGGGCGGAATACCCTTCGCATGGTCGATCAAGAGCGCACCAATTAGGTCCTTTCCGCGCGGCCTGCTGACCCGTATGCGCACCGTGGGGCGAACTGAGATGTGCACACCCTCTGACTGCACTGGCCTCCCAGTCTGTGGCAGGCGCTCGAAAATGAATGACCTAATGTTTAAGGCGTTCAAACTACGCTCGAAAGCATCAAGTGCGTTGAGTTCGTATTGGAGATTTTCGCGCCGTTGGATGACGGCGCAAGCATCACGTTCAAACTCCAGATCACGGCGGCAGGCGTCCAGCACCCTCCGGTCGAGGGTGGGGCTCGTAAGAAATCCCACTACCGCCCTGTATAGTTTATCATATATTAACGAAGGTGCGATCCGCTCGTACTTGAGCTTGCGAAGGATCGTTTCGCGTGGTTTGTCGTCGGCCGCCATGTACTCGCCCAGCTCAAGGACGGTTGCACGCGGCCTACGATTGACGCGCCATACAAAGTCGGAGTCTGCCATGCGTGAACTCGTGTTCTGTGCCCGCCTGAAAGATGGTCGAGAGATTTGCGTTGCCCCTCTTTCCAAGCAGACGTTCGAAGACAACAAGGCGTATGCGCTAGGAGATGATTGCGGTTACTTTATATATGAGATTGATTCGGCGTCGCCGTCATCCGGAATTGAAATACTCGGCAAGGCTATATCCTATGATGCCGCTGTGAGATTGGTGGATATCTTCGCTGCACACACCGCGATTACTGCCTCAGTCTGATCCTACTTTGCTTTTTTTGGGGCGCTTATTGATCTCGGCAATTATGTCACGCCAATAGGTTATGATTTCTGCATCCCCACCACGCCTCACATCAGCCAACCTCATTGCGGCGTAGCGCCCCGCCTCTTCACCGTAGTCATTCATAAGTTTATCGGCCGCGCGCTTGATCTCGTTCTCATCACTTTTTTCCACGGCTATCGCTCCTCGCATCCACCATTTTGCCGCACTCACGGCTTCCAACTGCCCCGTAATTGGTCGATGCGGATCATAGCAAAGAACGAACGCATCCGCGCTGAATACTCCCCTTTTCTGCCCCACGCCTTCGGACAGAAGACGCACATATCTTCCTCGCCCCTTGTGGGAGAGGAAGAAAAATCACGGGGTTAGTGGCGCGCCGCAAGATTGGATGAATAACAAGAATGGCGCGGTGCTAACCCCCTGATTTTTCAGGTGAGGGGTCCAGGGCGCGACATACCCCTCACCCGCAAAATCTAGCACTTAGCCTTGGCTATCGTGTTCAGCTCGAAAGCTCTGTGCCACCGGCTAAGTGCAAGATTTTGCGCCCTCTCCCTCAAGGAGCGAGGGGAATGGATCTGCGCATCCGTGAGACGCGAAGCAGGAGCAGAAAAGGACGAGACAGCTACTCTCCCCCCTTTTCGAAAACTGTCGCGGAAGGCGGTCAGGGTGGGGAAACTTGGGCGGACGGCATACCTGAGCGGCTGGCGCTTTTATCGCTCCGGTTGCGAGAGAGTGACTCGCAGGTAAAGGCCCAAAATCGATGATTCCAGGCGATTTTGCGGGCCTGTTTGCACGTCATCATTTATTGCGATTGCGTCTTAGTTTGTATTTTTTCTCAAGTATTTCAGTTGGTTATTTTTAGAATTGGTCCACATTGCCGCAGATGGCACTTTGGTTTTGACATCAGTTTAGAATATTTCTAAGTTTAGCCCAGTTAGTCACCCGCTGCGCCGAAAACCGCAGCTTCTAGGCCCGACCAAAAGGAGATTCATCCGTGCTGACCGTTGGCGATAAGTTCCCCGCATTTTCCGTTAAGGCCGTCGTTTCCACCGACCCCAAGACCGCCTTTGCCGACTTCACCGAGAAATCCGATGCGGGCAAGTGGAAGCTCGTCTTCTTCTGGCCGAAGGACTTCACCTTTGTCTGCCCGACGGAAATCGCCGGCTTCGGCAAGCTGAATGGCGACTTCAAGGATCGCGACACCGTGATCTATGGCGTGTCGGTCGACAGCGAATTCGTCCACCTGGCCTGGCGCAACAACCACGCCGACCTGAAGGATCTGCCCTTCGCGATGCTCGCCGACACCAACCGCAGGCTTTCGACCGCGCTCGGCGTGCTCGATGAAGAAGCCGGCGTTGCCAAGCGCGCCACCTTCATCGTCGACCCGGAAGGCGTGATCCGCTTTGCTTATGTCACCGACATGAGCGTGGGCCGCAATCCGCAGGAAGTGCTGCGCATCCTCGACGCGCTGCAGACCGACGAGCTCTGCCCCTGCAACTGGAACAAGGGCGAAGAGACGATCCACGTCTGATCGCACATCCCTTTCCCGTCGGGTTCCGGCTGCCATCCCCCCTCCTGGCGGCCGGGCTCTGAAAAGAGACCCCGCCGGCATTTCTCTCTTGCCGGTGGGGTTTCTACTTTTTGAACGCCCCTCTTACTCGAGTGCCCCCATGTCGATTGAAGCCCTGAAAGACGCCCTGCCCGAATACGCCAAGGATCTGAAGCTGAACCTGTCGACGCTCGCCACCGAGCCTTCGCTCACCGAGCAGCAGCGCGCCGGAACCTTCATTGCTTGCGCGCTCGCCTCGCGCAACAAGCCCACCACCAACGCGATCTTTTCGGAATTCGGGCCCAAGCTGAGCCCCGAAGCCCTCACCGCCGCGCGCGCTGCCGCCGCGATCATGGGCATGAACAACATCTATTACCGCTTCACCCATCTGGCTTCGGCGCCGGATTACCGCACGCTCCCCGCCAAGCTGCGCATGAATGTGATCGGCAAGCCCGGCGTCGATAAGATCGATTTCGAGCTTTGGTCGCTCGCCGTCTCGGCCATCAATGGCTGCGGCATGTGCATCGACAGCCATGAGAAAGTGCTGCGCAATGGCGGCATGACGGCCGAGCAGATTCAGGCCGCGGTACGTATCGCCTCGGTGGTGCATGCGGTTGCCGCCGTGCTGGACGGCGAAGATGCCGAGCCGTCTACGACTACAGCGGCCTAACAGCATATCCCCCTGCGGTGCTATAGCTTGCCCCGCAGCCCGCAGGGGGACCCTTCATGAAATTTCTCGCTGCCGCTTTTGCCCTGGCCGCCCTTATCTTACCGGCGGCTGCCGAGGCACCTTTCGCCAAAGACCGCATCGCCTGGAACAAACCGGCGGAGCCGTTTCATATCATCGGACCGGTCTATTACGTCGGCACGGCGGGGCTTTCGGTTCATCTAATCAAAACCCGCCAAGGCCTGATCCTGATCGACCAGGGCTTGCCGGAATCCGTGCCGCTGATCGAAGCCAATATTCAAAAGCTTAGTTTCAAGCTCGGCGATGTGAAGCTGCTTTTAGCCGGACACGCCCATTTCGATCATGTCGGCGGCTTGGCGCAGCTCCAAAAGGACACCGGCGCCCGGATCGTGGCGAGCGCGGCGGACAAGCCTTTTCTGGAAGCGGGACGCATCACCTTCGGGCCGAGCGCGCCGATCCCTTTCACGCCGGTCAAGGTGGACTGTGTGATCGGCGATGGCGAGGCGCTTTCCTTTGGCGGCGTGACCTTGACCGCGCATCTCACCCCCGGCCACACGCCGGGCAATTTAAGCTGGACGATGAAGATCGTTGAAAATGGCGAGCCGCATCTGGTGCTGTTCGCCGGAAGCCTTTCGACCGGCGGCAACCCCATCGCGGGCACGCCGACCTATCCTTCGATCACCCAGGATTACCGAAAGAGCTTCGCCAAGCTGAAATCGCTCTCCGCCGATATTCTGCTGACGGAACATCAAGACATTGCGGGAGAGATAGACAAATCCCAACGCCGCAAAATGGGCGCGCCAAACCCCTTCATCGCCCCAGAGGCGCTGCCCGCCTATGTCGCGGCGAGCGAGCGCGATTTCGAGACCGCGCTGGCGAAAGAAAAGCGCGCGCCCTGACGGGGACGCGCGGTCTCTTACACAGGCTTGGGATTGCGGGACTGGAAGGTGCCGCGCTGGTGCCAATAGGGATAGACCGGCGTGGTTTCGCTCGCCGCATCGAGCTTAGCGATCTGTTCCTTGGTGAGATTCCAGCCCACCGCGCCGAGATTATCGCGCAGCTGCTGCTCGTTGCGCGCGCCGATGATCACGGTCGACACGGTCGGGCGTTGCAGCACCCAATTGAGTGCGATCTGCGGAATGGTCTTGCCCGTTTCCTTGGCGACTTCATCCAGCGCATCGACCACACGATAGAGATATTCATCCTCGACCGGCGGACCCATATCGGCGGTCTTGTGCAGGCGGCTCTCGGCAGGCACGGGAACGCCACGGCGAAGCTTGCCGGTGAGGCGGCCCCAGCCCAAGGGACTCCACACCACCGCGCCAATACCCTGATCCAGGCCGAGCGGCATCAACTCCCATTCGTAATCGCGCCCAATCAGCGAGTAATAGGTCTGGTTGGCGACATAACGCGGGAAGCCGTATTTCTCAGCCAAGCCGAGGGATTTCATCACCTGCCAGCCGGAGAAATTGGAAATGCCGGTGTAAAGAATCTTACCGGCGCGCACGAGATCATCAAGCGTGGATAGCACCTCTTCAATCGGCGTCACGGCGTCGAAAGCGTGCAGCTGGAAGAGATCGATGTAATCGGTGCCGAGGCGTTTCAGTGAGGCATCCACCGCGCGGGTCAAATGATAGCGCGAAGAACCGACATCGTTGGGGCCATCGCCCATCGGAAAGGTGGCTTTGGTCGAGATCAACACCTTGTCGCGGCGGCCCTTCACGGCGGCGCCGAGCACCTCTTCCGCACCGCCCGCCGAATAGCCATCGGCGCTATCGAACATGGTGAGGCCGTGCTCCAAACAAATGTCGATCAGGCGGGTTGCTTCCGCGACATCGGTGGAGCCCCAGGCGCCGAAAAACTCGCCCCGTCCGGCGAAGGTGCCGGTACCGAGGGTCAAAACAGGAACCTTGAAACCGGAACGGCCAAGCTGGCGATATTCCATGAGAAACCTCGAAACAGCGAAAATTGCGCGGCGATTCTATCGAGGCGTTTGGGCGCGGTCACGTGACATGGGCGTGAAAGGCGCGCGCGTAACCAGGATTGCGCGCCAATCTGGTACTTCGCGGGCGGTCGGTTTATAAACCTGACGGGGTAGTGGCAGGGCGTGGGGATGGTTTCCAAACTGAAGCTGGGCCTTTACGGGCTGGGGCTGATCTTGATCGCCATCGGCGTCGCGACGGCGGTTGGCGGCTATCTGGAATGGCGCCGCGAAGTCGCCGAAGCCCGGCAAAAGTTGCAACAGCCCGTGGCGGAAATCTCCACCACCGCAACCGCGCTTTTGAGTTTCGAAACCAAAGCCCGCAAAGGCTCTTACGAAGCCATCCTTGGGCGCGGCGAAGCTCAGATCAAACATTTGGCCGAGACGGGCAAACAGGTCGCTGCAGCCACCCTGCCCCATGCGGAAAAAGCAGCACTCACGGCCTATCTCGGCGAGCTTACAAAACTCACCACCGCCGAAGTCTCCAAATATCGAAAACTGAAAGCGACCGCGACCGCACTCGATGGCGCCAAATCCCTTGCGGTTGATCTTTCCAATCCGGCGTTGGCGTCGCGCGCAACAACGCGGGAAAGGTTTCGCCAATTGTTGAGCGACGCCGATAAAGGGCTCGATGCGATGGATGCCGCCGATGGCGCTTTCTATAAGCAGGTGATCACTTCACGCGACGAACTGGAACGCGAAAGACCCGCGCTGACGGGCTATCCCATGATCGACGACAAAGTGATCCTGGACGTGATCGCCGCGCATCAAACGACAGCGAAATAACACCCGCTCACACTTCCGGAATGCTCTGCTTCAACCGTCCGCCGACGCGCACGGGCTCGACGCGCACCGCGAGACCGCGGGCATTGGTTTCGACGAAGACGCCGCAGAGCGTGGCAGGACCAGAGGCCGGGGAGAACCGTCCGCCATGCATTTTGCGGATGAAGCGCTGCACCGGCTCGTATTTTTCCATGCCGATCACGGAATCATAATCGCAGCAGCCGCCCGCATCGGATTGATAGGCGGTGCCGCCGGGCAGAATTTGCGCATCGGCGGTGGGGATATGGGTGTGGGTGCCGA
Organism: Rhizomicrobium palustre; assembly: GCF_011761565.1. Classification (NCBI taxonomy): domain Bacteria; kingdom Pseudomonadati; phylum Pseudomonadota; class Alphaproteobacteria; order Micropepsales; family Micropepsaceae; genus Rhizomicrobium; species Rhizomicrobium palustre. The sequence continues at coordinate 2,272,161 of NZ_JAASRM010000001.1, read as the reverse complement.
CGACGAGGCTGGCGCGGCCATCGCAGAAATGGGCCATCGCCATCTTCTCGGAGGAGGCCTCAGCATGGATGTCGAGCACCACCGCATCGGCGGCCACGCCCAAAGGACAGGCGCCCAGCTCAGCCTCGGCGGCGGCGAAAGGATCATCGAGCGCATCCATGAAGACGCGGCCCATCAGATTCAACACCAGCACGTGCTGGCCGCTGCGGGTTTCATAAAGGCCTGCGCCCTTGCCGGGCACGCCCGTGGGGTAATTCCTAGGACGGAGGATGCGGTCCTCATCATCGATGAAGGAGAGGATCTCGCGCTGGTCGGCCCAGTGATTGCCGGTGGTGATGCAATCCACACCGGCGGAGAAAAGCTCGTCCGCAACCAGACGTGTGAGGCCGAAACCGCCCGCCGCGTTTTCCGCGTTGGCGATGACGAAATCCGTCTTGAGCAGGTCTCTCAGCCGGGGGAGTTCAGATGTGACGACGTCCCTACCGGGGCGCCCGATGATGTCGCCGATGAACAAAAGTCGCATATCGCTTCTTATCACAGCGATGCGCTGGGGAAACCGTTATCCGTCGTTGAAGCTACAAAATCTGCGCCAGAAGGCGCGCACGCCGCGCGCGATCACCGCCCTGCGTCAACAAATTTGGCCAAGAGCCCACCGGGCCGTTGAAAACCCGCATCTCACACGCCACAAAAACCTGCTACAGAGACCCCACCGCAGCGGTATGGGAAGAGCCATGAAAGCCGTCATTTTCGATTTTTTTGGGGTGATCTGCTCGGAAATCACGCCTTTCGTGCTGCCCCGCTATATGAGCGCGGAAGAGGCGGTGGCCTATAAAGCCGATATCGTCGAGGAAGCCGATCTCGGCCATCTCGATCTGCCGCAGGTGCTGGAAATGCTCGCGGCCCGCACCGGCGCCAGCGCCGCCCAGCTTCACGCGGAGTTCTGGGCCCATGTGAATATCAACCCAGAGATGGTGGCGCTGATCGAAGAGGTCAAAGCCAAGCGGCGTACCGCGCTGCTCTCCAACGCCATGAACCCGTTCCTGCGCCAGGTGATGGCCAAGCACGATCTGGAGCGGCTGTTCGACGATATCGTGATCTCCGCCGAAGTCGGCCTGACCAAGCCCAACCCGGAGATTTACGCCCTTAGCGTGAAGCGGCTGGGGCTGGCGCCGCAGGCGTGCGTTTTCACCGATGACAACCAAAACAACATCGCCGCCGCCGAAGGCTTTGGCCTGAAGGCGCTGCTCTTCACCGGCGTGGATAAGCTGAAGGCAGATCTCGGCGCGCTGGGCGTGCTCTAGACTCTTCAACTTTCGCGCTTTCGGACGGAAAACCGGCAGTCCACTTTTCCTGAAAGCGCTCTAGAAGCGCGTCAGCCCTTCTTCCGTCAGCACCGCATCGAGACGCTGGTCATAGGCGTCCCTTGGCAGGTGGTCGATACGCTGGCCTGCATAAGCAATGCCGATCGCGGTTATGGGCTTCTTGGCGCGTAATGCGGCGAGCGTGCGATCATAGAAGCCGCCGCCATAGCCAAGCCGGTAGCCCGCATCGTCAAAGGCCAGAAGCGGCACCAGCAAAACGTCCGGCTCAACGATGTCGGCGGTGGGTAGCGGCTCGGCGACACCAAAACGATGCAGCACCAGTTCATCGCCCTCTTGCCAGCGGTGGAAGCGCAACGGCGCGGCTTTCTGCACAATCACGGGCAACGCCAGATGCAACCCGCGCGACGCCAGCGCCGCCATCAAGGCCTTGGGATCGGCTTCGCTGCGGCAAGCGCAATAGCCTGAGACGACGCCACTGGAGATGGGGAGTTCAGACGCGAAAGCGGCCAGCCGCGCGCCATGTTCCGGACGGGCCAGCGCGGCACGGGTTTGTTCGGCGTTTTTGCGGAGGGTGGCTTTATCGGTCATCTGAAGAAATTAGCGGACAGGACCGCACAACGCCGTTGGAATTGGATCCTCACGGGCCTGCAGTGCAGGTGGGCGCCATATGTCCGAGGCCACGGCCTCGGTCAGGGACAGCTCCCGGTGAGTAACATTAAGGCCCCTGGGTGTCGCTATCCTGACGCGCGAGGCAGTACCTGTCCAAGACTCAATGTAGGGACCCCGCCCCCAAGCGGCAAGGCACAAGGGACGAAATAGAAAAGCAAATTTATATGCTATGCGGGAACAGGCGGACGCGGCGCGCGAAAATTGCAAAACAAATACCAGAAAATTATCTTAAGCCTTTGAAAATAATCACAAAATACAATATTCCAAAGGCCTGTTTGGGGCCCTTCGCACCGCGCTGACGAAAGTTATCAACCGATATAGGTAGTTTGATTTACGCCCAGAAATGGAAACAGCTTAGAAATTTAATCTCTCTTAAGCGGCCTCGGAAAATGGTGGCGGGCGCGTCGGGTTCGCCTGCGCGCTCCCCCTTACTTCGAGGACATATGATGTTTTGGCGCCGCGATACGTCTACCCGTTCGTCTGAGGCTGTTCTGAACGCCATCGAACACGCGCTAGCCCTGATCGAGTTCACGCCAGACGGTACGATTTTGCGTGCCAACGCCAATTTCTGCACCGCGCTGGGCTATCGGCCAGAGGAAATCGTCGGTCGCCATCACAGCCTTTTTGTCGAACCCGCTTATGTCCAGAGCGCGGAATATAAGGCGTTTTGGGAGCAGCTCAGGCGCGGCGAATTTGATGCCCGCCAATATCTGCGCATCGGCAAGGGCGGCAGGCAAGTCTGGATTCAGGCGAGCTACAACCCGGTACGCGGCGCCGACGGTAAAGTGGAAAAGGTGGTCAAGGTCGCTACCGACATCAGCGAGCGCGTCAAGGCGGTGATTGAGGTCGCTGCGGCTTTGGCCCATCTCGCCGAAGGCAAGCTCGACCGCCGCATCGATCATGTCTTTCCAGCTGATCTTGAGCCCCTGCGCCGCGATTTCAACAAGGCCGTCGAGACCTTGCATAAGACCATCCAGCGCTTTGCCGAAAGCGCCCACACGATTTCCAATGCGGCGAGCGAAATCGGCAGCGCGACCGATGATCTGTCGCGGCGCACCGAGCAGCAAGCAGCCAGCATCGAAGAAACCGCGGCCGCACTGGACGAAATCACCAGCACCGTGAAGGTGGCCGCCGCAGGCGCGCATGAAGCCTCGCGCAGCATGGTGGAAGCCAAGACCGTCGCCGAAGAAGGCGGCCGTGTCGTGGCGAGCGCCGTCGAGGCCATGGATGCCATCGCGCAATCCTCGAACAAGATCACCGATATTATTGGCGTAATCGATGAGATCGCCTTCCAGACCAACCTTCTCGCACTGAACGCAGGCGTTGAAGCAGCACGCGCGGGTGATGCGGGCCGCGGCTTTGCCGTGGTGGCAAGCGAAGTGCGCGCACTGGCGGGGCGTTCCTCGGAAGCGGCCAAGCAGATCAAGGCGCTGATCGCGACCTCAAGCCAGCATGTCGGCGATGGCGTCAAGCTGGTGGGAGAAACCGGCAAGACGTTGAATCGCATCCTGGATCACGTGGCCAAAGTGGCCGCCCAGGCCAATGACGATGCCAAGGCCAGCGAGCAGACCGCGACCGGCATTCAGCAAATCAATGCCGCCGTCACCCAGATGGATCAGGTCACCCAGCAGAACGCCGCCATGGTGGAAGAAACCACCGCCGCCTCACGCAACCTGGCCGAAGAAACCAAGACATTGCTGGAGCTGACAGAGTTTTTCAGTACCGGCGCTAGCGCCAAGCCGGTGGCCGCGAAACGCGCAGCACCTGCGCTTAAAGCCCCTGCTGCAAAAGCACCTTTGGCAAGGCGCGCCGGAAATGCAGTGCCAAAGGAAGCCCCCCAAGCCGCGCCTGCCGACGATTGGGCGGAGTTTTAAGGATGAGGGGCTAGCCCCCTCATTTTCCGGAGCTGGTAACCGTCTGCCATCCGAGCCCGCCAAAGGCTGCGGCAATGTAGTATTGGCAGTTCATCGCCAATCCGGCGAATAACGCGTGATGTGAAACCTCGCGTGAGTGCGCCATGAAACTTCGTCGCTTATGGTTGGCAGCCGCCGCGGTTTTGAGTTCGGCACCAGCCCTCGCCAGTGACGATAGCGCGCCGCCTGCACCATTGCCGTTATTCGAGGCAGTCAAAAGCTTTTGCATGGACACTGGCAGTATTCCCGACGCCGTGGCCAAAGCCGTCGAACATGCCGGTGGCGCTGAGCACGTTCCAGCCAATGAGGCAGAACGCGATTTTAAAGCGCGCCTTCCCTCCCTGTCCTTTCGAGACGTGACGGTGTTGGGGCACAAAATATCGGTGACCGCGACCGACCAAAACTACGGATTTTTTCCGGGCATAAAGACTGCGGCCTGTAGCGTTTGGAGCCAGACCAATGAAGATAACAGCGTTTTGGCGTTCCTGAAGTTGGTAGGTGCCCCTTCGGAACTCCTCGGAAAGTCGCCTCTCGATACGCTCTACAAATTTGCATATCGGCAAGACGCAAACACCCGGACCGCAGTAGCGGAGCACTCGCAAGCCTATCTCGACGCCGCGCGCCATGGGCAGTTATGGGAGCTCGCGATTGTGCGAGACCAAAATGGCGCTAGCATCACCCTGGCGCATTTATACGCCATCCAATTGCCGCAGCCGGTGAAGACTAAACCATCCAAGAAGCGCGCGCGTTAAGCCACCTTCAGCTTGGCGGCGATGGTTTCGATGCGTTTGACGGCGGTTTCCAAAGCATCGGCGGCGATGCTCTCGGTATTTTCGACTTTCACCGCCAGATCCTCGCGGCGGGCGCGCTCGGCGGCCAGTTCCTGACGGGCCGTTTCAAGATGGGTGGTGGCGGCATGGACCTCATCGGCTAGCAGAACCGCCGCCATTAAAAGCAGCCGCTGCTCGCCGACATTGCCCACCGCCGACAAAAGCTCGCGCACCTTGGTATCGACCTCGGCCCCGAGCTCCTTCAGATGCTGCTCCTCGCCGTCATCGCAGGCGATCGTGTAGGCCTTGCCGTTCACCATCACATTGACGAGAGGCATGAAAATCTCCTTGTTGGGCTTTCAGGCTGGACACGGCAGCGACAAATTCGCTTGGGGCGGGGATATTAGCGGCTAAGCGCCGTGCGAATCTCGGCGATGGCGCCGTCGAGACGATCTTCCACTTCCTCGGTAAGACCGGACAGGGCTCGCGCCTCGTCTTCCAGGGTGGCCACACGGGCCACCAGCGCTTCGCGTTCGGCATCGAGTGCGGCAATTTTTGTTTCCGCGACTGCAGCCGATTCGCGCGCCTTGGCGAGCGGCGAAACCACCGTTTCCAGGTCATCCAAGGCCTTGGCGAGCCGCGCTGCGGCCAATTCGAGCCTGCTCATGGTGCCGTCCTCCTGCCTGTGGCAATCCTATCGCTGGTACTGCGAAGACGGGCCCAACTTAGGCTTTCGCCCAAATGGGGGTCAACGCGCCTAGCCTATTGTTCCTGTGGGAAGAGTGCGCCGAGTTTGCTAAAGACGGGGCGGAAAAAAGAGGCGCGGCAATCCTGTCCCCCGGCCCCGCATCTTACTCTTTCGGTTTTCGGGCCGGAGCTGGTAAATGTCTGACAAGTGTCTGTCATGCCCGCGCCAGTGAAATACCCCATCCGGGGTGCGCCGGGCAGAACGATGCGCCGAGAGGTGGACTTGACGGGTCCACTAATGGGCGACAGAAGTTTCACCAGAACGGTAACGCTACCATTGGCGCTATAGCGGCAATTAGACCAGAGAAGGAACCTCGGATGAGCAGCCCCACCAGCTTTCAAGATCATACCCGTACCCTCGCCAATGCGATCCGTGTTCTGGCTATGGACGGCGTGCAGGCGGCCAATTCGGGCCACCCGGGCCTGCCGATGGGCATGGCCGATGTCGCAACCGTTTTGTTCTCCAAATTCCTGAAGTTCGACGCCGCCAACCCGACTTGGCCCGACCGCGACCGTTTCGTGCTCTCCGGCGGCCATGGCTCGATGCTGATCTATTCCCTGCTCTGGCTGAACGGCTATCCCAAGATCACGCTGGATGACCTCAAGGGTTTCCGCCAGATCACCAGCCACTGCGCCGGTCACCCCGAATACGGCATGCTGCCGGGCATTGAAACCACCACCGGCCCGCTCGGCCAGGGCCTGGCCAATGCCGTCGGCATGGCGATCGGCGAGAAGATCCTGGCCGCCCGCTTCGGCGACGACCTCGTGAACCACAAGACCTATGTCTTCGCCGGTGACGGCTGCCTGATGGAAGGCATCAGCCATGAAGCCATCGCGCTGGCCGGCCGCATGAAACTGAACAAGCTCGTGCTGCTCTGGGACGACAACCACATCACCATCGACGGCGCCGTGGAACTCTCCGACGCCACCGATCAGGTGAAGCGTTTCGAAGCCGCCGGTTGGGCGACCCGCCGCGTCGATGGCCACAATGCCGACGATATCGCCGCCGCCCTGGACTGGGCCCAGAACTCCGACAAGCCGGTGATGCTCGCCTGCCGCACCATCATTGGCTTCGGCTCGCCCAAGAAGGCCGGTTCTCACAAGGCACACGGCGAACCTTTGGGCGCCGATGAAGTGATCGCGACCAAGAAGGCGCTGGGCTGGCCCTCCACCGAACCCTTCGTGGTGCCGGAAGAAATCGTCGCCGAATGGCGCAAGGTCGGCAGCCGCGGCGCCGAAGCCCGCAAGGCTTGGGAAGCCCGCAAGGCCGCCTCGCCCAAGGCCGCCGAATTCGACGCCGCCCAGATCGCTGATGTGCCGCAAGCCACCCTCGACGCGCTCAACGCCGTGAAGAAGAAGGCGAGCGAGGAAAAGCCCGCCGTCGCCACCCGCAAAGCCTCGGAAATGGCGCTCGACGCCATCAACACCACCTGGGCGCTGACCATCGGCGGTTCGGCCGACTTGACCCCCTCCAACAACACCAAGACCAAGGATTTGGTGGACATCACGCCGGAGGATTTCTCGGGCCGTTACATCCATTACGGCATCCGTGAGCACGCCATGGCCGCGGCCATGAACGGCCTCTGCCTGCATGGCGGCGTGGTTCCCTACGGCGGCACCTTCCTGGTGTTCTCCGATTACTGCCGCCACTCCATCCGCCTCTCCTCGCTGATGGGCATCCGCGTCATTTACGTCATGACGCATGATTCCATCGGCGTCGGCGAAGACGGCCCGACACACCAGCCGGTTGAGCATGTCGCATCCTTGCGCGCCATTCCGGGCCTGAAGGTCTATCGCCCGGGCGATGTGGTCGAAACCGCCGAATGCTGGGCCGATGCGCTCTCCGACAAGCACGCCCCGGCGCTGCTGGTCCTGTCGCGCCAGAACATGGCCACCTTCCGTACCACCCATACGGAAGAAAACCTGGCCTCCAAGGGCGCCTATGTCGCCGCCGACGCCGAAGGCGCGAAGGTCACATTCCTTGCAACCGGCTCGGAATTGGAACTGGCCTTCAAGGCCCGCGACCTTTTGGCCGCCGATAACATTCCGGCCCGCGTCGTTTCGATGCCGTGCTGGGCACTTTTTGAGAAACAAAGTGCAACATACCGTGAGGCCGTTTTAGGCCCCAACACGGTGAAAGTGGCAATTGAGGCGGGAATTCAGTTCGGCTGGGACCGCTATATCGGCCCGAATGGCGCTTTCGTGGGCATGCATGGCTTCGGCGCCTCGGGCCCGGCGAAAGAAGTTTACAAACACTTCGCCATCACCGCCGAAGCAGCCGCAGAGGCGGCAAAAAGTGCATTGAAAGGGTAATCTTTCAAGCTTAAGTCAGCGCTGTCAAAAAAAGGGATCCTAGGAGGTTCATATGGCCATTCGTGTTGCTATCAACGGCTTCGGCCGCATCGGTCGGTTGGTGTTGCGTTCTATCGTTGAGTCCGGTCGCCGCGATGTTGAAGTCGTTGCCATCAACGATCTCGGCCCCGTCGCTACCAATGCTCACCTGCTCAAGTACGATTCGGTCCACGGCCGTCTGAACGCGTCCGTCACGGTCGACGGCGATACGATGATCGTCGCCGGTCACAAGATCAAAGTGACCGCGATCAAGGATCCCACCCAGCTCCCGTGGAAGGAACTGGCGGTCGATATCGCCATGGAATGCACCGGCATCTTCTCCGCCCGTGACAAGGCTGCCATGCATCTGACCGCCGGCGCCAAGCGCGTGCTCGTCTCCGCTCCGTCCGACGGCGCCGACCTCACGGTCGTCTATGGCGTCAACCACGACAAGCTGACGGCCGAGCACATGGTCGTCTCCAACGCTTCGTGCACGACCAACGGTCTTGCCCCCCTCGCCAAGGTGCTGAACGACAACTTCGGCGTCGAAAAGGGCATCATGACCACGATCCACTCGTACACGAACGACCAGCCGTCGCTCGACCAGCTCCACAAGGACCTGTATCGCGCCCGCGCTGCTTCGCTGTCGATGATCCCGACCACCACCGGCGCCGCCAAGGCTGTCGGCCTGGTGCTGCCGGAACTGAAGGGCAAGCTCGACGGTATCTCCATCCGCGTGCCGACCCCGAACGTGTCGCTGGTTGACCTCAAGGTCGTCCTGAAGAAGACCACCACCGCGGACGAAATCAACGCCGCGATGAAGGCCGCTTCGGAAGGCTATCTGAAGGGCATCCTCGACTATGTCGATGAGCCGCTGGTCTCCAAGGACTTCAACCACATCCCGGCCTCGTCGTCCTTCATGGCGCCGCAGACCAAGGTGCTGGATGGCAACCTCGCCGCGATCTATTCCTGGTACGACAACGAATGGGGCTTCTCGAACCGCATGGTCGACACCGCGCTCCAGCTCGCGAAGTTCCTCTAATACATTCAGGGGCGCTTTCGGGCGCCCCTGCTCTTTCGAGCGCGCGAGGATCACACTTCGCGCGCTTTTTTTAGGTTTCCCGCATGCCTTAAGCGCATGCCCGTTCGCCCATAAAAGAGGATACCCCCATGGCCACCACTTTCCGCACCATCGACGATCTCGACGTCGCCGGTAAGCGCGTGCTCGTCCGCGCCGACTTCAACGTGCCGATGAAGGATGGCGTCGTCACCTCGACGACCCGCATCGAGCGCCAGGCTCCCACCATCAACGATCTCGTCGCCAAGGGCGCCAAGGTCATCATCTGCTCGCATTTCGACCGCCCGAAGGGCAAGGTCGTGCCCTCGATGAGCCTGAAGCCGGTTGCTGCCGCGCTCGCCAAGATTATCAACAAGCCGGTCGCCTTTGCTGACGATTGCGTCGGCCCGGTTGCCGAAGAAGCCGTCGCCAAGCTGAAGAATGGCGATGTACTCCTCCTCGAAAACACCCGCTTCCATGCCGGCGAAGAAAAGAACGACCCGGAACTCTCCAAGGGTCTGGCCAAGCTCGCCGACATCTATGTCAACGACGCCTTCTCCAGCGCCCACCGCGCCCACTCCTCGACCGAAGGTGTTGCCCATCTTCTGCCGAACGCGGCCGGCCGCTCCATGCAGGCTGAGCTGACCGCCCTCTCCAAGGCCCTCGAAACCCCGGTCCGTCCGGTGATGGCCGTGGTCGGCGGCGCCAAGATCTCTTCCAAGATCGGCGTTCTGGAAAACCTTCTGAAGCGCGTTGATATCCTCGTCATCGGCGGTGCCATGGCCAACACCTTCCTCGCCGCGCAAGGCGTGAAGGTCGGCAAGTCGCTGAAGGAAGACGATCAGTTCCCCACCGCGCTGAAAGTGCTGGAAGCCGCCAAGGCCGCCGGTAAGAAGGTCGTGCTGCCGGTCGACGCCTCGCTGGCGAAGGAATTCAAGGCCGGTGCGGAAAACCGCATCGCCCCGGTTTCCGATATCCATGACGACGAAATGATGCTCGACGTCGGCCCGAAGTCGGTCGAAGAGTTCAAGGCGGTGCTCGCCACCACCAAGACGGTCGTCTGGAACGGCCCCTTCGGCGCCTTCGAAATCCCGCCCTTCGACAAGGGCACGGTCGGCGCGGCGAAGGCCGTTGCTGAAGCCACCCAGGCCGGCAAGCTCCTCTCGGTTGCGGGCGGCGGCGACACCGTCGCGGCGCTCAACACCGCGGGCGCGGCTGATGAGTTCTCCTATGTCTCGACCGCTGGCGGCGCCTTCCTGGAATGGCTGGAAGGCCTGGAACTGCCCGGCGTTGTCGCGCTGGCCGTGAAGTAAGTTGGATGGCCGGATCAAGTCCGGCCATGACGAAATGAGTAAGCCCTCGCACTTCGCGGTGCGAGGGCTTTTTGTTTGGGGGCTACACCGTACCGTTCGTGTCGATGTCAATGCGCAGTTCATCGTCTGCGAGCGGCTCAAAGCGGGCGCGCAAAAGAGCGTAGGTCTCGGGCGCGATATAGAGGCCGGTGTGCGGCGCAGCGTTCCGCGCGGTGAGCCGCTCATGGGCCAGGGCTTCATCGCAATGAAGCTGATACAGCACTGCCTCTGCGCCCACATCCGCCACGACCGCCCTGATGCGATCCCGTTCGGCCCGGCTCCAAAGACCGGTATCGAGGATGATGTCCACCCCAGCAACGAGGCATTGCCGCCAGACCTGTTCCATCAGACGGTGTACGCGGGCGGCGGCGTCTGCGAATTCCGCTTCCGGAGGATCTTCGCCATAGAGCGCGCGCATCCATTCATCATGGGTGAAGCGAACCCCATTGCAGCGTCGCTCCAGCGCTTTGGCAAACGTCGTCTTGCCGGCGCCTAGAAATCCATGCAGCAAATGTGCGGTCGCCATGGCAGCCCCCTGCCTAAATTGCTCCATCAAATTGGACCTCGCCGCAAGGGAGCGTTAAAAGAGCCCCATGACCGATACCCGCCTTTATCTCATCACCCCGCCCAAGCTGGACCCGAAGCCCTTTGGCGAAACTCTAAAATCTGCGCTTGATGCGGGTGACGTGGCCTCGCTGCAATTGCGGCTGAAAGACGTGCCAGAAGAAGACATCGCCCGCGCGGTGGACGTGCTGATGCCGATTGCACAATCACGCGACGTCGCCTTTCTGCTGAATGACCGGCCCGACCTCGCCGCCAAATTCGGCTGTGACGGGGTGCATATCGGCCAGGAGGACACGCCTTATGCAGAGGCGCGGGCAATTGTCGGGCCCGAACGCATTGTCGGCGTCACCTGTCACGATTCCCGTCACCTTGCGATGGAAGCCGGGGAAGCGGGCGCCGATTATGTCGCATTTGGTGCCTTTTATCCCACCACCACCAAAGAGCCAAAAACGCGGTGCGAGATTGACGTTCTTTCATGGTGGGCAGAGGTCATGGTGGTGCCCTGCGTTGCCATCGGTGGCATCACCGTCGCCAATGCCTTGCCGCTGGTGCAAGCAGGTGCTGACTTCCTCGCCGTCTCGAGTGGGGTATGGGATTATACGGATGGCCCCGCGGCAGCGGTAAAGGCGTTCAACAAATTGTTCAAATAAGAGGCACTGACAAGGCCGCTTCCCAAGCCTATATATGTAAGACAGCGCTGTCTTTTTTTGACGCAGCCGAGCGGCGTTGTTTTGCGAAGGTCGCAACGCTAATTAGTTCTGAGAAGAATGGGAGAGATCTATGTCTGTGAAGCTCAAGCCCGGCGTCGTGACCGGCAAAGAATATCGTCAGTTGATCGCCGCCGCCAAAGAAGGCGGTTATGCGCTTCCGGCCGTGAACGTGGTCTCGACCAACGTCATCAACGCCGTGCTCGAAGCCGCTGCCAAGCACAAATCCGACGTCATCATTCAGATGTCGAATGGCGGTGCCCGCTTCTTCTCGGGCGAAGGTGCCCCCGATGCGCATAAGGCCCGCGTGCTCGGCTCCACCTCCATCGCCCAGCATGTGCATCTGCTCGCCGAAGAATATGGCATCTGCGTCGCGCTCCATACCGACCACGCCAACCGCAAGCTGATTCCCTGGGTCGACGGCCTGATCGATGTCAGCGAGAAGCATTTCGAAAAGACCGGCAAGCCGCTCTTCTCCTCGCACATGATCGATCTGTCGTCTGAGCCGCTGGAAGACAACCTGAAAGAATGCGCCCGCGTTCTGAAGCGCCTTGCCCCGCTCGGCATGAGCCTTGAAATCGAACTCGGCGTCACCGGCGGCGAGGAAGACGGCATCGGCCATGAACTCGAAGAAGGCGATGTCGGCAATCCCAAGCTCTACACCCAGCCCGAAGACGTGCTGCGCGCCTATGAAGTGCTGTCGCCGATCGGCCACTTCACGGTTGCCGCCTCGTTCGGCAACGTCCATGGCGTCTATGCGCCGGGCAACGTCAAGCTGCGCCCGATCATCCTGAAGAACTCGCAGGACCTGGTGGCGAAGAAGAAAGACCTCAACGCCAACCCGCTCGACCTCGTCTTCCACGGCGGTTCGGGTTCGGAAAAGCACCTCATCTCCGAAGCCGTCACCTATGGCGTCTTCAAGATGAACATCGACACCGACATGCAGTTCGCCTTCGCCGAACAGGTCGGCAAGGAAGTCTTCGCCAACCCGAAGGCCTTCCAGTATCAGGTCGATCCGGAAACCCATGCGCCGTACAAGAAGCTCTACGATCCGCGCAAGTGGCTGCGCGCGGGCGAGCAGGGCATCATCGCCCGCATGGAAGAGACCATGAAGGACCTCGGCTCGCTCGGCAAATCCGTGGCGGCGAAATAAGCCAGGTTTTATTGGGTTAAAGTATCAGCGCGGCGGAGAGACGATCTCCGCCGCGTTTTGTTTTTTGAACCAGCACAGCCAAGAACGCGGCCATCAAGGGTGCCGAGACCGGAATGGCGCCAATGGCAATGATCCAGACCGGTAGCGTCCAGATCACAACCAGGAACACCTTTTCCCACCTGCTTTCGAAATAGGGCCAGAGCAGCGCGATCACCCAGCCGAACACCACCATGTCGTAGTCGAAAGCGTAAGGCGTCACGACAAAGCTGGCGGTGACGAGTACGGCGATGGAGAGGACTGCATCGCGTTTCTTGATAAAGGTCCAGATCACCGCAGCGAGAGCGATGAGCGTGAACGGCATTTGGATTTGTTGTGCCAGATGCGGGCCAGCCCCCAGCATGCGTGCGTTCATGTAGCCGGTCGGCATCATGGTGAGAAAACCAGTGCCGGTTTCCAAGACACCCTTCTGCACCGGCATCACGAGGCGCACGTAATCGCTCCAGATGCTGTGGCCGAAAACGAGCGCGGTGAGAAGGATCAGCGCCACCACGGTAATGCCCGCGGCGAGAAACACTTTCCAACGCCCGCTGAGCACCAGGGCGAGCGGGAAAAGCACCACCAGATGGGGCTTATAGAGCATCAGCCCGAGACATAGCCCGGCAAGCCATGGCCGCTCATCCCAGAAGCGGAAGAACAGGATCAGCAGCGCTGCGGTGAAAAATCCGTTCTGGCCGGAGAAGAGACAGATGCCCGCCGCAGGCGCGACCGCGGCAAAGCCGAGCAAGCGCTTATCAGCGCAGAAGGCACGCGCGGCGCCAATATACGCGCCATAGCCTGCGACGGACCACAGCGCCAAAGCGGCGAGATACGGGAAAAATCCCAAGGGCCAGAGAAAGAGGAGCAACACCGGCGGATAGGACCAGTTATGCGGCGGCATCGGCCCGAAGAGATTTATCAGCGCCTGATTATAGCCCTGCAGGTGAAACAGAGATGGAACATTGCCCGCCAAAACGGCCCGCGCCCCCATCCAGCTATTCACGAAGTCGCGGCCCAGGACGTAGCCGTATTGATCGAGCGGCGGCTTGGATTGGACCAAATAGATGAGAAAAAAACCGGCGATAAGAACCCCGGCGACAAGGCTTAGGCGGGCCTCAAGGCCAAGACCACGCAAACGAGCCAGATTTAAGGGTCCCATGCTGCAACTTTCCGGCGACAAGTTTGGATAACGACCCTTCACCCTTTGGTAAAGCGGCGCCATTGGTAAAGCGACGATTGCGCCATTTGCCCTTTGCCCCGCGGGCTGCTATCACCCGCCCGCTCTTTCTCACCAGGAAAATTCAGGCGCACGCGGGATCACCCCCGCGCGGCAGACGTTCAGAGGACCACATGGCCAAGATTGCGGGTAACGAAATTCGTCCGGGCACCCTTATCCAACATGACGGCGGCCTCTGGATAGCGGTCAAGACCCAGGCGGTGAAGCCGGGCAAAGGCGGCGCCTATAACCAGGTGGAACTCAAGAATATCCTGACCGGCACCAAGCTGAACGAGCGCTTCCGCTCGGACGCTGCCGTTGACGAAATCTATCTCGAGAAGAAGGACTATCAGTTCCTCTACGAGTCCGGCGACATGCTCACCTTCATGGATATGGAGAGCTATGAGCAGATCGAAATCGAGAAGGATTTCATCGGCGAGCGCGCCGTGTTCCTGACCGACGGCATGAAGGTTCTGGTGCAATCCTATGAAGGCAAGCCCATCGGCGTGCAGATTCCGCTCCAGGTCGTTCTGACCGTGACCGAGGCCGATCCCGTGCTGCGCGGCGGCACGGCTGCCCCTTCCTATAAGAGCGCCGTGCTTGAGAACGGCCTGAAGATCCAGGTGCCGCCCTTTATCGAAGCGGGCACCAAGGTCGTCGTCGCCACCGAAGACGGCAGCTATGTGAAGAGAGCCGAAATCTGATGCCTTATCTTTCCCCTGCCCTGAATGTGATGGTCGCGGCTGCGCGTAAAGCAGGCCGCCCCTTGATCCGTGACTTCAACGAGCTCGAGCACCTGCAGGTGTCGATGAAGGGCCCGGCGGATTTCGTCTCCAGCGCCGACCAGCGCACCGAGAAGATCCTGATCGAGGAACTCGTCAAGGCACGCCCCGGCTATTCGGTTTTCGCCGAAGAAACCGGTGCGCATGAAGGGACGGATAAGACCCATCGTTTCATCATCGACCCGATCGACGGCACCACCAACTTCCTGCATGGCGTGCCGCATTTCTGCATCTCCATCGCGCTCGAACGTGAAGGCACGCTGGTATCGGGCGTGGTCTATAATCCTGTCACCGACGACATGTATGTCGCCGAAAAGGGCCATGGCGCTTATCTGAACGACAAGCGCCTGCGTGTCGCCGCCCGCAAGGAGCTGCCGCAGAGCTTGATCGCGACCGGCATTCCCTTCATGGGCCGCGGCCCCGACAGCGAACGCAAGCGCTCGCTGAAGGAAGTGGAAGCGGTGGTCTCACGCACCTCGGGCATCCGCCGTTTCGGCTCGGCGGCGCTGGATTGCGCTTTCGTGGCCGCTGGCCGTTTCGATGGCTATTGGGAGCGCGGGCTGAATGCCTGGGATATCGCTGCGGGCGTGCTCCTGGTGCGCGAAGCGGGCGGTCTTGTCACCGACCTGAATGGCGGCAGCGACGTCCTGAAGGGCGACATTCTCTGCACCAACGAAGCGCTGCATCCCCAGCTTCTCAAGCTGATTCGGGACGCGGGCAAATAAGACACCGCCACACGGCAATGTGCCCAACAGCGGCAGACAACGGCAGTTGAGGCGGAGCGCTGAGGCGACTATGGTTGACAGGACCTCACGGCCATTGGATTCCATGCGCCTCACTCTCGCCTTCGCTCTTGCCCCGCTCGCTCTGGTCCCACTCGCCCTGGTGCCACTCTCTGGCGCCGCCGCGCAAAGCGTGACGGTCAATTCCATGGGCGTGAATGCCGATGGGCAGGTGCTGATCGATCCTGGCACGGGTCAGCCGCGCGCGTTGCCGCCCCTGCTTCAGCCCTGGCAATACAATGAAAAGCCAATCGTGCTGCACATGCCGCGTGCGCGCGCCAAGGTCCCAGCCACCGATACCGCGGTAACGCCTCCCGCCAGCGAGAGCTATGCGGCGGCGCCGGTCGAGACGCCTAAGCCGAAAAAGCATAAGGCGGTGGCCGCAGCCGCGCCGGTCGAACCTGCGCCGGTGGCTCGGGAAATGACAGAGGAAGCGCCGAAAGAAGCGCCCAAGCCGAAGAAAATCGCGAGCGCCAAGCCCGCGCCACAGACCACAACACCCCCGGCGCCAAAACCCGCCGCGCCGGCGCCGCAGAGCGCCGCCAGCAGCCTCAGCGGCTTTGGCGATCTTCAGACCCTCACCATGGCGCCCGCTAACAAGCCCGCGCCAGCGCCACAGAAAGCCGCTCAGCAGGCGCCCAGGCCCGCGCCGCAACCCGCCCCGCAGCAGGCAGCCCCGCAGCAGGCAGCCGTAAGCAAGCCGGTGCAGACCGCGAGCATCGAGCCCGCGAAGTCCTCCAAGGCCAAGGTGCCGGCCGGCAGCCGCCGCGATACGGTGACCTTCGCCCCCAATGCCAGCGATCCTTCTGCCTCTGCGGTGAGCGCAATCCGGACCCTCGCCAATTCGCTGGGCGATGTGGCAGCCGACGGCTCCGCCCGCATCCAGCTTCTGGCCTATGCCGGTCAGCGCGGCGAGAAGACCTCTGATACCCGCCGCATGTCGTTGAAGCGCGCGCTGGTGGTACGCCAGCTTCTCATCGATGATGGCATTCCCTCCGAGAAAATCGACGTCTTCGCCCATGGCGGCGTAGACGATAACGGCCCGCTCGACCGCGTGGACGTGATGGTGACGCGCTAACCGGGTTGGGGTTATTTCATAAAACCCACCGCCACATTTGTGATTTAGAGGCGCGATAGGCTATCGTCGCCGCTGAATGGGCTTGGGGGATTTCATGAAAAAGGCTTTCGCAGCCGCGTGCATGGTATTGTTTGCAATGCGGGCGGAGGCATTCCCTTACAAGGAAAGCGGTCAGGCGGTCGCCTATGCCATGCCCGCCATCGCGATCACAGTCGCCCTGTCGAAGCACGATTATAAGGGCCTTGCCCAACTCACCGTTGTGACCGGCCTGACCTATGGCACCGCCTATGCCTTGAAGCAGATCGTCCGCTCCTGCCGCCCCTACGCCAAGATTCCGGGCGGCGGCTGCGCGGGCGGCGCCTGGGATTCCTTCCCCTCCACCACTTCGGCGCTGGCCTCGGGCCCCTCGTCCTTCATGTGGAACCGCTACGGCGCGGATTGGGGCATACCGATGTTCATCGTCTCCAAATATCCAAGCTGGGCGATGCAGAAGGCCAAGAAGAACAAGCTGTGGGATGGCCTTGCCACCACCGCCATCTCCTTTGGCTACAATCAGATCTTCACCACCCGCTATCACCGCCCCTGGGATCACACCGAAGAGCGCGGCTTCTTCACCGGCATGTTCGGCACCGATGATGGTGATGGCGCCATGGCGACCGTGGGCTACCGCTTCTAGGCGAAGAGGTTGGCATCTGGTCACTTGTCCGTATGCGTCCTTTAAACCATAGTAATGTTCTGTCTCACACGGGGAAGTCTTGATGCTTGGTCGTTCGGCAATCTGCGCCGCAGTCGCATTCGCATGTTCCGCGCTGCCTCTTCAGGCCAAGATGACCGAAACCGCCGGAACCGGCATTGCCATTGCCATGCCTCTGGTGGCTGGCGGCATCACGCTTCTGAAGCATGATCGCGTCGGCACGGCACAGCTTTTCGTCACCACCGCGCTGACGGTTGGGACCGCTTACGGTCTGAAACAGCTCATCCGTGAGTGCCGCCCCTTTGCCGAACCGTGCAGCAAAGGCGGCGGAAATTGGAACTCCATGCCGTCGGACACCACCGCCTTGGCGGCAGCCCCCGCCGAATTCCTGCGCGAACGCTATGGCTGGGAGTACGGCAT
Organism: Rhizomicrobium palustre; assembly: GCF_011761565.1. NCBI lineage: Bacteria > Pseudomonadati > Pseudomonadota > Alphaproteobacteria > Micropepsales > Micropepsaceae > Rhizomicrobium > Rhizomicrobium palustre. The sequence continues at coordinate 2,254,568 of NZ_JAASRM010000001.1, read as the reverse complement.
TCCCGCTTATGCCGCCACGGCTTTTGTAGGCTGGAGCCGCGTCGATGCGCAAAAGCATCATTGGTATGATGTCGCCGCCAGCGCGGGCATTTCGCTGCTTTATAACGAGCTGATCACGACCCGCTACACCAAGCGCTATGGCTTCACCTCGGACCTGCAAGCCCAGCCGAACGGCCTCTTCGCCTCGGCCAGCTATCGCTTTTAGGCCTGTTTGAATTCGATATCTTTCAGCCGGTCGACATCGCGCAGCGGCGGAAAGAGCTTCATCCAGATCGCCACCACGCCAAGGGTGCCGAGCCCGCCGATGATCACAGCGGGGATCGAGCCGAACAAGGCGGCGGTGATGCCGCTTTCGAATTCGCCCAGCTCGTTGGAGGCCCCGATGAACAGCATGTTCACGGCGCCGACGCGACCGCGCATTTCATCCGGGGTTGCGAAGCTGACGAGGGACTGGCGCACGAACACCGAAATCATGTCGGAGGCGCCGAGCACGAACAACGCGCCCATCGAAAGATAGAAGTTCGACGACAGGCCAAAGACGATGGTCGCCACGCCGAACACGGCGACAGCGGCGAACATTTTCACCCCGATATTCCGCTCGATGGGGCGGCCCGTTAAAGCCAGCGCCACCAGCGCGGCCCCTACCGCGGGCGCACTGCGCAAAAGCCCGAGCCCCCAAGGACCGGTATGCAAGATATCGCGGGCGAAGAGCGGCAACAGCGCCGTCGCACCGCCCAAAAGCACCGCGAAGAGATCGAGCGAAATCGCGCCCAGAATGACGGGGCGGTTTTTCACGAAGCGGATGCCTTCCACCACGCGCTCAAACCGGCTCATCTCGGTATTGACCTCTTTGGCCCGGCGGCGCCCGCCAATGATCGCGGTGATGGCGGAGGCAGCGACAAAAAAGGCAAGACAGAGGCTGTAGGTCACTTCCGGACCGAAGGCGTAGAGAAAGCCGCCCATGGCGGGACCTGCGATCACTGCCGTGGTGAAGACCGAGGAGTTCAGCGCGATGGCGCGCGGCAGCCTTTCGGGCGGCACCAGAAAAGGCGTCAAGGACTGGCCTGCCGGAGAAGCAAAGCCGCGCCCCACCCCGAACAGCACCAGCACGGCGTAATAGGCCACCGCCGTCTTGATGCCGGTGATGGAGAGAGTGAGGAAAATCGCCGCGCAAAGCCCCTGCAGCAGCAAAGCCAGCGACAACACGCGGCGCTGATCGAAACGATCCGTCATCTCGCCCGCCGGCAAGGTGAAAAGGAACATCGGCAGGAACTGGCAGAGGCCAACAAGGCCAAGCGCCAAAGGCGTGCGTTCGATCTCGTAAATCTGCCAGCCAATGGCGACAGACTGGACCATCATGGCGACGGTGGAGAGGAAGCGGCTGCTCGCAAAAAGGATGAAATCGCGATGGCGGTAAACGGTCGGGTCACTCATACGCGGCGTTGCCACTCCTCACGCGAAATACGCCAGACATCGACTTTGTAGGCTTTGCCGCCGATCACGAGCTCGGCCTCGGGGCCCTTGCTCTCGCCCAGGCGCTTGGCGACAGCTTGGCTGGGCGTATTGGCGGGATCGATGTTCGAGACGATGTGATCGTCTGGCTGGGTCAAGAAGGCATAGGCCATGGCGGCGGCACCCGCCTCGGTAGCATAGCCATACCCCCAAAAAGGCCGCCCCAGGGTCCAGCCGACCTCGAGCCCGGTCCAGCCTTCCGGCTGCAACAACCCCACCCGGCCCATCAGGGCGCCATCTGAGCGCCGCTCCACGGCCCACATGCCATAGCCGCGCAAGGCCCAATGGCCGAGGGTGACCGCCAGCGCCCGCCAGGCGTCGCTAGGGGCCATAGGGCCGCCCAGGAAGGTCATTGTCTCGGGATCACCCATGATGCCTGCCCACGCCTCGAAATCGCCCTGGGTGAAGGCCCTGAGCGTCAGGCGGTCAGTCGTGAGGGTGGGGATCATGGTCCCCGTCATAGACGGTCGGGGGTAGCCGGACAATTCCCTAATGCGGGTGTCAGCTATTCGTGAGCGGCTTAGCCCGGCTTATTGCAGGTGGATGATCAGCTCGATCGGGCCATCCGGCACGGAAAACTTGGCTTTGTTGAAGCCCGGCGCCGAGAGGAAGGGGCGGGCATCGCGGGAGAAACCATAGCGTTCAAGCGGCAGACCGATCACGTTCTGGTCGAATTCGCCGTTCTTATTGACGTCTTGGAAGGTCTTGATGCCGTAAGTGCCCGGCGGGACATCCTTCATCACCACCGTCGTTTGCGGCGCCACGGCCGGCACGATGCTGTCGACCAAGGGCTTGGCGTCGTTATCGGGCCATTGCTGCTCGGTATAAAGGGCGACGTGGAGTTCGCCGCCCTTGGGATCGATATTGGCGACATGCACCGTGATGGTCGCCGCCATGGCGGCTGGCAGCATCGCGAAGAACATAGCTGCTGCCAGCGCACGCATACGCAGGTCTCCCAAATCCCAGCTCTTAGCCGAGCCGGGGATCCATCTTCTTGCAGGCCTCGATCAGGCCCTGCACCGCACCAGCCGATTTGTCGAGCGCGGCTTTTTCTTCCGCGGTGAGCTGCAATTCGACGATGCGTTCAACGCCATTTTCGCCGATCACGGCAGGGACGCCAACATACAGATCCTTAATACCGTAAGGCCCATCAACATAAGCGGCGACCGGCAGAACGCGCTTCTGATCCTTGAGATAGGATTCGGCCATCTGGATCGCCGAGGAGGCCGGGGCATAGAACGCCGAGCCGGTCTTCAAAAGACCGACGATCTCGGCGCCGCCGTCACGGGTGCGCTGGATGATCTGGTCGAGCTTTTCCTGGGTGGTCCAGCCCATCTTGACGAGTTCCGGCAGCGGAATGCCGGCGACGGTGGAGAAGCGCGGCATCGGCACCATGGTATCGCCATGGCCGCCCAGCACGAAGGCGGTGACGTCTTCCTTGCTGACCTTGAACTCTTCGGAGAGGAAGTGGCGGAAGCGGGCGCTATCAAGCACACCGGCCATGCCGACGATCTTTTCCGCCGGATGATTGGCGAACTGGCGCAGCGCCCAGACCATGGCGTCGAGCGGGTTAGTAATGCAGATGACGAAGGCGTTCGGGGCATAGGTCTTGATGCCCTCGCCCACCGCTGCCATGACCTTCAGATTGATGGAGAGAAGGTCGTCGCGGCTCATGCCGGGCTTGCGCGGCACGCCCGCGGTGACGATCACCACATCGGCCCCGGCGATGCCTTCGTAAGAATTCGTACCAGAAAGATGGGCGTTATAGCCTTCCACAGCGCCACCCTGGGCGAGATCGAGCGTCTTGCCCTGCGGCAGGCCTTCGACGATGTCGAACAGCACCACATTGCCAAGCTCTTTCAGACCGGCCAGAAGCGCCAGTGTGCCGCCGATCTGTCCGCCGCCGATCAACGCGATTTTCGGTTGTGCCATGGAAGTGTCCTTTCTGGGGGCGCCTCATTAGAGAGGCTCAAAAGTTGGGCGAAGGCTTAACGCGCGCCTTTCCGAAGGGCAAGCGGAGCTTACACCCCGCGCCTTAAGGACAGCGCTGTCGGTGCAGTCCTGGATTATTCCTGGCGCTGATGACCGATCAAACCAGTAAGGCCCGCCACGATGATGGTGGTGAACAGCCAGCCTAGAAGCATTTCGGTCCAATACCAAGCCTTGGGAAACCAGGAGACGATGATATCTAGCCTTATCGGATGCGGCCCAATCCTATTGAGTATCCGTTCAAAGCCGGGAATGTTCTCGCCCTGGAGTTTCGGGGATGTGGGGGATACCCCTTGCCTCGCAGTCTGCTTGGTATTGGGGAGGGGACTATCTTTTGCCGCCTCCCTTTCGCGGTAACCATCGGCTGGCACCCATTCGTGCTTCTGACCAAGATCGATGATGGGCAAAAGCACATCCAGCGCGTAGATCGCTGGCTGATAGGGCTCCACGCCGTTAGGCACATTGTTGTGTTTATTGTAATAGTCGCTAACCAGAATGACATCTGATGACGAGCGCATCAGCCCCATGTCACCCTCTATCGCGTAGAGCCAAGAACTGAAAAGCCAAATCCCGGCAAGCCACCACAGCGCGAGGCGCTTATTATAACCATAACCGCAGGTGAAACCGAAAAAGATACGTCGGAACCAATATTCTAACCAGTTTATGCTTTTGTGCTGAAGCCAGTGCCGTTCGCGCCGGTTAAGAATCTTCCGCGCATCCCTTGCGCGCCCCATAGATCTTAGAACCCTAGCGCAATGAGTGAATGGCTGCGGACGAAAATCGGTAGTTAGCTGTTTTTTCTCTTGGCGCAGGAGCAGGGCATAGCGGGCTTCAAAATCCAAATCAGTATTGGCGCCTTCCTCGTCTTCCGGCTCGCCATCGTGGTCGGAAAAGCGATCATCATCGGCAAAGGCACCATAGGTGAATCGATCAAGCTGAATATAGGAAAAACCTCTTCGGTTGCTGAACTTGCCGTTCTTAGGCAGAGCTATGGGCCGTTCATAATCCGGCTCCAACACGGAAAGCTCAATTTCGAGTTCTTCCGCCAGCGGCTTCCAGCTATCGTCGTCAGGTATCACAGCCTTGCTGAGAGGAACTCTCCGCCGGTGCCCAGCGCGCGAAACGCTGTTCGGACGCTCCTTGCCACGGGCTTTTTTCTCTGCGGCTTCGGCGGTTGCGTGCCAATTGGCATTCCAGACGCTACTATCGTCAGCATAAGTCGCCGCATAAGCATCGTGAAGATCGAGACTTCCCCTGAACCGGTGAATGCCTGTCAAATATAGCGCCTTGGCGATACGCGCCCCTTCCAGATCAATGGCATCGCGAATCTTGTCGGAACGTTTCCTGGCTTCCTTTGTAATGCCATCATGAAAAGAGCCACCACGGCAGTGCAGGTTCCCTGTGATGGTAACGCCGCGTAGATAAACTTCGCCGATGCCCACAAAATCATGGCTCAGATAGACATTGCCGCCGATTGTCGCTGAACTGCATACTAAGGACGCACCATCGAGATTAACGAACCGCCCTCCGCGGCAATCAAAATCCCCTCCGATCGTTGCACCGTAAAAATAGGCGACCCCCTGAACAAATATCGGAGTGCCTGCAGGCACTCCTACTGCGTCCCCCAACTCATCACCCCTGATCCGGCAGCTCTCGAGTTTCTTGGCGGCCATCTCGACGGCCTTTGATCGGGGCCCACCGTCCAGAACGACGCTGCCACCAACGCGGATGCTGTCGCAATTGAGCGCGCGGCGGCGTGTGGTAGCTTGCGAGCCTGCATGATCAAACCGGCTGCCACTGCCGACAAATCGCCCGCCGATCTCCGCGAGACAGAAATCCACCGGCCCAATAGCATTGATGCGATCCAGGATAACGCTTACCCCCACCGTCACATTCGTGCAGTTGAGAGCTTTGTATTTGGCATTGCTAAAACTCGATTGCTCGGCACGAAAGCTGGCGCCGATTTTGGCAAGATTGAAATCCACCTCCCCAGTCACCTTCAATCCAGCGAGGAAGACATTGGCGCCTACGGTGGTGTTCCAGCAGTAAAGCGCCCGGGGACCGGCCTGCGGACTTTCCACCATCGGGACGCCATTCAGCGTCGCGCATTCAAAAAACAGGCTGCCACCGATGGAAGCGACGGCGAAATTGACCGTGCCCTCGAAATAGGAATATTCGGCATGAACGCCTGAGCCGATCTTGGCGCCAACAAAGCTGACCTGCCCTTCGGCATGAAAGCCGCGGCTCAGGTAAACCCCGCCGCCAATAGCGGCAAAGCCGCCGTATAAGGCGCGGGCATCCTCTGGCGCTCTCCCTGGCCGGTGATGGCATGGGTGCGCCCTTAATCGCGCCCCTTGGCAAAAAATGCTGACTTCAATCTTGGCGCCGACTATTCGTACCTCGCCCGTAACCTCTACCTTGCGGAGCGAAATGTAGCTTCCGATGGTAGCATCGGAAAAATCCAGCGTGCGCCAGGCATCACCGCTAAATGCGCCATCGAATACGCTGCCATCGAGCTGCACGGAGCCCGCAATCTTCGCTGACTCAAACCTAAGACTAGGACATACGGATTTGGTCAGGACAAATTCGCTATTTATCTTGACGCTGACGGCGGTGATGGGCCGTTGCAGGTTGCAGTTGGTGAAGCTGACATGGCCGAGATTAGCATCAGTCAGTAGTACCTCACCGGAAAATACACATTGATCGAATTGGATGGGTTTGAGGAATTTGAGGGCTGTGAGGTTAAGGTCTCCCTCAACATTGACGCCGCAAAAGCGAGCCCCGGTGGCATCCACGACCACATTGCCACCCGGCAGAGGTGTATCTTCCTGGCTGATGAATTTGCGTATGCAGCGCGCCGGCAGCTGGATGCGCCCGTCGACAACCTTTGGATTGCACACAATTTCCTGGTGGGCCTGACACCAAGAGGAAAAATACTCCGGCGACCAGACCGCCCCCGCGGTCAGCGCATCGACAAGACTCTGCTCTATCGGCGCAAGAGCAGAGTAGGCCCGTTCCCCCATAGCCACCCCCACAACTTTTAGGAGAGGCTACCTTGTGCGCGAGAGAAAACCAATCACGCTGTGGCAATTGGTGCCAGATATGAAAAGGCCGACCAAGCGTGTCCGCTCAGCCGGCCTTCCCATTACAGATGAAAAGAAGCGTTAGATGGCTTCCTTCAGCTCCTTCGCGGCGCGGAAGGCAACCTTCTTCGACGCCTTGATCTTGATGGCTTCGCCGGTGGCCGGGTTGCGGCCCATGCGGGCAGCGCGCTTACGGACCTGCAGAATGCCAAGGCCGTTCAGGCGGACGCGGGCGCCCTTCTTGAGGTGCTTGGTGATCGTGGCAATGGCATCGTCGATGTAGGCCAGCGATGCCTTGTTGGACAGTTCATGCTTGGGCGCGAGCGCAGCAGCGAGCTGACGCGTGGAGATCGTTTCGACCTTCGCCTTGGCGGCGGTGGCGGCGGCTTTAGCCATGGGTGTTATCCTCTGCGAATCAAAAACGTGCCCTATTTTACGGCTTTTTTTGTAAACACAAGAGAGGGTACAGCCCGAAAAGCCCGTAAAATGGGGCGTTTGGGGCGTTTCTGACCGGGTCTGAGGCGTTTTCGCACGGGCAAGCAACCCTTCAACCGCCTCTTACGCCCAGCAATGGGACAGAAATGCCGCCATCTTCGCATTCCGACGTCCATCATTCATACTCGCATTTCCGGGAGAGAACGATGCTGAGACGTTTGGCCATTAGCGGATACAGATCGCTCCGCGATCTTGCAGTTGAATTGTCACCGCTGAATATTGTGACCGGACCGAACGGCAGCGGAAAATCAAATCTGTACCGCGCCCTTGGCCTTCTTTCACAAGTGGCGCAGGGGCGCGTCGTGCAATCCTTGGCCGCAGATGGCGGGCTGCAATCTGCACTTTGGGCAGGCCCCGAAAGCCTTTCGCGCAGCATGAAAAGCGGCGAACACGAGGTGCAAGGCACCCTGCGCAAAAAGCCCGTAAGCCTGAAACTCGGCTTTGGCGGCGATGATTACGGCTACGCGATAGATCTCGGCCTGCCCCAGCCGAGCCGGTCCTTGTTCGCGCATGACCCCGCTATCAAATCAGAAGCACTCTGGACCGGGCCGGTCCTCACGCGCGCCAGCATTTTTGCCGAGCGCCGCGGCCCGCTGGTGCGCATTCGCGATAAGACCGGAGCCTGGCGAGAGATGTCCCGCGATCTCGATCCCTGGGACAGCATGATGACCCATTGCGCCGATACCGAAGCTGCGCCGGAGCTTTTAGATTTGCGCGAAAGAATGCGTGACTGGCGTTTCTACGACCAATGGCGGACAGATCGCGAGGCCCCCGTGCGGCGCCCGCAGGTGGGTACCTTTACACCGGTCCTCGCCAGCGACGGCAGCGATCTTGCCGCCGCGATTCAAACCATTTTCGAAATCGGCGAGGCCGAGCGCCTCAACGAAGCCATTGGGGATGCTTTCGCCGGAGCGCGGCTGGAAATCTCCACCAGTGGCGCCTACTTCGAAGTGCAGCTTCGCCAGCACGGATTGCTTCGCCCCCTTTCGGCGGCAGAACTCTCCGACGGCACGCTGCAATTCCTGCAACTGGCCGCTGCGCTGTTGTCGCCGCGCCCGCCCGCATTGATGGTATTGAACGAGCCCGAAGCAAGTCTTCATCCCGATCTCTTGCCCGCACTGGCACGGCTGATCGGCAAGGCTTCCGAACGCACCCAAATCATTGTGGTCTCCCACGCGCCGGCGCTCGTCGGCGCCATTGCTTCGGAAGTGTGGTGCGAAACCCAAACCATTGGCCTTCATAAAGAACTCGGCGAAACGAATTTGCACGACCATCGTCCGCCCGCCTGGAACTGGCCAGAGCGCTAACCCCAGAAGGCAATCGCCTCGTAAAATATCGTTCCGGCGGCTTTTTGGACATTCGCCACGCACATTTCGAGGCGCGTCCCCACATGATGAACGGGCTGTGCGGCACTCGGAGCTTTACCTATATGGAGGTCATCCAGCCGTAAATTTGTCCCGACACGGAACAATTCGTGTGCGTGCAAATACCTAGCCTATACACCTGTTAATTGTAGATTCAGCAGACACAAGCATCGTCTTTGCGCAGGAGATGAGCATGTTGAATGCATCGGACGCGCTGAGGGCACATGCGAGCTGTAAAGCTCTCGCAATGCAATGCCTAAGGCAGCCCGTCCATTGCATGAGCTATTTCGATTTCAAGCCGCATCCACATTGCGATATCACCCAATTCATCCGTGAGCTTGAAATCCGTCACCGTGACTGGCTGGAAGTCGCCATCCTGAAAGCCGCCCATCACAGCTATCACGCCGTGCTGATGGATATCGCCAACCGTAAAATCACCGGCGAGGAAGTCGATTTCGAGATCGAATTCGCACCCGATAGTCCGCTTGAACGGGCCTCTGCAGCGGTAGTCGCCGCGGTCTGGCGCTTGGAACGGCGGCTTCATTCGATGGCCGGTTAAGGTTGATGATGAGACAAGATTTGGTTGGGGAAGGTAGGGAAGACGCTGCGGTACCGAAGAAAAACAGCGGACCACGGCAAAACCAGCGAGAGGCCGGTTTCCACCCCTCCGGCATCTCGCGGTAAAAAGGGGCCGCCTCGCCCCCCGAAGGCGGCCCCTCCATTTTCGGCAAAAGAAAAAGGCGCCAGGAAAACCCTGGCGCCTTGATCATGTCGCGATATGCGAGACCGATTACTCGGCGACCGGGCTGTTGTCCTGGCGCTCGGCAATACGCGCGGACTTACCGCGACGGCCACGCAGGTAATACAGCTTCGCGCGGCGCACGCGGCCCTTACGGACCACCGTCACGCTGTCGACCAGCGGCGAATAGATCGGGAAAACGCGCTCGACGCCTTCGCCATAGGAAATCTTGCGGACCGTGAAGGCCTCGTTGATGCCCTGACCCTGACGGGCGATGCAGACGCCTTCGAAGTTCTGCAGGCGTTCGCGGGTCTTGTTCTGCTTGGTCTTCTCGTCAAAGGTCACGTCGACCACCTTGACGGACACCTTCAGCGTGTCGCCGGGGCGAAAATCGGGAAGGGGGGTGGCGCGCAGCGCCTTCATCTGCTCGGCTTCGAGCGTCTGCAACAAGTTCATTTTTAACTCCGCACAGTTGTTCTTTTGGGACTGCGGCGGGCGTTAGCCGCAGTTTGAGGGCGCGCCTATACCCTATGACTTATCTTTTTCATAGAGGGTCCAGAGGTCGGGACGCCGCGCTCTTGTTAAGCTTTCCGATTGGGCCTGCCGCCACTTGGCGATTTCCTTGTGATTCCCGTTATTTAGGACTTCGGGAATGGTGCGGCCCTCGAATTCCTGCGGCCTTGTATATTGCGGATATTCCAGCAATCCCGCCGAGAAACTCTCTTCCGAAGGTGAATCCTGCGCCCCCAGCACGCCTGGGATCAGCCGCACGGAGGCTTCGAGCAGCGCCTGTGCCGCGATCTCACCACCCGCCAGCACGAAATCTCCGAGCGAGATTTCTTCCATCTGACGCGCCTCGATCACCCGTTCATCAAGCCCTTCGAAGCGGCCACAGAAGAGGATCACGCCAGGGCCATCGGCCAAGGCTTTGACGCGGGATTGGGTGAGCGGCTTGCCGCGCGGCGAGAGATAAATGAGCGGGCGCTCCTGGCGCTCCACCGCGTCGATGGCAGCCGCGGCCACGTCTGGGCGCATCACCATGCCAGGCCCGCCGCCCGAAGGCGTATCGTCCACCGTGCGATGCTTGCCGAGCCCGTGCTCGCGGATGTCTTTGACTTCCAGCGACCACAGCCCGTTTGCCAGCGCCTTGCCGCATAAGGATTGGCCGAGCGGCCCCGGAAACATCGCCGGGAAAAGCGTGAGAATGGTGGCGGACCAGGACATGGCTATTCCATGTCGTGCGCGGGACGCGCTTCGACCTCTTCGGGAACAGCCACGATGATGCGCCGGTTCGCGATGTCGATCTCGGGCACGTTCTCGCGCGTGAAGGCGAGCCAGATCTCGTCGCCAGAATCGCCCGCTATGACCAGCAGATCGCCTGCGCCGTAATTCTGAATGGAAAGGACCTTGCCGATGCGGCGGCCCTGATTGTCATCGACATCCAGGCCCAAAAGATCGGCGTGATAGAATTCTTCTTCCGCCGTTTCCGGCAGGGCGGCACGCGTCACGAACAACTCTATGCCTTTGGCGGCTTCGGCCGCGTCACGGTCGCCGATCTCGGCAAACGTCACCACGGCCTCATCGCCTTTGCCGGGCTTCAGCCCCTTCACGGTGAAGGGGCGCCCGGACTTGTCATGCAGCGGCCCATAAGCGCCGAGCTTTTGCGGTTCGGCGGTGAAGGTTTTCACCTTCACCTCGCCTTTCAGCCCATGCGCGCCAAGGATGGCGGCCATGAGGATGTTCCGCTGCATCAAGTACCTTAGCCTTCCGCGGAAGCGGCTTCAGCGGCAGCCTTAGCAGCGGCAGCGCGTTCCTGCGCCTTCTTCTTCGGCTTCGCCTTCTCGGGGTTGTTCTTCTTCAGCGGCTTCACCAGGCCGGCATTGGCCAGGAAGCGATGCACGCGATCGGTGGCGGTGGCGCCCTTCTTCAGCCATTCAGCGGCCTTCTCGACTTCCAGCTTCACGCGTTCCGGGCTGTCCTTGGGCTGGAGCGGGTTGTAGTAGCCGATCTTCTCGATGAAGCGGCCATCGCGCGGGTTGCGCGAGTCGGCGATCACGATGGCATAGTGCGGGCGCTTCTTGGTGCCGCCGCGGGCAAGGCGAATCTTGAGAGACATTTCTTACTTCCTTCGTCTTTAGAAACTGAAACCGGAGAATTAGTGGCGTCCGCCGCCGAACATGCCGGGAGGCGGACCGCCGCGCCCCATACCCATGAGCGCGGCAAAAGGATTGGCACGGCCGCCCTTCTTCATCGCCTTGATGGCGTCCGCCATGGTGCGATGCATCTTGAGCAGCTTATTCACGTCGGAGACTTCCATCCCGCAGCCTTTGGCGATGCGCTTTCTGCGCTTGCCGTCGATGAGATCGGGATCGGCCCGCTCTTTCTTGGTCATCGACTGGATGATGGCTTGCTGGCGGGTAATCACCTTGTCGTCGAGGCCGGCCTCGTCGAGCTTGTCTTTGATCTTGCCGACGCCGGGGAGCATGCCGAGAAGGCCCTGCATACCGCCCATCTTTTTCATCTGGTTGAGCTGATCGAAAAGGTCGTTCATGTCGAACGCCCCCTTCTTCAGCTTTTTCGCCATCGCCTCGGCTTTTTCCTTGTCGAGGGTCTCGGTGGCTTTTTCCACGAGCGAAACCACGTCGCCCATGTCGAGAATGCGGCTGGCAACGCGTTCGGGATGGAAGGGCTCGAGCGCTTCGAGCTTTTCACCCATGCCGAGGAATTTGATCGGGGCGCCGGTGACCGCGCGCATGGAAAGCGCCGCACCGCCACGCGCATCACCGTCGGCACGCGTCAGGATAATGCCAGTCAGCGGCATGCGCGCGTGGAACGACTTGGCGATGTTCACCGCGTCCTGACCGGTCAGGCTGTCGGCGACGAGAATGGTTTCATGCGGGTTGGTGGCTTCGCGCACGGCGGCGGCTTCGGCCATCAACTCTTCATCGATATGCTGGCGGCCCGCGGTATCGAGGAGCAGCACGTCATAGCCACCGACCTTGGCGGAGGCGAGCGCGCGCTTGGCAATGGTGACCGGGGTCTGGCCGGGGATGATCGGCAGGGTGGCGACGCCAGCCTGCTCGCCCAGGACTTTGAGCTGTTCCATGGCGGCGGGACGGTTCACGTCCAGCGAGGCCATCAGCACGCGCTTCTTCTCTTTGGTCTGCAGAAGCAGGCCAAGCTTGGCGGTGGAGGTGGTCTTACCCGAACCCTGCAGACCGACCATCAGGATCGGGGCGGGCGGCGAGCCGAGGTTCAGGCCGGTGCTTTCCGTGCCCAACATCTCGATCAGGCTGTCGTGAACGATCTTCACGACCTGCTGGGAGGGGGAGACGGAGCGGATCACCGCCTCGCCTTCCGCCTTGGGCTTCACGCGCTTGACGAAATCTTCCACCACGCCAAGTTCGACGTCCGCTTCAATAAGAGCGGTACGAACTTCCTTCAGCGCCTCATCGACATCGGCTTCCGTGAGAGCCCCACGGCCGCGCAACCTGTCGAAGACACCGCCGAGGCGGGATTGCAAAGAGTCGAACATCGCCAACCTTTTATCCAAAGCACTACCGCCCCAGGGGGCGCCACGCGCTGCCTGAGGGCGATCCCAAGCCGGGCCTGGGACCGGAAAGACAAAGCTTTCCGGGAGACGGGCCTTTTACGAGGGAGAAGGAAAGGAGTCAAACTGTAAAGCGATGCTTGACACAGCCAGCCCAATAAGGCAGGTTCAGGACGCGTTTGGCGTTACGTGCACAAGCCAAACCCGAGCCGGAAAAGATACCCACACGTTCGCATCGGGTGCACGCTGAGAACCTACTAACGAACTTCGTTAGTGGGCCGATGGGGATTGTGAATGATCACTTCTTTCGCACACAAGGGCCTTCGCGAGCTCTTTCAGACCGGCCAGAGTTCAAAAGTTCGTCAGGATTTGCAGAAGCGGTGTTTGCAGATTTTGGATGCCCTTCACCACGCAGAAACCCTGGATGACCTGAAACTGCCGGGCCTGCGGCTTCATCCCGATAGCCGCTTCAAACCGGTAAGATGGCGAGTAGATGTCAATGGACCATGGCGAATTACCTTCGAGTGGCAAGACGGCGAGGCGCGCAAAGTCGACCTCGTCCAAGACCACTGAGGACAAGCCCCCTGAGATCAAGATCAACCGTGCGCCCACGCATCCAGGCGAGTTGTTCCGCGACATTGTCATGCTGGAACTGAATCTTTCGGTCAGCGAAGCGGCGCGACAGTTGGGCGTTTCTCGCCAAACGCTGCATTCCATCATTTCCGGGCGCTCTGCGGTCACCGCGGAAATGGCACTGCGCTTCGGACGCTTCTGCGGCAATGGCCCAGGGCTTTGGCTGCGCATGCAGCAAGCTTTCGACCTGTGGCAGGCGGAGAAAGCTTTGGAAGGTGAGATCGACAAGATACCAACCCATAAAGTCGCGGCTGAATGATCGCGGCTACTGAATTGATGAGTATTTCTCAACAGTCTCTGCAAAACTTCGAAATTCTCTACACAATGCGAGAGGCGTAGAACCTGTCTCACCGGGCACGCAATCGGGCGAGCCTGGAAGACTGAAGTAACGACCATGACCAACGCCCGCACCACCAAAGCCCATGAAAACGTCCACGTCGCCGTGATGACCCTTTTGGGCCTCTCACCGGTGATGCTCGTCTCCGCCATCATGCTCATGCAGATGCTTGGTTTGGCGGCTTTCTGATCCCCGTAAAAAAGCGGCTAACCCGAAACAAATTCAAATTTTACTCAACTACCCCAAAAAAATTTCAGAAGGTCGCAGCAATCGGGGTGCTAAGAATCGGCCATGATGATCGGCGCCCTCAATACGGCAGTAAGCGGATTGCGCTCCGCATCCCAACGCTTTGAAAATGCGGCGGGAAACGTGGTGAAGGCGGCATCACCGGGGACTACAGATACGTCTAACGCAGCGGATCAAAACACGGGGGATTTGGCGACGGCCATCGTAGACAGCAACCAGAGTGCGCTGTCCTTTAAGGCCAACGCCGCCGTTTTCAAGACGGCGGATAAGATGCTGGGCTCTTTGCTCGACACCTTCATCTGATCAGCGGAAAAATTTTCCGAGCTGAAATCGCGAGAAAAGCCGCGGAAACGCTGGCTCAGCCGCATTTGTTTTGAATTCTACTAAATTTGCCTGCGCGACTTTCACAAGATCGCAATGCCGCACTAGGCAAAATCCTCCGCATGAGTACGGTTGGAAGCGCAACATCGGTGATTGCATCGGTCGGAGCCCTCCGGACCAGCGTTCAAATCGCGGTCCCGAACCCGAACCAACTGCAAATAACCGACCCGAACCTCGAAGCGGCGATACAGCGCGTCGCGACCGAACTCTACATGCGCGCCCATTGCGAAGTACCGCCCGACGTGACGGATATGGGTGGCGGCATCTTCAATGTGATCGTGTGAAGAAAGAGGTATTGCGTCATGAGCAGCGTATCGGGGTTCAGCCCCGCCAGCACCCAGGCCAGCGCCGCGATTTATCACTTTAACGCGGCGGATAAAGCCCCGCCGGAAGCCCGTGACGATGTGGTGGCCCCCATCGAGACCACCAATATGCAGGCCAAGAAAGGCGATGTGACGGTTCTGAAAATGAACGACAGCGCAATTGGCCAGAAAGTGGATTTCAAGGTCTAAGGCTTTTAGCAAACCCTGCAAACGAAACGGCCGCCCTTTCGGACGGCCGTTCTTTTATGCGCGGAGGCCAAGACGTTTACGGCAGCCCAAGCTTCTGGGCGAAATAGACGAAGGTGAGCGCGCTCATCTCCGCGGCCTGTTTGTGATTGGCCGCCGCGGCATGCCCGCCATCGGTGTTTTCGTAGAAGATGACATCATGGCCCTGCTCTTCCATCCGCGCCGCCATCTTGCGGGCATGCACGGGCGTCACTCGATCGTCCGATGTGGCAGTAACGAAGAAGACAGGCGGATATTTCTTGTCCTTCTTCACATTCTGATAGGGGCTATAGGTGCGGATGTAGTCCGCCATCTTGGGATCGGCCGGATCGCCATATTCGGCAATCCAAGACGCGCCCGCGCCAATCTGGGTGTAGCGGATCATATCGATCAGCGGCACTTGGCAAACAACGGCGCCGAGAATTTCAGGATGCTGGGTCATCACCGTGGAGACCAAGAGGCCGCCATTGGAGCCACCGACGATACCAAGCTGTTTGGGCGTGGTAATGCCGCGCTTGATGAGATCAGCGCCGACGGCGGCAAAGTCATCGAACGCCTTTTGGCGATTGGTTTTCAGCGCCGCCGTATGCCACGCCGGGCCGAATTCGCCACCGCCGCGGATATTAGCGAGAACATAGACACCGCCGCGCGCCACCCAGAGCTTGCCATAAGCCGCCGAGTAGAAGGGCGTGCGGGAGACTTCAAACCCGCCATAGCCGTTCAGGATGGTCGGCGCCGGGCCTTTCAGGGTCTTCGGGCGCACCACGAAATACGGAATCTTCTCGCCATCGCTGGAGGTCGCTTCGTACTGCACCGTTTCCATGCCGGAAGCATCAAAGCGCGCCGGCAGGGATTTGATCAGCGCGGGGCTGTCCTTGCCCTGATCGAGATAGAGCGAGGAGGGCTCGAGGAAGCTTTCAAAGCCGAAGAGAACCTCGGAGCCATAATCATTGGTGGAGGCGATGCTGACCGTGCCGCCCGGGGGCAGAGGCAGTTTCCTGTCGCTCCACTTTCCACCCGACAAGCGCAACGCATGCACTTCGCCGATCACGTTGTTGAGGACGGAGACATAGACGGCGTCACGCCCGGTCGAGACATTTTCGATCGAAGCGCGCGGCCCCGGCGCGTAAAGAATGGCCGCTTGCGGGAAGGCGCCCTTGCCCTCGATCATGAATTTGGCGAGGTCCTGATACGGCAAGGCGAACAAGATGCCCTTGCCGATCTTCTGGCCCGAGGGGCTCGTCCAATCGGCGCGCAAAGTGAAGAGAAGCTGCTGCTGGTGCAGGCCTTGGATGATCGCCGTGCGCGGCAGCGGCACCTGCCACCAATCCCCCTTCTGCCCGGGGAAGAAATACTCGGCCTCGAAGAAGCTGACACTGCGCTGAATGCCCTTTAGCGCATAACTGCCGGCGTGGAGCGTGAACGCGGAGACCGAAACGTCGCTGTCGACGCCTTCCTTCAGGAGCTTGGCGTCTTCCAGCTTTTGGCCGCGATGCCATTCCTTGACCAGACGCGGATAGCCCGAAGAGGTCATCGAACCGGCGCCGAAATCGGTACCGAACAGGACGGTGTTGTCATCCGCCATCACGACATCGGACTTGGCCTCTTTCAAGAAGAAGCCGTCTTTGAGGAAATTTTTGCTGGCGACATCGAATTCGCGCACCACCACGGCATCACCACCGCCGCGCGACAGATGCACCAAGCAACGCGCCATGCTCGGCGCGCAGGAGGTACCCTTCCAGACCCAATTTTCTTTCTCGTCGGCAGCGAGCTTGTCTAGATCAATCAGGGTTTCCCAGGCTGGATCAGCCTTCTGATACTCGGCGATGGTCGTGCGCCGCCAGACACCCTTGGGATGGCTCGCATCCTGCCAGTAATTATAGACATGGTTGTGGTCCAACCCGCCATACGGGATGCGGTCTTTGGCATCGAGGGCGGCGAGCACGAAATCGTAGTGCGGCTGATAACGGGCATCGGATTTCAGGCCCGGCAGGGATTTGGCATTCTGGTCCTTGACCCAGGCAAGCGGCTTTGCGCCATGCGTGTCTTCCAGCCAAATATACGGGTCGTCCATAGGGCTATTCTCCGCCAGCGCCCCCGCAAAAGCGGCGGCAAAAAGTCCAAACATGGCCAAAACGGCACGGCGCATCGCCCAACACCCCTAAAAGCAGCTGGGAGAGGTTGGCCAGGACTGTTCCATAAGGTCAAGCCGGTACTGGTGATGCGCCGTCCGAACGCCTATATACCGGCCCATGATCCCGTTTTTGAAAATGCATGGCCTGGGTAACGATTTCGCTGTGTTCGACGCGCGAAAACAACGGCTTGCCTTTGACGCGACGCAGGCCCGCCAGATTGCCGACCGCCGCCGCGGTATCGGCTGCGATCAGTTGATTGTGATCGAGCCTTCGTCTGACGCCGACGCCTTCATGCGCATTCGCAATCCCGACGGCAGCGAAGTGGAAGCCTGTGGCAACGCTACACGTTGCGTGGCGCGCCTGCTGCTCGATGAGACGCGCAAGCAAAAGGTCACCTTGCAGACCGTCGCGGGCATTCTTGTTTGCGAGGATGCGGGCGGCGGCGCGGTCACCGTGGATATGGGCGCGCCCGAACTTTCCTGGGAGCGCATTCCCATGGCGGAAGCGGTAGATACCAATCGCTTCACCCTCACCGTCGAGGGCGAGAGCCTTACCGCCTCTGCCGTTTCGATGGGCAACCCCCATTGCGTGCTTTTCGTGGACGACGCTGATGCGGCGCCCGTTGCAACGCTGGGCCCCAAAATCGAAAACCACCCCTTATTCCCTAGGCGGACGAATGTGGAGTTCGTCTCGGTGCGCGACAAAGGCTATCTCAGGATGCGGGTGTGGGAACGCGGCGCGGGGATCACACAAGCTTGCGGCTCGGGCGCTTGCGCGACTGCGGTGGCAGCGTTCCGCCGCGGGCTCACACGCGATCATGTCGAGATCGAACTCGATGGCGGCGTGCTCTCGATCACTTTGAAAGACGGCCATGTCTTCATGACCGGGGCAACGGCGCTTGCCTATTCCGGCACTTTCGCGTTCGACACCAAATGAGCATCGATATCGTCACCTTCGGCTGCCGCCTCAACGCCTATGAGTCGGAAGCGATCAAGGCCCGCACGGAAGGCCTCACAAACACTGTCGTGGTCAACACCTGCGCGGTGACGGCAGAAGCCGTACGCCAATCCCGCCAGCAGATCCGCAAGCTGCGCCGCGAACGCCCTGATGCGCGCATCATCGTCACCGGCTGTGCCGCACAGACCGAGCCGGACACCTACGCCAAGATGCCCGAAGTCGACATGGTGCTGGGCAATGGCGAAAAGCTCGATGCCAAGAACTACGCCTTCGGCATCAATGAGCGCGTGCGCGTCAACGACATCATGGAGCTGAAGGAAACCGCGGCTCAGTTCGTGGAGTGCTTCGAGGGGCGCACCCGCGCCTTCCTGCAAGTGCAAAACGGCTGTGATCACCGCTGCACCTTCTGCATCATCCCTTACGGCAGAGGAAATTCACGCAGCGTCGGCATGGGCGCGGTCGTCGAGGAAGCCAGAAAACTTGCCACCAATGGCTATAGCGAGATCGTGCTGACCGGCGTCGACCTGACGAGCTATGGCGGCGATCTGCCGGGCAAGCCAAGTCTTGGCGCGCTGGTGAAGAAAATTCTCAAACTGGTGCCGGAGGTAAAACGCCTGCGCCTCAGCTCGATCGACTCCATCGAAGCCGATGACGAGTTGATGTTGGCCATCGCTGGGGAAGAGCGGCTGATGCCGCATTTTCACCTCTCCGCGCAATCGGGCGACGACATGATCCTGAAGCGGATGAAGCGCCGTCACAGCCGCGAGGACACCATCCGCTTCTGTGAGAGCGTACGCAAATTGCGCCCAGACGCGGTGTTCGGCGCCGATCTGATCGCAGGTTTTCCCACCGAAACCGAGCAAATGTTCGACAACACGCTGCGCCTGGTGGACGAGGCAGGCTTGTCGCTGCTGCATGTTTTCCCCTTCTCTGCCCGTAAAGGCACGCCTGCCGCGCGTATGCCCCAGCTCGGCCGCGAGGTTGCCAAGGAACGCGCCGCGCGCCTTCGGGCCAAGGGCGCCGAGAAACTGTCGCAACTTTATTCCGGCATGGTGGGACGCGAGGTGGATATCCTGGTGGAAAAGCATCCCGAAGCGGGCAAGCCGGGACTTGGGCGCACACCGTCCTTTGTGCCGGTTGCATTTGCGGCCGAAGACAGTCTAGGCACAGAGGGTAATTTCGTCCGCCTACGCATTACGGGGTTCACCCCGGAACATTTAACCGGCGCGCATTTGTTGGGAGACAGGCTGTGATACGGCAATTCGGCGAAGCCCCTCCGCCCCCGACCTTTTTCGAAAAGCTGAAATCCGGCCTTTCCAAAAGCGCCTCCGCCCTTGGCCTTGATGCGCTGGTCAAGAAAAAGCTGGACGCGGTTTCGCTGGGCGAGCTGGAAGAAGCCCTTATCCGGGCCGATCTTGGCGCCGCCCAGGCCAAGGCGATCACCAAAGCGGTGGGCGCTGGCCGCTATGACCAAGACGTCTCGACCTATGATTTGCGCCAGGTTTTGGCGACGGAAATCGCCTCCATCCTGACACCGGTAGCTCAACCACTGCATATTGATGCGTCCCACAAACCATTTGTCATTCTGGTGGCGGGCGTGAATGGCACGGGCAAAACCACCACCATCGGTAAGATCGCAGCGAAGCTGACACGAGAAGGTCACAAGGTGGTGCTGGCGGCAGGTGACACATTTCGCGCCGCCGCCATCGAGCAGCTCCAAGTCTGGGGCACGCGCGCAGGCGCCGAAGTGGTGGCGCGCGCCCCGGGCAGCGATGCCGCGGGACTTTGTTTTGACGCCTATACGCGGGCACGCGACGTGGGCGCTGATGTGCTGTTGATCGACACTGCCGGACGGCTGCAAAACAAGGCCGGGCTGATGGCGGAGCTCGAAAAAATCGCACGTGTCTTGAAAAAGCAGGATGCCTCCGCGCCGCATGCGAGCCTACTGGTGCTGGATGCCACCACCGGTCAAAATGCCCTTTCGCAGGTTGAGGCTTTTTCCGCAGCGGTTCCCTTGACTGGCCTTGTGATGACCAAGCTGGATGGAACTGCGAAAGGCGGCATCCTCGTTGCACTCGCCGCGAGATTCGGCCTTTCCGTGCATTTCATCGGCGTAGGCGAACGCGAGGAGGATTTGCAACCCTTCGATGCGATGAGTTTTGCCAAGGCATTGACGGGGGCGGCATGAACCCGCAATTGAGGCGCAGCCTGACCGATTTTGGGCCATTGCTGCTGTTTTTCATCGCATACAGATTATTCGATCTTTATGTAGCCACAGCGGTCATTATGGCGGCAGCGGTGACTGCTGCAATTCTAGGCTTTGTGATCGACCGCAAGCTCAACCCGATGCCGATATTCACCGCGGTGGTTGTCGTTATTTTCGGGGGGCTGACGCTCTATCTGAACGACAAGACCTTCATCAAGATGAAGCCGACTATGATTTATGCGCTTTTCGGCGCCATTTTGATCGGCGGCGTTTGGTTCAAACGCCCGTTCGTTAAAACTATTCTCGGAACGGCTTTTGCGATGGCCGATAAGGCCTGGGCGGTTTTAAGCCTGAGATTCGGCGGCTTTTTTCTCGCCATGGCCGTTCTCAACGAATTGATATGGCGCAATTTTTCCGAAAGCTTCTGGGTGAATTTTCATACTTTCGGTGCCATCGCGCTGACTATCTTATTCTGTTTCAGCCAAGCACCATTTTTGCTCCGCCATCAGATGGATACGCCCGCCGAATAGGACCACCCCAATTTACAGCGTACAAGATACGCGGTTTCGCATTGCCACATCGGCACTCTCGTTATAGAGATTGTCCGAGACGCGGGGCTTGGTTATTGTCGGGTATACACGCGATTGGCGCCGACGAAGTTGTCCGGCGAGTACCGTATTCATTCGGTCGTGCACACGCTTATTGTATGCCGGCAGCATATTGATGAGGGGATTGGCGGATGAAGGGCCAGCGCAAAGGCAATGGGGGCTTTGAACTTGCGGAAGCACCCTCTCATTTGATCAAACGGTGTCAGCAGTATTTCGGCGATCTCTATGCGCGTGAAGCCGGATCGTGCGAACTGACCAAGCAGCAATTCACGGTGCTGGCTGCACTGGAAAATAACGAAGGCGTGAGCCAAACCGCGCTCGTGGAAATGACCGGCATTGACCGCTCGACGCTGGCCGAAATGGTCCGGCGCATGCTGGAGCGGGGCCTCGTGTCTCGCGAGCGTACCGAGAAAGATGCCCGCGCCAATGCGGTGGCGATCACCACCAACGGCCGCAAGGCCTTGCGGGTGGCGCGCTCTGCTGCCGATCGCGCGGAGAAAGCCTTGCTTGAACCCCTGCCGCCGAGCGAGCGTGCAAAGTTTATCAAGGCGCTGTCGGCCATCGCCTCGGCAGGCGAGGAATTCGCCGCCAATGGCGGACCGGTCAAACCCCGCGCCAAGGCGACGCGCAAGCGCCGCGGCTAAGCTTAGACTTTGATATCGATATTAGAGCCCGGGCGGACATAACCGTTTCCCGGGCTCTGCTGTATCGGGAAAGACCCGGCCTCCAGCGTCGCCGGACGCACCGGTGCGGGCGGCGCCTTCACCTCAGGCGGGACAGCCGTCTTCTTGAACTGGAGCGGGGCGAATTCCGCTGCCGGTTCGGCGCTACGCGGGGTCGGGGTCGTGGTCTGGGTGGCAATCATGGTCGCGGCATTGATCTGCATACACCTCAAAATGACCCCGATTGGTTTCTGAATGCTTTCCGCCCCAGGAAAATTCTGCCGGGCGGGGCCGTATACGGATGATTCCCCTCTTGCCGCCCCCTCTCCCGCGAAAATGTCCGGCCACGCAAATGTGACCGGCCGGTACAGGGCGGAAAACCTCAAAATCCTGTACCAAAATTGCCGCGGTTGCGAAGCGGCTTGCGGCCCGGGAAAATCTCAGGCAATCTCAGGCACTTATCTGGCTATTTGCGCGGCAGCTCATTTCGCACTTGCGCAAAAGGTCTGGACAGGGGGGCCAAAGAAAGGTTTGGCTTAGGCATAGCCAAATGCCCGGAAAGAGGCAGAGTTAAGTGGGAACACGCGTGGCGGAAGATCTGAAGCGGACGGAAGCCCCGGTCGTCATCAAGAAATACGCGAACCGGCGGCTCTACAATACCGAAAGCTCAAGTTATGTGACACTCGACCATCTCGCCCAGATGGTCAAACAGGGCGTTTCGTTCGAAGTGCAGGATGCGCGCACCGGCGAGGATATCACCCGCTCGGTCCTGACCCAGATCATCTTCGAGGAAGAAGCCAAGGGGCAAAACCTCCTGCCGATCAATTTCCTGCGCCAGCTCATCCGCTTTTATGGCGATCCCATGCAGGCCTTTGTGCCGGGCTTCCTGGATCTCTCCATGGACGGCTTCGTACGCAATGAAGACGAAATGCGCCGCCGTATCGCCCATGTCTTCGGCGGCGGCAAGGATGCGATGGAAGCCCTGGCCAAGCAGAATATGGCCGCTTTCGAGCGTGCCGTGACCATGTTCACCCCGCGCGTGGTGGACGAACCGGCCCCGCCCGCCCCGGCGCAACCGGCGCCAAGCGATCTTTCCGAGCTCAAAAGCGAGATTGAGGAAATGCGCCGCCAATTGCTGGAATTAAGTCAGCGCAAATAGGCTTCTCACCACTTCGGCTTGAGCAGCGGCTCGCCGAAGAAGAAGCCTTGGAAGCAATCCACGCCGAAGCTTTGCAGGAGCTGCGCTTCTTCCTCTGACCCCACCCATTCGGCGGTGGTTTTGAGGTTGAAGTTCTTGGCAAGGTCCACCAGCGTGCGCACGAAGACCTGATTTTCCGGCGAGCTTGAGAGCTGCGCCACATAAGAGCCGTCGATCTTTACCTTGTCGACCCTGAGCATTTGCAGGTTACGGAACGAGGTATAGCCGGCACCGAAATCATCGATGGCAACACGGCAGCCCATCTCGCGCAGACGCGAAACGAATTGCGCATTCTCCTCGAAATGATGCAGCGCCGCGGTTTCGGTGAGTTCCACCACCAGGCGATGGGCGACTTCGGAATGCTGCTTCACATAATCGACGAAGGAAAGAAGGAAGGCCGAATCCTGCGCCGTCGTGCCGGAGACGTTGACGCTGAGATGCACCTCGGGGTGCTCCTGAAGCGTGGCGATGCACATTTCGAGCGCCCGGCGGTCCACCAGCCGCGCCAGCCCAAGCTGCTCTGCGGCGGGAATGAAATGCCCCGCAGGCGCTATCGTGCCGTCCAAACGCTGCATCCGTAAGAGGCATTCATATTCGACAATCTTGCGCGAGTTGGCGTCGATGATGGGCTGATAGGCGAAGACCAAGCGATCATCCTTCAGCGCCGCCACTACCTCATCAGCCACATGCATAAGGCGCAGGCGCGCCCCTTCGCGCAATTCGGAGCGGTGATAGATGCAGAAGCCATCACGGCCGCGGCCGCGGGCGCGTTCGAGGGCTTCCTCGGCACGCAGCATCGCTTCCTGGCTTGAGGAGGCACTGCCGGGCAGCCACACCGCGCCGACAGAAGAGGTCACGGCGACACGCCCCGCGCGGGTCTCCACCACATCATTGCGCACCACCGCGCGCAGCCGGTCGGCGACAATGCCGATATCGGCTTCAGTGCAGTTCTTAAGGACCACGCCGAATTTATTGCCCGCGGTGCGCCCGATCACATCGGAGCCGCGCAAGGAGCGGGCAAGCCGCTCACCCACCGCCACGATCACCTCGTCGGCAGCATCAAAGCCATAGGAATCGTTGATCATCGCCAGACGATCGATGGAAGCCACGAGAAAGCCGCAATGGCGCTCCTGCGTCTGGGCGGCGGCGATGGCTTCGGCAAGTTCAGCGCGCAAGGAATTGCGGTTGAGATGGCCGGTCAGCTCGTCGCGCGTCGCCAGATAGTTCAGGCGATTGTACTGGTGCTTGCGCTCGGTGATGTCGCGCATGACGCCCACCAGGCGCTCGGTCGCGCCATCGGCGCCTGCGATGCGCGAGCCCAGCAGCACGAACCACACCGTGCCCATCGCCGAGGGCAGTTCCGCTTCGACTTCGAAGCTCGTCTGTTCCTTCGAACGGCTGTTCAAAAGCTCGGTAAAGCGGCGGCGTGAATCGGCATCGACCGCAGCCAGAAACTGGCGGCCATAACTGCCGTTCCCCGCAAGCTGCGGCGGGAGCTGATCCACGGCTCCATCCCACACGATGCTGTCGTCGGACACCGTCCAATCAAACAGCAGGGTGCCAGCGCCCGTGACGGCCAATTTCAGCCGTTCGGTATCCTGGACCGTCCGCAGGGAATGAAGAGGCTCCCCAGGCTTCTTCTGAAGCGACTGTTCCAACACATCCACCACTCACGCCGCTTTGTGCGGCTTTGAGCAGCGATCATGAGGGTCTCGCCTTAAAAAACCCGTAACCGATCCGGCTTGGCCCGCTCCCCAAAGGGGCGGCCCACGCTTTGCCTAAACAAGTGGTTATGACGGCCATTGGACCATATCCACTTGTTCGGAGTTTCGCGGAAAGACGCGAAGAAATCTCCGTGCATGCCGTCGAAAAAGTCAGGCCAAGGGCGGATTTCGATAGTAAACACGACGATCGCAGAGAGCCGCCGGCATGGATCTGCACCCCCATCGAGCGGCGCAAATCGTCCCAATCCGGCACACAAGATTCTGATCCGTTTTGGGACGGTCCGCGCCTGACCCCGCAATTTGTGGCGCAGGTGATGGGCCAGGTTTATTGCCCGCACACCGCCCCCGACTCAGCGGTGATCTACCGGCAACCCCGTACGCCGCTTCCCCTCTTCCTCGACAAAAAGATTTGAGGCCAGCGCGGCGCCTAAGACGGCGGCCGCCGCAAAAAGCAGAAGCCCGTTTTTGGCCAGCGGCCCGGGCGCCAGGGAGCAGGCCGCCGCCCCGATCAGCGCGAGGCCGCAAAGCATCAGATAGACGCCCGAGCGGCGGCCCTGCCATAGGGGCCACCAAGCGAAGACCGCGATAAGCGCGGCGCTCGTCACCTGCGGCACGGCTGCGAGCACCGGCAGGCCCACCAGGAAGGCGGTGAGCCCGGCAAGCCCCGAGCCCGCGAGTCCCATGGCAGCGGAAAAGATGCGCGGCGCGCGGCGAAAGCCGCCATAGGAGGCCATGGCGAGCGAGGCCGCCCCCGCCGACAACACCATTGCCATCACCGCCTCTGGCCAAAACGCGAAACCCTCGGATGCCGCCAGGGCCGCATAGAGCACCGCCGCTAGCCGCAAGTAAGACCGCGCCAACCGGCGCGCGCCCGCGGCCACAACCCACGCAGCGGCAACACCAAGGAAAAGGGCGACAGAGAATCCGGCCATGCGTGATTTTAGACGAAGGCCGCTTCTAAACGAAGGCAGGCGCGCCTCTTAAGCCGCGCGCATCAGGCCTGCAGCTCAGTAGGCCAAAACTCAGTAAGTAATCGGCTGCAATGAGGAGCCCACCACGCGGCCAAAGCCGCCCTGCTGCACCACGACGGCCACGGCATCATAAGGGGCGACCTTGCCCGCCGGGCTCGGCACCGCGAAGGCATGGGCATCGCCATGCCAATTGCCGAGATTCTGAATGCCCGTCACCACGTTCTTATAGGCGACGGTCTGGCCCGCGCTTTCGCCGCCCGTGATCCGCACCGTGGCATTGGTCTTCACACGGAAGAGCCAGACCGTGGCATCGAGCCTGCGCCGCTCCGGCGCGCGATCGACGGCAACACGCAAGCCCTCAGGCATCTTGGAAAGATTGACCCCCACCGACCAGGTATTCGAGCCCGAGTTGCGCACCCGCGTCGCCGCCACGGCGACCAGAGGCCCCTCGCGACGGACCATGGCAGGACCTGCTTCAGCGGGCGCCCCCTCGTCTCGCGCCATCAGCGCCATCTCAAGGGCATAGCCCACCGCATCGGCGCGGGTAGCCGGCACATCGCGCACGCCGTCGATGATCATCTGGGGCGTGTAGACGCCGCCCCGGCGCAAAGCCGCAGCATAGGCTTTCTGGCGGCGGGTATTGTCCTCATTCGCCAGCGTGTCCTTCCAGCCGAACATGTCCCAATAGGTCACGGGCAAGGAAAGGACCAAAACCCCAGGCTTCTGCGCCAGCTTGGCCGCCATCGCGTTGGACGCCTGGCAGGTGTTGCAGCCCTGGGCGGTGTAAACCTCGACCACGACCGGGCGCACCGGCCCCGCGACAGCGGCGGCGGCGGCCAGAGCAACAAATGACAGAGCGGCCAACAGGGATTTCATGCCCCGACCATAAAGCCTGAGGCCGGAGCGGACCAGTCACTTACGGGTGAAGGAGAGCCGCAGCGGAAAACTACCTAGGACGGTCATAAGCGGCAAAATGTCGGAGTTTTCATCCAACAAAATGTTCATCAAGTCAGTAAGCGAAAAAATGGCATCGCATAGAAAAACCCCGCGAGACTTCTCCCGCGGGGCTCTGAACACGTAGATGTATTTATCGCTTACGCCGAGATGAGCTGGCGCAGGACATACGGCAGGATGCCGCCGTTCTTGAAATAGGCCACTTCATCGGCGGTCTGCAGCATCAGGATCAGCGGCAGCTTTGCGGTGGTGCCATCCTTGTAATGGATGGTGGCGGTGATCTTCTTGCGGGGGCTGAGGTCCTCGGCGAGGCCGGGGATGTCGATCACCTCTTCGCCGGTGAGCTTGTAATCATGGCGCGTCTTGCCCGCCTCGAAGACGAAGGGCGCGATGCCCATGCCGACGAGGTTGGAGCGGTGGATACGCTCGAAGCTTTCCACGATTACGGCCTTCACGCCTTGCAGCTTCGGCCCCTTCGCCGCCCAGTCGCGCGACGAGCCGGTGCCATATTCCTTGCCGCCGAACACGACAGCCGGAATACCCTCTTCCTTGTACTTCAGCGCGGCATCGAAGATCGACATTTCTTCGCCTGACGGCTGATAGAGCGTATTGCCGCCTTCCTTGCCGCCCAGCATCTCATTCTTGATGCGGATATTGGCGAAGGTGCCGCGTTCCATCACCTCGTGATTGCCACGGCGCGAGCCATAGGAGTTGAAATCCTTCACCGCGATGCCGTGCTCTTGCAGATAGATGCCGCCCGGCGCCGTCGGCTTGATCGAGCCAGCCGGCGAGATGTGGTCGGTGGTGATGGAATCGCCGAACACCGCAAGGACGCGCGCGCCCTTGATGTCGCTGATCGGCGCAGGCTCCATGCCCATGCCTTCGAAATAGGGCGGATGCTTCACGTAAGTGGAGGCCGGGTCCCAGGAATAGGTCTGGCCCTTAGTGACCTTGACCTTCTTCCAATTGGCGTCTCCCGCGAAGACGTCCTTGTAGCGCGACTTGAACGCCACCGGCTTCACGGCCTTGCGCACCGCATCGGCGATTTCCTTGGTCGTGGGCCAGATGTCTTTCAGAAAGACTGGCTTCTTGCCCTTGCCCAGACCGATGGGATCGCTGGTGAGGTTGATGTTCATCGACCCGGCGAGCGCGTAAGCGACGACCAGCATCGGCGAAGCGAGATAGTTGGCACGCACCTGCTGATGCACGCGCCCTTCGAAGTTGCGGTTGCCCGAAAGCACAGAGGCGACCGCGAGATCGTTGGCGCTGATCGCCTTCGACACCGGCTCGGGCAGCGGGCCCGAATTGCCGATACAGGTGGTGCAGCCATAACCGACGAGGTTGAAGCCGATCTTGTCGAGGAATTTATCGACACCCGCCTTGGCGAGATATTCGGTCACCACCTGGCTGCCCGGTGCGAGCGAGGTCTTCACCCACGGCTTCACCTTAAGGCCCAATTCAACGGCCTTTTTCGCCACCAGACCGGCACCGATCATCACATAGGGATTGGAGGTGTTGGTGCAGGAGGTGATCGCCGCGATCACCACATCGCCATGGCCGAGGGTGTAATCCTGGCCTTCGACCTCGACGCGGGCGTCTTCCGGGTTCTTCTTGTAGCGGGTGGAGAGCGCGCTCGCGAATTCCGGCGCGGCATCCTTCAGCGGTACGCGATCCTGCGGACGGGCGGGACCGGCGAGCGACGGCTCCACCGTCGACATGTCGAGCTCGAGCGTGACCGTGAAGAGCGGGTCTTCGCTTTTGGCGGTGCGGAAAAGCCCCTGCGCCTTGGCGTATTTCTCGACCAGGGCGACGGTCGCAGGCTTGCGGCCGGTATTTTTCAGATAGCCGACGGTTTCTGCGTCGATCGGGAAGAAGCCGCAGGTGGCGCCATATTCTGGGGCCATATTCGCGATAGTGGCGCGATCTTCCAGCGCCATTTCATCCAGGCCCGGACCATAGAATTCGACGAATTTGCCGACCACGCCCTGTTTGCGCAGCATTTGGGTGACCGTCAGCACCAGATCGGTGGCGGTGATGCCTTCCTGCAGCTTGCCGGTCAGCTTGAAGCCGACGACTTCCGGGATCAGCATCGAGATCGGCTGGCCCAGCATGGCCGCTTCAGCTTCGATGCCGCCGACGCCCCAGCCGAGCACAGCAAGGCCGTTGACCATGGTGGTGTGGCTGTCGGTGCCAACCAGGGTATCCGGGAAGGCATAGGTGACGGCTTGGCCGCGCTTGTCCTTACCCTTGCGGGTCCAGACGGTCTGGGCGAGGTATTCCAGGTTCACCTGATGGCAAATGCCGGTACCCGGCGGCACCACGCGGAAATTGTTGAAAGCTTCCTGGCCCCAGCGCAGGAAGGCATAACGCTCGCGGTTGCGTTCGTATTCGATCGCAACGTTCTGCTTGAACGAGGCCTTCTGGCCGAAATTGTCGACCATCACCGAGTGGTCGATGACGAGATCGACTTCAGCGAGCGGGTTGATCTTGGCGGGATCGCCGCCGAGGGCCTTCATCGCGTCGCGCATGGCGGCCAAATCCACCACCGCGGGCACACCGGTCAAATCCTGCATCAGAACGCGCGCCGGGCGGAAGGCGATTTCGCGGTCGGAAGAGCGGTTCTTCAGCCAAGCCGCGACGGCTTTAATATCGTCCGCAGTGACGGTCTTGCCGTCCTCATGGCGGAGCAGGTTCTCCAGGAGAACCTTCATCGCATAGGGCAAACGGGAAATGCCCTTTAGACCGTTCTTTTCCGCTTGCGTGAGGCTGAAATAGACATAGGTCTTTCCGCCCACCGACAAGGTCCGGCGGGACTTGAAGGAGTCGAGGCTGGGTTTCACGAAAGGCGCCTTTAAATAGGGTTTGAAAGGAACGATGGCTGGTTTAGGGCAAATTTAAAGCGATTCCAAGTGCGCGCGTGACGGTCAAAGGACAATGACCGCAGAGTTGCGGGAGAGTTTCATCTGTATACGCATCATTTACCCAGGTGGCGCAAGCGAAGCCGGAAGGGGATGTTCCTAAAGCCGGACGGGCGATGCGGCGGCAATTTGGTCGCGCAAGACAGCGCTGACATGGCCTGCCCGGCCAAGATTATGGCTGTGCTTTGGGGCTCTACCGGGCATAAAATCGCCCGAATTGGCTTGTTACAGTTTTGTGCGTTTGGGAAGAGTTGGGCGGGCGCGGCCCCGATGAGACAAAGAACCTGATGCGGGCGTTCGCTCTCCTATTCGGCGCGTTCCTGGTCTGCGCACCCGCGGTGCAGGCTCAAGCAGGTGTGTTCGATTCGGGCCTGCGCTTCAGCGACATCAGCCCCGGAACCTATCAGGCTGGGGATACCCGATTTACCCTGGATCGCTACCAAAACGCATTTTTGATGCGCTATGTCGGGCAGCCGGAAATCTTCGTGCTCTACGCCAATTACGGCTCCATGGGCGTGCGGGTACTCCAATTTGATTCGGGGGGGACCGCCATTCAGGTCACCGGCTGGGGCGGCATGACCGCCTATACTGACGACCACCCCGAGGGGATGCCTACCGCTAAGGTGGGCGATTCGACAGCTCCGGTTCTGGCCGCCGTCTCGGTAGCGCAGATTCAGGGCGCCGCGGACGATGAAGCCGCCCATTTGACCAGCTCCCGCGGGCTGAAAATCTCCATCCAAGCCGACCAGGCGACCCTGAATGAGGGCGCCGTGCGGGCGCTGGCCTATGACACCCTCGAAAATGCCGCCCGCGGCATTGATCGCTTCACCGCCAACCCCGCGGCCCGCAACGTCTTTGGCCAGCGGGTGACGGCGGTGCGGATCGCGATCGCTGACCGGCCCTATATCCGCATCGCCGATAAGGTGCTGATCGTCACCTTCAACCCCCGGACCGGCTATTTCGGGCGCGCCTCCTCCAAGGCGATCAGCTTCGCCCTGGGCAAGATGTTCGGCATACCATCGAATTGATTAGCCCTCCGTCGCCGGGCGGGGCGCCTCCGCGCCCCTTGGCTCTCGGCGCACGCGCGCCGTGGCCGCAGTCGTAAGCATCCCTCATGCCTCCACCCCCTGGGGCACGGCATAGCCGGCGCGGGGCAGGAGCAGGCGCAGAAGCGGGCCGGTCATGATGGTGGTCACCACCGCCATGATGACGAGCATGGTGAAGACATTCTGTGGCAGAAGCCCCAGATCGTAGCCGATATTCAGGACAATGAGTTCCATGAGGGCGCGGGTGTTCATCAGAGCGCCCAGGACAGCCGATTCGCCGGTCGAGAATCTGGCCAGCTTAGCCGCCGCGAAGACCGGCAGGATCTTGCCGAAGACCGCCGCGCCGAGAAAGGCCAATGCCCAACCCCAATCAGCCATGGTGGTAAGGCCCAGAATATTGGTGCGCAGGCCCGTATAGGTGAAGAAGACGGGCAGGAAGAACACCAGCACGAAGCGGCCGACCTGACGGCGCCAAGCCTCCACAAAAGCATGGTCATGGTGGAACAAGAGCCCCGCCAAGAAGCCGCCAAAGATTGCAAAAATGCCGAGCTGATAGGTGCAGATAGCCATGGAGAAGGTGATGGCGATGACAAGGGTCATCAGATTGGGCGGCACCTCGCCCCCAAGCACGGGGTATTTCGCCAAGAGCCAATGGATGGCGCGGCGCAGGCCGAACCAGGCAAAAGCGGCCAGAAGCAGGATACCGCCGATCTGCAGCGCCATGGCGTCGAGGGAAAACTTCGCGGCGGCATAGGCCGAAATCCCCGCCAACAAAATCCAGCCCACCACATCGTTCAGAGCCGCCGCAGAAATCGCCACCACGCCAATCTCGGTGCGGGTGAGCTCATATTCTTTCAGGATACGCCCCAGGATTGGCACCGCGGTGATGGCGAGCCCGACGCCGCAGAAAAGGCTGTAGGCGATCGAATCCACATGCGGCGCAAAAACCGGCGCAGACAATTGGCCCAAGGCAAAGCCAAGCGCGAAAGGCACGCTGATCGAGGCCACCGTGATGCCGAGCGAGCCATGGCGATTGCGCCGCTGCGAGAGATGGCCGAATTCGAAATCCATACCGATCTGAAACATCAACAGCACCAGCCCGATCTGGCTGATGATGGTGATGGGCGTGGACGCCTTGGCGCCGAATAAAAAGAGCGAGGCCTCCGGCATGAAATGCCCGAATAAGGAGGGACCCAGCATTAGCCCAGCGACGATCTCACCGACCGCGCCGGGCTGGCCGAAGCGCCGCGCTAAATTGTTGCCGAGCCGCGCTGCCAGGACCATCACGATCAACTGCAACAGCGTCAAAAACAGAAGATTTTCTGTGGCGTGAACCGACGAATGCATACTCTTCCCCCCGGCGCGCCTTCCTCGCCTGTAGAGGCCAGCGCGATTGGTTCCTCACGCAGCGCCGCCTTCATACGGAGCCGCATGCGTGTTTCGCGGGTTTCCCCGCCCGAATTTTTCCGATTGTCGCGTCGCGGCCCTCGAGCGCGCGTCCACTCGACCTTTATAGAACACGATTTAGAATTACTGCAATTATAAAAATACAACCCGCTCGCGGAACCGCGCATCTTCGTTAAGATGGCGGCTGTGATCTCAGGGGCCATTTCGGTGTCAGGCAAGCCTATCCAGAGGGTGGTGATCCTGGGCGGCGGTACCGCCGGATGGATGGCGGCCGCCAGCCTTTCCAAATTCCTGGGCCCTTTGGGCGTCGCCATCACCCTGATCGAATCCGAACGCATCGGCACGGTGGGGGTGGGCGAAGCCACCATTCCGCCGATCATGGATTTTTTGCGCGTCCTGGGGATCGACGAGGACGAAATCGTCGCCCGCCTGAAAGCCACCTTTAAACTCGGCATCGGCTTTCGCGATTGGACCAAGAAGGGCTCCTTCTATTTTCATCCCTTCGGGCCGACCGGTTTCGGCATGGGCTCCATCGCGTTCTCTTCCTATTGGCTGAAGATGATGCTGGAGGGAAAAGCGGACCGGCTGGAGGAATATTCCATGCAGGCCGTGGCGGCGCGCGAAGGCAAATTCATGCGCCCCGTGCATGCCCCCAACACACCGCTCAACAAGATCACCTATGCCCTACATTTCGATGCCACGGAGTTCGCACGCTATCTGCGCGTCTTTGCCGAAGCGCGCGGGGTCGTGCGCCACGAAGGCATGGTACGCGAGGTGAAACAGCATGATGACGGCTTCATTGACGCGTTGGTGTTAGAGAACGGAGAGAAGATAGAAGGCGATCTCTTCCTGGATTGCAGTGGCTTTCGCGGGCTTTTGATCGAAGAGACCTTGAAGGCGGGCTATGAGGATTGGCGCTGCTGGCTGCCGTGTGATCGCGCGCTCGCGGTGGCGACCGAACGCACCGGACCGCCTGCGCCGTTCACCCTTTCCACAGCGCGCGAGGCAGGTTGGCAGTGGCGCATCCCCTTGCAGCATCGCATCGGCAATGGGCTCGTCTATTGCAGCGGCTTTATGCGCGATGACGATGCCCATGCCGAGCTGTTCAAAAATCTCGATGGCAAAGTGATTTCCGAGCCCCTGCCCCAACGCTTTGTCACCGGCAAGCGCAAAAAAATCTGGGAGAAGAATTGCGTCGCGCTAGGCCTGTCGGCGGGTTTCCTCGAGCCGTTGGAATCCACCAGTATCCATCTCATCCAGCGCGGCATCGCGATGCTGCTCAAATTCTTTCCCGACCGCGATTTTGAACAGGCCGATATCGATCGCTATAATAAGATTTTGGATTTCGAGTTTTCGCGGGTGCGCGATTTTCTTCTGCTGCACTACACCCAGACGATGCGCGAAGGGCCGTTCTGGGAGCATTGTCGCTCCATAGCCTTCCCGGACAGCCTTGCCGAGAAAGCCGATCTCTTCCTCAGCCATGGCCGCATCCTGCGCGAGGATACCGAACTCTTCCCCGTGCAGAGCTGGCTGTTCGTGATGATCGGCCAAGGCATGCGCCCGCGTAAATATGATCCCCTGGTCGATAGTCTCGACCCTGAGAAGATCCTCGCCAATCTCGCAGATATAAAGACTGTGGTGGCACGCGCCGCCGAAGCCATGCCAAGCCACCAAGCCTTCATCGACACACATTGTGCCGCCAATCTGCAAGCCAATGTGGCAACAGGGGTGACGGTGATCTCAAACCGTCATGGCCGGGCTTGACCCGGCCATCCAGACTCTCGTTGCGAGATGGCCGGGTCGGAGCCCGGCCATGAC
Organism: Rhizomicrobium palustre; assembly: GCF_011761565.1. Classification (NCBI taxonomy): domain Bacteria; kingdom Pseudomonadati; phylum Pseudomonadota; class Alphaproteobacteria; order Micropepsales; family Micropepsaceae; genus Rhizomicrobium; species Rhizomicrobium palustre. The sequence goes on along the minus strand of NZ_JAASRM010000001.1, from coordinate 2,221,087 downwards.
GAACTAAAAAAACTATTTCAGTTCAAACTCCGGCGGGGCCATTTCGAAGGTTTCAAAGAGGAAGCCTGGCGCAACCGTGCAGCCCACAAGGGTATAATCGCCAAGCGAGCGGGCCGCCTGCCAGCCATGGGGCGGCACAACGATCTGCGGACGCTCACCAGCTTCGATATCGGCCCCGAGACGGTGATGGATCAGCTCGCCGCCTTCCGGCTTGATCGACAGCTCGAGCGGGGCGCCGCGATAATAATGCCAGATCTCGACAGCATCGATGCGGTGCGGACGCGAGACCTCTCCAGCTTTCAAAAGGTAATAGATCGCGGTCGAGCGCGCGCGCCCGTCCGGCCCCGGCTCATCTTTGAAGATTTGACGGTAGTGGCCGCCTTCGGGATGCGGCTGAAGCCCAAGCTCGGCGATGAGACGGTCAGCTTCGGTCATTGTCAGTACTCCTACGTATCGCCCCGCCTCACCTCTTAGGGACCGGCGGTTAAAGGCTCTCGCCGTATACCTTTTTTCCGCATCAACGCCAGCTTCCGGGACACCGCGGCGCCATAGATCGGCTGAAGCGGGAACAACCCTGCAAAGAAACTGTCATCTTGACGGGCCGAATCAGTTAATAGGGCCCTATTAAGCGAATTTTAATCGTCTCAATCGAGGCTAGCGCCAGGACATTCCCCGCGGTGGAGGGCCAGATGGTCGCAATCTTAAAACTGTTCCCCACCTCAGCGGAACAGCAGAAGAAGACCGCCAAGCCGGAACTGCGCGGCCATGCCATCGCCAAGCTGAAAACACTGCATGCCGAGGCGGAAGAGACGGCACGTCTCGCCAATATTCTCGGGCGCAGCATGTATGCAGGCATGACCCTGCCGATCCTCTGCGTGTTGACCATCGGCCTCTCGGTAGAGGTCAGCGCGGCGCCGCAACTTCTGTGGTGCGGATTTGTGTGCGCGGTATCGATCGCCATCCTGGCCGCCTATCGCCACGCCATGCGCCAGCCCTTCGAACGCGAAAGCCTCAAAACTTTTGCCAAAGATCTCAGCGCGATCCTTCTTTTCGCCGGCTTCGCCTGGGGCTCTGGCGCATTTTTGGCCTTGCCCGTTGGAACGCCTGCAGTGGCGGCGTTGACCTTCACGGCGGTTCCGGCGCTTGCTATCGCGTATTTGTTGCGGGACCGCGCGGCTCTGATGCTGTTTCTTGCGCCGACCACCTTGCTTTCGGCAGCAGCCTGTCTTTTGAAGCCTTATGCAGGCGGGATTTGGCTGAGCCTCTCAACTCTCGTATTGGGTGCGACCATCGCTGGGGCAGCCGCTTTGTATGAACGTCTGACAGGCACGCAAAGCAAGCCTGCCATGCTCTCGCTCCCGTAAGCGCTTCTGTATTCATTTATCTTCACGGCTTAGACTGGGCGAAGCAAATGCTTCGAACAGGTTGCCATGGCGCGTGCCGCTTCCCCAACGAACCAAGCCTTTCTCTCTCGCTGCCTCGAACATGCCGGCGACAATGACGCTCTCAAGCGCTTCCTTGAGGCCCTGACGCGGAATGCGGCGAGTGAAGATCTAGAACGTTTTCAGCCCGAAGAACTCGTCGCGCTGGCCAAACAGGTCCTCGCCAAAACGGAACCGCGCGAAAAAGAAAGCCTCGTCGCGCTGATCGATCCGGCCGAGAAAGACCCCGTCTATAAGACCAAAGAGACGGTCCTGGTCGCCATCAATGATGACGCGCCGTTCCTCTTCGACTCCCTGATGGCGGGGGTGGCGAGCCAAGGCCATTCGGTCCGCGCGGTCTTTCATCCGATCATGACCATCGCGGGCAAGCCGACCTCGATCATCATCATCGTGCTCGACCTTATCGTCGGCGTGGAATACCGAGACGCGTTGATCGCCAGCGCAGAGCAGATTTTCACGCAAGTGCGCCTTGCGGTGCGCGATTGGCATCCGATGCAGGATCGCCTTGCCGATGCGCTGGACGAGTTGAAATCGGCGCCCTCGCGTGCCCCCGCCCAAGAGGTGAGCGAAGCCATCGCCTTCCTGGAATGGCTGGCCGACAACCATTTCACCTTCCTGGGCTGCCGCGATTATCGCTATGACGAAAACGGCCATGCCGCACTGGCCCCGATTGACGGCTCCGGCCTGGGCGTCTTGTCCGACCGCTCCGCGCGCGTGGTGCGCTATACCGCAGATGACTTCACCATCTCGGCCTCGCTGAAGCAGTTCCTGCTCGAACCCTCGCCGCTCATCATCACCAAATCCAATATGAAGAGTCTGGTCCACCGCCGTGTCGCGATGGATTACATCGGGGTCAAGCGCTTCGATAGCGAGGGTCGCTTCATCGGTGAGCGCCGTTTCGTCGGCCTCTTCACGGCCGGCGCCTATAACCTCACCCCGCGTGATATCCCGCTGCTGCGCTTCAAGACCGAAAGCGTGATGACGAGGGCCGGATTTCCGCCCGGCAGCCATGACGGCAAATCGCTCGCCCATATCATCGATAGTTTCCCGCGCGACGAGCTGTTCCAGATTTCGCAGGACGAGCTTTACACCACCGCGCGCGGCATGCTGCGCCTCAACGAGCGGCCCAAGCTGAAGCTGTTCTTGCGCTTCGACCGCTTCGAGCGGTTTGCGGCGGCAATCGTGTTCGTTCCCCGCGAGCGCTATGACGGTATGGTGCATGAGAAGCTGCAGGCGATCCTGGCGCGCGCACTGGGCGGCGAGCCGATGGCCTCCGAGCCGAGCCTTTCGGGATCGGTGCTCGCCCGCATTGTCTATGCCATCAGCCTCGATAATGGCGTACCGCAAAATCTCGACATCGCCGCCATCGAGGAAAAGATGAGCCTTGCGGTGCGCACCTGGGAAGACGGTTATCTGGAGGAGTTGCGCGCGCGCTATGGCGACATCGAGGGCCATCAGCGTTTCGCCGGGACAATCTCCGGCATTTCCTTGCGCTACCGCGATGCCTTCGGCCCCGAAGAAGGGGCCGAGGATATCGCAACCCTTGAAAACCTCGCGAAGTCCGGCCGCAAGCCCGCCATCGAGGCGCGCGTCAGCCAGAAGAAGGACGAAAGCAAACAAAGGCTGCGCATCAAGCTCTTCGGTCTCGGACCAGCACTCCCCTTAAGCGTCTCTTTGCCGGTCTTCGAGAATTTCGGCCTCAATGTCATCGCAGAAGATGCCTATCCGCATTATTTCGAAGCGGGCGAGGCCTTCATGCTCGACTTCGTGATGGAGCGCGCCGATCAGGCCGTCGCCGATGTGCCCGCGATCAAGCCGCTTCTGGAAGCCGCCTTCCATGCCGTTGCGGCCGGCCAGGCCGAAAGCGATGGTTTCAACCGACTGATCATCGCCGCAGGCCTTGCCTGGCGCGATATCACCATCTTGCGCGCTGCGGCCAAATTCCTGCGCCAAGCGGCGATCCCCTTCAGCCAGGATTACATGGAGCACGCCCTCTGCCGTAATCCCGATATCGCGCGGATGCTGGTGGGGCTTTTCCATGCCCGCCTCTCGCCCGAACATGCCGATGCCGAGATCGAGAAAGCCTTCCACGACAAGATCGAAGCCGCGCTGCATGATGTGCAGAGCCTCGATGACGATCGCATCCTGCGCCGCCTCTTCAATGTCATCGCCAATGTCCTGCGCACGAACTTCTATCAGCGTGGAGCCGACGGGCGGCCCAAACCCTACCTCTCCATCAAGCTCGCCTCATCCAAGCTCGATGAGCTGCCGCAGCCGCGCCCGCTGGTGGAAATCTTTGTCTATTCGCCGCAAGTCGAAGGCGTGCATCTGCGCTTCGGCAAGGTGGCGCGCGGCGGCCTGCGCTGGAGCGACCGCAAGGAAGACTTCCGCACCGAAGTCCTAGGCCTAGTAAAAGCCCAACAGGTGAAGAACGCCTGCATCGTGCCGGTAGGCTCCAAGGGCGGCTTCTATCCCAAGCAAATGCCGCCCAACCCCAATCGCGAAGAAACCATGTCGACGGGCATCGCGGCCTACAAGACCTTCATCCATGCGCTGTTGGATGTGACCGACAATCTCAATCCCGATGGCAGCGTGGTCCCGCCTGAGTTGGTAGTGCGCCGCGACGAAGACGATCCTTATCTGGTGGTGGCTGCCGACAAAGGCACGGCAACCTTTTCCGATATCGCCAATGGCATTGCCGAAGAACGCGGCTTCTGGCTGGGCGACGCCTTTGCTTCCGGTGGTAGCCATGGCTATGACCATAAGAAGATGGGCATCACCGCGCGCGGCGCCTGGGAAGCGGTGAAACGCCATTTCCGCGAGCTTGGCCGCGATGTTCAGAGCGAGCCCTTCACCGCGGTTGGCGTCGGCGACATGTCGGGCGACGTCTTCGGCAATGGCGCGCTTTTGTCAAAATGCATGCGGCTGGTGGCGGCTTTCGATCACCGCCATATCTTCATCGATCCCAATCCCGATGCGGCCAAAGCCTGGGCGGAGCGCAAACGCCTGTTCGATCTACCGCGGTCCTCTTGGGCCGATTATGATACGACGCTCATCAGCCAAGGCGGTGGCGTATTCGCCCGCACACTGAAAGAAGTGCCGCTTTCCCCCGAGATGAAAGTCATCACCGGACTTTCGAAGGATACGGCGACGCCAAACGAAGTGATCAAGGCGCTTCTGAAAGCGGAGGTCGATCTTCTCTGGCTCGGCGGTATCGGCACCTACGTCAAGGCTGCCACCCAGACCCATAGCGAAGCGGGCGACCGCGCCAATGATGCTATCCGCATCAACGGGCAAGAGTTGCGGGTGAAGGTCGTGGGCGAAGGCGCTAATCTCGGCTTCACCCAGCTTGGGCGTATCGAATATGCGCATCGCGGCGGACGCATCAACACCGATGCCATCGACAATTCAGCCGGTGTCGACACCTCCGACCATGAGGTCAATCTGAAAATCCTTCTGGGCGGGCCGCTGCGGCGTGGAGAAATCACCGCCGAGCAGCGCGATGTGCTTCTCGCCGAAATGACCGATGAAGTTGCCCGTCTGGTGCTGAAGGATAATTACGATCAGACCCTGGCGCTCACAGTGGCCGAAGCCCGCGGCGCGCGTGATATCGATGCTTATGGCCGCTATATGCGTGACCTTGAAAAGCGCGGGCGGCTCGATCGCGCGGTGGAGTTCCTGCCCGATGACGCCGAACTGCGCCGGCGGGCCCAGGCTGGCAAAGGCCTGACGCGGCCAGAAATCGCCGTGCTGCTCGCCTATGCCAAGCTCGACCTGAAAGCGGAGCTGATCGCCTCCGATCTGCCGGACGATCCTTATTTCGCCCGCGCTTTGCCTGCGTACTTCCCCCCGGAAGTGGCCGAACGCTTTAAGGATGAGCTTTCCCGCCATCGCCTGAAACGCGAAATCATCACAGATGTGATCGCCAATCGCGTCGTCAATCTCGCAGGTCCCTTGTTCGTCGCCCGCATGAAGGAAATGTCCGGCACACCTGACGCCCGCGTGGTGCGCGCCTTTGCGGTGGCCGATGGTGCCTTTGGTCTGACGGTGTTGAAACAGCGCATCGACGCGCTCGACCGCAAGATGGACACCAAGCTGCAGACCAGCATGTATGTCGCCATCACCGAACTTCTGCGCCGCTTGGGCCTGTGGTTCATCACCAATCTTGCGCCGAGCGCCGATCTGGCCGAAGCGGTGACGCTTTATCGTGGGGCCGCGGAAAACCTGCGGGGCACCTTCTCGACCTTGGTTTCACCCTATGAGGCCGAGGACACGCAAGCGCGTATCGCCGAGCTTGAAGCAGGCGGCGCGCCGCATGATGTGGCTGAGGATGCGGCCGTGCTCTCGATCATCGCGGGCTTGCCGGAGATCGCCGTGCTTGCGAATGCGCAAGGGCTCGATCTCGATCTGGTGGCGGGGGCTTATTTCGCCATCGGCAAGACGGTCGGCCTCGACAAGCTGCGCGGCAAGGCGAGCCGCCTGACCGGTGGGGAACATTGGGATCGCCTCGCCATCCGCCGCATTGTCGACGATCTCTTCGCCGGACAACGGGCCCTCGCCGCGGCAGCCCTCAAAGGCATGACCGAAGGCAAAGGACGTGCGGCAGGCGTGGAAGCCGTGGCACGCTGGGCTGAAACCCATAGCGAGGCCTTGGCACGGGCAACATCCTTCCTCGCCGCGCTGGATTCGGCGGGCGAAGCGACTGTGGCACGGCTGACTTTGGCCGGAAGCCAGATTCACGAGCTGGCCGCGCGCTAAAGCCAGAAACATCTTCTGTAAGGGGCGCTCAAATCCGGGCGCCCCTTCTTTTTTGTCAGTTGCGCTGGCGCGCAGCCTTGCCGAGAATGGGCCATGGCAAACGCGCTCTCCGCAAACGAGAAAACCGTTACAACCGGCTTCTGGAAGAAGCTGCTCAAAGTCGCCGGGCATATTCCCTTCGCTGAAGATCTGGCCGCAGCCTATTACTGTGCCTTCGACCCCGAAACGCCTTCGCGGGTACGCGGCATGCTCTTGGCGGCGCTCGCCTATTTCGTAGTCCCTTTCGACGCCATTCCCGATTTCATCGCCGGGCTCGGCTATACCGACGACGCCGCCGTGCTGGCGGGCGTGATTGCACTGGTCGCACGCCATATCCGTTCCGAGCACCGCCAGAAGGCACGCGCCGCGCTCGGCCTGCCGCCCCTGGCGGAGTGACGCCATGCGTTATGCCGAGATCGAACGCTTCTGCCTTTCCTTGCCGGCCACGAGTTCGGTGGTGCAATGGGGCGGCGTGCATGTGTTCAAGGTTGGCGGCAAAATGTTTGCCCTGCTTTCGCCGATGGAAGAACGCCCGCAAACGCTCGCCTTCAAGGTCAGCGATGACAGCTTTCATATCCTGACGCAGCAAGATGGCATCGCGCCTGCGCCCTATCTGGCCAAATCGCACTGGATACAGCTCGACAAGCTGGACCTCATGGGGGCTAAGGAGCTGAAGGCCTATCTCACCCGCGCGCATGGCCTGATCGCGGCCGGGCTCTCCAAGAAGAAACGAGCGGAGTTGGGCCTCGCGCTTTAACGGGCGATCGCGATCTTGTCGCGCAGCCGTTCTGCGCTGTTGTTGGCGGTGCCGACGAATTCGATGCCGATGCCGTTCTCATGATGGCGCGCCACCCGACCGGCAAGCTGACCGATCAGAATGAACTCGCCCACGGCGGGGCGGGCGTCGGTCTTCACCGAAATCCCGCTCATGGAAAGGTCGAGCACTTCGCAGGATACAATCTGGCCGTCATGACGGACGAACCGGGTCAGCCCCTTGGTCGGGGTGCGGTCGTCACGGCGCAAATCCGCCTCGGCCAGGAGCGAGCGGTTCATATAGAGCGTGAGCTGCTCGGCAGTGCGCTCCCGCTTCAAGGCGGTGGAGAGAAACCGCACCCCGAAACGCGGCCCGTCCTTGCGCACCACCAGCCCCTCGAAGCGGCCGAAGGTATTGGCGTAGAGCACGATCTGGGTGTCGGCCATCAGCTCGACGTCGCAGGCGATGCTGGCCCCGCCCGGGGAAAGGTCAACCACGGTGCAGGAATATTCCTGGGCAGTCGCCGGAATGAAGAGTTTTCCCGGCAAATCCACCCGCACGCGCCTAAAGCGCCGCCGGTCCGCTTTGGCGCGGGCCACAACGGAATCCGTCTCGGAATTTGCTACCGGTGCCTGGGCGGACACGCGCCCCTCCTCACCCTGACCTGCCATCTTGCCAGTTTGCAGGTGATATCATAACGGATCGCTAATGCGCCCGGAGCTTGCTTTCACGTCAATATGGTGAATGCTGCGGCGTAAACAACAGCTTAACCCCCGCCCCGCAACACGGTATAGGATGCCGCTGTTTTCCCCGGAGAGACGTTTTATGGCGAAGAGAATTGATGCAAGGCCACTGCTGGTGCTGGCGGCGGCTTTGGCCGGTTGTGTCAATTTCAGCCCGCTCGACGACCTTGAGTCGGCCACGCCGCCGACCGATCCCTATCAGAACGCGCTCTACAAGAATTACGCCTTCCTCGCCCGGTCTTTTGGCCAGGTCGGGCAGGCCCAATACGGCACCTTTGACCAGGAAGCCTCCCTTTCCCTGGCCAAAACCGACGATTCGACGGCCAACCTGGCCAATGCCTATGCCGACAAGGCGATGAAGCTGACCCGCGACGAAGTCGTCGATCCGGAGCCCTCGCTCGACATCAAGACCCATGAAATGCGCGACCGGCTGGTCCGTGCCATGGTGGTGGGCCGCGAGGTTTTCCCCCGCGATGCCGCCCGCGCCCAGGCCGATTGGGATTGCTGGCATCTGAACGCCACCGTCGCGAGCTTGCGCGGGGCGGCGGACGCCTGCCGCAAATCCTTCGAGGTCACCCTGCCCCGCCTGGAAGCCGAAGTCGCCCCTGTGGTGGCCCAGCGCGCCAAGGAAGCTGAAGCGCGCAAGAAAGCTGGCAGACGTCCGACCGACGAGACCATGGACGACAGCGAGCGGCCGTAAGAGGCCACAGCCTTGGTTGGTCGTTACTGACCAAGGCGCTTCTCTCTGTCATAGGATTTTACAATTCAGAGCCTCGAAATTCGGGCGATGTCACCCGCAGCACCTTCCGCTGGAAGGCGCGCGGGCGTAAGCTTAACCACATGAGAAAGATCGTCCTCGCCACCGCGGCCATTGGCCTCTTGCTCGGTCTTTCGAGCGCTTCGGCGCAGACCATGCGCTACCCCGTGAAGTCGGTGGATTTCGATATCTGGTGTACCGAAATCGCACACATCGCCTGGCAGCGCTGCGATAAGCGCAACCCGGACGATCTGGCAAAGTTCGAAGCCTATCGCCACACCATCGAGCGTTATGAAATTCCCTATCTGAAGCAGCAGGACAGCACGCTGCGCTTCGACGAGAACATCCTGCGCAATGATCCGGTCGATAAACGCCCTGATTCCACGGTGCAAAAGCCGCCAGGTGTCACCGATGGCGGGGAAAAATAGAGCTTCAAAAGAAAGAGGCCGGGGTCAACCCCGGCCTTAGTTGCTCTTATGCGTCCCCATACCATGGGGCATACCAAGTCTTGGCGATGGGATCAGGCGCCCGCCCGTTCTGGGCCAAACACCTGAAACAGCCGGCCTATCGCCGAACCGGCATCGAAGTTCATCACGGCGGGGCGGTCTTGGCTGACCACCAGACGCAAATGCGGGGCCTTGGGATGGCTGCGCAGCGAAGGCGGCATGACCTGCGGTGGCACCATCGGCGGCAGGCCCTGGCGGGGAGCTTCGGCGCCATCCTCGCGGATCACCTCGGAAGCAGCGAGGCGCTGATAAGCGATGGGGCGGCCGAAAAGCTGCGTGATATCGGAGAGGATATTGACCATGCCGACAAAGCGGGTCGGCGTGGTGTCACTGAATTTTACAGGCAGGAGCACCGTTTCGAGTTCGACCATGCCGCAATCAGCGGTCGCGGCGATGGAGGAGAGGCAAACCGGCTGCTTCAAGGTGAGCGCCTGCTGCAGAAGCGAGCTCAGGGCGAGCGAGGATTGCGCCTCCCACTGGCCGAGAAAGCCGGTGCCTTTCAACTCGAAACCGAAACGCTCGCAGAGCGCGGTGCCCGCCAGACGATAAACCGGACGCAGGGGATTGGTAGCTTCCAGGATGAAAACATAGGGCAGCAGGCGCTTGATCGCGCGTGGATCGATATCGGCCTGATCGGGCACGTCCTGCCCGGCGCGGAGCCTGGACCAATATCCCACCAGCAAATGGCTGTTCTTGTGCTTCATCTGACGCTGCCTTCTTGCAGACGGGCTGTTCCCAGTTCGGAACACCACCTCGCCGCTTGAAGGGGCACAGAGCGAAAGCCGTGCCAGTTTGTAAGATGCTTACCGGCTCCAGGGGCCGCGGGGCGTGCGGGGCCCAAAAAACGGCACGCCGGAGGATTTCAGGAAGGGGGTGAGCGCGATACCGGCCCCGAACCCGCCCAAATGCGCCCACCAGGCGATGCCTGAGGTATCGGGCCCGGTCAGCGCCAGAAGCTGCATGGCGAACCACACACCCACCACCCACATCGCATTCACCCGGAAGGGGTAAAGGATGATCAGAAGCGGGACGAGCACCGTTACCTTGGCGCGCGGGTAAAGCAGCATATAGGCGCCTAAAACCCCCGAAATAGCCCCCGACGCCCCCACCATGGGACGGATCGACAAGGGATCCATAAAGGCCATGGTCAGCGCCGCCGCCAATCCCGCCAAAAGGTAGAAGAGCAGGAAGCGCACATGCCCCATCGCCTCTTCGATATTATTCCCGAAGATCCAGAGGTAGAGCATGTTGCCGGCCAGATGCAGAAAGCCCCCATGCAGGAACATGGCGGTGAAGATGGTCGCCATGGCCGAAGGGCTCGCCTCGAATTGGGGCGACATCAAATGGGACGGGATGAAGCCGTACTGAACCAGCGAATCCCCGAAAGCATCGCCTTGCAGCTGCAGCTGCCAGAGATAGACCCCGACGCAGGCCAAAATCAGCGCCCAAGTGACCAGGGGCGTGATCCGCGTGGGATTATCGTCCGATATCGGGATCATGAAGCTCCCCCTGCCCGCCCTGCGCGCGCAGATACTGTCCCGATTTGACCCATCAAAGACGGCTTTCGCAAGGCAAGGCTGGCAGTTGCGTTGGCATAATTCGTGAAGCGGTAGCGGCGATATTCCACGCAAAGGCGCGTGGAGGGAATGGAGCTATAGCATGTCGCCGAAGGCTTTAAAGTTGGCAACCGCGCTGGTGGTTTCCTCTGCCTTGACGCTTATTCCGGCGGCTGAGGCCTGCGATACCCCGCCGCCTGCGCATGGCGGCAATCCCATCGGCGGCGGCATCACCATCAACAAGCCGATCACGATCAATAAGCCGGTCACGATCAACAAGGACGTCAATATCTATAAGCCGGTAACGATCAACAAAACCATCGACGCCTCCAAGAACATCACCATCAATAAGAATATCGAGATCAACAAATCCATCGTCATCAACAAGGGCGGCGGCGCGGACGCCGCGGCTTGGGCAGCCGCCTATGCCAGCGCAGCGGCGAGCGCCAGCGCCTCGGTCAGCAATAACATCGTGATCTATGGCGGCGGCGGCTACAGCGAATACGTCACCGTCAATCGCGGTGGCGGCGAGATCGGCGTGATCAATGCAGTGCCCCAGGCGAGCAGCCAGTGCGAGATGCAGGAAGCCACCCTGGTCAAATCGGTGCATGCGGTCTGCGTCGGCTTTGATGGACGCGAATTTCCCGCCTCCCATATGGTGGGCGAGACCTGGGTCGATAGCGGGCTGGAAGGCGAAGTCTTGCGCTGCATTCCCGGCGCCCATCTGAAAGTCACGCTGGGCGATGTCCTGCAGACCGACCAGGGCTTAGCCGGCACCTATGCGAGCGGCCAGGTTTTGGAATGCGGCGCCAATGAAGCCTTAAGCCACTTCAAGGACGGCATGCTGAAATGCACCCCGAAAGTGGCGGTGAAGGATTGCACCGAACGCAGCAATCTCAGGCGCTGGGGCTCGGGCGATCTCTTCTTCAGCTTCCGCACCAAAGTCTGCGTGCCAAGCAAAACCCAAACCCGCGCGGCAAGCGCCCGCGAAATCGAGCTGAACGGCCTGTCGCTGAGCGGCGGCGTCGGAGACAGGTAAGTTTTAGCAATATAATTGTGCTGAGGGAAATGGGAGGGGGGAGTACCCCCTCTCTCAAAAACACGAATTCAAATCCCCGATTTTTCCGCTAACCCGCTGAGCCGAATTCAGAAACGGGCTGAAAGAAGGGCGCCGCCAGAGCGCCTCGCGCGCGTCAGCGCAAGCGATATGCATTTTCCAACGCGGTCAAAGAGCACCCTTAAAGGTGGGAAGCCGCTGCCCGGGTTTCAAGTCACAATGACTTAGCGCCCGCCCTGCGACACGGTACGTGCCGCCGACTTAACCGGGCTGAACGGGCCGCGTGAGACGAACGGCACAAACCAGCGCGTTCGGGGCGAGGCATGCCGCACCACGGTGGTTGAGGGCACATGGAATTTTTTCAATAAGATACCAACTGCGTCAGCCATAGCCTTGGTTGCGACATAATCAGACGGCCTCATCTGCAAAACACATTGCCGGGCCAACCCGGCAGATAAGCAGCATTTGGGGAGGTCATATTGCGTACACGGATCAGTATATTTGCGTTCGCCTTGCTGAGCATCGCAGGCCCCAGCCTTGCCGATGACTCTTTACCGCCGGGGCTTCCGGCACTTGCGCCGCGCACCGAATGTGCGCCGCTTTCCGACAATGCAGGCGGCGGCGCCAATGCAGATAGCCGCGCTATCGCAAGCCATATCATGCCCGCACTGACCGGTAGCGCAACCAAAGCCCAAAGCATCGACGAACGCTTGCAGCAGATGAAGCTCGCGGGCGTGAGCGTGGCGGTGATCCGCGGCGGCAAGCTCGCTTGGTCCAAAGGCTGGGGCTATCGCGATATTTCAAGCTGTGCGCCGGTAACGCCCGAGACGCGCTTCCAAGCTGCCTCGATGAGCAAAACCATCGCCGCTGTTTTGGCGATGCGGCAGGTCGAACAAGGCCACATCAAGCTGGATGAGAATATCAATCGCGCCCTGACACGCTGGCATCTGCCTGAAGATGCGCGTTTCGCACCAGGCTTTGTCACGCTGCGCCAAATCTTGCGCCACACCGCTGGTCTCGGCACACCCGGGTTCACGGGCTATCAGCCGGGTACGCCTGTTCCGACGCTGCTGCAAATCCTGGATGGCACCTCGCCCGCCAACACGCCCGCCGTGCGCCTTGAGGCCAAGCCCGGCGAAGCCTTCAATTACTCCGGCGGCGGCTACATGATCGTGCAAGCGGCTTTGGAAGATACGACGCATAAACCCTATGCCGTGCTGGCCGAAGAAGATCTTTTAAAGCCGCTCGGCATGACGCATTCGAGCTATGCCCAGCCACCAGGCGCGGCGGAGAAGGTCAATATCGCGGCGGGTCACCATCTGGGCCGCCCCTTCGTCGATAAATATAACACCTATCCCGAATTCGCCGCGGCAGGGCTTTGGACAACGCCGAGCGATATGGCGCGCTTCCTGATCGATGTCCGCGCTGCGGCGGCGGGAGAACAAGGTCATCGTCTCAAGCCCGAAACGGTCAAGGAGATGCTGGTCAATGGACCCGGCGATTGGGGCCTCGGCTTCGCCTTCTTCGGCGAAACCAAGGACAAGCTCTTTGGTCATATGGGCGGCAATTGGGGTTTTCTCTGCTGGATGCTGATTGATCCTAAATCCGGCGACGGGATTGTGATCATGAGCAATGGCGAACGCGGGCTGACCATGGCGTCGGATATCTTGCGCGCAACCTCTAAGTATTATGGCTGGGCGAATTTCAAAAGCCGCCCCTTGATGCAGGCCCTTGCCTCCAAGCCGCTTTTTGTGCGCGGCTCGATGAATGATTGGGCGAGCAAGGACGAGTTGAAGCCGGTTGGCAAAGGTCTGTGGCAAGCCGATGTCGCGTTGAAGGAAGGCGACAATGAGTTCAATCTTGCCTCCAGCGACGGCGAGATAAATCTCGGAGCCATCATCGGCGGCACGGATACCATCACGGATAAGGAGCTGGCGCTCACCTCGGATGGCGACACCCTGCATATCCATGCCAAGAAGGCTGGGACCTATCGCATCCACCTGAAGGCCGAAGACACTGGTGCGGCGTCCATATCGGCAACGGGGGGTTAAAGCCCCCCGCCTTTAAATCCGCACGCTCAAACTCACCGCACCGAACTGATCCGACGACTTTTGGGTTTTGTATTCGCGGGTGCGGAAGACATGGGTGAAGGCGATGCGTAGCGACGAGAACGTCACCGCCGCGCCAAGGGTGAGATCGCCGACGAAGAGATCCTTGTCGACCGAAGGGCTGTCGCGCCAGGTATTGCCATCTAGGAAGATGTTGCGCGCCATGATGCGCCCATCCACGCCCGCGAAGGCGTAAGCCGAGAAGCCCGCCTGCGGTTCGAAGTAGGATGACCCTGGCAAAGAGGGCTGCATGCGCAAGGGACCGAAATCATCGGGCAGATTGAAGCCGAGCCGCACCATCGCGCCCGCATTGGCGTAATCATAGACCGTGCCCACCGCGCCGCCAAGATGCGGTTCTATATCGAGCACCACACCCAAGATGCTTTGGGGCGGAATGATCTTCAGGCTGCGCTCATATGTGAGTGTCACGGCAGGCTCGTTATGGAGCTGATAATGCCAGCCCTTGGGCTTGTCGTCATCGATGATGGAATGGACCCAGAATTGGGTTTCCTTGGCGAGCGCCATCGGCCCCACCACACCGAGCTGCAATTCCAATTGATCAAGCCGGTCCTGATTGGCCTGCATCAGCCCGAGGCTGATATAGGTGTAGCCGGCATAAGGCCGCTCTGTTGCAAGCGGCACGGCGAGGGTGGTGTGTTCGGGGGTGAAGATATCTTGCCCCAAGGAATAGCTGGTACGCACATCGCCCTTATCGGCAAAGAAAGGCAGCGCCCGCGCCAGAGCGACAATGGTCGCGTTATTGCCGCTGGGCGGCGTGACATAGGTGATTTCGGCGCCGTTGGTGTAATCGCGGTCCGAGTTATAGAAAATGTCGTTTTCCCAGATGATCGAGAGCGCGCCGGAGGGCTCCTCCGCCGCTGCGGGAACCCAAGCCAGTGTAATGTATGCGAGCACGATGGATTTGCGAAATGTCATGGCACAGCCCCTCTACGTCCAGGGGTAAACGCGCAGCCTGACGAAGAAGCCATCGGCGAAGGGCTGGAACGGTGATTTCTCCGCCCTATGGCGCGGGCGCAACAGCGTCGTGGCGCATATCGGGCTCGTGGCGCGCGACCAGATCACTTCTTTTCAGCCAAAACAGGATCGCACCCAGGGGCAGCGAAATCTGCACCATCCAAGGCATAAAGCCGCTGGTGAAAAACCGCATCGCGGAAACGCCCATGCTGAACACCGTCCAGCTCAGCGCGCCCGTCGTCCAGTTCATGCTGATCGAACCAAAAGAGATAAGGACAAAGATCACCCACAGCCATTTGCGCTTGGCGATAGGGGTGAAGAGGCAGGCATACACGCTGATGAGCCAGAAGAGGTACAGCGCAAGCGCCACGCCCGTGAAAATGAAATGCGCTGGGCTTTTGCCCGCGAGGGTCAGGGCATTGCGCTGTGACAGCGGAACGGCCTCAGGCTGCACATAGAGCCCGTAGACCGACAGCTTTCCGTCTTTGCGATAGAGCTTGATCTGCGCCAGCAAGGACTTTTCGCGGAAGGTATATTCATAGAGGAAGACATAGGTCTTGATCCCGTCATTCGAACGCGCCTCCCAGGTCGAACTGACAAGATTGAGCCGCTTGGGCTCTTCTTGCGGGAAGAGCTGGGCCACCCGTTCCAGCGCGCCGGGCACTTTCGCCGCCGTTACCGCAGGATCGAAAGCCGCCGCGACAGGGGCAAATTTGCGCTGGCGCAGGTTTTCAAAGGCGGCACGCGCAAACCCGGACTCTTCCTTGGGCGCGAAAAGGCCCGTGGCCAAACCCGAAAGGTCTGCCTGCGGCACGAGTAAGAGAATCGGGACTGGGGCCACGAAAACCAGGAAAACCAGCGCCGCGACGATCCACTTACCCATGAAAGCCCCCGTTTTCGCTGCCACACCTACCTTATAAGTTGAATCTCCTCCACCGCGCCGGTTTACAAATGGACGCGAAGGCGGAAAATCTGCCTAAAAGCGACTGCGGCGGAAGATTCCGGGGTGAATCTGTTGAAAGTCGAACCAATCGCTTGACCCCGAAACTTTGACCAGTATATTGCGCCGCTCGCTGAGGAGCCCGCGTTCCTCGGTAAAACCATTCTATTCAGGGACTTGGCTCATGTTCGCGGTAATCCGCACGGGCGGCAAACAATACAAGGTGGCTCAGGACGACGTCCTGAACATCGAAAAGGTCGCCGGCGACGTCGGCGCCGAACTGAAAATCGGTGAAGTCCTGGTGCTTGGCGGCGAGTCCCCCAAGACCGGCGCCCCGCTGGTTGAAGGCGCGTCCGTGACCGCCGAAATCCTTGCCCAGGGCAAGGGTGAAAAGGTCGTGGCCTTCAAGAAGAAGCGCCGCAAGAACACGCATCGGAAGCGCGGCCATCGCCAAAGCTTCACCCAGATCAAGATCACGGCAATCTCGGCCTAAGGGAGCGGACTATGGCACATAAGAAAGCAGGCGGTTCCTCCCGCAACGGTCGCGACTCTGCCGGCCAGCGCCTCGGCGTGAAGATTTTCGGCGGCCAGGCGATCGACGCCGGCAATGTGATCATCCGTCAGCGCGGCACCCAATTCCACCCGGGTAAGAACGTCGGCATGGGCAAAGACCACACCCTCTTTGCGCTTACCGATGGTCACGTATCCTTCCATAAGGGCTTCAAGCGCCGCACCTTCGTTTCGGTCCTTCCGGCGATTACGGCTACGAAGCAGGCAGCGGAATAGGCAGCTGAAGACATAGGCTGCCACTAAGATGGCGGCCCACAAGGCAAGGGAGATGGTCCGCCATCTCCCTTTTTTGTTCCCTTGCCATCAACGCCTGAAAGGGAACCAAAATGCCTAGATTAGAGACCGAGCGGTTATTGTTAAGGCCCCCTGTTTTTGGGGATGCCCCGGCCATCGCGCGCTGGCTTGGCGATTACGAGATCGCCAAGAACATGGACTCCTCCCCCTTCCCGATTACGACGCGCGATGCCGAGCACCTCGTAAAGAAGGCTATTGAGGACCAAGCCAGGGGCGAGGCGTATAGCTTTGCCATTGTCCGAAAGGAATCCGGGCGTCTTCTAGGTTTCTGCTCGTTGACCCTCCATGAGGGTGCATATGAGATTTCCTTCTGGATCGCCCGCCCCTTCTGGGGCCAGGGCTTTGCCAGTGAAGCCGCCAAGAAGCTTGCCGGATTCGCCTTCAAGACCTTGAAGGCCGAGCGCATTGCCGCGCGCTGGTTCGATGATGCCCCTGCTTCGGGACGCGTCTTGGGCAAGCTCGGCTTTACGCCTCTCCGCGCTGAGGCGTCGACCACCCCGGCCAGGGGCCTGAAGGCCCTGAGCCACAGGATGGAGCTGTACCGGGAGAATTTCGGTCGAAAGCCGCGCCGAGTGTCTCCTCAACAATCCCACTGGGTCCCGCAACGGAGCGGACTTCGATGGGATGCCGCTCTAACCTGCTGTCAGGGGGCGTAAAATGACCAGATTGGACACACAGCGCCTCCTGTTGAGCGCACCTGAGGAGAGCGATCTGGCTGCGTTTGCGCTGGGACTTGGCGACTTCACCGTCGCCAAGAACTTGGCCACCGCGCCCCACCCCTATGACGAGAGCGACGCCAAGGCATTCCTTTCCATGGTGACCGAAGCTCGCGCCCGGGGAGAGGCCTACGTCTTCGCCATCCGCAAGAAAGAGGGTGGCGAAACCATCGGCTGTTGCGGCCTTAACCTCAAAGATGGGCGCTTTCAGCTCGGCTATTGGATCGCCAAACCCTATTGGAAACAGGGCTTTGCGACCGAAGCTGCGGCCCGGCTCCTGCATTTCGCCTTTGATGTTTTGAAGGCGGATGAGGTCTGGGCGGGCTGGTATCACGACAACCTCGCCTCCGGCCGGGTGCTCGGAAAACTCGGCTTTCAGGCGAGCCATGTGGAGAAACAATTCTCCCGCGCCCGCGCTGAAGCCGTGCTTTGCAACCGCACGCGGTTGACGGCGGCCCATTTCGAGCGAAAAAAGGCGCTGTTTACGGCCCCTCGTCAGGCCCCTCACCCCGATGAGATCAGCGGTTTCGTCCCCACGGCGATTGCGTCATAACACTCGGCGGCCCTCCTGGTGAGAAGGGGGGCCAGCCATGACGAGTTTGGAGTTCCGATGAAGTTCCTCGACCAGGCCAAGGTCTATATTCAATCCGGTGCAGGCGGGAACGGCTGCATCGCCTTTCGCCGCGAGAAATTCATCGAATACGGTGGACCTTGGGGCGGCGATGGCGGACGCGGCGGCGATGTCTGGGCCGAAGCGGTCGACAATCTCAACACGCTGATCGACTACCGCTATCAACAGCATGTCCGCGCCAAGAATGGCGAAGGCGGCATGGGCAAGGTGATGACCGGCGCGGGCGGCGATGATGCCGTGCTAAAAGTGCCAGTCGGCACGCAAATCTATGAAGAAGACAACGAGACCCTGATCGCCGATCTTTCCGAAGTCGGCCAGCGGGTGCAATTGCTGCGCGGCGGCAATGGCGGCTTTGGCAATGCGCATTTCAAAAGCGCCACCAACCAATGCCCGAAATTCGCCAATCCCGGCCAGCCGGGCGAAGAAAAGACGATCATCCTGCGCCTGAAGCTCGTTGCTGATGCCGGGCTGATTGGCTTGCCCAATGCCGGTAAATCGACGTTTCTCTCGCGCGTTTCGGAAGCCAAGCCCAAGATCGCCGATTATCCTTTCACGACGCTCAATCCGCAGCTTGGCATGGTGCGTATCGATGGCACCGATTTTGTGCTCGCCGATTTACCGGGGCTGATCGAAGGCGCGCATGAAGGCGTCGGCCTCGGCGATCGCTTCTTAGGCCATGCCGAGCGCTGCAACGTGATCCTGCATTTGATCGACGGCACCGAAAGCGAAATCACCAAGGCGTACAAAACCATCCGTGGCGAGCTTGATGCCTACGGTAACGGCCTGATGGACAAGCCCGAGATCGTGGCGCTGAACAAGGTCGACGCGATTCCGCCAGAGGCGCTTTCCAAGAAGAAGGCGGCGCTAAAAAAAGCCTGCGGCCACGACGTTTTCGTGATCTCGGGCGTGACCGGCGAAGGGGTGACCGAAATCCTGCGCGCCATCGCCGAAATCGTGCGCAACAAACGCGCCGCGGACAAAGCGATCAACGAACCCAAAACGGAATGGGCGCCGTGAGTGCTGATGCGGCACATTCCTTCACCCTCCCCTTGAGGGAGGGTCGATACGCCCGAGCGCAGCGCGCGACGGCGGATCGGGGAGGGGTATGTCGTGTCGCCGATAACGACGCAAAGCGCCTGAACATGCGCAGCCTTATTCTGAGAAATCAGACAGACTTCCTCGTCACGACATACCCCTCTCCGAAATTTGCTTCCGCAAATTTCGACCCTCCCTCAAGGGGAGGGTAAGAGCTCGTGCTATGACCGATATCCTGTCCTCCGCCCGCCTCATCGTCATCAAGGTTGGTTCTTCGCTGTTGGTCGATGGCGAGACGGGGACTCTGCGGCGCGAATGGCTGAACTCGCTGGCGGCAGACATCGCCGCCTTGAAGCGCGAAGGCAAAGGCGTGGTGCTGGTTTCCTCCGGCGCCATCGCGCTGGGGCGGCGGGCCTTGAAGCTGAAGCCCGGACCGTTGCGGCTCGAAGAAAGCCAGGCGGCAGCAGCGGCGGGACAAGTACGCCTTGCGGGCGCCTGGGCGGATGTGTTGCGCACCGAAGATATCATCGCGGCGCAGGTGCTGCTCATCCTCGATGATACCGAGGATCGCAGGCGCTATTTGAATGCCCGCGCGACGCTGAAAACCTTGCTCGAATTGGGCGCGGTGCCCGTGATCAACGAGAACGACACGGTGGCGACTAGCGAAATTCAGTTCGGCGATAACGACCAGCTTGCCGCCCGCGTCGCCTCCATGATGGAAGCCGATTGCCTGGTGCTGCTGTCGGACGTGGATGGGCTTTATACCGCCAATCCGGGACTTGATCCGAACGCGGAGCATATCTCCGAAGTGCCCCATATCACGCCTGAGATCGAGGCGATGGCGGGCGGATCGATTTCCGGCTTCGGGCGCGGCGGCATGACCTCCAAAATCATCGCAGCGAAAATCGCGATTGCGGCGGGCTCAGATGTCGTGATCGCCAAGGGCAAACCCTCTCATCCCATTGCTGCTATTCGTAACGGCGCGCGCAGCACGCGTTTCTTTGCTTCCGAAAGCCCGGCGGCGGCGCGCAAGCGCTGGATCGGCGGCGTGCTGCACCCCCAAGGCGTCTTGATCGTGGATGATGGTGCGGTTCGGGCGTTGAAGAAGGGCTCGAGCCTGCTTCCCATCGGCATCCGCCAAATTGATGGCCGTTTTGAGCGCGGCGACGCAGTGATCGTGAAAGACCAGAAGGGCGAAGAAATCGCACGGGGCCTGACGGCCTATGGTGCGGGCGATGCCGAACGCATCGCGGGCAAGAAAAGCGCGGAGATTGAAGACATTCTGGGCTATAGCGGCCGCGATGAGATGATCCATCGTGACGACCTGATCCTGATGGTGGAACATGGCTGACACCCTGGTCACCGAGATGAACGCGTTGGGGGAGGCCGCGAAATCGGCCGCGCGCGCGATCCGCGAAGCTTCCACCGAGACCAAGAAAAAAGCGCTTCTGGCCGCCGCCGCCGCGATCCGTGCGAGCAAAGCTGCGATCCTCGCCGCCAATGGCGAAGATATGGCGCGGGCGAAGGATAACGGGCTTTCCGGCTCCATGCTCGACCGGCTGATGCTGGATGAAAAGCGCGTGGAAGCCATGGCGAAGGGCATCGAAGAGATCGCCGCCCTGCCCGATCCGGTCGGGCGCGAGTTGGCGCGCTGGAGCCGCCCCAATGGCCTCGACATTGCGCGCGTCGCCACCCCTATCGGCGTGATCGGGATCATTTATGAGAGCCGCCCGAATGTGACGGCGGATGCCGCCGCGCTCTGCCTGAAGAGCGGCAATGCGGTGATCCTGCGCGGCGGGTCTGAATCGGTGAAATCCTCGCACAGCATTTTGGCGGCGATCCAAGACGGGCTCGCTGCGGCGGGGTTGCCGAAAGAGATTGTGCAGCTGGTGCCGACCACCGACCGTGCTGCCGTGGGGCTGTTGCTCAAAGGGCTTTCAGGCGCCGTGGATCTTATCATCCCGCGCGGCGGCAAATCCCTTGTGGCACGGGTGCAAGATGAAGCGCGTGTGCCGGTGCTGGCGCATCTGGAAGGCATTTGCCACACCTATATTCACCCCAGCGCGGATGCGGAAAAAGCCCGCGCCATTGTGGTGAATGCGAAGATGCGGCGTACCGGCGTCTGCGGCTCGACCGAGACCCTTCTGATTGACCGCGGCGTCGCGCCGGAACTGACACTCGCCGTGCTGAACGATCTTACCGCCAAGGCTTGCGAGATTCGTGGCGATGATTCCATTCGCGCGCTCTATCCCGCCGCTAAGCCCGCTACGGAAGAAGATTGGCGCACAGAATATCTTGATGCGATTATCTCCGTGAAAGTCGTGGATGGGGTGGAAGCCGCCATTGCCCATATCGAGCATTACGGTTCGCATCACACCGATGCAATCATCACGGAAGACGCCAACGTCGCGGCGCGCTTCCTCAACGGGATCGATTCCGCCATCGTGATCTGGAATGCCTCCACCCAATTTGCCGATGGCGGCGAGTTCGGCATGGGAGCGGAGATCGGTATCGGCACCGGCAAAATGCACGCCCGCGGCCCCGTCGGCGTCGAACAGCTCACGACGTTCAAATACATGCTGCGCGGCACGGGGCAGATTCGTGGGTAAAGCTCTTCAATTTTACCTCCCCCTTGTGGGGAGGTCGAAATTTGCTTCCGCAAATTTCGGGTGGGGAGTTCTCACCGAGCGCTTCCCCCCACCCGGATCGCTTCGCTCTCCGCTCGCACGCTGGCGCCACTCGCCCCCGCAAGGGGGGGGTGATGGGGAATTGCCATGACTTTCCTTCGTCCCCCTGGCCCCATCGCCAAGGGATTGCGCATTGGTTTGCTGGGCGGGTCGTTCAATCCGGCGCATGCGGGGCATCGCTATGTCGCGGAAACCGCGATCAAGCGGATGAAACTCGATTACGTCTGGTTCCTGGTCTCGCCGCAGAACCCTTTGAAGCCCACCAAGGGCATGGCGCCGCTTCAGGCCCGGCTTGCGAGCGCGCGCGCCATTGCCAAGGGTGACCGCCGCCTCATCATCAGCGACCTCGAGCAGACCATCGAAAGCCGCTACACCAATGACACGGTGCGGGTCCTAAAATCGCGCTTCCCGGATGTAGATTTCTTCTGGCTGATGGGCAGCGACAATCTGGAACAGTTCCACCGCTGGCAGCATTGGCAGGATATTCTCGACCACCTGCCCGCTATCGTGGTGCAACGCCCCGGCTATGTTCTGGCCGCGCTCAAGGCCAAGGCCATCCAGGCCATGGGCTATCGCTTCACCGTCCTGGATGGGCGGCGAAATGAACTCAGCGCCACCGCCATCCGAGCCCGCAGTAGCGAGGCTAAGGCTGGCGTGGTAGATTAGCAGTCACATCTATCCTCACGGAGAACGATCCTGGTTACCAAGAAGGCAACTGCCAAAAAGCCCGCCGCGAAAAAATCGGCAGCCCAAAAGCCCAAAGCGAAGAAGCCCGAGGCAAAAAAGGCAGTGAAGAAGACCACCAAGAAAGCGGTCGCGGAAAAGGCGCCCGCCAAGAAAGTGGCCCCGAAAAAGATCGTCAAGAAGCCCACGGCGAAAAAGGCTGGCGTGAAGAAGCCTGTCGCGAAGGTGGCAGCTCCGAAGAAGTCCGTCGCCAAGACGCCTGCTCCGAAGAAGCCCGTCGCGAAGGCACCTGCTGCCAAGAAGTCCGTCGCAAAGGCGACAGCTCCGAAGAAGTCAGCCGCCAGGACGCCTGCTCCGAAGAAGCCCGTCGCAAAGGCGACAGCTCCAAAGAAGCCCATCGCGAAGGCACCTGCTGCGAAGAAGCCGGTCGCTAAGACGGCAGCTCCAAAGAAGTCCGCCGTGAAGGCGCCCGCTGCGAAGAAACCCGTCGCTAAGGCGCCTGCTCCGAAGAAACCCGTCGCGAAAAAGCCCGTCGCAAAAAAGAAGGCAGCCGAGAATACTCCAGCCCCGGCGATCGAGGTGGCCGCGCCTGAGATCGAACAGGCGCCCGCGCCGGTAGTGGATGCGGATGAGCCAGTAGCCGTTGCACCCGAGCCGGTTGTTGAAGCCACAGAGCCCGAACCGGTCGTGGAAGCCGCTCTGCCCGCGCCAACCTATGATGACCCTCTCATCAACCGCATCGTCACCTCGCTGGAAGACGATAAGGCCGAAGAGATTTCCGTGATCCCGCTGGATGGCCGTTCCTCGCTCTGTGACGCGATCGTGGTGGCCTCGGGCCGCTCTTCGCGCCATGTCGCCGCGATTGCCGAGCATCTCGCGCGCCGTCTGAAGGAAGCTGGTTACGGCACCCGCCCGCTTTCGGGCGCACAGCAAGGCGATTGGGTGCTGGTCGATGCCGGTGACGTGATCGTCCATATCTTCCGCCCGGAAGTGCGTGACTATTACGACCTCGAAGGCATGTGGAGCGTGGAAGAGCCCAAGCGCGGCCGGGCCGCCAGCTAAGGCGACAAGGCTATGCGACTGACCATTCTGGCTGTTGGGTTTTCACGCGGAACGGCGGAAGGCACGCTGACCGAGGACTTCATCCATCGCGCGGCGATGATGGGTCGAAATATGGGCTTTCCCGCCGTGACGGTGGAAGAAGTCTCGGTCTCCAAGCACCGCGAGGTGCAAAAGCGCATGGCCGAAGAGGCGGAAAAGCTCTGCGGACGCGTGCCGCAGGGCGCCCATGTCATCCTGCTCGATGCCAAGGGCAAGGGCATGACCTCTGAGGATTTCGCCGAGATGCTGGGAGCCTTGCGCGATGCGGGCACCAAGGATCTCTGCTTCATCATCGGCGGGCCGGATGGACTTGGCACCCTCAACGGCATCCGGGCGGGGCGCAGCCTCGCTTTCGGGCCACAAACCTGGCCGCATCTGATGGTGCGCGCGATGCTTTCCGAGCAGGTCTATCGCGCCCTCACCATCCTAGCCGGCCACCCCTATCACCGGGCCTAGGACAACTGCATCTAAGGGCTTTAGGCTATGGTTGCGAATCGCAACCAAGTCTTAACCACTTGCTGCAATGCTCCTGTGGCTAACTGGGCGAGACGCATGGAAATCAACGGCTCCGGCAAGATCGACCGCACCAACGCCACCCGCAAGACCTCCAAAGGGCCTTCGCAGGCGGGCGGTAGCTTTTCCTTGTCTTCCACGGCGCCGCAGGAGGAAGTGCATGCCTCCATGGTGGCCGGTCCTGGCCCTATCGCGGCGCTCGATTCCATCCTGGCGCTGCAACAGGTCGAAGATTCCACGGAAGGCCGTTCGCGCGGCCTGAAGCATGGCGAGCAGATCCTCGATATGCTGGATGAAGTGCGCGACGGCTTGCTGGCGGGCGGTATTCCGCGCGCCACGCTGAATAAGCTCGCCAATGTCGTCTCGCGCCGCCATGAGCAGTTCGCCGATCCGCGCCTGCAAAGCGTGCTGGACGAAATCGAGCTTCGTGCCCATGTCGAGCTTGCCAAGCTTGAGATGCTGGACGCGCGCGTCGCGTAATTGCGCCGCCAGACCTACCAAATCCCTGGGACCAGCCGGTACGGCGTTTCGCTGGCGTATTCGGCGTAGCCTTGAAGCTCCTGATGCAAGGCCGCGTCCTCACGCGCGGTGCGCCAGACAAAGAGCAGGCTCATCAGCCCTGCAGGAACAAACGCCCAAGCCGAGCCGGTGATCAGCGCCGCCGCCGGGAAGCCCAGAAGGGTTCCGGTATACATAGGGTGCCGCAGATAGCGGTAAGGCCCAGTGGTAATGACCCGTTGCTCCTCCCCAATGCGCACCGAGGCTTCGGCATGGGCGTTGACCATAAGCGCCGCGGTGGTGAGCGCCGCGCCGAGAAGAAGCAGCACGACGCCCGGATATACCGCCACAAAGGACAGCATGCTGTGGCCGCGCCCGGCATCTGCACCTGCGACCAGCGGCAGCGCCGACACCAGCGGCAGAAAGAGCGCGTAGAAGAGCTTGTCGAAAGCTTTGGTGTCTTTGCGAAGGGTTTTGCGGCGCGCTTCCAACAAAGCGGGGTTCTTCGCACGCACGATCAGGCTGCCGAGGACCGCGGTGCCGACAAAAAGCCCGGCATATATCCAGCCACGGGTCCAAGAGACATTGCCCGCGCCCACAAAGACGAGCCCGGCATAGACCGACGAGCCCAAGGCCGACCGGAGAATGGAAGCGGCCCCTCGCGCCATGACACACCTCGCGCAAAACGTGCACAGCCAATGTAAACCGGGATCAGCGCGCGCGAAGGGACCGATTGTCTCACGCCATCCTTTGCCGCCGCCGCTGTGTCTAAAATGGCGGGATTAGGCGGGGTTCGGTGTCTTAGCCAGTAGCCCCTTCAACACGAGACCAAACATGCTCCGTTCGCGCCTGGCCTGTTGCGCCTTTCTCGCCCTTACCGCCCTGCCCGCCTTCGCCGCGGAGGATGGCCAGTTCCAATGGAAATCCACCGCGCCGCTGATCCTGCCCAAGCCGGACGCAGCCCATGCCTCGCTGGCGCTGAAGGACCCCACGGTGGTTTTCGCGAACGGCAAATTCCATGTCTTCGCCACCACGCCCTCGGAGAAAGGCGGCTGGGAGATGGCCTATTTGAGCTTCACCGATTGGGCGAAGGCGAACGACGCGCCGATCACCTATCTCAACACCAGCAAGATTGGCCCGGGCTATCATTGCGCGCCGCAGGTTTTCTATTTCGCGCCGCAGAAGCTTTGGTATCTCGTCTATCAAGGCAATGGTGCGATGTATTCCACCACCAGCAATATCGATGACCCGATGTCGTGGAGCGCGCCAAAAACCTTCTTCTCCAAAATGCCCGACACGGTGAAGGACGCCATTGGTAAAGGCTATTGGCTGGATTTCTGGAACATCTGCGACGAGAAGAATTGCTATCTTTTCGGCGCCGATGATAACGGCCACATCTTCCGCTCCAAAACGACGCTCGCCGATTTTCCCAATGGCTATGACAAGGAGACGGTGATCGCCGCCGCCGAGCCCAACAAGGCGGACCTTTTTGAAGCGGCGATGATCTATAAGATCAAAGGCACGGAAAAATACCTTGCCGCAGTGGAAGCGATGGGGCCGAAAGGGCGCTATTTCCGCTCCTGGACGCTGGATAAGCTTGATAGCGAATGGAAGCCCTTGGCGGCGAAGCTGGACGACGCCTTTGCCAGCGCGCTGAATGTGCGCTTCGACGGCGCGCCAAGTTCGGAAGGCGTCTCGCATGGTGAGCTGATCCGCACTAACGCCGACCAGACGCCGGAAGTCGATTTCTGCAAGCCGCTGCAATTCCTTTATCAGGCGCTGGAGCCCAATGCGCCCGAGAAGAACTACCTGAAACTGCCCTATCGCCTGTCGCTGCTGACCGCCACCAAACAGCCCGACCTCGGCTTGTGCGCGGCGAAGAAATAGAGGCCTTTGCCCTGTGGATACGAAAAAGGCCCGGGAAACCGGGCCTTTTTGCTGAGGCATGCCATTTGACAGGCATTTCCGCCTGAAATATAAATTTCAGGCGTTTTTGCCTGAAATTATGTGCCCAAAAGAGCTGCCGCGCCCAAGGTCCACGCCGTTCTTACCGGCGATATAGTTGGCTCGACCAAACTCAAGCCGGCTGCAATGGCGCGCGTGCGGCAGAGCGTCCAAGACTCCGTTCGCGAGACTGTTCGCGCCTTTGTTCTGCGTAACGACCCTATTACGCGCGGCGCCGAATTCTTTCAGGGCGATTCCTGGCAGGTTCTGCTGGGCGACCCATCCAATGCGCTGCGCTTGGCCCTGCTTATCCAGGCAAGCCTGCTTGTAGAAGCCAATGCCGAAACCAGAACGTCGATAGGCATCGGAAGTATCGAGAGCATCGAGCAAACCTCCGCCATCTCAACCGGGGAAGCGTTCACTCTGTCGGGACGGGCGCTTGAGGAGATGAGCGGGGCCGACCGGCTTACGGGTGCCCTGTCCGACAACGGCGACGAGACCTTCGCACTTTGGTTTCCGGCCATCTTGCACCTTTGTAGCCGCCTCTCGCGCAAATGGTCCCGCCGCCAAGCCGAGGTAATGCGGCTTTGGCTGCTGCTCCCCATGCCGACTTATGAGAAAATCTCCGATAATCTCGGGATCACCGTTCAGTCGGTCGGGGATGTTCTCTCAAGCGCCAACCTGCCTGCACTGCGAGAAGCCTTGGAACTGTTTGCCCGGACGAATTGGCAGCACATTGCAGCGCCTCGGCAGGAAGGATACGCATGATGGCGGACACGCTTCTGGCGCTGGTCGCGGCGCATCTGATTGCGGATTTTCCGGCGCAGGGTGAATGGCTGTTACGGCGAAAGAAAAACCCGCTCTATCTTCTTCTGCACATCGCCATTGTTATCGCGGCGGCCATTCTTGTTCTGGGTGCAGCGCCCTGGCCGCTTCTGGCGATTTTGGCGGGTACGCATCTCGTCATGGATGCGCTGAAAGTGCATGTCTTAAAGGATACGCTGGCGAGTTTCCTGATCGACCAATTCGTGCACCTGGCGGTGATCTTGGGGCTTGGCTTTCTTTATCCTGATGCTTTCGCCAATGGCTTCTGGGCGCGCCAAGATTGGCTTTCGCACTATCAAGCCCTTTTATGCCTGATCGCCGGAACCATTTTAAGCCTTCATACCGGCGCCATCCTCATCAAGAAGATCACGGCGCCGTTCGTTACTGAAATCGGCCAGGAGATTCAGGGCCTTTCCCATGGCGGCACCTATATCGGCTGTCTGGAACGTGCCCTGGTAATGCTTCTGATGCTGATCAATCAGCCCGCAGGGGTGGGCTTTCTCATCACCGCCAAATCCATCCTGCGCTTTGGCGATGTGAAGGAATCGGCGCAGCGTAAGCTCACCGAATACATCATCATCGGCACCTTCCTGAGCTTCGGCTGGGGGCTGTTGGTGGCCGCGTTGACGCAAGTGGCGCTAGCGCATTGGGCGCCATAGCTCCAAAACAAAATGGCCGCCTTTCGGCGGCCATGTGCTTTCTCGTCCCAAGATGGCCGGGTTCTGGCTTCGCCTGCGGCTACGCCAAGACAAGCGAACCCGGCCATGACGAGAGGGATTATACCTCGAGCAGCAGGCGCTGCGGGTCTTCGATGGCTTCCTTGACCTTGACCAGGAAGGTCACGGCTTCCTTGCCGTCGACGATGCGGTGATCGTAGCTGAGGGCGACGTACATCATCGGGCGGATGACGATGTTGTTGCCATCGGCGACCGGGCGCGGCTGGATCTTGTGCATGCCGAGAATACCGGACTGCGGCGAGTTCAGGATCGGCGTCGACATCAGGCTACCGAAAGTGCCGCCATTGGTGATGGAGAAGGTGCCGCCTTGCAGCTCTTCGATCTTGAGCTTGCCATCGCGGGCGCGCTTGCCGAAATCGGCGATGCCCGCTTCGACACCGGCGAGCGAAAGCTGATCGGCATCGCGCAGCGCCGGAACCACCAGGCCCTTATCGGTCGAAACCGCCACGCCGATATCATAGTAGTTCTTGTAGACGATATCGTCGCCTTCGATCTCGGCATTGATGGAGGGAATTTCCTTCAGCGCGGAGACCACGGCCTTCACGAAGAAGCCCATGAAGCCGAGCTTCACCTTATGCTTCTTCTCGAACTGATCCTTGTAGGCGGTGCGCAGCGCCATCACATGACTCATATCGATCTCGTTAAAGGTCGTGAGCTGAGCGGCAGTATTCTGCGATTCCTTGAGGCGCAGGGCGATGGTTTTGCGCAGGCGCGTCATCGCCACGCGTTCTTCGCGATCGGCCTTGGGGCGCGGACCAGAAGAGACCTGTGTCACGGGGGCGGAGCTGCGCTCGCGGGCGCGCGCTTCCAATTCGGCCAAAACATCGCCCTTGGTGACGCGGCCATCGCGGCCCGAACCCTTGACGCTTTCAGCGGGGATGCCGGCGTCTTCCGCGACGCGGCGGGCGGCCGGCATGACTTGCGGGGTGGGAGCTAAGGGCGCCGGAGCGGGCGCGGGTGGCGGGGTCACCGGCACTTTCAGCGCGGGACCTTCCTGCGGCTTGGCGACGACGGCATCGGGATTGGACGAGGTGACGGGGGCATGCGTGCCCTTGGCGCCTTCGGCAATAGCGCCGAGCACCGTGCCGACCTGCACCGTGTCGCCAGCCTTCACCGCGATGGATTCGATGGCGCCATCGGCAGGGGCGGGCACTTCCACCGTGACCTTGTCGGTTTCCAGTTCGAGCAGCGGCTCGTCACGCGTGACCGCATCGCCCTCTTTCTTGAACCAACGTGCGACGGTTGCCTCGGTGACCGATTCACCCATCGCCGGAACTTTGATCTCGATGCTCATTGCTCGTCCTCGATACGGATTTTGAGATCGAACCGCATGGCTTCTTCCATAATGTACTGCAGTTCGGCTGTATGTTGACTCATCAGACCGGCCGCCGTGGAGGCGTATTCAGGCCGCCCGATGTACCGCGGACGCACGCGCCGCCCCAGCTTTTCCATAAGATACTCGATTCGGTGACGCACGAAGAACCAGGCGCCCTGATTGCGCGGTTCTTCCTGCACCCACACGATTTCGGCGTTCGGGAAGCGCTCCAGCTCCTGGCCCAAGGGACCTTCCGGGAAAGGATAGAGCTGTTCCAACCGCAGCATCTGGACATGCGGCTCGTTATATTTCTCGCGCGCTTCCATGAGGTCGAAATAGACCTTGCCGGAGCACAGGATCACCCGCTTGATCTGATCGTCGGGCGCGAGCTGCACCGTGGTGGCGCCGGGCACGCATTCGGCCTGATCGCGGAAGACACGGTGGAAGCTGGTGCCGGTTTCGAGATCGGAGAGGAACGAGACGCAGCGCTTGTGGCGCAGCAAGGATTTCGGCGTCATCAGGATCAAGGGCTTCCTGAAAGGACGTACGATCTGGCGGCGCAGCACATGGAAATAGTTGGCGGGCGTGGTCGGATTGCAGACCTGCCAATTATCCTGCGCGGAGAGTTGCAGATAGCGCTCCAGACGAGCGGAGGAATGTTCCGGCCCCTGGCCTTCATAGCCATGCGGCAGAAGCATCACGAGGCCCGACATGCGCAGCCATTTCATTTCACCGGAAGCGATGAACTGATCGATCAGCACTTGGGCGCCATTGGCGAAGTCGCCGAATTGGGCTTCCCAGAGCACCAGCGCGCGCGGCTCGGCGGTGGAATAGCCATATTCGAAACCGAGCACGGCATTTTCCGAAAGCAGCGAGTCGATCACCTCGAACTCGGCCTGATCCTTGGAGATATTGGCGAGCGGGATATAACGGTTTTCCGTATCCTGATCGACCAGCACCGAATGGCGCTGAGAGAAGGTGCCACGGCCGCAATCCTGGCCCGAGAGGCGCACCGGCGTGCCTTCGCGCACCAGCGTGCCGAAAGCGAGCGCTTCGGCGGTCGCCCAATCAATGCCCTCGCCCGTCTCGAACATGCGCGCTTTGTTCTGCATCTGGCGCACGATGGTCTTATGGGCGTTAAAGCCTTCGGGGATCGTGGAGAGCGTTTTGCCGACATCGAGCAGGGCGTATTTATCGACCCCGGTCTCGCCGCGCTTATAGGATTTTGGCGCCTGCTCGAAACCCAGCCAATAGCTCGACAGCCAGTCGGCTCGGTCAGGCACATGGGATTTGGAGGCTTCGAACTCATCATCCAGGCGTTTGTTGAAGTCATCCACCATATGCTGGACTTCACCTTGGGCCATGGTCGATTCCGAGACCAGCTTCTGGGCGTAGAGTTCCAGCGTCGAGGGATGATCCTTGATGGCGCGATACATCAGCGGCTGGGTGAAGGACGGCTCGTCCGTCTCGTTGTGACCGAACCTGCGATAGCAGTACATGTCGATCACGACGTCCTTGTGGAAGAGCTGGCGGAACTCGGTGGCGATGCGCGCGACATGCACTACCGCTTCGGGATCATCGCCATTCACGTGGAAGATCGGGGCCTGCACCATCAAGGCTATATCGGTGCAATAGCTCGACGAGCGCGAGAATTGCGGCGAGGTGGTGAAACCGATCTGGTTGTTGATAACGAAATGAATGGTGCCACCGGTGCGATAGCCCTTGATGCCCGACATGGCGAAGCATTCAGCGACAATGCCCTGGCCCGCGAAGGCCGCATCGCCATGCAGCAGCATGGGCAGCACGCTGGAACGGACCTGGGTGTCGTTGTTGCGGGTCTGCTTGGCGCGCGCCTTGCCGAGTACCACCGGGTCCGCGGCTTCCAAATGCGACGGGTTCGGGGTCAGCGACAGATGGACCAGATTGCCGTCGAAATCGCGATCCGAGGAGGCGCCGAGGTGGTACTTCACGTCGCCCGAAACTTCGAGCCCGATAGGATTGGCCGAGCCGCCACGGAATTCGTGGAAGATCTGGCGATAGGGCTTGGCGAGAAGATTGGCGAGCACATTGAGGCGGCCGCGATGGGCCATGCCGATGACGATGTCCTTCACGCCGAGCTGGCCGCCGCGCTTAATGATCTGTTCCAGCGCAGGCATCATCGCCTCGCCGCCGTCCAGACCGAAACGCTTGGTGCCGAGGAAGCGCAGGGCGCAGAACTTCTCGAAGCCTTCCGCCTCGATCAGCTTGTTCAAGATGGCGCGCTTGCCCGCGGGGGTGAAATGCACCTCCATCTCGGGGCCTTCGATGCGACGCTGCAGCCAATCCTTCTGTTCGGCATCATGGATATGGGTGAACTCATAGCCGATGCGGCCGCAATAGATGCGCTGGAGCCGCGAAGCGACTTCACGCGGCGTTGCCGATTGCAGGCCCAAGACGCCGTCCATGAAAACCGGCGTATCGAGATCTGACTCTTTGAAGCCGTGGAATTTGGGATCGAGCTGCGGAACCGGCGCCTTTTCGGAAAGCTTGAGCGGATCGAGATCCGCCGCGAAATGACCGAGGACGCGATAGGCGCGCACCAACTGGATCATCCGCACCGACTGCTGGGCAGCGAGGCGCACATCCTCAGCCGAGGCCTTGCCGCCAGGGCTTGCCGCCACCGCGCCGGAATCTTGCGCGCGCTGTGCCCAAGAGGGAGAAGACGGACCGGTTGGCCCCTCCAGCCCGGCGAAATACCGCGCCCAGGAGGGATCGACCGAGTTTGGGTCGTCCAGATATTGGGCGTAAAGGGATTCGACAAATTCGGCATTGCCGCCGAATAGGAAGGCGGTTTCCTCGAAGATGGCGTTGGACGCCCGGGAAATCCGTTCTGGGGAGCTTTGGCTGGTCATGTGGGGGAGTACGCCGAAGAGTTTAGAACCATTCGAATTGGTGGGTTTACCCCAATCCGAAGCCGAAGACCATGCTTTCCCGTCAGTGTATAGTTGCCAACGGTAACAGGCCGTAAATCGCCTGGATTGCGAGGAATTTTCAAATGAAGCGGCTTTATTCCCTGGATGCGATCCGGGGCTTGGCAGCGCTGACCATCGTGATTTGGCATTGGCAGCACTTTTTCGCGCTTTCCGGCCATTGGCAGACGGTGTGGAGCCGCGATTGGCAGCCGCTTTATCGCGTGCTGGAGCCGCTCTATCTGGAAGCCTGGGCGGCGGTGGATCTGTTCTTCGCGCTTTCCGGCTTTGTCTTCTTCTGGCTTTACGGCCAGGCCATCCGCGAGGGCAAGGTCAAGCCCGGCCATTTCGCGCTGCTGCGCTTCTCGCGCCTCTGGCCGCTGCATGCCTTGATGCTGGTGACCATCACGGTCTTGCAGGCGCTCTTCCACGCCAAGACCGGTGTTGATTTCATCTTCCCGGCGGAAGGCTGGGACCGCTTCGCTGCTCACGCCTTGATGCTGCATCAATGGCTGCCGCCGACCATCGAGCAAACCTTCAACGGCCCGTCCTGGACGGTTTCCATCGAGGCGGGGCTTTATGTGCTGTTCTTCTTGCTGTGTCGCGCGGGTTTCAATGGCTGGCGCGTAGCGGTTCTGGTGGCACTCTGCGGGGTGTTTCTGTTCAGTTGGAACTGGTTCATTGCCCGCGGCCTGATGGGCTTTTTCCTGGGCGGAGCGGCCTATTATGCGGTCGAGAAAATCCGCCTGATGAAAGCGGCCAAAACCATTTCGGCGGCGATCTGCCTGTTCACGCTCGCCTTGTGGGCGCTGGTGGTGGTGGAGATCGAATGGGGCCCGCTGCACAATCTGATTATCTATGTCACCGACCGCCTGCCCGATGACGCCTACGACAACGAATTCACCGACCGCTATTTCCATATCGCCTACATCCTGACCGTGATCCCGATCAGTGTGGTGGCGCTGGCGCTGAGCGAGGTCGTGCTGGGCCTCTTCCCGACCTTCTATCGGAAAGCCACCCATCTCGGCGACATCAGCTATGGGGTTTATATGCTGCATTTCCCGCTGCAGACGGCTTGTGCGCTCGTCGCTGTGACTGTGGGGCTGCAACCTTCGTTCTTTATGCAAGGCTGGGTGATGCTCGCCTTTTATGCGGTGCTGTTGAGCCTTGCATGGCTTTCCTACACATATTTCGAAAAGCCGATGCAAAAGCTCATCCGCAAACTGGTTGAAAAGCCCGAAAGTCCAAAGACTGCTCACTAACTTTTTCCGTCATGGCCGCCCTTGGCGCGTAGCAACAGCGTGCGCGCGCCAATCCAGACTTCACGATGGATGGCCGGGTCGAGCCCGGCCATGACGAAAGAAGATATGGGGCGCATTGCCAAATCAGAGCCCCTTAAGCACTTCCAGCATGGTGGTGCCGAGAGCGGCCGGATTGGGCGACACGCGGATGCCCGCGGACTTCATCGCCTCGATCTTGGACTCCGCACCGCCCTTGCCGCCCGAAATGATCGCGCCGGCATGACCCATGCGGCGGCCCGGAGGGGCGGTGACACCGGCGATGAAGCCGACCATCGGCTTTTTCACCTTGTTGTGCTTGATGAAATCGGCCGCGTCTTCTTCCGCGGAACCACCGATTTCACCGATCATGATGATGCTTTCGGTTTCGGGGTCGGCGAGCAGCATTTCGAGCACATCGATATGCTCGGTGCCTTTCACCGGATCGCCGCCGATGCCGACGCAGGTGGACTGCCCAAGCCCCGCCGCCGTGGTCTGGGCCACCGCTTCATAAGTGAGCGTGCCGGAGCGCGAAACGATACCGACCGAACCGCGGCGATGAATGTGGCCCGGCATGATGCCGATCTTGCATTCATCCGGTGTGATCACGCCCGGGCAGTTCGGCCCAATGAGGCGGGATTTGGAGCCCGTCAGCACGCGCTTCACCTTCACCATGTCGAGCACCGGAATGCCTTCGGTGATGCAGACGATGAGCGGGATCTCCGCGTCGATGGCTTCCAGGATCGCATCCGCCGCAAACGGCGGCGGCACGTAGATCACGCTGGCATCGGCGCCCGTGGCTTCGCGCGCTTCCTTCACCGTATCGAAAACGGGAAGCCCCAAATGGGTGGTGCCGCCTTTGCCGGGTGTGGTGCCGCCGACCATCTTGGTGCCATAAGCAATGGCCTGTTCGGAATGGAAAGTGCCCTGATTGCCGGTGAAGCCCTGGCAAATGACCTTGGTGTTCTTATCGACGAGAATGGACATTATTGAGCTTCCTTCACGGCCTTCACGATCTTTTCGGCGCCATCGGCGAGGTTGTCGCCCGACACGATGGGCAGGCCGGATTCGGCCAGGATCTTCTTGCCAAGATCGACATTGGTGCCTTCCAAGCGCACCACCAGCGGCACGGAGAGCTGCACTTCACGCGCGGCGGCGACGATGCCTTCCGCGATGATGTCGCATTTCATGATGCCGCCGAAAATATTGACCAGAATGCCTTTCACATTGGGATCGGAGAGAATGATCTTGAAGGCCGCGGTGACCTTTTCCTTGGTGGCGCCGCCGCCGACATCGAGGAAGTTGGCCGGCTCACCACCAAAGAGCTTGATGATGTCCATGGTCGCCATGGCAAGGCCCGCGCCATTGACCATGCAGCCGATGGAGCCATCGAGCTTGATGTAGGAAAGATCGTAACGCGAGGCTTCGATTTCGGTCGCTTCTTCCTCGCCGAGATCGCGCAGCTCGCGCACATCGGCATGGCGATAGAGCGCGTTGTCGTCGAAATTCACTTTCGCATCGAGACAGACGAGCTTGCCATCCTTGGTCACCACGAGCGGGTTGATTTCGAGCAGGCTCATATCCTTGGCGACGAAGGCGTCATAGATGCTCTTCACCAGCGCCACGCATTGCTTGATCTGGTCGCCGCCCTTCAGCTTCAGGGCCGCAGCGATCTCAACACCCAAATACGAGGCATAGCCCGCCGCCGGATCGACCGTGAAGGTCGCGATCTTCTCGGGCGTGTTATGGGCCACCTCTTCGATGTCCATGCCGCCTTCGGTCGAGACGATGAAGGAAATGCGCGAGGTGGCGCGGTCTACCAGGGCGGAGAGATAAAGCTCGCGGTCGATGGCCGAACCGTCTTCAATATAAAGGCGCTTCACTTCGCGACCCTGGGGGCCGGTCTGATGGGTGACGAGCGTCATGCCAAGCATGCGGCGCGCTTCGGTCTCAACATCAGCAATGGATTTGACGACTTTGACGCCGCCGCCCTTGCCGCGACCGCCCGCATGAATCTGAGCCTTCACCACCCAGACCGGGCCGGGCAGTTCCTTGGCTTTGGCGACCGCTTCCTCAGCGGAGAAAGCGGCTTTCCCCAAGGGAACGGGCGCCCCGAAATTGCGCAGGATTTCTTTGGCTTGATACTCGTGGATGTTCATGAGGAGCCCTTGGGAATGGCGCGATGCGCGAAAGACGCGCGACGTGTTGTCCACAATAGCAGCCGAATTTCGCGGCGCAACAATTTGGAGCCGTTCAAAAGGGGAATGAGCCTTGCGTTTCCGGAAGGCCAGCGCTGTCACAATTGATGACAGCGTTGTCCGTCCCTTGCGGGAGAGGCGATTTATTTATTCCGTCGGTTTGACGACAAACTTGCCGATCAACGCCGCGACGGTCAGCGCAAGGCCGATGGCGATGCCGAGCCATTTGCCCGCGGTGGCTTCCATCGCGAAAGAGGCGAGCGCATTGGTGGGGGTGTGGGTCAGCATATAAACGCTGAGGCTGTTTTCGATTGCGTCGCACAACGCCGCCGCGATGGGGGCGAGCGAGAGGCGAATCATCAGACGGCGCAGATTGCCCTTTGCCGGGGCGAAACGGTCCAGCGCCACCAGCGCCCCGCAGAAGAGCGCGGCGCCATAAAGTGGCATGAAAAGGAAATCGAGCCCGAAGAGAAAGCCCACCAGCGCCATATCGGGCGGACGGATCCAATGGTCCATCATCAGCCGCAGATCATAGCCCGAGCCGACGAACTGCATCGAGGCTGTCCCGAAGCCGGTCTTGGCCTTGAGCACGCCATCCAATAGGTAGAGAACGATACCCATCACCACCGCCAAGGCGCTCAGCCAGGCCCAGCTCACCGTCAGGGCTTTTCTGCTAAGTTTCATGGCGATCCTCTCAATAGGCGCGTCTTGCTCGACTGGTTGTACAACTTTCATTGGATCAAGGAAGGCCAGGCAGCGCGTTCGTCGCAGGCCTTTTTCGGCGGGCTTGAAAGCCTGATGACCCGTCACGGTCTCAAGGCCATCATCAACCTGCGCGGGGAAAACGCCGATCTTTCCTGGTGGCGCTATGAGCGCGCTGTTTGCGCGCGCATCGGGGCTACGCATTTGGATGCGCAGATGTCCTCCCGCCACCTGCCCTTGCCCACCATGCTGGCCCGGCTGGTCGAATGTTTTGAAACCGCGCCGCGGCCCTTCCTTCTCAAATGTTCCGGCGGGCATGACCGCACCGCGCTCGGCGCAGCCCTGTTTCTCATTCACGACGAAGGCTGGCAGGCATTGGATAAAGCCGTGGCGCAATTCGATGCCCGCCTTTACGGCCACAAGCCGAAGAAACATCAGCATTGGCTGAAGCCGTTTCTTGCCTTTGCCGCGGAAGACGCAAAAGGCGCGCCGCTATCGGCCTGGATTAAGGAGCACTATCGCGCCGAAGCGCTCGCCGCCTGGTTATCCGCCCACGGATTATCAGACAGCCATAAAGGCATCTTCGAAAAGCCCGTGCGCAGCCCGTTTCAATTGTAGGAACCCCAAAACGACAGACGCCCGGTCGGGGGGGCCAACCGGGCGTCGTTTGCGCCGTTACGCGCGAGTGCCGGGAGGGGATGACCGACACTGCTGTGAAGAGGGACCCGGCTTGCGAGCGGGGGGGCAGTGCGTTGCCGGGCGCCATCTCTTCACAAGAGATAACTTATGCAAATGGGCCACAGTTTTCAAGTTTTTTCTTTGTGGCGCACGTAGATAACAAATTTTAAATGGACAGTGGCAATTCCGTCACGCTGCGGAAATCAGCCGTTTGCAGCGGCGATTCGCTTGCTCACTTGATACAGCCATGCGTCAGAGATGCCTGGCGCATGCTTAATTCGCTCCAACATTACCACGTCGGGCTTCGGGGTGAATACGTAGGAGAACGCATCCCGCACCGTCACACTCTCGGTGCAAACGAGGCGCGTAAGCGCGCCGCGTGACGGTGCTTCACCTTCCTGAACGACACGGAAATACCAGCCGCAGCGGCCTGAAAGAGTCATCGCGGCAGGGATTTCGGGGCGGCCGGTATACATCGCGAGCTTGAAGCAGGGCGCGCGCGGCTGACTCACTTCCAGGATCACATCGCCCCAGGAAAACCGGTCTCCGAGATATACATTTGTCTCATCAACTTCGCCGAGGGTGAGATTTTCGCCGAATAATCCGGGCCGGCAGGCGAGTCGTTTCTCGTTTTCCCACCACGGCCAGTTCAGAGCGGGGTAGGCATAGACCGCTTTATCGGCACCGCCATGATTTTCGAGATCGGCTTGGCCATCGCCGCGAATGCCCGTTGCAGTAACAAAAACGTGTTCTTCGGTGACGGGCTGTTTATCGAAACCCGACAGAACCTCTTCCCCGCGCCAAACCCCGAGCGGCTTCGGCTGTCCAATCGCGAGCGAAAGAATGGGGACGTTCATCAGCGCAAAGTCTCCGCAAAATGCTGCCACAGCTTGCGCGAAACAGCATCCTCTGCCCAGCGCCATTCTGGATGCCATTGCACCGCGAGGAGAAAACCCTGCGGGTTCTTCAGGCTGACAGCCTCGATCTGACCATCCGGCGCATGTGCTTCTTCCCGCAACGGCGGTGCCAAGCGATCAATGCCTTGGCCGTGCAGCGAATTGACGGCGAAGGTTTTTGTTTCGAGAAGCCCATCAAGCATCCCGCCCTTGGTGACGGTGACGTCATGGGACGGCCCCCATTGCACCTCTTCCGGCATCTTCGGGTCCTCACGATGATCCATGCGGCCAGGGACTTCCTGAACCTGCTGATACAGTGTGCCACCGAGCGCGACGTTCAATTCCTGCAAGCCCCGGCAAATGCAAAAGCTTGGCACCATGGCCTCGATGGCCGCACGGATCAGATTCAGGGTGAGGCGGTCGCGATACTTATCTTCGTTTTTGGGCTCACGCGCAGGCGGGCCACCGTAATGCAGTGGTTCGACATTGGAGGGCGAGCCGGTGAACAAAAGCCCATCCACGCTGGCGAATATGTCATCTGCATCAAGCGGGGTATCAAGCACCGGAATGAGCAGCGGCAAGGCGCCCGCGCCATCGCGCACCGTAGTGATATATTGCTCCAGCACCAGATGGACATCCTCGTCATCGATCCTGCGGCGGTCGCAGATCAGGCCGACAACGGGACGCGCCATGGCGCTCACTCCTTAATCCCTGGATTTGATGCCCACAGCCGGTTTGGCGTCGCGCAGCACAAAAAGCTGATCGCTAATCGAACCGCCGTCTTGCAGATTACGCACCGCCACCGTGGTGGGCAGGCCCTGATCGTCAATGATGGTCCATTGGCGCAGTGCCAGCGGGCTTTCCGAGAAGGTGATGGCGATATTTGCCTTAGTGCGCTTGGTGGCGGTGCGCGCTTCCACTATGATATTTCCATCGCGATGCTGCACCGCAAGGATGGCGTCGTTCTTGCGCAGATCGATCTTGTCGCCCAAGAGCAGATCGAGCGGTGTCGACGAAAGCGGGTAGCGATCCACCGTCTTCAGCTTACTGTTGAAGACCCCCACAGTCCGGCCATCGGAGACGACCAGAAGCGGGCTTGGCGGGCGGTATTCGAAGCGAATCTTGCCGGGCTTTACGAGATAGAACTTGCCCTGATCCATACCGCCATTGGGGGCGATCTGGACGAAATCGCCCTGCAAGCTGCGTGTCCCGTTCAGGTAGTCGCTGATCTTATCGAGGGTGGCGCGGTCTTCGGCGGAGAATTCGATATGGCGCGGCGGCGGGGCTTGTCCGGCCCCCATGCCTGCAACCAGAGCTGTAGCTAAAACCAGGATTTTGGCGATACGGCGCATATCCCCTCTTAGCGCTCCATTGCGGCGGAAGGAAGGGCAGTTTCCCGTGGAGCCCCAGCACCTTGGGGCGATAGAGTAGCTCACCGACCGACTCGTCCCTTAAGGTTTTGACATGTCCGCACCTTCCAAAGCCGCAGCTTACGAAAAGATAGGCGTGATCGGGGCCGGCGCGTGGGGAACCTCGCTGGCACTGACCGCTGCGCGCGCAGGCCGCAAGGTCTCACTCTGGGCGCGCGAGCCCGAGGTGGTGGAGGCGATCCGCAAGACCGGCGAGAACGGAATATTCCTGCCCGGCATCGCCCTGCCCGAGAACATCACCGCAACCGGCGATCTGGCCGAAGCGGTTTCGGGCGCGGGCGCGCTTCTGATGGTGCCCCCGGCGCAGCATTTGCGCAGCGCCCTTTCCGCGGTCGCCGCCGTTGCCGCGAAGGGAACGCCACTGGTGGTCTG
Organism: Rhizomicrobium palustre; assembly: GCF_011761565.1. Classification (NCBI taxonomy): domain Bacteria; kingdom Pseudomonadati; phylum Pseudomonadota; class Alphaproteobacteria; order Micropepsales; family Micropepsaceae; genus Rhizomicrobium; species Rhizomicrobium palustre. The sequence continues at coordinate 2,181,401 of NZ_JAASRM010000001.1, read as the reverse complement.
CGCCAAGGGCATTGAGCGCGGCACTGGCAAGATCGTCACCGAAGTGATCGCCGAAGCCGCGCCCGGCTTTGAACCCGCGATTCTTTCCGGCCCTTCTTTCGCACGCGATTCCGCCGTGGGACTACCCACCGCCGTCACCACCGCTGCGCGGATGGATATCGCCGAGCGTCTCCAAGCGAGCCTTTCGCATGCCACCTTCCGCCCCTATGCCAGCGATGATCTGGTCGGCGTGGCGCTGGGTGGAGCGGCGAAGAACGTCTATGCCATCGCCACCGGCATCGTGGATGGCATGGGACTTGGCGAAAGCGCCCGGGCCGCCCTCTTGGCCCGCAGCTTTGCCGAGCTGACCCGCCTTGGCATCGCGCTGGGTGCACGCTCTGAAACCTTGATGGGGCTGTCTGGGCTTGGAGATTTAGTCCTCACCGCCACCAGCCCGACCTCGCGCAATTTCCATTTCGGCCAGGAGGTCGGGCGCGGGCGGTCCATCGCGAGCTTACGCGAACCCGGAAAACCGCTGGCGGAAGGGGTTGAGACCGCGCCTGCCCTCGTCACCCGCGCCGCAGCCGAAAAGATCGAACTGCCCATCGCCGAAACCGTCGCGAATGTGCTTTCCGGCGCCTTGCCGCTCGATGGCGCCATTGTGCGGCTGATGACACGGCCGCTGAAGAGCGAATAGTTTTCCTCCCGCGCTTTCAGGCGGGATTTTCTCAGGAGCGTAAAATGGCTTTGTTTATGTTTATCGCCTTCGACAAGAAGCTGGGCGGCGCGGAAGTTCGCGCAGCGACGCGGCCCAAACATGTCGAGTACACCAAGTCGAACGGCAAGGTGAAATTCGGCGGCCCCTTCACCGGCCCCGATGACTCCATGATCGGCAGCTTCTCCATCATTGAAGCCGCTGACTACGAAGAAGCCGCCGCCTATGTGAAGAACGATCCCTATAATCAGGCCGGTCTCTTCGAACGCCAGGAACTGCATCCCTGGAAGCTGACCATCAACACGTTTGAAACGGTCTAGAAATAGAGGGCTCATGCTTTTCGTTGTCACCGCGATCGACAAGAAAGACAGCCTCGATCTGCGCCTTGCCACCCGCGAGGCGCATTTCGCTTTCGCCCGCGATACCGGGCGCATCAAGCTGGGCGGGCCGTTTCTCAACGCAAAAGGCGAGATGGCCGGCAGCATGATGGTGATCGAGGCGCCCGATCTCGAAACCGCCGAGGCTTGGCATATGGAAGATCCTTATGTGAAAGCCGGGCTGTTTGAATCGAGCGACATCCGCCCCTGGAAGCCGGCGCTCAATGCGGTCGGTGCAGATTTCGGAGGGGTGTGATGGCCTATTGGCTGTTCAAGACCGAGCCTTCCACCTGGTCCTGGGAGGATCAGAAGAAGAAAGGCGCCAAGGGCGAGCCTTGGAGCGGCGTGCGCAATTACCAAGCCGCCAACAATATGAAAGCGATGAAGAAGGGCGATCGCGGCTTCTTCTACCACTCGGTGGATGAGAAGCGGATCGTCGGCATCGTGGAAGTGATTGGACTTTACCGCCCCGACCCCACCGACGAGAAAGGCAAGTTCGGCCTGGTCGATGTGAAGGCCGTCGCCGACGTGAAAACGCCGGTGGGCCTTGCCGAGATCAAAGAGATGCCGGAGCTGGCCGAGATGGTGCTGGTGAAAAACTCCCGCCTCTCGGTGCAGCCTGTGACCGACAAGGAATGGGCCATCATCTGCAAGATGGCGGGGGTAGCTTAGATTTCACCCTCCCTTAAAGGGAGGGTGAAAAGGGAATATTACTGCTGCGGGGCTGGCTGTTGCTGAGCGCCCTGCTGCGGACCATGCATGCTGCCGGAATTATCGACCGCGGTTTCGGTGTCCATGGTTCCTTCGCCAGGCTGCTGCGCGGCCTGACCCGTAGCCGGAGCACCGCTCACCGAAGGCGCACCCGCCTGCTGCTGCTGCTGCTGACCTTCGGTGGCGGCAAGCGCTTCGTCGGTTTCACCCGGAGGGATTTCACGGACCTGATAGGTGGTCATGCCATCGGCACGGGCGACGCTATAAAGCGCCACGCAGGAATTCTGTTTCTTGAGATCGCGGCACTTCTTATGCTCGCTATCCTCTTTCTTGACGTCCGCCAGAAGGGTGTAGGTGTCGCCACCCGCCGTGGCGCCGCAGGATTTGCGGTTCTTCACATCGGTCGACTTGGCCGATCCGGAGAGCTCCGCGCTCGGCGAGATGACGCCGTAATCCTTGGCCTGCTTCAGCGTGGCGTAGCAGATGTCATGGCTGGAGGGGCCAAACACCCCGCCGAAATAGAGCCCGGCAGCCACCGCAGCCACGGCCACAACACCGCCACCAACCCAGACCCGCTTATCGGATTTGAGCGTATCGATGAGGGAGGCGGATTTGGCGGGGGGCGTAGCGTCGGACACCGGAAAAACACCTTGTTTGAGACCCACCCCTGCGGCAGGGGCTTGAGGCTATGGTTCATATCGCCAAACGGGGCGCTCTACCAGCCTTCTTGAAGGGACAGAGGGCCGCCTTAAGCGGTTAACCGGCCAAAGATTTCTCAAGTTTAAGCTTTCCGGGGCCGCGGCTAGAGTTTCTTCCTGCGGTTGACCGTATAGGGAATATAGCCCGCTTTCTCATAAACCGCCGCGGCGCGGGTATTCTGGGCGAGATGGCCGATCCGGATAACGCTGTGGCCCTTGCTCCGCGCCCAGGCCTCGCAAGCCTCAATCAAGGCCCGTCCGGCGCCCAGCCCCCGCGCGCCCTCGTCCACATAAAGCTCGCAAATCTGCGCCGAGAGCCGCTCCTCGGGAATGACATAGGGCGGGGCCTCTGATTCGATCACGATCACCCAACCGACCGGCTTGCCGCCCGCCTCGGCCAGGAACATCACGCCCTTTTCGTCGAGTTTCATCAGATCGGCGAACTGGTCCTCGCCATAGGCGGGATCGAGACGGCGGTCATATTCGAATTCGGCCTCATAGCGCTGCAGACCCCAGACGAATTCCAACAGCGCGGGCTTGTCCTCCGGCAGACGCACGGGGCGCACGGTCACCATGTCTGAATTCTCCTCGCCTTCTTCACGCCCCCATATCGGGGAAATCGCGGCAAAGCGCAAAGGTCAGATCGGGGGCGCCTCGCCCGGCGGCCTCTTGGTTGGGGTGATCCTCACCACCGTATATTGCAGCTGCGACCGGTCCGAACGCGTGACCCGCCCTGCCATGCGCAAGACGCCATAGCCCTCGGGCAGCATATCCTTCATCGTCACCACCAGACGCTTGGTCTTGTCGGAAACGACATCCAGGCTGAACGGATAGGAGGTGAAGCTCGAATGCACGCCCTCGCCGAGGCTGACCCGCAAACCGGCTCCGTAGGGATCAAAGTTGAAATTCGCGCAGGTTTTTCCGTCGCTAGATCCGCCTTCGTCCGTGACCAGCGCTTTCGGCCAGCACAGGGCAAAATGCAAAAGCCCGAAAGGCTTATTGAAGAGGCCGCCACTGCGATAATCATAGGTGAGGCGCAGTTCGGCCGCGGGAATCTTTGCCTGCTCCAGAGGCTCAGCTTTCAGGTGGATAGGCTTCCAAGTGCCGTTCTCCACCCCGAGAATCTCATAGGGTGTGCGTGTGCGGTTGGGCGCTTGGTCGAAGACGACCTCAGAATCGAAGGTCCCGTCGAAATCGCTATCGCGCAGACAAACGCCCGCATCGTGGAAGGCAGCCACAAAGGACTGCAAAAGCACAGCAGCCAAAATGTTGGTATCGCTGGCGACTGCGGTGCAATACATCTCGCCGGTCTTGTCGCGTGCCACCACAAAGAGGGTGCCCGCGGGCAGCGTGAATTCCACCTCTTTGCTCTCACCCTGGCGCAAAAAACGCACTGCATGCGGCTCGGTGAGCTGCACCGCCTTCAGCGAACGCACCTCCTGATGATAGATCACACCATCGGGTGCAACAGGGCCCTCGGCCAATTCAGGGGTGCTGATCTGCACCGGAAAATACACGCTCGAAACCAGCCGGTTTTCCGCTTGGGCTTGTGCTGCGAACGCAATAAGCGCCAGCACCGCGGCACACATGAAAGGCCGAATAAGCGCCATGACCGATGATCCCCAACCCCGGCAAACGATACTCCCCGGAAAATCGCACGCACGCCCTACAAATTGTCACATAGCAATCCCGTTTACCATGCGCGAGCAGATCAGAATTTCTCTTCGCCTTCCTGGCGCCCCGCATCGGGGAAATCGCGATAAAGCGCAAAGGTGAGATTGGCGGCAAAGCGATTGACCGCGAAGTGCAAGGATTCGACCGGCTCGGCACGCGAAGAGACATGCTGGAAGGCGGCATCGAGCTGAGCGAGATCGCGCGTTTCGACCACACAGTGAAATTCGCCCATTTCCTTAGGCCCCAGACCTAGCTTGCGGCGCGTGAGTCGCCAGCCTTCGATCAGCCCGCGCTCTTTGAGATGGCCCATATAGCGGGCCACCCCACGCGCCACATCGAGGTCATTCGCCCCCGGCTTCAGATCGAAAAAGATATGATAGTGGTCCAAGGCCATTCTCCGGTTTCATCACCCTAGCACAAGCGCGCGCAGACCACGAAAAACCCCGCCGCCAGCATCCCGGCAGCGGGGCATTGATGTGTATAGGCAGGGCCTCAGCGGTTGGACAACTGAAAGGGATTGCCGTCTGGGTCGCGCCCGTCGCAAAGATGAAAGTCACCCAGTTTCACCTTTCCGAGTTTGACGCCGCGCCCGACCAGGGTGGTGCGGAGCGCTTCGACATCCTTGACGTGGAAAACCAGCTTCGGTCCTTTCTTACCCGGCGAGGATGGCCCGGAGTGCAGCGCGATGGTGAGACCACCTGCATCGAACTCGCGCCAGCCCTTTTCGTCTGTGACCTGCTTGAGCCCCATCACATCGCGATAGAACTCGGTCATCTTTTCCATCTGCGCCGTGAACAAAATCACCCGCGCGAGTTTCAGCTTCATCCGGTTGCTCTCAGTTCTTTATGCTGCGCGCAACATCACGCGGCCGAAAGCGGCAGGCGTTTGGCCCGTACGGGCTTCAAGGGAACCATGGAGAGTTCCTCATCGGTTTCATCCCGCATAGGCAGAAGGCGCTTCTTCACCTCCTGGCAATAGGGAATGTATCCCGCCTTCTGATAAGCGCGGAATGCCCCTTCATTGCGGGTGAGTAGATCGATGCGCATCGTGGCGTAGCCATTTTCCATCGCCCAGTTTTCGCAGGCGCGGATGAGTTTCTGCCCGGAGCCGCTACCCCGCCCCTCTTCACTGATGTAGAGCTCAGCAAGATAGGCATAGCAACGTTCGTCGGCGCGGATGAAAGCTTCGCTGACTTGTTCGTGGACGACCGCCCAGCCGATGGTCTTTACGCTGCCATCAGGAGCAGTTTCGTCGGCCATGAAAATCGCACCGCGTTCAGTGCTCTCGAGGAGATACGCGAAGTATTCCTCGGCCATGGCGTGATCGATAAGGTGGTTGGGTTCAAGATTGGATTCAAAGCGCTGTAGCGCGACGATGAAGTCAAGGATCACCGGCTTGTCTTCAGGCAAGCGGGCCTTGCGGATGGTACACACGACGATCGCATCTCCGGGCCATCATGGCGGATGGTCACCCAGTTCCTCGCAAGGTAGTGGCGCGGAAGAGGGCCCATCGCTTTGCTGATTGCGATGGTCAGAGCTTAGCGGGGCCAGGTGAAAGGCCGCAAGGCGGGGAAAAATATAAAATTTTTGAGACAAAATATACGCCGCATCTGCGGCAAGCACTGCAAGCCCTTGAAGGTAATGATCAAACTTCAGCTTTCCGCGTCCGGCTCATTGGCAAAGACGCGTTCGATGCGGCGATCTGGGATGAACCAAACAAGAGCCACCAGCGCATAGAAGCATTGCGCGAGCCACGGTGCGGCGAAGGCCACCGCGATACCGGCGACGTACAGCGCAATGGAACCATACCCCTTGATATTGGTCCCGACCGCGCGTGCCAGAAGCGAACCCTTGCCCTCATTGCGGATGATGCGCCATTCCAAAATCGTATAAGCGATGGCCGAGGCCAGCATCATCGCGCCATAAAGCGCGGTTGGGATCGAGGAGTTGTGATGCTCGCCCATCCAGGCCGTGGTGAAGGGCAGCAGCGATAGCCAAAAAAGCAGATGCAGATTGGCCCAGAGAATTCCGCCCGTCACCTTGCGTACGGTATGCAGGAGATGGTGATGGTTGTTCCAATAGATGCCGATATAGAGAAAGCTGAGAAGATAATTCAGCAGCTTTGGTGTGAGCGCCTGTAGCGCCTCCAACGTGTCGCCATGCGGTTCGGGCAATTCCAGCACCATGATGGTGAGGATGATGGCGAGCACGCCATCACTAAAGGCTTCCAGACGTGATTTTCCCATTTTGCCCTCACGATGCGCGGAAGATCATCGCCAATCCGAGGCGCGATTGCGAGCGGTAAGACGCTCAAACGCGCTTGATGAAATCGACAAAGGCCCGTAATGGGGCAGGCAAATGCTTGCGGCCGGGATAATAGAGATAAGGCCCCGAAAACTCCTGCCACCAAGGCTTCAAGACCGGCACCAAAGCCCCGCTTTCCAGATATGGGCGCAGCCATTCCTCAAAAAGATGAATGACCCCAAGCCCAGCTATCGCAGCGTCCACGGCAAGATCGGCGGCTGCCCCCAGCCGCACGATCAAGGGGCCTTTGGGTTCGACCAGCACCACCTCGCCCTTCTTCTCGAATTCCCAAGGCGGGATCACGCCGCTGGCGAACTGGCCCCGCAAACAAATATGCGAAAGCAAATCGCGCGGATGCTCCGGCAAGGCGTGTCCGGCGAGATAAGACGGCGCCGCCGCAGTTGCCATACGCTGGCGTCGCGGACCGATGGGAATGGCGATCATGTCCTTCTCGAGACGCTCGTCATAACGGATGCCCGCATCGCAGCCCTCGGCGAGAATATCGACAAAGCCGTCTTCGACGATCACCTCCAAAGTGATGTCGGGATAAGCATTCAGAAAAGCCGGCACGATAGAGGGCAGCACCAGTCGCGAAGCGCTGGCCGGCACGTTGAGTTTCAGCGTTCCCGCCGGGCGGTCGCGGAAGGCGTTGACGACATCGAGCGCCCCTTCGATTTCGCGCAGCGCCGGGCCTAGCCTTTCGAGCAGCCTTTGCCCAGCCTCGGTGGGCGATATGCTGCGGGTGGTACGGTTGATCAGGCGAACGCCTAAGCGGGATTCCAGGCGGCGCACCGCTTCGCTGAGGCCAGAGGCAGAAACCCCACCCAGCCGCGCCGCATCACGAAACCCGCCCGCCCGGACCACCGAGACAAAGGCCGCCAGATCGTTCCAATCCATTGTTCGAAATTTCGTACAACACATCCGGATTATGCCGACTTATCGTTCAGTGGCAAAGCCCCCATATGCCTGAGGCATCCTTGGAGAACCCGATATGAGCGATATTTCGAGCGCCGGAACGTTCCGTTTGGGAGACAGAACCGTGAACCGCATGGGCTACGGCACCATGCAACTGGCCGGGCCGGGTGTGTTTGGGCCGCCCAAGGACCGCGCCGGAGCAGTGGCCGTGCTGCGCAAAGCCGTGGAACGTGGTGTCAACCACATCGACACCAGCGACTTTTACGGTCCGCATGTGACCAATCAGATCATCAAGGAGGCACTTCATCCGTATACGAATGACCTTGTGATCGTGACAAAGCTGGGGGCAAAGCGCGGCGCAGATGGCGCCTGGTTCCCCGCGGCGGGACGCGAGGATCTGATTGCGGGCGTGCATGACAATCTTCGCAATCTCGGGCTCGACGTGCTGGAGGTCGTGAATTTCCGGATCATGGGCGACATTCACGCCCCGAGCGAAGGCTCCATCGCGGAACCCTTCAGTGTGCTTGCCGATTTGCAGCACCAAGGGCTGATCCGCCATCTTGGGCTCAGCAATGCCACCGCTGCGCAGGTGGACGAAGCGCGCCGCATTGCCCCGGTCGTGTGTGTGCAAAACCAGTACAACCTCGTCCATCGCGCGGATGAAGCGCTGATCGGCAAGCTTGGCGCAGAGAACATCGCCTATGTGCCGTTTTTCCCGCTGGGCGGATTCTCACCGCTGCAATCAGACGCGCTGAATAAGATCGCCGCCGAGATCGGAGCAACACCGATGCAGGTGGCGCTGGCCTGGCTGTTACAGCACGCGCCGAACCTCTTGCTGATCCCAGGGACCTCTTCGCTGGGGCATTTGGACGAAAATCTCGCCGCGGCTGCGTTGAAACTGCCGCCGGACGTGATCACGCGGCTGGATGCCGTCGCCGAAGGCAAGCAGCAGTAGAAGCTGCACAAGCGATAAAGCTGTCATCCCGAAGGTTCGGGATGACAGCCTTCAAATCACCCCAACAAAATTTTCCGCACCGCCCCTTCCGGGTCATCGACCATGCCGCAGGTCTTGTCGAAGACCATAGCCTGGTTGCGGATGGGATCGCTCGGCGTCCAGGCAAGGCCCGGCTGGCTGGGATTTCCCGTGCGGGCGAAATTGGCCCAGGCGGTCGCCATCTTCTTGGCGATGGCGCGTGCTTCCGCCGTATCGCCCGTCGCCTGTTCGCAGCGCTTGGTATTGTCGAAGCAGAAGGCGAGCTCGGCGGTGTGCCATGCCCCCAAAACGCCATCCAGCATCGGCGATTGCCAGCTGAACCAATATTGATAGACCGGCGCAGCCCCGAGATCATATTTCAGCTTCGCCATACGCGTGATGTTGTTGCGGATCGCGAGCCCAGCCACACCATAAGAAAGCGTGCGGATCTGTTTTTCGGGATGGGCCTTCTTCATCGCCGCCACCAGCGCATCGGCTTTCTCCGGCCCATAGCCTTTGGCAAGACTCTCGCGCCATTCGGCCTCCGTCGGATTGTTGTGATAGACACCCGCCTCTTCGCTGACCGAGCCGATCAACATCGGCACATTCTTCGAGACGGTGGGCGCTGCATCCTGGAAGGAACGCAGGGTGATGATGTTGCCATCCAGCGTCGGAGACCAGCCAACCCGCGGCGTGGTCGGCATCGGCCCTGGCGCGAAAAAGCCTTTCCAAGGCGGGTTCATCTTCGCCGCCACGGCATTGCCCGCCGCGAAGAGCTTGGCCCATTCGATCTTTTGCAGCGCCCCTATGTCTTTCGGCCCGATGCCAAGCTCCTTCACCACCTGACGGGCAAATTCCTTGGACATATCACCCGTCGGGATCAGACCGCCGCCGCCCGATTGTACCGAAGCGCGATGAAACAGCCCCGCCGCCGAATTCATGCCGAGCAGCGTCGTCACCTTCGAGCCGCCACCCGACTGGCCGTAGATCATCACTTTATTGGGATCGCCGCCGAAATTGGCGATGTTCTCCTGCACCCATTTCAGCGCGAAGACGAGATCGGTCATGCCGACATTGACCGAGCCTTCATAGGCCGCGCCGCCAATCTCGGAGACATCGAAGAAGCCCAGCGCATTGAGGCGGTGATTGACCGAGACCTGCACCACATCATGGTGACGGGCCATCTGTGCGCCTTCATGACTGGGGAGTTCATAAGAGGAGCCGAAGGAAAATCCGCCGCCATGGAAATAGACCATCACCGCGCGGCTGCCCGACAGACTAGGCGTCCAGATGTTGAGCTTGAGCATGTCTTCGCTCATCGGCCCATCATCCCAATCCTGCAAGAACGACTGCTCGATCGAAGTGAAATCGTGCAGGTTCTGCGGACAATTATCGCCATAGACCAGGGCAGGATATTCGCCTTCCCATTTCTTCGGCGCCTTCGCGGGCAGCCAGCGATTTTCGCCCGCCGTGGTCGCGCCATAAGGAATGCCTTTGAAGGTGAAGACACCGCCTTCAACAAACCCGCGCACCTTGCCGTATTGTGTCTTGGCGATAGCGCTACGCGGTGTGGAGCAGCCACCCGGCGCGGAATGGGCTGCGGTCTTGATGCTGTCGCCTGCCTGGGCCGCAACCGGCATGGCGATACCCGCGCTTGCCATCGCTGACAGCAGCATGGCGTGGCGGCGGCTTAATCCTTTTGAATTCTCGTCCTGCATGAGTTCCTCCCGCTGTGGTTATTTTGTCTGAGAATACCCCTTTCGCGAGAACAGAAAAACCACAAAGAAAAACCCCGGCAGTTGCCCGCCGGGGTTCGTTCGTCACAGTTGCGTGTGCGACCCTATCGGATAAGCCGGTTTGTGGCAGCCACGAAACGCCCGCAGCACGTCAGATGGTCGAAGGCCTCTTCGACCGTACTTGGAATATCGATGTGGGGAATGAACCCTTTGCCCCGCGGGCCATAGCCGCTGTCATCGTCTCGCAGGCGTGGGATTTCTCCCAGCAACAACTCCAGGAAGCGCTGCGGCGACCACATATTCGAATTGGGCGGATTGCGAAAAATGACATCCTGGCCCGCGTCCATCACCTGCGGTCGCCAAACGGGCCAATTGATGATGGACGTGCGGCCGCCGCCCTCAAAGGCGCGGCGAAAGCAGGCGTCGGTACGCCGCTGCATGAGAGGATCCTGGATCAGCAACAATTGCGATGGATGAATGCCGCGATCATCCAGAAGCGCTTTGCTGAAATTGGCGTTCTCGGAGCAATTGGTAGACCGCGCCTCCACCAGAATCTGATCCGCAGGCATGCCTAGAAACTCGACTGCGAGATCGTGCAACAGCCTTGCTTCGCTGTGACCTGACGATTGCAGATGACCATAGAGCGGATGCGCTGCAATGGCCGCTTGCAGCAGGCGCGTCGAATGCCCCTCCCCACCGGATAAAAGGAGCGGAGCACCGAGTGCCAAAGCCTTTTCTACAGCGCCTTCCAAGGTCCACAGCATGGCGTTGCCAGCCAGAACAACAACCTCAGCCGCTTCGGCAGGATCATCCTCGAGCGCCAGAAAAGCCGCGATGGCATTGATCGCGTCGACATCCTCGGGCGCCACACCCACAAACGGACCAAATTTTCTCATCGGGTAACTATACCGCGCAAGCGCGCAGCCCCAAAGAAAAACCCCGGCAGTTTCCCGCCGGGGTTTCGCAGTCAGAATATCGTGCGCGGATCAAGCCTTCAGGCTGGTCAGCACTTCGTCCAGCATCTTCTTGGCATCGCCAAAGAGCATGCGGTTGTTCTCTTTATAGAAGAGCGGATTGTCGACGCCGGCATAGCCCGACGCCATCGAGCGCTTCATCACGATGGAGGTCTTGGCCTTCCACACTTCCAGAACCGGCATGCCGGCGATGGGAGAGGTGGGGTCGTCCTGTGCCGCCGGGTTCACGATGTCGTTGGCACCGATCACCATGGCAACATCGGTCTCGGGGAAGTCTTCGTTGATCTCTTCCATTTCCATGACGATGTCGTAAGGCACCTTGGCTTCGGCCAGGAGCACATTCATATGCCCTGGCATACGGCCCGCCACCGGATGAATGGCAAAGCGCACATTCACGCCCTGGGCGCGCAAGGTCTTGGTGATTTCAAAGACCGTGTGCTGGGCCTGGGCCACCGCCATGCCGTAACCCGGCACGATGATGACGGACTTCGACTCTTTCAGCAGCGCCGCGGTATCCACCGCGCTGATTGGAGTCACCTCGCCCTGCGGCTCGCCGTCCGGCTTCTTAGCCGCCGTGCCGCCGCCGGTACCAAAACCGCCTGCGATCACGGCGAGGAAGTGACGGTTCATCGCCTTGCACATGATGTAGGAGAGAATGGCGCCCGAGGAGCCGACCAGCGCGCCCACCACGATGAGAAGGTCGTTGGAGAGCATGAAGCCGGTCGCCGCCGCCGCCCAGCCGGAATAGCTGTTCAGCATCGAGACCACCACCGGCATATCCGCGCCGCCGATCGCCATCACCATATGAACGCCGAAGATCAGCGCCAGCACGGTCATGATCACGAGCGGGAGCCACGCGGCCTGGATCGCCGCCATCTGGTCTTCGCCCGCGCCCTTGGCCACGAACTCATAGCCGAAGTAGATGACGATCAAGAGGATCGCGAGGTTGAGGAAATGGCGCGCCGGGAGCAGCACTGGCTTGCCGGTGATCTTGCCCGAGAGCTTGCCGAAAGCGATGACCGAGCCCGAGAAGGTGACGGCGCCGATGAGGATGCCGACATAGATCTCGATCAGGTGGATGATGTGCTCGGAGCCTTCAAACTTGATCGAGGTATCGATGAAGCTCGCAAAGCCGATGGTGCAGGCCGCAAGACCCACCAGGCTGTGCATGATGGCGACGAGTTCTGGCATTTGGGTCATCTTCACGGTCTTGGCCGCGAAAAGACCGATGCAGCCGCCGACCGCCATCGCCCCAACGATGAAGGCAAAGCCGTTCGGCATGACAAGGCGCCAAGTGTCATGCACGCCAGCGCCCATATCGACAATACGCGTGCCGAAGATGGTGGCGATGACGGCGATCGCCATGCCGATGATGCCGTACCAATTGCCGCGGCGGCTGGTTTCCGGGTTGGAAAGCCCGCCGAGCGACAGGATGAAAAGAATGATGGCCCCGATATAGGCGACCGTCGTCAGATTTGCCGGAACGGCGAAATCCATAAGAGCGTTCATGGTGCGGTCCCCCGGATTATTTCTGGAACATCATCAGCATGCGCCGCGTCACCGCGAAGCCGCCGAACATGTTGATGGTGGTGAGCGCAATGCCGACGATGGCGATCCAGCGGATCAGATCGTCAGGCCGCACCGTGCCCGGTGCCACCTGGGGAGCTATCTGAATAAGCGCACCAATGGTGATGATTGAGGAAATGGCGTTGGTCACGCTCATCAGCGGGGTGTGGAGCGACGGCGTCACATTCCACACCACCATGTAACCGACGAAGACCGCCAGAATGAACACGGTGAAGTGGCCGATGAAGGCCGCGGGCGCGCCATAGCCGATCAACGCGAAGAGACAGGCACCTGCCAGCATGGTGAAAGCCGTACCGGCGCCGGAGCTCTTCTTTTCCTCAGCCTTGGCAACCGGCGCGGCTGCCTTGGGCGCTGGGGGCGCGGGCAGTTTCAGCGGCGGCGCGGGCCAGGTGATTTCGCCTTCCTTGATCACGGTAAAGCCGCGGATGGCATCGTCTTCCATATTGACGACGATCTGACCGTCCTTGGCTTTGCAGAGCTCTTCGGTGAGGCGGAAGAGGTTGGTCGCATAAAGCGTGGAAGACTGTTTGGCGAGGCGCGACGCCAGATCGGTATAGCCGATGATGGTGACGCCATGCTTGACCACGGCCTTATCGGGCTCGGTCAGCTCGCAGTTACCGCCACGCTCGGCCGCCATATCGACGATCACCGAACCCGGCTTCATCGAGGCCACCATCTCGGCAGTGATGAGGCGCGGCGCGGGCTTGCCCGGAATAAGGGCCGTCGTGATGATGATGTCGACCTCTTTGGCCTGCTTGGCATACATCTCGCGCTGCGCAGCCTGGAAGCCTTCGCTCATCACCTTGGCGTAACCGCCGCCGCCTGAGCCTTCTTCCTCGTAATCGACTTTGACGAACTCGCCGCCGAGCGACTTGACCTGATCGGCCACTTCGGCGCGGGTATCATTGGCGCGCACAATGGCGCCGAGACCAGCCGCCGTGCCGATGGCCGCAAGACCGGCAACGCCAGCACCTGCGATGAACACCTTGGCCGGGGGAATCTTGCCTGCCGCCGTGATCTGACCGTTGAAATAGCGCCCAAAGGCGTTGGCCGCTTCGATCACCGCGCGATAACCGCCGATGCCCGCCATCGAGGTCAGGGCGTCCATCTTTTGCGCGCGCGAGAGCAGACGCGGCACGCAGTCCATGGCGAGGACGGTAACCTTGCGCTCCGCCAGAGCCTTCATCAACTCCGGATTCTGCGCCGGCCAGATGAAGCTGATCAGGGTTGCGCCCGGTTTCAATTGGGCGACTTCACCCATCTCCGGCTCGCGGACCTTGAAAATGATGTCTGACGCCGACCAGATTTCAGCGGCACTAGCTACGACTTTTGCTCCGGCATTCGTGAAGGCTTCATCGAAAAAGCTGGCACCCTCCCCGGCACCCTTTTCGACCGTCACGGAAAATCCGAGCTTTATGAGTTTTTCGACAATCTCCGGCGCGGTTGCGACCCGCTTTTCGCCGGCAAACGTCTCTTTCGGTATTCCGATGGTTTGAGGCATGGTTCACGCATCTCGTTGGTTGATCGAGGGCAACGGCTCCCTCATACGGGCCACGGATTTGAGAGCGTAATTGGGCCGCGATACGCAGCGATACAGACGAAACGGCCGAAAACGCCCCCAAATTTAGCCAGGAACCGGCATAGCCCAAAATGTCACCCTGCGGCAACGCGACGGACATGCGGCATTACACCCTCAAAGGGTGCATTTTCCAGGCATGATTCGGTCGGGCGATCTTACAGGCTTTGCCAGCGCTGTCGTACGCGCAACGATGACAAAAACACCTTCGACGGTTCAGCTATGGGTGCGAAACGCCAGGAGTAAAAGCAGCAGCAGACCCAACCCTAAGATGTGCCATTTGGCGAGGGAGAGGAAGAGACGCCAGGTGCGAAGCTGTTCGCCCATTTCCATGGTGGCGCGGGTTTCATCTTCGTCTTCGGCCATGGCCTAAAATCCGCCTTTCGGGGGCGAGTATAGCAGACCCGCCCTCTCTACAAAGGCTGAGGAGGCCCGTGGGGGATTAGCCAAAATCGACTTCATCCGGCGACCTGGACGGATCTGAATGCTCCCAATCGGCGAGGAGCGCCCTGAGCGCGGCCACCAAGGCCAAGGGCTGATCCAGCATGACATGATGCTGGGCTTGGGGGATTTCGACCACCGGGGCCGAACGCCCGAGCAAATTGAACATGAATTCGCCCACGGCAGGCGGCATCAGGATCGAATTCTCACCCCGGAAAATGGCGATTCGGCATTTGGTGTCGCGTAAGAGCGCCGCCATGTCGCCGATGGAGAAGTTGCGCCAGATCTGCGGATCGAATTTCCAGGTATAGCCCTCGCCCGCCTCACGTAAGGAATGGCGCGCGACGTAATCCAGGATGAAGAGGTTATCGCAGGTCTGGGGTGGCAGAAGCCGGAAGCGGCCCAGCGCCGTGGTCATGTCAGGATAGATATTATGTGCCCGGAAGGTGGGGGTGCCGGGGCGCGGGCGGTCCGGCGGATTCACCGGGGCGTCGAGAATCACCGTGCCCGCCAAGCGCTCGCCATAAAGCGCGCCCGCCAGGATGGTGACGAAGCCGCCAAAGCTATGGCCCAGGATGACCGGCGGCTCGGCCACGGAGAGCATGCCGGAATGCTCGCACACCGCCAATGCCTCGGCCGCGAAGCCTTCCATAGAATAGCCGCCGGGGCGCCATTCGCTGTCGCCCATGCCCGAAAGATCGATCGCCGCCACATGATAATCCCGCGACAGGAAGGGGGCGATGAAGCTCCACCAATAGGCGTGGGCAGCGTTACCGTGAATCAGAAGCAAGCCAGGCTTGGACGGATCGCCCCAGCGCAAGTAATGAATACGCGCGCCGTCCACCATGACATGTTCGTGCTTTGGGGCGACGGCCACCACCTCGCGAAACCACTTCGGGGCCTCTGGCGGGCGCCCGGCGAGGCCCGCCAAGGGGGTTTCAAGCTCGGGGAAATCGATCCTGCTGACTATATCGTCACTCATGGTCAAAAGCTTGCATACTGAGGCGCCTATCTCAAGCGGCGGGCGGAAAATCAGCCCTTTTCGCGCCGCGTCACGCATGCTCCAGCGAAGTTGCGGCGAAATTGCGGGGGAGCGAGCTCCAGCCTCTTCCCACCCCGTCTGAAGCTCAGAAAACACGGACGCCAAAACGTTAATCGTATGTTCACCAAACCATCCTGCAGCCCCAGATAACAGGCGGGAGGTTTGAGTTAGCACTTTCTTTATGCACGCAATTGTGTGCCAGCCAAGGACAGAATTTAAACAGACCTTTACCCTCTTCGCGCCAGGATGGCCTCCTCAGTATCGAGGACGAGATGGCCCAGACCATTCTGATTGTTGATGATGATCCCGTGCAGCGCCGCCTATTGGAAGCGGCCATCAGCCGGTCGGGCATGACAGTGGTGACCGCCCCGGGCGGCGGCCCGGCCCTCGACCTCATCAATGGCCCCAAAGGCGAGCAAATCGCCCTGGTCCTGCTCGATCTCATCATGCCGGATATCGACGGGCTGGAAGTCCTGTCCAAGCTGCGCGTTTCGCACCCCGATCTGCCGGTGATCGTGCTGACGGCCAAAGGCGGCATCGATTCCGCCGTCGAAGCCATGCGCGCGGGCGCCAACGACTTTCTGGTGAAGCCCGCGAGCCCCGAGCGCATCGCCGTCTCGATCCGCAACCAACTCAAGATCGGCACCCTCTCGGGCGAAATCACCCGCCTGAAGAAGAAGACCGACAACCGCCTCACCTTTGACGATCTCATCGCCAAATCCGACGAGATGCGCCAGGTGGCAAGACTTGGCGTGCGCGCCGCGCAATCCACCATTCCGATCCTGATCGAGGGCGAAAGCGGCGTCGGCAAGGAACTCGTCGCCCGCGCCATTCAAGGCTCGTCGGACCGTTCGGGCCGCCCCTTTGTGGCAGTGAACTGCGGCGCCATTCCGGAAAACCTGATTGAATCGATTCTCTTCGGGCATGAGAAAGGCGCCTTTACCGGTGCCTCGGAACGCCATCTCGGCAAGTTCCAGGAAGCCGATGGCGGCACACTGTTCCTCGACGAGATCGGCGAATTGCGCCTGGACATGCAGGTGAAGTTGCTGCGCGCGCTGCAGGAAGGCGAAGTCGATCCGGTCGGTGCCAAACGGCCCGTCAAGGTCGATGTGCGCATCATCTCGGCGACCAACCGCGATCTCGCCGAACTCACCAAGGAAGGCCGGTTCCGCGAAGACCTGTTCTATCGCCTCAACGTCTTTCCGATCTTCGTGCCGTCTCTGCGCGAGCGCAAAGACGATATTCCTGCGCTGGCCCGCCATTTCATCACCCGCTTCGCGGTGGAAGAGCATAAGCCGGTCGCGGGCCTCACCCCTGAGGCGGCCGATCTTCTGGAACGCTATTCCTGGCCGGGCAATGTGCGCCAGCTTGAGAATACGATATTCCGCGCCGTGGTCTTGTGCGACGGCTCGTTGCTCGACATCTGCGATTTCCCGCAAATCGCATCGGCCATGGGGGTGGAAAGCCGCCCGCGCCGCGCCTCTGCCGTTGCCGACGCACAAGCCATTCAGGCCGCGACCTTTGCCCCGGCCTTGCCGCAATCGCCTTATGCCATGAGCATGACCGGCCCCGACGGCCATATGCGCCGCATGGAAGATATGGAATCGGAGATCATCCGCACCGCCATCGCGCGCTATGACGGCCACATGTCGGAAGTCGCCCGCCGCCTCGGCATCGGCCGCTCGACGCTTTACCGCAAGCTGAAGGAATTCGGCCTGGAACCGGAAGAAGCCCAGGAAGAAGAAAAGCCACAGAGCGAAGCGCGTAAAGTCGGCTAACGCATTGCGCGCTTCGAGGCCGCGCGCCACGAAAGCCAATTCTATTTTTGTAGTTTGTTAAGCGCGCGGCACCTCAGCATGACGCGAGTTTTCATGCTCCAACATCGTTATGCTGAAGTGCGAGCCGTGCAGAACTTTCCGTAATCATCGCGATGCGCTTGAGGCGGCGAGCCTCGAAGCACGCACCAAGGCGGGGAACTTGCGCCTTACCGCATCCCCAGCGCGGAGAGGTAGAGATCCAGCATGGCTTCGGCTTCCTGGAAGTCGGCCTTGTCCATTTTACGCAGGCGCACGACCTGGCGCAGGATCTTCACATCAAAGCCTTCGCCCTTGGCTTCGGCATAGACTTCCTTGATGTCATCCGAGAGGGCCTTCTTCTCTTCTTCGAGACGTTCGACGCGATCGACGAAGGAACGAAGACGTTCTTTGGCAAAGCCGGACTTGGCCATGAGAGCCTCTCGAATGATCTGACTGCTGGGGGCGCGGAACCTACCCCCCACCCTGCCCGAAAGGCAATGAGAGAAACGCGCCTAGCTGTGAGTCGTTTTTCTGGACATTTGTCCCATATCGGCCAAGGCGGCCTCTAGAATCGGGGCCAGTCTTTCGGCCATTGCCTGGGCAGCGGGCTCTGTCCCGATCAGGTCCTGGCGAATCTCGATCAGGACATGGGGCAGCCCATTCTTGGTGCCATGACGGTTCAAGGTGTCGTTCTCGAGCGCCCCCGAATAGGGCTCGTTATCGCCCACGACGAATCCTGCCCCAGCCAAGCGGTTCATTAAGGGCTGCGCGAGGCGGCCATCCCTGTCCCACAGAACCCCGATTTCCCAAGGCCGGGGCGTAGTTTTCCAAACCGGTGTAAAACTATGCAGGGAAATCAGAATTGGCACCCGCCCCGCATCCCGCAAGCGCGCCACCATAGCGGCGATGGCAGTGTGATAGGGCGCGTGGAACTGGGCGATCCGCCGATCGATTTCCGCATCATCCGCATGGCGATTGCCCGGGATGACGCTGCCGTCGGAAAGCTTCATGACCAAAGTAGGATCATCCACGCCACGGTTGAGATCTACCAGCAGCCGCGACCAACGAGCGAGGAAGGCAGGCGCCCCAAAACGAGCGGCCAAAGCGCGCACAACCCATGCGGCTCCGATGTCATAGGCTATATGGGTCGCCAACAAATCTGGGGCCAGACCTAAGCCGCCATACGCCTCTGGAAGGGCGTTTGCCGCGTGATCGCAAAGGAAAATCAACTCTGATGCCGAATTCACAGGCGGAATGCACTGAAAAGGCGCTAAGATTGGCTCTGTCATCGTCATGTAATGTTCTAGAACTGCGGCACTTCGGCAAGCCCGTAGCCCCCGCAGAACCACCGAACCTCACTATGGGAAGCCCGCAATTGACGCCCTCCCCATATTGCGCGACATCCTGACAACAATATGCGCCTCGCAATTGCCCTGATTTTGCTCTTTACGGTGTCCGCCCGTGCCGACTTCGCCGTCTGCAACAAAGCAGACGTCGCGGCCAAAGTGGCACTGGGTCAGTACAATGGGGTCGCCTGGGAGAGTCAGGGCTGGTGGGTAATACCGTCGCGAAAATGCGAGACGCTTCTGACCGGACGACTTACGGCTCGCTACTATTACCTCTTTGCCACGGATGGCGAGTCCGGCACCTGGAACGGGAGCACCAACTTTTGCACCTCGGCCCAGGAGAAGTTCACCATCGCCGGGCGAGGTAACTGCGCGGCACGCGGATACGACCGCAGAGGCTTCTTTGCGATCGATACGGGCAACAGCCCAAATTGGAAACAGTCACTATCTGATTAGGAACGCGGAACAGGATTCATGAGGCGCAGACGTAAAACAAAGATTCTCGCGACGCTTGGCCCGGCCAGCTCGACCCCCGAACGGCTGAGGGCCCTCTTTGAAGCGGGCGCCGACGTGTTCCGCATCAATATGAGCCACACGCCGCATTCGCAGCTTGCCGAATACTATCGCATGATCCGCGAACTCGAAGAGACGGTGGGCCGCCCAATCGGCATCCTCGCCGACCTTCAGGGTCCCAAGATCCGTCTCGGCACCCTGCCGGGCGGCCAGCGCGAAGTGCATCGCGGCGACAAGCTGCATCTCGTCCTGAAGTCCATCGTCGAAAGCGGCGATGACATTCCGGTGCCGCATCCCGAAATCTTCGCAGCTATTCAGCCGGGCGAAAGCATCCTGGTCGATGACGGCAAGATCCGCCTCAACATCGTCGATGTCGATAAAGAAACCGCCATCGCCGAAGTGATGAATGACGGCTTCCTGAAGAACAAGAAGGGCGTCAACCTGCCCGATACGGTTCTGCCGATCCCGGCGATGACGCCGAAGGACCGCTCCGACCTCGACGCCGCGCTTGCGGTGGGCGTGGATTGGATCGCGCTCTCCTTCGTGCAGCGCCCCGACGACGTCGCCGATCTGAAGAAGATCGTCAACGGCCGCGCAGGCTGCCTTGCCAAGATCGAAAAGCCCCGCGCCATCGAATGGCTGCCGGAAATCCTCGACGTCTCCGACGCTCTGATGGTGGCCCGCGGCGATCTCGGCGTGGAACTGCCGATGAATGAAGTGCCGGGCAAGCAGAAGTACATCACCAAGCTCGCCCGCAAGGCCGGCAAGCCAGTCGTGGTCGCGACCCAGATGCTGGAATCGATGATCACCGCGCCGGTGCCGACCCGCGCCGAAGTGACCGACGTCGCCAACGCCGTCTATGACGGCGCCGATGCGGTGATGCTCTCGGCCGAAAGCGCCGCCGGTCAGTATCCCATCGAAGCCGTGACCATGATGGACCGCATTGCCACCACCGTGGAAGGCGATCCGGAATACGTCCTCCAGATGGAAGGCAAACGCAATGAGCCGGAATCCACCACGCCGGACGCCATCATGGCGGCCGTCCACGAGGTGACCAAGACCATCCAGGCCCGTGCCATCGTCTGCTGGACGAACTCCGGTTCGACGGCTCTTCGTGCGGCCCGCGAACGTTCGGATGCCCCGATCATCGCGCTCACCCCGCGCATCGAAGCCTCGCGCCGCCTGGCGCTGGTGTGGGGTCTGCACACGATCTACACCGACGACGCCCAGGACCTGGACGATATGGTCGAGCGCGCCACGCGCTTTGCCTATCTCGAAGGCTTTGCCAAGCCCGGTGAACGCATCGTGGTGACCGCCGGCGTGCCCTTACGCACCTCTGGCGCCACCAACATGCTGCGCGTCGCCTTCGTCGGCCCGCAGAAGTAAATTTCGCGAAAGCGAAGATCGATCAGGGCGCGGGAGCACATCCCGCGCCCTTTTTGTTTCATCGCTGGGCCAGCCATCCTGGCTATGCGGAAAATCCCGCACGACAACGGCGCGTCATACCGCCACAGGCCAGATTTTGGCTCAACGGGAAGTTCACGTCAAAAATAAGTCCTCCCTTTTGGCACATGGGGAAAGCCAAATTTTCCAGTCACTTACGACGCACCTCGGGCAGGTCGTTTGCAACACGAACAAAATGCCGTTCAGTACAGGGAACGTCATTTCGTGCAGGTTGTGCCTGGCGTTCAATTCCACACGCCGCGCTTAAGATTCGTAAAGTTCCTACCCGCATTTTCCCTAGCACAGGAAAACGCCGCGCTTGTCCGCCGCGCTCTATCGCGCGGCAGGCATTCCGGCACGCGAGGACATTACCGTGCGATTTAAAGATGTAGCAGTCAGTAAAAAGCTATGGGGCGTTTTCGCGCTGCTATTGGCGGTGACGATCGGGCTCGGCCTCTTCGCCGTCGCAAGCCTCTCAGAGGTGAACAATAATTCCGTCGAAGTAAGGGATAACTGGCTGCCCGGTCTCGGCGATCTCAGCCAATTCGAATACAACATGACCCGCGCGCGGGTTGCCCAGGCCAATTTCGCCATGGCGTCGACAGACGCCCAGCGGGTGGCCATGACAAAATCCATCGCCCGCTACCGCGCCGAAGCCGATGCCTATTGGGCCAAATACGCCGCCAGCATCGATGATGGCGAAGAGCGCGCACTCGCCGACAAGATCGTAGCAACCAGGCAGGAGTATGAGCCGCTTCAGGACCGGCTGGACGAGATCATCAAGACTCAAGGCCGTGATGCCGGTGTCGCCTTCTTCCTGGGTGAGATGCGCGCCAAGTATACCGTCTTTATCGCAAGTGTTGAGAAGGACGTCGCCTTTAATCGCGCCGCCGGTATCGCGGCGGGCAACAAAGGTGCCCAGACCTATGCGATCGCCAGGATCCTTATTCTTATAGCGCTCATCGTGGCAGCCAGCCTCTGCGTCGTGGCCGCGATTGTCCTGGTACGGGGTATTTCCAAACCGCTCACGACCATGACCGAGGCGATGAGTGAATTGGCGCGCGGCCATCTTCAAGCGCATGTGCCTCATGCTGATCAAAAAGACGAAATCGGCAAGCTGGCCGAAGCAATGACCAGCTTCAAAGACCAGCTTCTTGAAGCTGAGCGCGCCAAGGAAGAGCAGACGAAGGTGATTGTCTCCTCCATTGGCGCAGGGCTTGATCATTTGGCGCGCGGCGATCTCACCCATCGCGTCACGGCAAATCTTTCGGGCGCCTTTGCCAAGTTGAAGGGTGACTTCAACAGCGCGATGGAGCGGATGCAGGACACGGTGAAGAACGTGCTCGACACCAGCCACCAAATCGCAGGCAACGCCGACGAGATTTCGAGCGCCGCCGATGACCTGTCGCGCCGCACCGAACAGCAGGCCGCCTCCCTTGAAGAGACCGCTGCCGCGCTGGAAGAGATCACCGTCACCGTCAAAAAGACGGCCAGCAATGCCCGCGAGGCCTCGCGCAGCGCGACAGTCGCCAAACAGGCTGCCGAAAGCAGCGGACAGGTTGTGAAGACCGCGGTGACGGCGATGGATGCCATTGCCCAATCCTCGCAGCAGATCACCGACATCATTGGCGTGATCGACGAGATCGCCTTCCAGACCAATCTTCTGGCCTTGAATGCGGGCGTTGAAGCGGCGCGCGCTGGCGATGCGGGCAGGGGCTTTGCCGTGGTGGCAAGCGAGGTGCGCGCGCTCGCCCAGCGCTCCTCCGAAGCGGCCAAGCAGATCAAAGGTCTTATCGCAACCTCCAGCGCCCATGTCGGCGAGGGCGTGAAATATGTCGGCGAGACCGGTCAAGCCTTGAAGCGCATTGTCGATCAGGTGCTGGAGATCAATGGTCTCGTCGGTGAAATGGCCCAAGCCGCTGAGCAGCAATCCACCGGCATCGAACAGGTCAATGCCGCCATCAGCCAGATGGATCAGGTCACCCAGCAGAACGCCGCCATGGTGGAAGAATCCACCGCTGCCTCGCGCAACCTTGCTAGCGAGACCAAAGCCCTAACCCAGATGGTCCAATTTTTCTCGGTCGGCGAGACGCGGGCTGCAGCCCCTGTCGTGGCACGCCCCGCACCCGTCGCAACGCGCCCCACACCCGCGCGCAAAGCGGTGGCGCTCCAGCCCGCCGGTCACAGCCGCACAGCCGCGGCGGTGGCGGTTGCCGAGGCCGCGCCGCAGAACGATTGGGAAGAGTTCTGAGCGATTGCTCTGCCTAAATCAAAAGGGCGCCAGCAACGGCGCCCTTTTTTTATGGTCCGTGTTTACGGCACTGGGCGGCCTGTATTCTGATCGCCATAGCGCTGGCGATAGAACTCCTGAATCTTCTGAAGCTGCTCTTTGCTCATGCCGTCTTTCAACCAGCGATGGCCGGGTTGGCTGTAGACGTATTTGTCCATCAGCTGCTTATAGAGTTCATCGCCTGCGACCTCTTTCACCTCGGGCAGGAATTTGAAGTAGAAGCTCTGCGCCACCTCATAGGTGCCGTGCCACCAGGCGTAATCCGGGCCCGACATCGCCGCACCATGGCGCGCACGGCGGCCTTCATGATGCCAAAGCTCGAAATAGGTCCATTCAAGTTTCTCATCCATCGGCGCCTGCGAGAGCTTCTTCGCCTTATAGAGTTCCGACATGATATCGGCGGCGGGCTTGGCGAATTTGTCGTCATAGAGGTCGACGAGATCATCGAACTGCTTATAGAAGCCCTCCACCTGCCCGCCCGCATGGCAAGAGGTGCAGACGTCTTTCATCTGATTGCGCCGGTCGTCCCAATGCATCACCTGGGTGACTTTGCGCGCCTTACCGTCCTTACCCGCAACGCTATCGCCCACCTTCGGCAAAGGCTTGCCTTCCGGGATATCGGTCTTTGAGCCATCGTCAAATTCGACAAGATTGATCTTGGTCGAGATCGCGGGGCGCAAGGTCCAGCTAAGCCGGGTGCCGACATCATGGGTCACCGGTTGGCCGCGCGTGGCCCCCATATGGCAGGTCGCGCAAGACGGGGCCGCCATGTAGTCGACGCCCGGAATCCAGGCTTTGCTGTTGATGTTCAGGCGATCCTTGTTGGCCGACCACAGAATGCCATGCTTGGATTCGTTATAGACCTCGATCTGCGGATGGTCGGGACCCAAGTGGCACTTACCGCAGCTTTCCGGCATGCGCGCTTGCGCTTTGGAGAAGGCGTGACGGGTATGACAAGCCGAGCAACTGCCCGCACTGCCATCCGGATTGATGCGGCCGATACCCGTGTTCGGCCAGGTTGCGGGCTCAAACTTGCCGCCCGGCAGCACCTTCACGGTCGAGCCATGGCATTGCTGACAACCCGCCGCCACCGCGGGCGGGCCGCCGATCACATCGCCTAAGAAATTGTCGACCGAGTTCAGAATGTCGGCGGCCTTGGCGTGATGGCTGCCCGCCTGCTGCGCGACTTCTTTCTGATGGCACTGGCCGCAATCCTTCGGGGAGACGATCACCGCAATGGTGGAACCGTTATGCTCGAAGGCGTCCGGGTCGGATTTATCGGCCTTATGGCAATCGAAACAGCCGATGCCCTGCTTGGCGTGCTCGCTGTCATGCCATTCGGAAACGAGGGCGGGATGCAGCGCCTTGTGGCAGGTGATGCAGGTCTCGTTCACCTTGGCGAAGGGCGAATGATAGCTCGGCTTGGCAGCGGCCTTGGGCGCCGCCTGTGCCGCCGCTTTGGCTTGCGGCTTGGCGAGGGCTTCAAAACTTGAAGGCGCCACCGTGAACAGCAGCAACAGCCCTAAAGCTAATGCCGAAAAAACATAAGCCGCTGCTCGCATGGCAAGCCCCCAGTAAATCAGCTTGCCTCATTATTACCGCAATCCCCGCTTGTCGCGAAAGCAACAAACGATAGAAATCCTGGGTTGTGGACGTGTGTATATGCTGAGCTAAATCCCCTGCCCTTCGACTTCGCGCGATAGCCCATCGATATGGCGCTGCAAACCCTCGTATTGAGGATCGAGAGCGATGGCCCGGCGATACATCTTCAAGGCACCGGCCTTGTCGCCATAATCCTCCAGCATCTCGCCCAACTCAGCCATGGCCGCGAAATGGCGCGGATTCAGTTCCACCGCCTTTTGCAGCGACACCATAGCGGCGCCGTCATCGCCCGCCTCGGACTGCATCAGGCCGCGCTTATGCCAACCCTCGGCGTAATGGGGCGCGATGCTGGTGACAGACTCATAGAGGTGGCGGGCAACGTCTTTGTTGCCAGCCGTGAGCGCGGCCGAAGCCCGCCCCATGAGAAGATCGATGCTAGGACTGCCGGAATTCAAAAAAGCCGCGAGAATCTGAGTCTCCAGCGGCTTGGCATCTTCGGCATTCTCGACCGTTTTAAGCTGGCCGAGGAGCTTATCCAAGAAGGACTGTGGCGCAGGCTTGCCCGGCGGCGCCGCGAGGGCGCCAGCCGTAAACAGACATGCGGCAAAGAAAGCCAAGATACGCATCACACAAGCCTAGCGCAGCCAGAAAAGCGCGCAACAGCTTGTAACCCGGGACATGGCCCCGAATTAACTGTCGCGATTAGCCCTGGCGCGCTTTGAAGCGGGGGTTCTTCTTGTTGATGACATAGGTGCGGCCGCGGCGGCGGATCACGCGACAGTCCTTGTCGCGGGCCTTGAGCGAGCGGAGGGAGTTACGGATCTTCATGGCACGCCTTTTGAAATTCCAGACATTTGCGCGAGTGGTCCCGCCCAAGGAGGCGCGGTTCTAGTCGGCAGGGCATGAGGTGTCAACTGTGGGGTTTTCGTCGCAAAACCGAGGGGCCTGTGGTCTATAGGGAAGGCGCGGGAAATGACCCAATTTAAGCCAAGGGGGCGCGAGTATTGTGCGTGGCGTTGTCCTATTTCTAGCCTATCTCTTATCTTTGGCCCTGATAGCCGCCTCTTATGGGGCGCAAGGGGCGACAATTTCGGGTGCGGCGGGCGTGCCGGTGCCTACCCCCTCCCCGCTGGCGGAGGATCAGGCTTTTCAGGCCTTTTTGCTGGATTTCCGCCCCCAGGCGCTGGCGGCGGGGATTTCGGCGGCTACCTATGACCAGGCGGTGGCGGGAATCAGTCGCAATCAGAAGGTGGAGGACCGTAACCTCAACCAGCCGGAATTCTCCAAACCGATCTGGGCCTATCTCGATAGCGCGGTATCGCCGCGACGGGTTTCGGATGGCCGTGCGGCGATGAGCGCTAACGAAGAGGCGATCAGCAAGATTTCCACAAGATATGGCGTTCCAGCGGAGATTCTCACCTCTATCTGGGGAAATGAGAGCGATTATGGGCGGGGCGCCGGCAGCTACAAGATGGTCGAGGCGCTCGCGACTCTGGCCTATGCGGGCCCGCGCATCGATTACGCCCGGCCCCAGCTCCTCGCCGCCCTCAAAATGGCCGAGCAGGAGCATTACGATCCCGCCGCCATGACCAGCTCCTGGGCGGGCGCCTTTGGCCAAACCCAATTTGTGCCCACCACATTTCTCTCCAGCGCCGTGGACGGGGATGGCGACGGCAGAATCGATCTTTGGCTGAATGTGGCTGACGCCCTGGCCTCCACCGCCAATGTCCTCTCCCGGGCGGGATGGGTGGCCGGAAAGCCTTGGGGCTATGAAGTCACCCTGCCCCCCGGCTTTGCCTATGAAGAAGCCGATCTCGACATCACCAAGCCCGTCTCCGCCTGGACCAAGGCCGGAGTGAAGACCGCCGCCGGAACCGAACTGCCCCAATCGGGCGATCCGGCGTCGCTCTTTCTTCCGGCTGGCGCGCGCGGCCCCGCCTTCCTGGTCTTCCCTAACTTCAAAAGCGTGCTGAAATATAACAACGCCGCCTCCTACGCCTTGGCGGTGTGTCTCTTGGGCGATCAACTGAAAGCGGCAGCGGCTGGCGCATCTCCCACCGCACCCGTGGCGGGGGCTTGGCCGCGCGATCTCGCCCCCTTGTCGCGCGATGAGCGCCTCGCCTTGCAGGACAGCCTGACAAAGCTCGGCTTTGATATTGGCAAGGTGGATGGGCTGATCGGCGCCAAATCCCGCGCCGCAGTCCGCGCCTGGCAGAAGGCCCACGCCCTGCCCGCCGATGGTTTCGCCACCGCCGAGATTCTCACCCAAATCGCGATGGAAGCAAAGAGCAAGACGGCGACGCCCTAATCCGCACCTCAACCTATCCGTCACGGCCGGGCTCCGACCCGGCCATCCATGAATGCGCCGCACCGCTTTCTCCGTTGTGCCAGTCTCTTCCACCGACTGGATGGCCGGGTCGGAGCCCGGCCATGACGAAGAGGTGGCAGACCTCATACCGCAGGGGCTTTTTCCTTGCCCCTCATCGCCCCCTCTGAAATAGGTGGGAGATGGTTGATCCTCTGCAGCTTGCGGGTTTGTTCGTGCTGGCCTTGGTGGCAGGCACTATCGATGCCATGGCGGGCGGCGGCGGGCTTTTGACCGTGCCGGGATTGATGGCGACAGGCATTCCGCCGGTCTCGGCGCTCGCCACCAATAAGATGCAGGCGATCTTCTCCTCGCTCAGCGCCACCTATCATTTCTGGCGCGCGGGCAAGCTGCATGTGCGCCTGTTATGGCGCCCAGCGCTACTCTCCATGTTTGGTGCGATGTGCGGCGCGGCCTATGTCAGCCTGATCGATCCCAGCCTGTTGAAAGCCTTGGTGCCGTTTCTCTTGATGGCGATTTGCGGCTGGCTGCTGCTCAGCGCGGATTTCGGCAAAGAGCAACGCGCGCCGCGATTTTCGTTTTCTACCGTCGCGCTCACACTGGTACCCCTGGTCGCCGCCTATGACGGATTTTTCGGCCCTGGCACAGGCACGTTTTTCGCGCTTGGGCTTGTGGCGCTGGCAGGGTTTTCGCTCGATCAAGCCACCATCCAAGCCAAGCTCTACAACCTGATGAGCAATTTTGGCGCGCTGATCTTCTTTCTCGTCAAAGGCCATATCGTCTGGCCTTTCGCACTGGTGATGGCGTGCGGCATGGTTGCAGGCGGGCAGATCGGCGCGCGCATGGTGTTGAAGCACGGCACCGGCCTGATCAAGCCACTTTTGATTGTAACCAGCCTTGGCATGAGTGTGCGCCTGCTCTGGCAGAACGGCACATTGGCGTCGTGGTGGGGCATCATTACCGGGTGAGACGCGCGGCAGGTCATGCTATAGGCCGCCATGTCTGACGATACCCCCACCGTACTCCTCGACCTTGACGGCACGCTGATCGATTCCGAGCCGGGAATCTTATCGAGCTGCAAAGTTGCGCTCGCCACGCTTGGGCACGAACTTGATCTGACGCAGGATTTTTCTGGCATCATCGGCCCGCCGATCGAAGTGATCATGGGCACGCTCTTGAAGCCCTTTGGCGATGATCGCATCGCGGAAGCCGTGAAGGCCTATCGCGCCGAGTATAGCGTCCGCGGCCTCTTCCAAAGCCCGCCCTATCCCGGCATTGAAACGGCGCTGACCACGCTTCGCCAATCGGGCGCGCGGCTATTCCTGGCGACCGGCAAGCGGGTGCAATTCGCCAAGCGGATTTTGGAGCATCTTGGCCTCACCCATTTCTTTGAAGAAATGTATGGCTCCGTCGATGACGGGTCTCTGGATCACAAGCCCGAGCTTCTCGCGCATATCATCGCGCGGCACGATCTGAAGCCCGCGCATTGCGTCATGGTCGGCGATCGCCGCTATGACATCCTCGGCGCCAAGGCCAACGACATGCGATCGCTGGGCGCCTTGTGGGGATATGGCTCACGCGACGAGCTGACCAGCGCGGGTGCCGATGGCCTTATCACCGCCACGGCCGAGCTTCCCGAAGCTGCGATGAAGATGGCGCAGGCCTAAACGCCCTCACCCATTTCGGGTGGGGGGAAGCGGATGGAGGCGTGCCCCCACCCGACGTGCTCGCTCCGCTGCGCGCGTCGACCTCCCCGCAAGGGGGAGGTCACGCAAGATTATTTACTTCGCCGCTGCAGGCGGGATCAGGGCGTTGAGGATGGGTTCGACCCATTGATCCTTGGCGATGTCGTAGACGATGAAGTCCTTGTCGAACTGCCAATAGGCCCAGGCAAAGCCGCGCGCTTCGGCAGCACGCGCCACCGCATCGGTGTAGCGCAAGCGGCCATCCATCGGCGCGGTTTCATAGGCGCCGAATTCGCCAAGCAGGATCGGGCGATTCCACTTGTTGCTCCAGGCCTTCACCACATCGAAGTCCTTGTTGAGCTGGGCAAGGTCGGCCGCCGAGCCCCAATTCTGGCCCGTCAGCTTATATTGCGGCACCCAAGGCGAGCCTTGATGGGTGAACTCCATCGGCGCGTAATAGTGATAGGTCACGATGATGTGGCGATCGGGCACCGGCAGATCGAGCTTGTCGAGATAAGCCGCGCTGTTCCAGAAGCCGGGTCCGATGATGACATTGCGCGTCGGGTTGGAGGCGCGGATGATCGGCAGGGTCTGCTTGATCTGATCGTTCCACATCTCGGGCGTGAACGCCTCGTGCGGTTCGTTCAGCACCTCAAAGATCAGGCGGTTGGAAGCATCCTTGTAGCGAGGGGCGACCTGGGCCCAGAAGGCGTTCAGCTTCTGACGGCAGCTCCAGGTATCCTTGCTGCAGTAATTGAAGTCATGCTCATCGAGGATGACGTTGAGCCCGGCATCAAGCCCGGCCTTCACCATGGTATCGAGACGGGCGAGGTATCCCGTCTCGAGCACATAGTAATCATCCATATGGCTGAAAGCGTTCAGCACGATACGGACGGTGGAAAATCCGGCGTCGTGGATTTTCTTGAAATACTCCGGCTTGAACCGCGCCTTGGAAGCGTCGGTCCAGCCGGGATCTTCAGACAGCACGTTCACACCGCGCTTCATTTCCCCAACCTGGAGAAAGGCGTCCTTGGCCGCCGTTTCCGCAGGCACACTCGCCGCCACTTGCGGCGCAGGGCTGTTCGACTCGAGCTTGGCGTTGATCTGACAACCTTGGGCGATCAGAAGGACAGCGCCTAAGGCGAAGAGTTTGGGGAAATTCATCTGGTTCTCTTTTGCTAGAGGATCAGGGCCTAGGGATTAAGGTTTGGGGATCAGTGCGGAGTGGATCGGCTCCACAAAGCTGTTCTTCGTATAATCCCACAAAATGAAGTTGCCGTCCCACTGCCACCAGGCCCAGGCCATGCCGCGTGCCTCAGCGGCTTCACGCACCGCTTTGGTCCATTTCACGCGATCCTCAGCCGGGGCCGGATCGTAGGGCCCGAACTCGCCCAGGAAGAGGGGACGGTTATGCGCGGTCGCCCAGGCTTTGGCGGTATCGAACTTGTCAGAGAGGAATTTATATTCCTCCGGCGTACCCCAATGGATGCTTGACAGCGCTGTAATTTTGGGCTCAGCCCAAGGCGCGCCCTGATGGGTGAATTCCATCGGCAGGTAATAGTGGAAGGTCGCGATGATGTGGCGGTCGTTCTCCGGCAACTGCAAAGACGGCAGCGCATCAAGCCCATTCCAATTGGCGGGTCCAATGATGACATTGCGGGTCGGGTTGGTGGCGCGGATGACGGCCAGCGTCTCGACGAGCTGCTTATTCCAAAGCTCCGCCGTAAGCACGCCATGGGGCTCGTTGAGCACCTCGAAGATCACGCGGTTGGAGGCATCCTTGTAGCGCGGCGCAATCTGCTGCCAGAACTTGTTCAGCTTGACGCCGCAAGTTGTGGCATCCTTGGCGCAGAATTCGAAATCATGCTCATCGAGGATGACCGTCAAACCCGCATCCAAAGCGGCTTTCACGAAGGTATCGAGCTGGTTCAGGTATTTCGGCGTCAGATTGCCGTTCGCATCCTGATACTGGAAGGCCTGCAGCACGATACGCACATGCTTGAAGCCGCCCTCGCGGATGACCTTGAAGTATTCGGATTTGAAGCGGAACAGCGAGGGATCACCCCAGCCCGGATCATAGCCGAGCACATTCACGCCACCACCCATTTGAGCGGTTTGCGCCGCCGCATCCACCGGCACGAAGTCTTCGCCAAACTGACCTGCGAGCGCCGATCCGCCAAGCATCAACGCGGCCGCGAAAGCCGCCAAAGTACCTTTCACACTTCCCTCCCGTTTTGGGCTTGGGCCTATTTGCCCTTAGAGAGCGAAACTAATGACAGCGCTTACGGTCGGTCAAGTCACAAGCCGAAGAGCTTGAGACTTCGGATGACTTGTCGCGCTTCTATCGCGATGCGCGTGCATCTCGTTTCATGGGGGATAAAGCGCAGGTTGAACAGGCGCAGGGAGCGTTCAGCGCCGCTAAAATGGGAGCGTTATCACTCTTTCGGCTTGGCGAGATAGACAAGGCCAAAGCCCAAAGCGAGCGCCGCGATTACAAAGAGGGTGGCAAAGCCGCGGGTCTCAGAAAATATCGGCCAGATGAAATGGGCCACGCCCACCAATGCCGCGATGATGAGCCAGAACACCGCGCCAAGGCGGAAGAAGCATCCGCTATCGATTTTCTGTCCGGCCATTCATCCTCCGCTTAGGGGCAGATCATCACGGGGTTCAGGGCACCCGCCGCCGCTTGAGGTTCACCGGCACAGGACAATCGACGCGTCCCTTCGCGAAGCGGCATTGGCGTTCAGGGCGACCTTGCGCGTCGTAGACATCAATCGTCCAGCTATCGCCCATCTTGGTCATGAGCAGAAAGCCGAAGCCGCCAATTGAAATGCCGTCCTTCACCGACACGCCATAAGAACCTTGGAACACCGCGCCTTTCAGATTGGCGGGGGTAGGATCAAGAAGATCGCCGCCATGTCCGGCGACGATTTGCGGCGGCACATGCTTGCCTTGGTAGTTGATGGCTTCGAACGTGTGGATATGCCCCGCCAGCATCAAGGCGACCGGCGCCGGTACCCCCTCTTCCCCCACCGAGGCCATGAGATTGAGATTGCCGCCTGCCGGAATGCCCAAAGGTCCGGTGATAAGGCCCCAGATCGGGCGATGCATCAGCCACCAGCTCGGCGACGGCTCTTTGGCCAACGCGGCGAACTCGGCGCTATAGGTCGCCACCAGCTTGTCATTCAGGCTGGTCTCGGGCGCGTTGGCATTATCGCTGACCACCAGATTCAGCCCCTTCAGCGGCACCGCATAGGGGGAAAGATGATCGGTGCAGGGCACGACGGGATCGTAAGCGGTTGGGCCTAACAATCTGAGGAAGCCCGCGCCGGCGCGGGCGCAATCCTCGTGATTGCCGCGCAGGATCACCCAAGGCGCGGCGGTCATAAGCGGGGCTGCGGGTGCGAAGAAATCGACATCCCAGGTCGGCCAGTTATCGCCATAGGGCGTGCCTTGGCAGCCTTTGAAATCGACCGGGCATGGACTCTCTCTATATAGGAAATCGCCGACATGGATGACGAGGTCGGGGCGCAGCCGGGCCGCCGCCGCCGAAAGCTGCGGGAAAGGCCAAGCCGCCGGATCGGAACAATCCTGCACCGTCGAGCCTTTGATTCGGCAGCCGGTGTCGCCCAAAACGAGAATGCGTTGCGGTTCGCTGGCTGGAAGCGCCAAGGGCACCACGATCTTGCCCCCCTTTTGCGCATCGCCTGCGAAGACCAGCGCCGCCTGACGTGTTCGGGCGGAAATCTGCGCGGTACAAACAAGCGCGAAATCTTTGCTTTTCGCCGCTCGCGGTTGCATCGGCGCAAGCTCGAGGTCCTGAGTGAGGGTCGGACAGGTTTCCCCCTCTACCACCGCGCGGGCTTCCAAAATCCCGCCAGGGCCATATTGCGTCCAGGAGGCTTTCAGGGCGGCGGCGCCAAGCCCAGCTTCAGGCTCGGCCAAGGCCGGAAAAAGCCCGATCCAGAGGACGGAAAAAGCAGCGATTCGCGCAATCTGGGTCATCTTGGCTCGCCTGGTCTAAGAGCTTGGCAACAAAGCGGTGTTACCAGCGTATTCTGTAGGTTGTTCTACGTCTTGCCTGATATGTCGCATTCGCGTTTTAAAGCTGGGGTGAAGCCCAAAACCACTAAACACCGGATTCCACTTCAGGTTAGGCACCTTGCGGCTGTGACCATTCATCCCGCAAATTGGGCCTACAGCACATACACCACCTCGCAGTGATATGTTATCGAATGACAGGGCTGTCAGTTAGATCATAGAAGTTGGCGGGGCGAGGCTCGGGCCGTACGAGGAAGGGAATGAAAACAGAGAATATCGTAACCCTCACGATGAACCCGGCCATCGATCTGGGCGTGTCGGTCAAACAGATGATGACCGAACACAAAATGCGCTGCCTGAAGACGCGGCGCGATCCCGGCGGTGGCGGTATTAACGTGGCGCGTGTGCTGAAGCGGTTCGGAGCTGAACCGCTGGCAATTTTTCCGATGGGCGGCCCCTCCGGCTTGATGCTGGAGCGTTTGGTGGCGGCAGAGGAAGTGCGCCATCAGTCGTTCATGATCGCGCGCGACTGCCGCGCCAATTTCACAGCCAATGAGCTTTCCACCGGTCAGCAATTTCGTTTCGTGCTGCCTGGGCCGACGCTGGGCGAGGAAGAATGGACGGCAGGCCTAGGCCTGACCACCGCGGCATCCTCCAGCGGCTTCTCGGTGGCTTCGGGGTCTTTGCCGCGCGGCGTCCCGCATGATTTCTATGCCCGGCTGGCGCGCAACCTGCGCGTTTCGGGCGGCGCCCGCCTGGTGCTCGACACCTCTGGCCCGCCGCTGAAGCATGCCTTGGATGTCGGCTGCTATCTGGTGAAGCCGTCGCTTTCGGAATTCACTGAATTCCTGGGCGAAGAGCCGAGCCTTGAAGATTCGCACGCCGCCGCCAAGCAGCTTGTGGTCAACGGCAAGGCCGAGATCGTGGCTCTGACCATGGGCCCGGATGGCGCCCTGCTCGTCAGCCGTGACATCTCGATCTATGCCAAGCCGCCGCCGGTGACGGTGCGTGGCACGGTGGGCGCGGGCGACAGCTTTGTGGCCATGCTCATTCTCAGCCTGGCGCAGAGAAAGAGCCTGACTGAAGCCTTCCGCTTTGCCATCGCGGGCGGTTGCGCGGCCCTGCTCTCTCCCGGCACCGGCCTTGCTTCGCCGGATGTGGTCGAGCAGCTCGCTCCGCAGGTCGAGATCAAAAGCCTCGCCACGGCGTAAGCCAAAGCGAAATATCAAATGCGAGACGGCGGGCCGAAAGGTCCGCCGTTTTTGTTTTGGAACCAAGCTCACGATTTTCCAGCGTAATCGCCATATTCCCAATCATAGGGCACGCCCGTTTCGCCCAGGATGAAGCGGACCAGACGCGAGAAAGCGGTTTCGGCGCGCACGTCGTTGGAAAGGATCAAAACGCAGCGCTGCGTCTTTTCCAGACAGACCATGGTGTTTGCGGTTTGCCCGTCATGACCGCCCTTGAAAAAGCCATGGCCTTGCGGACCATCGAACACCACCACGCCGAGCCCGGCATAAAGGTCTTTCCTTTGCGCAGCCAAAGGTGAATCAGGCGCCAGGATGGGAAATTGATGCGCTGTCGTGATGTGGAGCTGCGGCTTGGTCACTTCGGCGCGCGAGGCTGGGCTTAAGCCGTCACCCTTCACCAGCGCCGCGACGAATTTGGAAAGGTCTGAGATGGTGGTGTCCATCGAGCCGGCAACACGCACCTTGCTGCGTTCATCATGCGCCTGCACTTCACCTTTGTCGTTCCAGCCATCAGCGAGATTGCCTGCAAAATCAGAGCGCCATTTCAGGCTCGTGCGTGTCATGCCAAGACGATCGAAATTGGCCTTGGTCAGATCGCCGAGATCGAGGCCAGCACGGCCATGCTCGATGACGAATTGCAGAAGGATCAGGCCCTCGCCCGAATAGGAAAAACGCGTACCGGGTTCGAAATGAATGCGCAGCTTCTCATCCGGCTCCAAGAACCAGAAATTGCCGAAGCCGGTGGAATGGGTCAGACACATGCGCGGGGTGATCTTTTCCCAGCGCGGATCGCCCGCGAGATCCTTATAGGGACCATATTTGTTGGGAAAGACAGGATCGGGTCCGTAAAGCGGCAGCGCTTTATCGAGATCATCCTTGAGCGGCGTGTCGAGCTTCAGCTTTCCCTGATCCACCAATTGCAGAACGGTATAGGCAAAGACGGTCTTGGTCAGCGAGGCGCCATACATCACCGTGTCAGGCGTGAGCGGATCGCCCTTGGCATTGCGCACGCCAAAACTTTGCACATAGGAGACCTTGCCGCCATCGATCACTGCCAGCGCCAGTCCCTTGGCGTGGGTAGAGGCCATGACGCTTTGGACTTCACCGTCGATCGCCGGGCCGCTCGGAAGCGCAAAGGCAGTGCAGGTAAAGGCGCAGAAAAGCATCCCAAGGGTAACAAAGCGACGCATAGAACCTCCCCTAATCATGCCAAGATGGTAGAGGATTTATGCAGCTTTTCTAGGAGGCGACGGCCTAAGGATGCTCCGGCGCAGCGTGTTGCTAATAACCGCGCGCTCGGGCTTGAATGGCTCACAATTCCAGCATCACCGGCACGTCGTGATGCTCAGCGGCATCGGAAGAGACCACGACATGGCCCGCCAGCCGCTCGAAGCGCAGCGTGATAGCGCGCGTACCAACGGTGATATTGCTGACGGACAGTTTCTGGATATGCGGCGGCAGAATAGGACGGGTCACAGTGACCGTTTCCGCCCAGCCATCCACCTTCACCCCCAAACAGGCTTGCAACACCATGAAAGCGGCGCCCGCCGCCCAAGCCTGCGGCAAACAGGCGACGGGATAATGTACGGGCGGCTCGCCAGGGCGGCGCGGGAAGCCGCAGAAGAGTTCCGGCAGCTCCATATTGAAATGGCCCGCGGCTTCGAAAAGCTGATTCAGCATCCGTGCGGCGCTGGCGCGCTCGCCATAACGGGCCATACCGGCAACGCAGAGCGCGGTGTCATGCGGCCAGACCGAACCGTTGTGATAGGACATGGGATTGAAATTGGCTTCGCCGAGGCCGAGCGTGCGAATACCCCAGCCGGAATCAAAGGCAGGCGTACGCAACAGCGAAATCAGCCTTTGAGCGCGTTCAAGGCTTGGCAGGCCGCAGTATAAAAGATGGCCGGGATTGGAGGCACGTACACGGCAGAGCCTACCCTCGCCATCCAACGCGATGCCATAGGTGCCAAGCTCTTCGTCCCAGAAGCGCTCTTCGACGATTTTGCGGAATGCTTCGGCCCGCGCCATCCAAAGGGTTGCGGCGCGATCATCACCGCGCCGTCCCGCGAGCCGGGCCATGCCCCGGAAGGCCGCGAAGGCATAGCCCTGCACCTCGACCAGCGCGATAGGTCCCTCTGCCATAGTGCCATCGGCATGAAAGATGGAATCTTCGCTATCTTTCCAGCCTTGATTGGCGAGGCCGGTCTTCTCGCCCCGGCGATAAGCAAGAAGCCCATTGCCGACCGCACTTTGCACCTGCTCGATCCAGCCCAGCGCCGCTTCGATATTTGGCCATATGGAATCGATGGTTTCGAGATCGCCGGTGCGCTCGGCATAAGCGGCACAGAGCATGACGAAAAGGGGCGTGGTATCGATGCCGCCGTAATACTGGCCGAAGGGCAATTCGCCGAGCGCAGTCATCTCGCCCTTGCGGGTTTCGTGCATGATCTTGCCCGGCTCGCTATCGCGAAAAGAGGAGGTCTCGGTGGCCTGCATCTTGGAGAGAAAGCGCAACACCCCACGCGCCATAGCAGGATCGAGCCACAAGGTCTGCAGCGCGGTGATAATGGAATCACGGCCAAAGGCGGTAGAGAACCAGGGAATACCGGCATAGGGAAATGGCCCCGTCTCCATTTCGGTGGTGAGCAGCGCCAGATCCGCATGCGAACGCTCGATCCATTCATTGAATCGCAGGCCTGAGGTCATTACCCGCCCGCCCCTGCGACTCGTCACCCGCATCGCGGCATTGGCGGAGGCCGCAGCCAAGCGATAGCGTTGACGCCCTGGTTTGGCGCTGCGGTCGATCCCATATTCGATATAGAGTTCGTGATCTTCTCCAGTCTGTAGCTCGATCTGGAAGTGAGCCTCGTCTACCGCGAGCTTGGCGGGCGGATCGGAGAAGGAAATCACCGTGGTGCGCACGACATTGTCGAGCCCATCATAGATGAGGAGAACCTGGTTATTGTCGGTTTGGCGGCGATGCAGATTGCCATGCCGGATGCGATTTGTGCCGCGCACCTCGAAGATGTCGGCAAAGTCGGCGGCGAAGCGCAGCATTACCGGCAGGCTTGCGGGAATATCGCCGTAATTGGTGAAACGGAAGCGTTCGTAGAGCGTATTATTCCAAAGGAGTTTGGTACGCTCGATATGGACCGCGCCCGGCTCATGGCCCGAAGGGGCGCTCGGCGGTCGGTTGACCATATGGGCCCGGAGCACCACATTATTCCGGCTGCGGGCGGTATTGAGCACCACCGGCTTCATCCCTCCTACCCGCAATTGCAGATAGGAGAGGATGCGGGTGTCATTGCGGAAAAGACCATCCCCCAGACCAGAGATGTCGCCCACTGAATCCGTCACCACGAACATATCGCCGTCTTTAAGCGAGAAGAGGCGCAGGCGCGGTGGGGGATCGGGGCGAAGGCGTTCGGCGTGATGTTCGGAAGCAGACACGGCCTACCCCAGCTTTTTAAGACTACCGGAAGCAGCGGCATCGAGATTGGGGCCATCGGTTCGCACCCCAATCAGCTCGTAGTATAGCCGCTGATAATTGCGAGCCATCACAAGCGAGGTGAAGCGCTGCTCGAACTCGCCTCGGACCGCCCGCCGGTCGAGCCAGGAGAGCCCCCGAATAGCTTCGAGGGCCTCTGCCTCGCTCGTCACGATCCGCCCCGACACGCCATCGGACAAGACCTCTGGCACCGAGCCACAGCGGAAAGCGATCACCGGCGTCCCACATGCCATCGCCTCGATCATCACAAGGCCAAAGGGCTCCGGCCAATCGATGGGAAAGAGCAGCGCCAAGGCATTACCAAGAAACGCGCCCTTCTCGGCATCGCTGATCTCGCCAATGAACTCGATCAAGGGATCATCCAGCAGCGGCTTGATCTCGGTTTCGAAATAGGCGCGGTCGGCAGCATCTACCTTAGCTGCGATCTTAAGCGGGATGCCGGAAGCCTTGGCGAGCGCGATGGCCCGGTCGGGGCGCTTCTCGGGCGAAATCCGCCCCAGGAAGGCGAGATAGCCGCCCAGCGGATGCGCCGTGAAGGGATAGATGTGGACCGGCAGCCCATGATGGACCGTGGCGAACCAGTTGGCGTCCGGCATCGGCGCACGCTGGTTGTTGGAGATGGACACCAAGGGATAAGCCGAGAACCGCGCATAGAAGGGGCTCAAATCCTTGATATCCAGCCGCCCGTGAAGGGTGGTCAAGCTGCGCGATGCGACATGCTGGAAAAAGGGCAAATGCCACAGATCGGTATGGAAATGCAGCACGTCATACTTATGCACCTCGGCGGCGAGATCGAAGAGCATGGAGAAATGCGCCGCCGGTTCGGATTTGAGGGGCGCTGGATCCAGCCGGATCGCTTGCGCCCGCCCCGTTGCCAGCTTGGCATTGGTGACAGAATCCCCCGACGCGAAAAGGGTTACCTGATGACCAAGGCCGACCAGGGCGTCGGTCAGGTTGGCGACGACCCGTTCGGTCCCGCCATAGAGCTTGGGAGGGGTAGCCTCACAGAGCGGCGCGACCATAGCGATTTTGAGCGGCTTTAGTGGCAGGATCGCCATGTCATATTCTCGCCCGTTCTGGCTTTTTTACTCAACGTGATGCCGCCAAGAAGGTTCCTCCCTGGAGTGGCAGCGGGCAGAATGGCAAAAGGGGCGTGTCGCGGACCGGTGTCCCGCGACAGGCTAAGGCGCCAGGGTACAGGGCATGATTATTCTCGAGTTTCTGATCTTCGTTATCTCCTCCGGGCTCTTCTGCAGCGAGAAATTTCGCCATCACATCTGGGCAGTTGTGGTGGCTGGCGCCATTGCCACGGGATCATCCCTGCTCTTCGCCTATGATTTGGGCGAACGCTGGATGGGGCATGGCAAGCAGCCGCCCGTGATTACCCGGACGGTCAAACAGCTTGTGGAAAAGCCAGGCGTGACCTCCGAGGCGAAAACGGTGGGCAAAAAGCATAGCTGCGCGGATCAATATCCCAAAGACGCCTTGCGCGCGGGCGCCGAAGGCGTGACCCACCTCGCCTTCAAAATCCTGACCGATGGCACGGTGGACAGCGTACAGGTGCTGACGTCGAGCGGATACGCCTCGCTTGATGAGGCAGCCGTGAAATGCGCCAGCAATTGGCATTACCGCCCCGCCATGAAGGACGGCCAGATCGTCGAGAGCGACCGGCAGGTGAATATCACCTGGAACCTGCAATCTGGCGAAGCCGCCAAAGCCGCAGCCCAAGCCAGCCTGGACGGCGAGCAGAAGAACGACACGGGCGACAAGACCAAACCGGAAGAGCAAAGCGAGGCCAAGGACCATCCTGCCGATCCCAACGCCAAACCGACCCATCACTGGTATGATGTGGGAAGCTGGTTCTCCAGCGACGGGGACAAGAAAACACAATAGGGCCAACATGACCGACCAAAGGGGCAGTCTCGCTACCGCGCTTGCCCATCTGGAGCGCCTCCTGGCCACAAACCCGGCCATGGCTGAGGTGCAAGCGCAGGAAATCTTGAAATCGGTCCCGGGCGAGCCGCGCGCCCTTCTACTGATGGCCGCGGCCCAACGCGCCCAAGGAAGATTCGAAGACGCCATCAAGACACTTGACCACCATGCGCTGGGACGGCTCGACCCAGTGCTGGTGGAGTATGACCGGGCGATCTCCCATGCCCGCGCGGGTCATACCAAAGAGGCAATCAGCCTGCTGCAGCGGGTAGTGAAGCTGATGCCGGACCATCCCATGGCTTGGCGGCTTTTGGGCGATCAATACACGCTTCAGGGCGACAAGGTTGGGGCCGACGGCGCCTATATGCATCACGTGAATGCGGCAGTGCGGGACCGGCGGATCATGGAAGCCGCCAAGGCGCTGTTTGAGAACCGCGTGCCGGCAGCCGAACAGATCCTGCGCGGCCATTTGAAGGCCTTCCCGACGGATATTGCAGCCATTCGCATGCTCGCCGAGCTTGCCGCCCGGGTGGAGCATTTTGACGAGGCCGAGAAGCTTTTGGCACGCGCCCTGAACTTGGCGCCAAGCTTTGAGGCAGCCCGTTCCAACCTTGTCACCGTATTACACCGCCAGAACAAATCGGTGGAAGCCCTGCGCGAGCTGGAAATACTTTTACAGCGCCACCCCACCCATGCCGGCTATCGCAACCAGCATGCCGCGATTTTGGCTCGTCTGGGCGAGACCGATCAGGCCATTACGATTTATCGCGGCGTGCTGAAAGACGTGCCGAACCAACCCAAGATTTGGATGAGCTTCGGCCACACCCTGAAAACCGCAGGCAAGCGGAGCGAGGCCGAAACCGCCTATCGCGAGGCAGTGGAACTGGAACCGCATCTCGGTGAGGCATGGTGGAGCCTTGCCAATCTCAAGACCTTTCGCTTCAGCTATGGCGACATCGCGCTGATGCAAAAAGAGGCGGAGCGCAGCGATCTTTCCATTGAGGACCGGCTGCATCTTGATTTTGCCTTGGGCAAAGCCTTTGAGGACAGCGCGGAGTACGAGACCTCCTTCAAGTATTATGACCGCGGCAACACCTTGCGCCGCAGCATGCTGGACTATGACGCCGATCAGGTCAGCCAGCACAAGGATCTGTTGATCCAGACCTTGACGCAGGATTTCTTCGCAGGCCAGGGAGCGGGGGGCTCGGACGCACCGGACCCCATCTTCATTGTGGGCCTGCCGCGCGCGGGCTCGACCCTAATTGAACAGATTCTAGCCAGCCACAGCCAAGTTGAAGGCACGATGGAGCTGCCTGATATCTTTTCGATGGTCGGACGGCTGAAAGATGCAGCCGGAAAACCTTTTTATCCTGAGGTGCTTGCCGCCTTGAACCTGGAGGAACGCAAGGCACTGGGCGAGGAGTTTCTGGCGCGTACCCGCATCCATAGGAAGCTGGGTAAGCCATTCTTTATCGACAAGATGCCGAACAACTTCCTGCAGATCGGCTTCATTGCCCAAATCCTGCCCAACGCGAAAATCATTGACGCGCGGCGTCATCCAATGGCTTGCGGTTTTTCCTGCTTCAAACAGCATTTCGCGCGCGGTCAGGGCTTTTCCTACAGTCTTACTGATATAGGCCGCTATTATGCTGATTATGTTGAGCTGATGGCGCATTTCGACAAAGTGCTACCCGGGCGTATTCTTCGTGTCCAATACGAGGAAGTGGTCGAGGATTTGGAAGGAAATGTCCGCAGGCTGCTCGCATATTGCGGCCTACCTTTCGAGGAAGCCTGCCTTCGGTTTTATCAAAATGATCGCATTGTACGCACCGCATCCTCAGAACAAGTCCGCATGCCGATTTTCCAGGACGGACTTGATCAGTGGCGTCACTTTGAAAAATGGCTTGAGCCCCTAAGGAAAGCTGTGGGGACCGCCACCTAATTTCACCAAGACACGCATCTTCCGCAGCCCTCACCAAACCGGCCCCGTCTTTGCAAGGCATATCTGAATTTGCTGCCAGAGGGATGATGGCGGCGCTCAGAGCCATAGGGGGCCTAGCGAAGCATGCATTGGGAATCGTTTATAAAACCGCGAAATTTTGCATCGGCCCTGCTCGCGACCAGCATTC
Organism: Rhizomicrobium palustre; assembly: GCF_011761565.1. Lineage (NCBI taxonomy): Bacteria > Pseudomonadati > Pseudomonadota > Alphaproteobacteria > Micropepsales > Micropepsaceae > Rhizomicrobium > Rhizomicrobium palustre. The sequence goes on along the minus strand of NZ_JAASRM010000001.1, from coordinate 2,139,839 downwards.
TTGGGGGACTTCCGGCTAGTGCTGAAGAAAGCTCCACCATCACGCTGGAGACGGTGACCGTCAGCGCCCAAAAAGTGGGCGAGCAGGATTTGCAAAAGGTTCCGCTCTCTATTTCGGTGCTCGATACGGGCAAGCTTGAAGACCTGCATGTCGTCGATTTCCGCGACTTCGCGCGTTTCCTGCCATCGGTATCATTCACAGCTGGTGGCCAAGGTTCCAGCGGTGGACCGGGCCAAGCCAATATCTCAATGCGCGGCGTGACCGATGGCGCGGACGGCAACCATTCCGGCCCGCTACCCACTGTAGGCGTCTATCTCGATGAGCAGCCGATCACAACGATTGGCGGCACGCTCGACATCCCAGCCTATGACCTTGAACGGGTGGAAGCGCTGGCAGGCCCGCAAGGCACGCTTTATGGCGCCTCGTCGGAAGCAGGCACCATCCGCCTCATCACCAACAAACCCAATACGGAAAAATTCGAGGCGGGATTTGAGATCGAAGGTAATGCCGTCACCCATGGCGGAATTGGCTACGGTTTCCGTGGCTTCGTCAATCAACCGCTGACGGACCATGCCGCCATCCGCCTGGTGGCCTGGGACGAACACAATGCGGGCTATATCGATAACGTCCACGCCTCACGCACTTATCCTACCACCGGCATCACGGTGGATAACGCCAGCGTGGCACAGAAGGACTATAATTCCACCGACAAGCTCGGCGCCCGCCTCGCACTCGGCATCGACCTGGATGACAGCTGGACAGTGGACGCGACGCTGATAGGCCAGTTGGAGAAAGCCAATGGCATTTCAGGCTACGATCCGGGCATAGGCGATTTGAAGGTCAATCACTTCTTCCCTGAATACGCCAAAGACCATTGGTATCAAGCCGCCCTGACCGTCACCGGCAAGATCGGCAATCTCGATCTGACGTATTCCGGCGGCTATATGAACCGGCGCGGCGTCGGCTCAGCCGACTATACCGATTATACCTTCTGGTATGACACGCTGGCGGGCTATTACGTCACCGACAATGCGGGCAATGCAGTCGATTCCTCGCAATATATCCTGTTCAAGGATGTCTTCACGAAATGGTCGAATGAATTGCGTCTATCTTCACCGGCCGAAGATCGTTTGCGCTTTGTGATCGGACTTTTCCATGAGCGCCAGACCCACAACATTCTGCAGGATTATAAGATCGACGCCTTGGGCACGGATTACTCAGTCCCAGGTTGGCCAGGCACGATCTGGCTTACCAATCAGCAGCGCGTCGACCGCGACCTTGCCGCCTTTGGACAAGTGACTTTCGACATCACGCCAAGCCTCTCCTTGACCGGGGGCGTGCGCGTATTCGAATCCAAGAACTCGCTGGAAGGCTTCTTCGGCCTTGCCGAAACCATGTCCAGTCATTCGGGCGTTGCGAATTGCGCCAAGCCACTGGTGCCCTCGCGCTTTGGTGGACCGTGCACCAATGTGAACAAACACGTCTATGAATGGGGCGAGACGCATAAGTTTAACCTGCAATGGCAGATCGACGATGCCGACATGGTCTACGCGACCTATTCCACCGGCTTCCGCCCGGGCGGCATCAACCGTGTCGCCACCCTGCCAAACTACCACTCCGATGCGCTCGAGAATTTTGAGCTGGGCTGGAAAACAAGCTGGCTCAACAACACACTCCGTTGGAATGGCGCAGCCTATTGGGAAAACTGGAACAACTTCCAGTTCGCCTTCTTGGGCCTGAATTCGCTGACTCAGATCGCCAATGCCGGCTCAGCACGCATTCAAGGCGTTGAATCCGACGTCACTTGGCTGGTGAGTGAAAACTTTACCCTTACCGGTGCAGGTGCTTACAACTACGCGCGGCTGACGAAAGTGTATTGCGGCGATCTTGATCCAGTAACCGGCGCGCTCGACACCACCTGCCCGAACGCCAATTATCCCTATCCGCCGAATGCTCCCAAAAGCACCGTGCTGCCCTCAACGCCCCGCTTCAAAGGTAATATCGTCGGCCGCTATAGCTTTGCTTTTGCGGGGCTGGATGCGCATCTGCAGGGCGCCGTCGTATATCAGACCAGCGCCTATCCTGATCTGCGCGTGCAGGCGCCGAGCCCCGTGACGGGGATGGAAGTGCCTATCCGTCAAGTGCTTGGGAAAATGCCCGGCTATGCCACGGTGGATTTCTCAACTGGTGTCGGCAAAGGCAATTGGGGGATCGATTTCTCGGTCCAGAATCTCTTCGACGAGCGAGGCCAAGTTTATCGCTACGCCTATTGTACGACGCAGGTTTGCGGCTATCAGCCTTATATCTTGCCGACCAAGCCGCGCTTCTTCCAGATCACGCTATCTCAAAAGTTCTAGCGCGTAATCCGTAGCCGCGCGCGGAATGGCCGGGGGAAATTCCTCCGGCCATTCTGTTTTTACGGGAACTTAGAAAATCTCACCGACCAGGGCGCGGAAAGCGCCGGAACGGACATGGGTCGTGATTGCCTCGATATCCGGGGCGAAGTAGCGGTCACGGTCGTAGGGACGCACCAGCGCACGGATTTCCTTCGCGGCCCGCTCCAGCGGCGCGGAGCTCTTCAAGGGGCGGCGGAAATCGAGGCCCTGGCAGGCCGCGAGCAACTCGATGGCGACCACACTCGCCGCATTCTGGCTCATATCAAGCAAACGACGCGCGCCATGGGTTGCCATGGAAACGTGGTCTTCCTGATTGGCGCTGGTCGGCACGGTATCGACACTGGCCGGGTGCGAAAGCATACGGTTTTCCGCGATCAAGGCGGCCGCTGTCACCTGCGCAATCATGAAACCAGAATTGAGGCCTGATTCCTTGACGAGGAAGGCCGGGAGGCCGCTCATCTTGGGATCGACCAGAATAGCCGTGCGGCGCTCGGAGATATTGCCGATTTCGCAGAGCGCGATAGCGAGCTGATCAGCGGCAATGGCAACCGGCTCGGCATGGAAATTACCGCCAGAGACGACCGTGCCATCATCCAGCACCAAGGGATTGTCGGTCACGCCCGAGGCTTCGATTTCGAGCGTACGCGCGGAGTTTCGGATAACATCGAGCACCGCGCCCATCACCTGCGGCTGGCAGCGGAAGGAATACGGGTCCTGCACCTTGCCGTCATCACCCGGCGCGCGATGGGATTCGCGGATTTCCGAGCCTTGCATCAGGCCACGCAACATGGCGGCAACGGCGATCTGTCCCGGCTGACCGCGCAAGGCGTGAATGCGGGCGTCGAAAGGCGTGTCCGAGCCTTTGAAAGCATCGGTCGACATGGCACCGGCGATGATCGCCGCGGCAAAGACCTTCTCGATCTCGAACAGCCCCGCCAGCGCAATTGCGGTGGAGACCTGGGTGCCGTTCAAAAGCGCAAGCCCTTCCTTGGGACCAAGCTCCAAGGGCTCAAGCCCCGCGCGCTCCAAGGCTTCGGCGGCATGCAAGGTCTCACCTTTCACCCGCGCGGAACCGATGCCGAGCAGCACGCCCGACATATGCGCCAGCGGCGCAAGATCGCCCGACGCACCCACCGAGCCCTTTGCCGGAATGCAGGGATAGGTTTCGGTTTCGATCAGCTTGGCGAGCGCCGCCACGGTTTCACGCCGCACGCCGGAAGCACCACGCGATAGCGAGGCAAGCTTCAAGACCAGGATCAGACGGACGATCTCATCCGGCAGCAGCGGACCGGTGCCGCAGGCATGGCTGAGCACCAGGTTACGCTGCAAGGCCGCAAGATCATCCCGCGCGATCTCGGTGTTGGCGAGAAGACCAAAGCCGGTATTGACGCCATAGACCGTGGCCCCGCTCGCAACAACATCGGCAATGACTTTGGCGCCTTTATCGATACGGGCGAAGGCTTCCAGCGAAATCTCGATTTTGGGCGCCGTCTCGTAAACAGTCCGCAAGGCCGAAAGCGTCAGGGGTTCGCCGATCCGCATGAAAATCTCCGCACAAGAAAGCGGGGGTTTAGCAGGTGCCCGGGACAAAACGAACCCCTCACCCCACAGAGATGGCACCTTGAGGCAGGTTTGCAACGGATACAGGACCGGCGCGTTGATGACGGCGAGCAAAAAGAAAGGATGACCCATGCGCGGCATGGTGCTGATTGGAGCGGTATTGGCCATTCTGGGCGTTGCCGCCCTGGTTTCCGGGCAGGTGCGCTACACGGATACCGAGCCAGTGGTGAAGGCTGGCCCGGTCCAGATCGACAAGAAGGAATCCCATACGATTTCCATCCCAACCATTGGTGGCGTGATCTTACTGGTTGCCGGTTTGGGCTTTGTCTTTGCCGGGATGCGCCGGAGTTAAAATCGCCTCATTTGCCAATCCGGCGGGGCGGCTTTAACAGTGGCGCATGCCCCGCCCCTTCCGCATCAATATTCTAAAGCTCGACCCTTTCCTTCTCGCCCTGATCGCCACGGTCGGGCTGGCGAGCCTGTTACCCTGCCGCGGTCAATTCGCGGCTGGCATGGAATGGATTACAGATGCGGGGATTGTTCTGCTGTTCTTCCTGCATGGTGCCCGACTTTCCCGCGAAGCGATCATTGCCGGGTTGGGGGCGTGGCGCATCCACATACTCACATTGGCCGCGACCTTCGTGCTTTTTCCCGCCATCGGCCTCGCCCTGCGGGCGCTGAGCCATGGCTGGCTGAATCCGGCCATTGCGGACGGGCTTCTGTTTCTTTGCCTTCTGCCATCGACGGTGCAATCGTCGATTGCCTTTACCTCGATCGCGCGAGGCAATGTTCCAGCGGCGGTGTGCAGCGCTTCGGCCTCCAATGTGCTCGGGATTTTTATTACGCCCGTACTGGTGGGGCTTTTCTTGATGAGCGGGAGCAGGGGCGGCTTTGCGGCGGATTCGCTTCTGTCGATTGTGCTGCAACTGCTATTGCCGTTCGTACTGGGCCATTTCTCGCGCCCCCGGACCGACAAGTTCATCTCAAAGCACAAATCCATTCTCGGCAAAGTCGACCGCACCACGATCCTTTTGGTCGTCTATACAGCATTCAGCGCGGCGGTGATTGAAGGGCTTTGGCATAAGTACAGCGTCGGGGACCTGGCTTGGACCTTCGCGCTCAACGGCGCGATTTTGGCATTGGTCCTCTTCATCACCCGCTGGACCGCCAAACGTGTCGGCCTTCCTATTGAAGACGAGATTGCCGTGGTGTTCTGCGGTTCGAAAAAGAGCCTCGCCTCGGGCGTTCCAATGGCAAGCGTACTGTTTCCACCGGTACTTTTGGGCCCGATGGTCTTGCCGCTGATGCTGTTTCACCAGATGCAGCTCATGGTCTGCGCTGTGTTGGCGCAGCGCTACGGCGAACGTCCCTCAAATTAAGGAAAGCGCACCGTCACTGACAAGCCAGGGGCATTGTCGGAAAGCGTAAGCTCTGCGCCGTGTAGATCTGCGATAGCCGAAGCCAGCGACAGGCCGAGCCCGCTGCCCGCCGTGGTGCGGCTGCGCTCGCCACGATAAAACCGGCGCAACACCTTTTCGCGTTCGCATTCCGCAATTCCTGGACCGGTGTCCGATACGGCGAGAGCCGTTCCGTTGAGTTCGGGGCGCAGCGATAAGGTGACCACAGTTCCTGATGGCGTATGCGCAATGGCATTATCGAGAAGGTTGGTAATCAACTGCAGGAGAAGCTGGCTGTCCCCTGAAATACGATGCTCGCCGGACAGTACGGTTTCAAAGCTATGCCCAGTATCTTCCATCACCGGGGCATATATGTCGCGCGCCCGCGTGACCAGAGCACGCAAATCCACCTCCGCGAAAGCAGCCCGCTTGGCCCCTGCCTCAACCTGGGCGATACGCAGCAGGGCCGTGAAAATCGCCAGTGCCTTATCGCAGTCGCCAATCGCCCCTTCCACAGCCTCGGCATAGGCGGCGGGGGTCGTGGCGGTATCACGGGTGCGTTCGAGCTTTTGACGCAGATGGGCGAGCGGCGTGCGCAGATCATGTGCGATGTCGGTCGAAACCTGGCGTAGGCTCTCCATGAGCTGCTGGATCCTATCGAGCATGGCATTGATGGTCAGGCCAAGCTGCTCAAATTCGTCATTGCGACCGTCGGCCGGAATGCGTTCGCCAAGGCGCCCTGCCATGATCCCGCGGCAAGTCTCGGCGACGGAATCCACGCGCCGCTGAAAACTGGCACTCAAAGCGAAAGCGCTCGCGGCCTCCAGCAGCAGCCCCGCCAGAAACACAACTGCGAAAGCATAGAGTATACCTCGCTCCGCATCTTTCACCTGGGAGAGATCGCGTCCCACATAGGCGTAGACACCCGGCACCACCATCCTGCCACGCCCTAAGATGGTATGCGGACCGTCTTTCTCCCGGGTCGGCAAGAGGATCATGAACTGGCCAATACGAGCCGGCATCATGGCGATGTTGCCTGCGAGGCGCTTGTCGCCGCGTGCCAAGAGAAACGCATCATCGGCATCGGGCTCGCGCAGGCGGCCCTCCACGATCTCACGCGCTTCCTGATCCCGATCGATGAAGTTTGCCGGCAAATCCATTACATAGGAGGCGTGGATCGCGGCGAGGTCATCGTCCACCTCACGCATCAAATTCGCTTTGAAGGAACGATCGAGGATAAAAAACACGACCGCGAACAGGATGATCATCGCGAGCGCGAACAGCGCCGCATGCACGGCTGCTTGCCGGAAGCTTTGCGAGCGGATGAGCCTAGAAGCCATTAAGGATGTAACCCGAACCGCGGATGGTGCGGATCAACTCCGCCGGGTACCCCCTGTCTATTTTGCTGCGCAGGCGGCTCATATGGGACTCGACAATGTTCGTGCCCGGATCAAATTCGAGATTCCAGACATTTTCGAGCAGCATGGCGCGGGTCACAACCTTGCCGGCATTCTGCGCCAGATATTCCAGCAGTTTGAATTCCTGGGGCTGCAAATCCACGCGCTTGCCCTCGCGATAGGCGGTGCGGGCGATAAGATCGAGGTGAAGCTGCCCCACCTGTAGCTGAGTGATCGCCATGGCCGGAGCCGTACGGCGTGCGATTGCGGCAACACGCGCTTGCAATTCGACCAACGCAAAAGGCTTGGTGAGATAATCGTCCCCGCCCGATTGTAAGCCTTCGACACGGTCATCGATACCGCTCATCGTGGTCAAAAACAGGATCGGCGCATCGTTTCCCTCGTCGCGCAAGGTGCGCACAAGGCTCAGGCCATCAATGCCAGGTAGCATGCGATCCACAATCAAAAGGCCAAAAGGACGATGACGGGCAGAATGCAATCCATCATTTCCGGTGGGCGCCCAATGCACCACATGCCCCTGTTTTTGCAGGCCTTCGGTGACATAGAGGGCGGTTTCGGGATCATCTTCAATGAGCAGAATGTCCATACCCGGCTGCCGTTCTGCCGCGCGATTTGGGCGGCGTTTTCCCAAGTCTTACAACCGCCGCACCTCACTCGGCAATGAAGCCGCGCGCGCCTGACACAAATTACACAATCGCGCATTAAGATGGGTACCACAGGCCTAAGCCATTAAAACCTGCCAACGTCCTGTTAAGAAACTGTGGCTGCTCGTCACTAAAGAGGGCCTGCGGCGGGCCGTTTTCCGGCTGGTTCTCCTTTTGACATGAACCGGGGCGCCGCAAAACCGCGGCCCGCCGGGACCGCTACAACGAGGGGAATTGTATGCTCGAACGCCGTATTGCTGCGCGACTGATGGCGCGTGCCTCCACCTTTGCACTCTGCGGCGCCGTATTCGCGACCGTCGCCGTGGCTGCGGATGTCGCCGACACGATCGGTGGCGGTGTCGGCACGGGAACAGAAACGATTGTTGTGACCGGCACCAAGTTCAACGCCGAGGCGGCGCCTGCCAAGGCTTCCATCAACACCACTGAGCCGCAAACGATCATCACCAAATCCTATATCGAAAACCTCACCAACCCATCCGCCGACTACGTCACGGTGCTGGCGATTGCGCCGTCGCTGACGGGCCTGGATGTCAATGGCCCCGGCCTTTCCGACGGCAATGTGAAGAACACCCTGCGCGGCATGCCCGACGGCAATTTCGGCATGACTTATGACGGCATTCCCTTCGGCGATACCAACGGCCCAACCCATCACTCGGCCTCTTATTTCCCTGGCACGACCATCGGCTCGATCAATGTCGAACGCGGCCCGGGCAATGCCGGAAACCTGGGCGCCTCCACATGGGGCGGCTCCATCAACATGTATTCGGAGGTACTCAACCCCGATATGGGCGTAAAGGCGAGCGCGTCGCGTGGGAGCTGGAACACCTCGACCCTGGACCTCAACTTCCAAAGCGGCGACATTTCCGGCCTCGGCAAGACGCGCATTCTCGCCGATTTTTCAGGCGTGCAGACTGAAGGCTATCTCACCAATCAGAGCATGATGAAGGACAATGAACTTCTCAAGCTCGAGAGCGAATTTGCACCTGGCTGGACGCTGACACTGTTCGCGAACCGCAATAACCTGCACCAGCATGTCAGCGACAAGAACGGCGCCACGGCGGCGCAGATCGTTACATATGGCAAGCAGTATTCGCTGCAGAAGAACGATCCCACCGCACCGGATTATTACGGTTACAATTACGCCGACAAAATTACAGATATGGATTACGTGCGCCTGCGCGGCGCGGTGACCGATTGGCTGTCGATCGACGATCAGGCTTACACCTATGCCTATGTCAACAAGACGGTGACCACAACCAGCACGCAGCAGACATTTTCCGGCAATGCGCTGGCCTGGAAAACGATTGGCACCTCGCTCATTGATCCCAACACCAGCAAGGTGACGAAATTCGCCAACGATCTTCCGGGCTACACCAAGCTCAACGCCTATCGCGTTTGGGGCAACGTCTTCCGCGCCTCGGCCGATTTTACCGCCGGCCCGGTCACCGGCCAGATTCGCGCCGGTGTGTGGTGGGAAGGTCAAGCAACGGAACGCCAGCGCTATTACTTTGACGTGACCAAATGCGCCGCAGCGAACTGCTCACCCTTTCATCAGGCATGGCTCTATGCCGATGCCTCCAACAAGAGCGCCTCAACCGATCCCAGCCTCTATCAGGGCCGTTATGGCGTCGGCTATCTTGAACATACCGGCTGGAACCAGATCGAACCTTTTGTGGAAGTCGAACTCCACCCGATCGAAAACCTGACCATTACGCCGGGCTTCAAATATATCGATTGGAATCATACGGTGGATCCCAACTCCGTCATTTCGGGCACGACCACCACAGCGACCACGGGCTGCGCGGGCAACAAATGCCAAGGCCCGGCTTTCTACAACGGCACGGTAACAAGTTTCACGACCAGCCGCCCGCTGTACTTCGCGACAGCGAATTACAAGATTGAACCCAATTGGAGCACCTACTTCCAGTTCGCGACCGGCATCTATGTCCCGGATATATCGGTATTCGAGCAGCAAAAACCCAACACATTCCCGGCAGCGATGACCACCGTGAACTACCAGTTCGGCACGGTCTATTATGCCGATAACTTCTCCATCGACGCGGATGTCTATTACATCGCCGCCAAGCACAACTATACCTATTCGAATTGCGTCAGTGATCCCTCGCAGCAGTGCGCCACCGACACAGGCGATGCCACCTACAAGGGCATCGAAGGCGAGGCCACCTACAACCTCTCGGACCTAGGCTTCGACGGCGTGACTATTTTCAGCAACGGCTCACTCAACTCGGCGAAATCCGGCTTCGCGCAGCTTAAGAACGCACCCTATTGGACCGCCGCCGCCGGGCTGATCTACGACCTCGGCGATATCCGCTTCTCGCTGATCGATAAGACCGTCGGCCAGCAGTACATGGATAACGCTTCAGCGAACGGTACACGCACGCTGGGTGCTGATGGCCAGCCCTTCTACCGCCTGCCGGCCTATTCAACGCTCAACTTCACCACCGCGTATAAATTCGCGGAGCATTTCGAAGTATCGGTTTCGGTCAACAATCTCCTCGACGACCGTAGCCTGGTTTCGACCAGCGGCACCGATGGCAAGGACAGCACCGGCGTCGGCGCGGCCATGTCGGTCTCCGATTACATGCACCGTCCAACCAGCACGGACCAATATTACTTCCAATCGTCGCGAAGCTTCCAAGTTTCGCTTAAGGCGAAAATCTAATGGTGACCGGGGCGGCTTAGGCCGCCCCTTTTTTTTGGAGTTGCCTCATGCGAATTTACGCCTGCCTTGCTGCAATGGCTTTTGCAGCCATACCCGCCTTTGCTTCTGACCAACTGCTCCTCACCCCGGATGCGCCTGCGCGGATGCTGCCCGCGCCGCCCCCCGATGGTTCGGCGGAACAAAAGCGCGAAATGGCCGAACTCCTGCGTCTTCAGAAAACCACCAGCGCGACTGCCTATGAAAAAGCCGACAAGGACGACAAAACGGAAAGCGTCACGGCCTTTGCTGAGATACTGGGCCCCTGGTTCGATATGAAAGCCCTGCCCAAGACGGCCGCGCTATTTCAGCAGGTGCGGACCGAAGAGAAAGCCGCCGCCAAAACTGCGAAAACCTATTTCCTGCGTAACCGGCCCTGGGTGCTTGAGCCCTCGCTCAAGACCTGCACGCGTGACGACCCGCAGCAATCCTCTTACCCGAGCGGGCACGCAACGCTGGGCTATAGCTTCGCGGTGGTGCTGGCGCATTTGCTGCCGGACGACGCCACGAAAATCATGGCCCGCGCCAAAGAGTATGCAGAGAACCGCCTAGTCTGCGGCGTGCATTATCGCAGCGATATCGTGGCGGGTCAGGTTCTAGGGACGGTGGTGTCGGAGGAGCTATTGGCCAACGCGAATTTCAAGGCCGAGTTCGAGGCCGCCCAGGCCGAGCTTACAGCCGCCAAGTCACATTGAGGATTCATCGGGAAGGTCTGTTCGGGGCCACTCCAAAAAGGAGTGGTGGGCGCGACAGGGATCGAACCTGTGACCCCTACCATGTCAAGGTAGTGCTCTCCCGCTGAGCTACGCGCCCGCCGAACGGGGACCGGTGTATAGCCTCCGTTCGGCGGATAACGCAAGTCAACCGTTGCTCTTTAAATTGAACCGGACCGCGACATTGGCGGCACTATCCACAGGAGTTCCACTGCGTAGGGCGGGCTGATAGCGCCAATGGGCCAAAACCCAGGCCACCGCAGCCCGGTCAAGCCCCTCATACCCGCTGGAACGGACCACCTGGGCGGCTTTGACTGCGCCATCTGTGCCAATGGTTATGCGCAAGACGACCGTCCCTTCCGCGCCCAGCCGGGCTTCCAAAGCCGGATAAGGCGGAATGGTATGGGTTGCCATCAGGGCGACCGGACCGCGCTCCACGCCTTGGGGCGGCATGGGCCGGTTCGGAAGGGGCGTTATGACGGTCTCGCCGGGCGGTTCGGCGATCTCGAACACCGGCTTAGGCACGAAAACTTCCACCGGAAGCTGCTCGCTGGCAGCGGGCGGAGGGGTTTGCGGCGGCTTCGCCGAATCCTTCGGGAAAAACGCATTCACCGGATCCCGGATGACGTCGGAGGCCCTGATCTGCAGACCCGAGATCAGAGCCCAGACAAACCCGGCCTGAAGCAAGCTGGCCAAAACAATTCCGGAGACGCGCAGGCTACCTTTATTGGCTTTTGCGGGCATGATTGCCTCCCCCTCGGACGAGGAACCCGAAACCAATCTTTGGGCTCCCGGGCCGCGTGGCCCATCCTGGCGGGAAGCTCGCGTTAGGCGAGTTGTTCTCGCCGGATCACCAAAAGGCTGAGCGCCGTTCCTGGCGCGATTGCGGCGGGCGCGCGGCAAAGCGGCGTCAAAGCCTTGCTCGTTTTGCGAGAGGAGAGTTCGATTATTGCGGAGGATTTAAGCCGCCATCATCCGTTCCACTTCCGCAACGATCTCGCGAAGGTGGAAAGGCTTGGACAGAACCTTGGCCTGTTTGGGCGCGTTGGAGGCCGGATGCAGCGCCACAGCCGCGAAACCGGTAATGAACATGATCTTCATCGCCGAGTCCTGCTCAGCCGCGCGCTTGGCAAGCTCGATCCCATCCATGCCGGGCATGACGATATCGGTGAGAAGAAGATCGAAGTGACGATCCTTCAAATGGCCATAGGCATCGAGCCCGTCACCGAAGTCCTGCACCTCGTGACCGGCACGCACCAACGCCTGCGCCAAAAACTTGCGCAAGGACTCATCGTCTTCGACCAAAAGGATCTGCGCCATTCGCCGCTCCGCCCGGGGCCTATAAAACCGTATATATCTCATTTCGTAAATGGCGGTTAACGGCGTGCTGCGTGACACCTCCGGATTTTCCCTATTGCCCATCCTTTGACGCTTGTCGGGACCGCGACGAGATGGTCCACTCGCCAGGTGAAACACCACGGCCACCCTTATCCCGGCGACGATCCGGCCAGCGACCCCGTTCTGGCGGCGCTTTATGCCGATCCCGTGCGGCTGATCCGGCCCAAGGAACAGCGCTTGCCGCTGATCTTTGCCTCGCCGCATTCGGGAAGGCTGTATCCGCCGAGTTTCGTCGGTCGCTCCCGGCTTAGCCCCAATCTGTTGCGCCGCTCCGAGGACGCCTTTGTCGATGAGCTTTACGAAGCCGTGCCCTCTCTTGGCGCGCCGCTGTTAAGCGCCCGTTTCCCCCGCGCTTTCGTCGATGCCAATCGCGGCCCCGGAGAGATCGACGCCGATATGTTCGACGCGCCCCTACCCTTCGAGGTTGACCCGCCAGGGCCGCGGGTCAGCGCTGGGCTTGGTGTTATTCCGCGGGTGGTGCGCGAGGGCGCCGATATTTACCGCGCCAGACTTGCAGCCGAAGAAGCAGGCGAACGCCTTAAAGGTCTTTACCGGCCCTATCACGCCGGTTTAGCGCGGCTGGTGGAAGAAACCTGGAACCGCTTCGGCTGCGCCGTGGTGATCGACTGCCACTCTATGCCCTCGCTTCCAGCCGCGCCCTCCATTGTCTTTGGAGATTGCTTCGGCAGCTCTCTGAGCCCGTCTTTGATGCGCCACACCGAGGAAGCTTTCGGTCAGCAAGGCTTTGCTACAGCACGCAACGCGCCTTATGCGGGCGGCTATACCACCCATCTTTATGGCAAACGGCAGGTGGGGATCCACGCGCTGCAGATCGAGATCAATCGCGGCCTCTATCTCGATGAGGAGCGGGTTGAGAAGACCGTCTCCTTCGCCGGCATCAAAGGACGACTCACCGCGGCGTTACGCCAGATGGTGCAATTCGATTGGAGCCGCCTTTTGCCTGCCCATCCGCTCGCTGCGGAATAGCTGCATCAAAATCCGGCACGCGCAGCAAATGCGCAATTTTGCTCGGGAATCCCTGGAAAGAAAAAAGGCCGCTCCCAAAGGAGCGGCCAAGTTCAGGGAGGAAACGCCCAGGAAGGGCCGCGGTAGGAACTACCGCGCTGCAACAATATGCAGAATGACAGCCCTGTCTGCAAGGGGAATCTTGTGCCCAGACTGGTCTATTTTGAGGACATAAACCCATTGTAATGCCACATTAATTTCACATTTGCCCAAGTCCTGATCAGGTGATTGCATAGCGTTGTGCAGTGCGAAAGGTGCAAGTTGCTATCAACGGGAAATGAATCGGCAGGGGGCAAACACTCCGATTTCGCGTCTGCGTAAGGGCACTTCCGAGCGGGAGTCACAACACTGTCGCGGCACTGATGAAAAAATTTCGCGCAAAGCAGGTACCCAGATAACCCAGCGAACGATTCGCAAGGGATGCTGCGATGGCTGTCCGGGATCTAGATGTCTTGTCCTTCCTGCGGCTGCCGCGGAGCGGCGGTTTTCCTGGATTTCCGCGGAGCGGACCGCCTACGCCGCGCCCAATCACCCCGATTCGCCAGCACCGCACGATTTTCATTTCCGACGTCCATCTGGGCACAAGGGGCTGCAAGGCGGAGATGCTGGCGGAGTTCCTGGCCTGCAACGCCTGCGAGACCCTCTATCTCGTTGGCGATATCGTCGACGGCTGGCAGCTGAAGCGCCGCTGGTTCTGGTCGGAAGCCCAAACCCAGGTGGTCCAGGAGATCCTGAAAAAAGCCGATAGCGGCACCAAGGTCATCTACATCCCCGGAAACCACGACGAATTCCTCCGCCCATATTGCGGGCGCACACTGGCCGGGATCGAGATCCGTCACGACGCCATCCATGAAACCGCCGACGGGCGGAAAATCTGGGTCCTGCATGGCGACCGCTTCGATGCAGTGATGGCTTGCGCCAAATGGCTCGCCCATGTCGGCGACTGGGCCTATAGCCTCGCCCTCGCCCTCAACGACCGTTTGCATATGCTGCGCCGCCGCATGGGCCTGCCCTACTGGTCGCTCTCGGCCTACCTCAAACACGCTGTCAAAAACGCCGTCGAATACGTTTCCCGTTTTGAGGAGGTGGTCGCCCGCGCCACCGTGCCCTTAGGGGTGGACGGCGTGATGTGCGGTCACATTCATCATGCGGAAATCCGCCGCATCGGCACCATCTTGTATCTGAACGACGGAGATTGGGTTGAAAGCTGCACTGCCCTTGTCGAAGATGGGCGAGGACATCTGGAGATTCTACGCTGGGCAAGCTCAACACCTGCGAGCGATACTGCCTGCACCGTCGCGGGCACCAAAGGTGAAGCTGCGCTTATACCCGCGTAGGCGCAGAGTAAGGCGCACTATGCCCGTTGGCATTGGCCAGGCGGGCACGTCTTACGTCGCCGATGATCCTCAGACGCTGAAGGTGATGATCATCACCGACGCCTGGGCTCCCCAGGTGAACGGGGTGGTGCGCACGCTCGAGGTCTTGGGGCGCGAGCTCTGTCATCTCGGCCATGAGGTGCGCTATGTCACTCCGGAAGGGCGCTTCACCGTGCCCATGCCCACCTATTCCGAAATCCGGCTCGCCATTTTCGCCCAGCGCACGCTGGAAAACGAAATCCGCGATTTCGCGCCGGACGCGATCCATATCGCCACCGAAGGCACCCTCGGCATTGGCGCGCGCAAGATCTGCGTGCGCTACAACATCCCCTTCACCACCTCTTTCCATACCCGTTTCCCGGAGTATGTGACGGCGCGCTTCCCCTTCATCCGCGAGGAAGCCGTTTATCGCTTCCTGCGCTGGTTCCATGCCCCGGCCACGGCGATGATGGTGGCCACCCCGGCGCTGCGCGACGAGCTGGAAGAGCGCGGCTTCAAGAATCTGAAAATCTGGTCGCGCGGGGTCGATACCGATCTCTTCAAGCCGATGCCCGGCTTCCATCTGCCCTATTCTGGGCCGGTGTTTCTCTATGTCGGGCGGATCGCGGTGGAGAAGAACATCGAATCCTTCCTCAAGCTCGACCTGCCCGGCACCAAGGTGCTGGTCGGCGATGGCCCGGCGCGCGCCACCCTCGCCAAGGCCTATCCCGAGGCGGTGTTCTTAGGCCCCAAATCCGGCCAGGAGCTGGTGGAGTGCTATGCGGGCAGCGATGTCTTCGTCTTCCCCTCCAAGACCGACACCTTTGGGCTTGTGATGCTGGAAGCGGCGGCTTGCGGCACGCCGGTGGCGGCCTATCCGGTGCAAGGGCCCAACGACGTGATTGGCGGGTTTCCGGGCGCAGGCGTCTTGGACGACGATCTGGAAGTGGCGTGCAAAAAGGCGTTGGAGCTTTCGCGAGAAGGCGCCCGCGAATTTGCCCTTTCGCGAAGCTGGCGCTCCTGCACCGAGCAGTTCCTCTCCAACCTCGCCATCGAGGCGGAATAAGCGGGCCTAGGCTTCAGACGACGAGGCTAAATCTAGCGGATGGCACACGCCAAACCGCGAGCGCTTGATCATTGATTGTCGTGTTTGGACGATAAAGGAGGGGGGAGCCCCCTGCCCCCACCCACCCCTTGAGGGAGGGTCGAAATTTGCGCGAGCTCGGGCGAGCGAAATTTCGGGGAGGGGTTAGTCGCGGCGGCGCCAAAGTCGTTCGCGACGCTTTTGAGATTCTCCACCACAGCTTTTAGACCACGACATACCCCTCCCCGAAAAACGCAGCGGCGTTTTTCGACCCTCCCTCAAGGGGAGGGTTGGGTATGAATCAAAAACTCAAATTTAAATCCGGGATTTTCGGCGTAAGCGGCTGATACGCTGTGATAATCGCCTTGCAATTAACCAGCAGCGGGGCGCCCTGGGCGTGCGCGGAGGATCGTCAGGAGGGCCTGACGCATGGATGTGACTTCACAGCGGTCAAACAGCCTTCAAGAGATGGGAAGCGTGGCCCTCGGCGGCAAGGGGTTGCGCCCCTCAACCACAGCAGCCGCGAGTCCGAATTGCGCCAGAAAGCGATGTTTCGCTGGTGAAACCCTGAGACTATCGTCGTTCGGGTAACAGGGGGTTCTGATGGGAAAAGTCTCACAGACGCTTACCGCACGAATTGCGACAGCGCTGATCATACTGTTTTGCAACGGTGCCGCATTTGCATCGCCTCCCTGCGCGCTAACCCCGGCAGACAAAGCGGCAAATGCAGCGCTGTCGTATGATGATTTCGACCAAAAGGGTGCGCTGCCATCAAGCTTTCGCGCGCTGGATACACGGGGCTGCGATAGAGAAGCTGCGGCCGCCGCTGAAGACTACATGTTGCACCATCCCGGCCTCAGCGATGGTGAGCGCATTAATGTGCTGTTTCATGAAGGCCAATCGCTGGCGGTGTCGGGGGCTGAACGCACAGCCGCGATGCTGATTGCTGCGGCTAAGGACCTGTCCCAGAAGCCGGACGATCCATTCGACTGGAACACCTATGTCGAGGGGACGTGGGCCTTCCTGGTGAAAGAACGTGGGCGCCTGGAGGCGGCAACAACCAAGCTCAGTTCATCCCGTGGCGAGGGCAACGCGATAAACGCGCAAATACTTCGCGGGCTGCTCGGCTGCTTCGACCGTACATACAAAGAAGCCTATGGCAACGAAGCCTGCATGCGGCCAAAGACGAAGTAGACCAGCCGGGGGGTTGATCTGAAGGCGGGGACGCTGGCGGCGAAGGATCGAAAATCCGCATTGCGCCAATAGCGGTCGTTCAATCCCAGACCTTCACCAGAATTGAAGGATGCCGATTACGACGGCGCAAGTGACAAGACCGATGACCGCCCCAATAACACGGGTCGCCATGTAGCCGTTAGGAAAATAGGGTTCCACTTCAATTCGATTGCTGACGATGAGTCCTGTGAATAGCACTGCCGCACCTGCGAATACGGCCAGAAGGATCACCACGGCGTGGTGTTTGGCGGAGGGGTCCATAATTGCGGCTACTCGGTGCTGGGCTACGACAGGCCTAGATGCATATTGCACATCTTGTGTCACATCTCGACCGTCTGCTGATGGCGCATTTCGGATTCGAGGGGGCGCCCCTCACCCGGCGCTTCGCGCCGACCTCTCCCTGAGGGCTAGGCGGCCGCCCCCCCTGCGCGGTCAAAGTCTCTTCCTGGAGCGAAATTTGCGCTAAAAGCTTTCCCTGGCGGCTTTGCGCGGTTGATTGATGCGGTCTTTCAAGAATTTAACCTTTACCCGGGCTTTCGGGACCAAACCCTTTGGGGCCGAGGCGTTCCTTGGCCGGGCCTTCGGCCTGTCCCTCCAGGAGTCGATTTTCCTGGGTATCTCGCTTCTGATCTGGACCTCTTATGTGGTCTGGCTGGGCAAAGATACGTCCTGGGACTTCCGCAACTATCACTGGTATATCCCCTACCAGCTCCTCAATGACCGCCTCAGCATCGATATCGCGGTCGCCCATCAGGGCAGCTATTACAACCCGCTCTCGGACGTGCCCTTCTATTGGCTGGCGGTGCACACCACCTCCTGGTTCGCCATCGCCGTCTTGGGCCTCTTCCAGGCCGCCAATATCGTGCCGATGTATTTCATTGCCCGCTCGGCGCTGAATTTCCCGAATGTCGAGGCGACCGCCGACAAGCAGCTCGCAGCCGGGGCCATGGCCTTTTTCGGCATGACCGGCGGCATGACGCTGACCCTTTACGGCACCCACTACTACGACAACGTCTTCAGCCTCTTCACCCTGACGGGTCTCGCCATCCTGATCACGCGGCGCGAAGAGCTTTCGGGCGGCAAGCTGTGGGCCGTGGCGGGCTGGTGCGCGCTGGCGGGTTTTTTGACCGGCTGCACCGCCGGGCTGAAGCTGCCCATGGCGCCCTTCGCGATGGGCTTCGCGGCGGCGCTGCTGGTGGTGGGCGGCTCGCTCAAGCATGTCGTGACCCGGGTAGTGGCGGGCGGCATCGGCGGAGTGGCGGGCTTTATCTCCTGCGCCGGCTTTTGGATGTGGAAGATGCAGGTTCTGACCGGCAACCCGCTCTTTCCCTATTTCAACGATGTCTTCAAATCGCCGATGGCGCTGGCCTCGCCCTATCGCGATATGCGCTTTTTGCAATGGAATTGGCGCGACACGCTGACCTATCCCTTGCGCTTCTCGATCGATTACCGCATCGCGGACGACATTCCGTACGGCGATATCCGCATCGGCATCGTGTACATCGTGCTGATCCTGACGCTCGTGATCTGGGCCTTGCGCAAGCGCGCCAAGGACAGCCTGTTCGAGCCCAAGGCGGTGCGCATCGCCTTTGTCTTCGTGGCGGCGACCTATGTCTTCTGGCTGAAGATGTTCGCCATCCACCGCTATATCCTGCAATTCGAGATGCTGGCGCCGATCCTGATCGCCATGGCGGTGGGGATGTGGCCCTTGCCAAAAAAAGTCCGCCTGGTGACCATCGGTGTACTGTTCTTCGCAGCGTTCCTCTTCACGCGGAGCGAGCATCTGGAAGGCGCACCGCTGGGCGATCCCTATATCCAGGCCGATCTGCCCAAGCTCGACAACCCTGCCGCGACCATGGTGGTGATGACGGGCGACGCTCCGTTAGGCTTCATCGCCCCCAGCCTGCCGCCGGAAGTGCCGGTGCTGCGCATCGATGGCTGGATGATGCAGCCCGAAGATGGCTCTTACCTGACCAAAGAAATGCGCCGCCGCGTCGCGGCCCACAAAGGGCCCCTCTTCCTGATCGCCGACGCCTATGATATGGGCCGCGCCAGTGCGGCGGTGGTCGATTACGGCCTCGCCATCGATTGGCAGAAGTGCCGGATTTTCACGACAAACC
Organism: Rhizomicrobium palustre; assembly: GCF_011761565.1. Lineage (NCBI taxonomy): Bacteria > Pseudomonadati > Pseudomonadota > Alphaproteobacteria > Micropepsales > Micropepsaceae > Rhizomicrobium > Rhizomicrobium palustre. Next base: position 2,120,755 of record NZ_JAASRM010000001.1, on the reverse strand, counting down.
TGACAGGGGCCTATCAATGGTGTCCGCTTCAGCGCCGAAACTGGTGAGCGAGCCGCGCATCGCGGTTCTGATCCCCTGCTATAACGAGGCGGCAACTGTCGCCCAGGTGGTGCAGGATTTCCGCGCCGCGCTGCCGGATGCGCTCATCTACGTCTACGACAACAATTCCAAGGACGACACCACAGCACGTGCCCGGGAAGCAGGCGCCATCGTGCGCAAGGAAACCCGCCAGGGTAAGGGCAATGTGGTGCGCCGCATGTTCGCGGACATCGAAGCCGATGTTTACGTGCTGGTGGATGGCGACGATACCTATGACGCTTCTGCCGCCCCCAGCCTGATCGGCACGCTGATCGAAGACGGGCTCGATATCGTCTCAGGCAAGCGCGAGGCGACCGGCGCGGCCGCCTATCGCCGCGGCCATGTCCTCGGCAACAAGCTCCTTACCGGTCTCACCAGCCTTCTCTTCAAGGTGCATCTTAAGGACATGCTCTCGGGCTATCGCATCATGTCGCGCCGCTTTGTGAAGAGCTTCCCCACCGCCGTGGAAGGCTTTGGCATCGAGACCGAGCTGACCGTGCATTCGGTGCGCATGCTGGTGCCGATGGCCGAGATCGACACCAAGTACAAGGAACGCCCCGAAGGCTCGGTATCGAAGCTTTCGACCTATCGCGACGGCTTCCGCATCCTGATGACCATTGCCGGGCTGACGCGGCGTGAACGCCCGCTGGTCTTCTATGGCATCATTTTTCTGCTCTTCACCTTGCTCTCGCTGATCCTGGGCATTCCGGTGGTGATCCAGTATCTCGAAACCGGGCTGGTGCCGCGCCTGCCGACGGCGGTGCTGGTCTCCTCCACTATGGTGATCGCCTCTTTGTCGCTGGTGGCAGGCCTCGTGCTCGATACAGTGACGCGCGGACGCTGGGAGCAGAAGCGGCTGGCCTATCTTGCCGTGCCCGGCCCGCATGATCTGAAGCGGCCATAAGGGGTCTAGGCGTGAAGCAGGTGATCGACAAATTCGCCGCCTCCAAGCTGGTGCGGTTTGGCGCGGTGGGCGGGGCAGGTTTCTTCGTCAATGAAGCCGCCCTTGTCATCGCCAAATCGCTTTTGGGCCTGGGCGATCATCCCGCCTGGCTGTTCGGCTTTGCCGTGGCAGTGACCTTCACCTGGTGGGGCAATCGCACCTTCACCTTCCATGAGCATAAGAGCGCAGGCCATGGCGGCATGCTGGCCGAATGGGCCCGTTTCGTCGCCACCAACTCCTTGGGGGCAGTCGCCAATTACGCCGTCTATGCGCTGTTGATCGAATTTGCCCCCTGGCCGCTCAAAGTGCCTTACGTGGCGCTATTCTTCGGCGTACTGGTGGGCATGGCCTTCAACTTCACTTTGTCGAAGAAGCTGGTTTTCCGCGCCAAAGACGCGGGCTAGCTCCGCGCGACCGTGACGGCTTTCACCACCGCGTAAACCTGCATCCCTTTTTCGAGTTTGAGGCGGGCGCGCGAAGCCTCGGTGATGCGTGCAACAAGCTGGGTGGGGCCGGCGTGAAGCTGCACATCGGCATGATCGCCAACGCTGCGAATATCCCCCAGCGTGCAGGTAAGGACGTTATTGGCGCTGATGCCGGAAGGCTCGCTTAAGGCCAGCATGATGTCCTCGGCGCGAAGACGGACGCGCAGACGGGTACCGGTGGGTTGCGAAAGGCCCGGCACATAAAGAATGCCGCCCGCGAAGCTGAGACGAGTAAGGCCATCCGCCTGGTGGGCGGCGATAGCGGCCTCAAAGACGGCGCCCAGCGGCTGCACGCCAGCGACCGCGCCGATGTCGGTGAGAAGCTCAAACACCGGCCCTTGCGCCACCACGCAGCCCTGATCGAGCACCACGATCTCATCGGCGAGGCGGGCGACTTCCTCCACCTGATGGGTGACGAGCAGCATGGGCAGACGCATCTGGCGCGCCAGCTTTTCGAGATAGGGCAGGATCTCTTCGCGGCGGGCCTGATCCAGCGCCGCTAAAGGCTCGTCCAGAAGCAGCATATCGGGTGCAGCGAGCAGAGCCCGCCCCAACGCCACACGGCTTTTCTCGCCCCCGGAAAGCCCACGCGGGCGGCGGGAAAGAAGATGCTCCAGCCCCAGAAGCGCGATCACATCTGCGATGGCGGCCTCATCGGCTTTCTGGGCAGCGCGGCGCCAGCCGAAGCGCAGATTGTCCTCCACGCTCATATGGGGAAAGAGGCGGGCATCCTGAAACACCACCGCGATGCGGCGCGCTTCCGGCGGCACGAAGCTTTTGCCAGCCTCGAACAGCACACGCCCGCCGACCGCGATACGCCCCGCCGAAGGCCGGGAGAGGCCCGCGATGGCGGCCACCACACTCGATTTACCGGCACCGGAGGGGCCGAACAGCGCCGTCACCTGGCCCTTGGTGGAAAATTCGATGTCGAGACAGAAAGCGCCCAGGCGCTGTTTGAGAGAAACCTCCAGACTCATCGCCAGATCCTTTTGGCGGCAAGATCGCCGAGGCTGACGAATATGATGGCGAGCAGGATCGAGAGGCCGCACAGCCGCGCTGCCGCCGCTTCGCCACCGGGGGATTGAAGCGCCGCATAAATGGCGAGCGGCAAGGTTTGGGTCTCACCGGGAATGTTGGAGACAAAGGTGATGATCGCCCCGAATTCACCGAGGCTCGCCGCGAAAGCCGTGATCGCGCCTGAGACGATGCCGGGTAAAGCGAGCGGCAGGGTGATGTTCGCCAAGCGATCGAAAGCACCAGCCCCCAGCGTGCGCGCGGCGGCGGCAAGACCAGGATCAGCGGCCTCCAAAGCCAGACGGATGGCGCGAACCTGCAGCGGAAAGGTAATCAGCGCGCTCGCCAGCGCTGCGCCAGTCCAGCTGAAAACAAAGCGGATATGGAAGTTGGTGAACAGCCATTCGCCCACCGGCCCGCGCCCGCCGAAAAGCACAAGAAGAAGGTAACCTACGGCGACGGGCGGCAGGACCAAGGGCAAATGCACCACAGTCTCGACGAGACCCGCGCCCCAGAAACGGCGACGGGACAGCAGCAGCGCGGTCAGAAAGGCAATCGGAAGCGCCGAGAGGATCGCGACGGAAGAAACCCGCAGCGATAACCATAAGGCTTCGGCTTCCGCCGGTGTCACGAGGTCACCCATAAGCCACAGCTTAGGGGCAACCGAAGCCGCGTGCCAAGGTGACGTATAAGCTTCGCTTGACCTCTTCTTCCAGCATACTACCGTTCTGGTATGGGGACGTGGGCAGGGGTGCTCGCGCTGGTCGCGGTTGCGACGGCGGCGCAAGCACAAGACAGCGCGGATGCGCAAAGCGGAGCGGCGGTACATATTACGCTGCCCGATGGGCGTGTGGCGCGCGCCCAAGCGGTGCCGGAAGACCGCGGCAACACCCAAGCCGAAGCGAGCCCCGCCGATATCTTGCGCGCCGCCAGCGCGGGCTACACCAGCGGCAATTACATCATCCGTGCCACGCGCTGGAGCGAGAACGACGAAAAGGAATACAGCCAGTTCATCGCCGAGCTTGGCGAGAGCGGCTGCACAAACGTCAATCGCTGTCTGCATGATCCACGCAATCCTTATCGCGGCAGCGATCCGGCGGGCTTGGTGTTCCGCGCCGATTGCGCGGATCTGCCCTATTACCTGCGCTTCTATTTCGCCTGGAAGCGGGGCCTGCCCTTCTCTTTCGCGAACGAGGTGGAGCCACGTGGACGCACGCGTGACATGCGCTATACGGCAGCAGGAAACCGCGTCGCCAGCCGCCTCTTTCCGGCGGGCTATAACGGCTATGCAGTGCTGGATTACCTGCGGGATGTAATTTCCTCAGCCAGCTATCGCATCCATCCAGAGCTCGAAAGCCCACAGCAGGATTTCTATTCGCCGGTCATCTCCACCAAATCCATCCGTCCCGGCACAGTGGTCTATGATCCCAACGGCCATCTTATCACCGTGTGGAAAGTGGAGCGTAACGGGCGCATCCACTACATGGATGCCCATCCCGATTACTCGGTGACGCGCGGGTTTTATGACGTGCGCTTTGTCCGCTCTTCGCCGGGCATGGGGGCGGGCTTCAAGAATTGGCGGCCGCAAATCTTGGAGGGCGCCACCCGGCAAGCTGATGGCAGCTATACGGGCGGGCGCATCGTTATGGCCGCCAATAAGGCAATTTCGGATTATTCGCTGGAGCAGTTCTTCGGCAATGGCAAACGCCCCGCAGAGGATCGTGATTGGGCAAGTGGCGGCTTCACGCTGAATGGCGAGCGCATCGGCTATTACGATTATGTCCGCGGCCAACTCGCAGGCGGCACGCTGCTCTTCGATCCCTTGCGCGAAATCGGCGACATGGTGGATTCCAACTGCGACGACCTGAAATATCGCGGCGCGGCGGTGGATCTGGCGATCGCGGCGGGGATTCAAAAGCGCGCGCAACCTGATCAGCTTCCCGCCAACATCTATGGCACCGAAGGCGATTGGGAAATGTATTCCAGCCCCTCGCGCGATGCCCGGCTGAAAACCGCTTTCAAGGAAACCTATGAAACCACGCGCCGCTTCGTGGAGATGGCGAAGAAGGGCGATACCAAGCTCTCTTATAAAGGCAAGAATATCGCGGCCGATATGCTGGCGGTCTATGACGCGCATGCGGCACGCTGCACGATTACCTATCAGAAGAGCGACGGTTCCAAGATCAGCTTCGGTTATGAGGACGCGCGGCGGCGGCTGTTCGAAATGTCGTTCGATCCTTATCACTGCATCGAGCGGCGCTGGGGCGCCAAGGGCGATGAGCTGAAGACTTGCCAAGACGGATCGGTGAAACAGGCCTGGTATGAGGCGGAACGCCCTTTACGCAATCAGATCGATCGCGCCTATGACACGCGGATGGACTTCACGCTATCGGAGCTGAAACAGCCCGGCCCAGGCCGAGGCATTGCGGCGCCCCCCGAGACCGATGTGCGAAGCTGGCTTGTGCGGGAAGCGCGGACACGAGCCGCGCGCCGCTGAGAGCAAATAATTGAGGGCGTGCGGCCATATATTCCGTTGTCATCCCGACCAAGCGAACACTGCGAAGCAGTTTGCGCGCAGAGCCGGGACCCACCCCGACGCATTCCGGATTTCTGAGTGGGTCCCGGATCGCGCCATCGTGCCAGATTTCGAAATCGCCGAGGCGCGTCCGGGATGACAGCAGGGTGAAAACAAAAACGGCGGACCGTGAGGCCCGCCGTTTCGCATTCAGACTATCCGAAAGCCTTATTTGGCGTTGCGGATGTAGATCGCCCACATATGGGAGACCAGCTTGCTGTTCGGGTTCGACTTGGCCTTTTCCAGCGAAGAGAGGGCCGCAGCCTTCTGCTTATTGCCGAACTGCGCCACGGCCAGACGGATCTGGGCGTTGTCTGTGTCCTTCACGCCCTTGCCGATACCGGCCTGGATGGCGGAGACCGCGTCGGCGTACTTGCCCTGGCCGGTGAGGTCTTCACCGATACGCAGAAGTTCTTCACCGTCCTTGGCCTTCTGTGCATCAGCCATCGCCTTGGCGAAGCCAGCGGCGTTGGTCGCCTGAGCCTGCTTCACGAGACCAGCCAGACGCTGGGCGCGGGCATCGACAAGCAACTTGGCAGCCTGGCCCTTTTCGACCACGGCACCGGCTTCAAACGGCGCCTTGGCGGCGATCAGGAGCTGCGCGAGGGTGAAGTAGTCATCCGCGCCCTTCATGTTGCCGGTCAACAGCTTGATGCGATAGATGTCGCGGGTCTGGGAGTCCGTCAGGCCCTTGGCGCGTTCGGCGGAGCCGATGAGCTGGGACCAGTTTTCCGGCGACGGGTTGGCAGCCACGAGCTTCTCGGCGAGATCGCGCGAGAGCTGATCGTCACCGGTCTTGAACGCGCAGAGCATGCCGCGCTTGATCATGTCGGTGCCGGCACCGGTGTGGCTGGTGGCGTAGTTCACGCAGCCCTTGTAGTCGCCGAGCTGGTAATAAGCCTGGGCGATCACGACCTGATATTCAGCCGTCAGGGCGCTGTACTTGCGCAGAAGTTCTTCGTCGGCGATCACTTCGCGGTACTTGCCAGCGCGATAATCGGCGTTGAACTTCGCCTGGGCGCCAACAGCACTATCCACCGGACCGGCAGCGCCGCCCGACTTCACCGTGATGTAATCCTTCATCTGCTTGACGATCTTGGCTTCTTCCGCCGAGAGACCGCCCACAGCTTCAGCCGCCTTCACCTTGGACATGGCGCCAGCATAATTGCCGGACGCTGCCAGGGTTTGAGCTTCCTGAAGCGGCTTGCCGACGGCCGAGCGAACGGCAGCATCAGCAGGCATTGAGGCCGCCAGTGCAGCCATTCCAACTACAAGCGCCGTCGCGGCGGCGCGGAGATTCTTCGCGATCATGTAACGACCTCTATCTTCGCCTAGCTACACAAGGCGCCCCCGGGATACCCCCAAGGAGCCCAGTCCGCTCCCTCACAACACTACTGCATATACCGGCTGAAACCAGCGTTTGCCTAGTCTCCAACCATGCCCAAAGCATGGTCTTTTTTACAGAAACTCCCGTTGGAAACTACTGCATATACTGATCTAGACCGGCGAACCCGATTTTCTTTACGCCCAGGCGCTGGGCAGACGCCAAGACCTTAGCCACCGTATCGTATTTTGCCAGTTTGTTCGGATTAAGGTGGATTTCCGGCTGCGGGTCAGCTTGCGCCGCGTCCGCAAAATAGGACTGCAGGGTCGCCCAATCCACCGCCGAGCCGTTCCACAGGATGGTGCCATCGAAATCGACGCTGAGATTAACCACTATCGGCCTCAGATCGCTATGACTTGGCGTGGTCGACGGCATGTCGAGCTTCACCGCGTGGGTCTGAATCGGCAGGGTAATGATAAGCAAGGTCAGGAGCACCAGCATGACGTCGATGAGCGGCGTCATGTTGATTTCCATCATGGGGTCACCTTCACCCCGCTTTACGTCCATGGCCACGGTCTAAAGGCCCCTACCCTAACCAAATGCCGCCTTATCGCGGCGGGCTCGCCATCACGGCGCGCCAAGAATTCGTTTCGCGGACAGCCGGGAACTTCTCCCGACACATGGGAGGAGCGCGTCCTCGCGCCGCCATACCCCTATCCCGCAGATCCCGGAACCGGCCCCAGGCCGTTCTTAAAAAGAGACGCCGTTCTGGAGAGCGCCCCATTCAGCCTTCGGGCGCACGACATAGCTGCCGCGCGCCCGATAAGCCGATTACCAAAAGATCACTGCATGTACTGGTCGAGACCAGAGAAGCCGATCTTTTTCACGTTCAGGCGCTGCGCTGCCGCAAGCACCTTGGCGACGGTATCGTATTTCGCCAGCTTATTGGGATTGAGATGGATTTCAGGCTGCGGATCCTTTTGGGACGCATCGTTGAAATACGACAGCAGCGTATCCCAATCCACCGGCGAACCGTTCCACAAGATGGTACCGTCGAAGTCGACACCGAGATTGACCACCTCCGGCTTGAACAGCGGGGGCTTGGTCACCGCGGTCGACGGCATATCCAGCTTCACGGCGTGGGTTTGAATCGGCAGGGTGATGATGAGAAGCGTGAGGAGCACCAGCATGACGTCGATCAACGGCGTCATGTTGATTTCCATCATCGGTTCGCCTTCGCCCTGCTTTACACTCATTCCGGCCATGGCAGAACTACCTTCTTAAAGTTCGTAGCAACGAACAATTACTCTTGATTACGCGGCTCGGTGATGAACCCGACCTTGGGAACGCCGGCCTGCTGGGCGGCCAGAATGGCGCGGCCAACAGCTTCGAAACGGACGTCCTTATCGGCGCGGATATGCACCTCAGGAAGGGGCGTACCACCCTTCGCAGCTTTCAGAAGCGCGGTCACGAAGCGGTTATGCAAATCCGCATACGTCACCGGAGAGTTGTTGAAGTAGACGTCTTCATCGGACGTCACAGCAACCACGATGTTCTCCGGCTTCGTCTCGGTCGCAATGTTGCGCGCATTCGGCAACTGCACCGGAACCACCTTCACGATAACCGGGATGGTGACAAGGAAGATGATCAGCATCACCAGCATGATGTCCACGAGAGGGACAACGTTGATGGTTGCGTTCAGATCGTCTTCGTCGCCGTGCCCATCCTGGCTTTGTACAAACACAGCCATGTTGGTTCTCCGCAAACCGGGGCCGGCCTAAACCGACCCCGTTATTGCCGTTAAATTACTTGCTGCCCTTCGAGATCAGGTAGGTCTGAAGGTCACCGGCGAAGCCACGATACTTCTCGGTGATGATCTTGTTGCGGCGGACCAGGAAGTTATAGAGCAACACGGCCGGAACGGCGGCGGCCAGACCGATGGCGGTCATGATCAGAGCTTCACCGACCGGGCCGGCGACCTTATCGATCGAAGCCTGACCGGCGACGCCGATCGAGATCAGGGCCTGCAGAATGCCCCACACGGTGCCGAACAGACCGACGAACGGGGCGACCGAACCCACCGAAGCGAGCCAGGAGATACCGCCGGCGAGCTTGCCGTTGGCGTCTTCGAGCTGACGGGCGAGCGTCATGCCGATCCAATCGTTGAGGCCGACGAGGGTGGTGCCGCCCTGCGAAGCGCGGACGCCGGCTTCGGCGAGAGCGCGGAACTCAGAGGTCTTCGGCAGCTTCTCGATGCCTTCGTTCAGCGAGGCAGAGGTCCAGAAGCGCTTCTCGACCGTCTTGGCCTGGCCGAGGATGCGGGACTGCTCGAAGAACTTGACGAAGAAGATGTACCAGGTGCCGACCGACATCACGAGCAGGATGCCCAGGATGGTGTAGGACACGGGGTTCTTTTCGGCCAGGATGTGGGCCAGACCGTAGGGGTTCTTATTGACGGCGCCGGGCGCGGCGGCCTTCACAACCTGCTGGCCGGCGGCGGGAGCCGCAGCCGTGGCGGCCGGAGCGGCCTGGTCGGTGGCCTGAGCGGACGCCGGGGCGGCGCAGAAGCCGGTCATGAGGGCGAGAGCGGCAGCCATCGCCAGTTTCTTCGTGATCATTGCTGTACAACTCCGTAGCTTGTCGAATTAAACGCGTTACTGCTGTCGAATTTGGTTTGTGGCGATTTCGCTTAGTGGAGAACCCACTTCACTTCGGTGTGCCACTGCACGGCGACCGGCTGACCTTCACGCACCGCCGGCTTATAGCGCCAGGGGGTTGCGCAAGTGACGGCGGCATTATCCAGACGCTCGGAGCCCGAAGAGGCTTCCACGTGGACGTTCTCCACACGGCCATCCGCCGTGATGGTGAAGCCGAGACGGGTGGTGCCCTGTTCGCCGAGGCGCTTGGAAATCGCCGGATAGTAATCATCGCCGCAAACGTGCGGGCGACCGATCGAGGCCGGGGACGAAACCGGCGGCGGAGTCGGCTGCTTGCTCTGCGTCGTGATGGTGTTTTGCGGCGGCGGTGCATCGACCTGAATGACGATGTCCGGCGGCGGCACGAAGGGCGGCGGCGGCGCTTTCGTCTCCGGCGGCGGCGGCGGCGGCTCCTTCTTGTCGATCTTTTCCTTGATCACGTCGATCTGGATCACGTCGGGGAGTTTCTCCACGAGAGCGCTTGCCAAACCGGACGACAAAGCCCAACCGAATCCAACGACAATAGCGGTCGAAACGGCGAGCGCTGCGATACGCGTTGGCGTTAGTCCTGAGCTTTGAGCTCGAATTGCGTGAAATGGCTGTTCCATGGGTGTTTACCGGTACCTTTTGTAAAACTACGACCCGGCGCCTGCGCACCGGGCCATGCTGCTGTAGCTGACCAAGCTCACGCGTCCCCCACCGGGCGCCCACCCCTGGGCGCATCGTCGGTTACGCAATCGTAAACATCGTTCGCCAGCCGGTCCAGAGGGTCCGTTGACAAATGCCAGTTCTGGACAAGTTTGGTTAACATTGCCTTGGTCTTTCAAGACATTTCTTGGGTGGAGATGCTCGATAACACGAATGTTAGGAACGCAGGAGAAAGTGGTCAAAAATGGGCAGGCTCGTTGTGGCGGATTTACGCACGGGAGAGAAATTACTGCTCTGCGAGATTTAAAAATCATGTTGCAGTAATTGGGCTTGGCCGTGCGGCTGAGGGTTTCACCCAAGCTTTCTTCGGCAGCGCACAATAAAAAAATGCACGCCGAAAAAATTTTCGGCATCCTAGATCACCCCACACCAGAGGCTTTCATGCGCTATCTGCACACCATGGTCCGCGTTGCCGACCTCGACTCGGCTCTCGATTTCTATTGCAGCAAGCTTGGGTTGCTGGAGGTCCGCCGCATGGAAAGCGAGAAGGGCCGTTTCACACTCGTTTACCTGGCTGCCCCTGCCGACCTGCCCCGCGCCGGCCAAGAAGCCGCTCCGCTTGTTGAGCTTACATACAATTGGGATCCGGAGACCTATAGCGGCGGACGCAATTTCGGCCACTTGGCCTTCGAAGTCGAAAACATCTATGAAACCTGCAAAAAGCTGATGGATGGCGGTGTTCTGATCAACCGCCCGCCGCGCGACGGTCATATGGCTTTCGTACGTTCTCCAGACGGCATCTCGATCGAGTTTTTACAGAAGGGCGAGAGCCTTGCCCCCGCCGAACCCTGGGCCTCCATGCCCAATACGGGGAGCTGGTAGAGGCGATGAATTTTCTCTCCGACAATGCCTACGGAGCGCTGCCAGAGATTGTGGCAGCGCTGTCATCGGCAGCCGCCGGCACCGCGTCCTCCTATGGTGGCGATGACATCACCGCACGGGTCGAATCACGGCTGGCGGAAATTTTCGAGACCAAGCTGCGCGCCTTTGCCGTCATCTCGGGCACGGCGGCAAATGCGCTCGCCTTGGCGACGTTGTGTCCCCCACATGGCGCGGTGCTTTGCGAAGCCCAAGCGCATATTGCGGTGGATGAATGCGGTGCACCGGAGTTTTTCACTCATGGCGCCAAGCTCATCGGTATTGAGGGCCATCACGGCAAGCTGACACCGGCAAGCCTTGAGACGACTCTCGCCCGATTCCATCAGGGCTTTGTGCATCAAGCTCAGCCTGCGGTGCTCTCGCTGACGCAATCCACCGAGATGGGCACGGTCTATAGCCTGGCGGAGATCGCCGCGCTCGCGAAACTGGCCAAGGCACATGGGCTGAAGGTCCATATGGATGGGGCGCGCTTCGCCAATGCGATGGCGCGACTTGGTATCAGCCCAGCGGAAGCTACCTGGAAGGCAGGCATCGATGTCTTGTCCTTCGGCGCGACCAAGAACGGGGCGCTGGGTGCCGAAGCGGTGATCTTCTTCGATCCTGCCTTGGCAGGGGATTTTGAGTACCGGCGCAAGAAATCCGGCCATCTGATTTCCAAGATGCGCTTCGTCTCGGCCCAGCTAGAGGCCTATCTGACGGATGATCTCTGGCTCAAGGCAGCACGCCATGCCAATGGGCTTGCCCAGCATCTGGCCGAGGGCGTGCAAGGTATCGCCGGGGTGGAGATTCTCTATCCCGTCGAAGCCAATGAGGTGTTCCTGCGCCTGCCCACCACTTTGGCCGAGGCACTGCGAAGCGGCGGCGCGCGGTTCTATGATTGGAGCCCGCCAGAGAACGCCAAGAGCACGATCCGGCTGGTGACCTCTTTCGCCACGCCGCCAGAGGATGTCGCGCGGTTCGTAGAACTGGCGTCAAAATAAAAAAAGGCCCGGATTGCTCCGGGCCTTTTTCGTATCCGTGAGAACGGCGTTTAGATGCGGCCGAGCAGATGGACCGTTCCGATCTGCTGGAAGGCGCCGTTGGAGCCCTTCACGAAGTCGAAATTGAGGCCCAGCGTCCAGGCATCGGTGGTCGCCGCCAAGGAGCCGCCGAGCACAAAGGAGCCCTGGCTCGGTTCGGGCCCGGTGAGGGTGAAGGTGTCACCCGCCGTGATCGAATTGGCCGTGATGTTGGCATAGGCGAAGGCCGCTTTGACCTTGGCCGGATCATTGAGGAAGTCATAGCGATAGCCCGCGCGGCCTTCCGGCTGCAGGAAGATACCGCCCAGATCGAGGTCGTAGCGGGCATTGAGGCCGACGAAGGCGCGCAGCGACTTGGCATAGTACTGCTGCACCTTGAGATCGAAGCCATCGCCCACCGTGGTGGTGCCCGGATTCTTCTCGGTATAGCCCTCTTCCCGCAGCAACATGCCATCGAGGTTGATTTGCGGCATCAAGGTGGCGGCGCCATAGGAGAAGGCCGCGCCGGTCACGACGCTGCCCGACACCAACGCGCCGGCATGCTTGTTGTCGGCCTGACGCGAATAGTAGCTCACGCCTGTGCCCGCGGAATTGGGAATACCGAGAAGCTGGACGCGCTTGCCGGTGATGTTGCCATAGCCCGCGTCGATCTTCGTATCGAGGAACAGGCCCTTGCCGCGCCAGCTCGTATAACCGCTGAGCAGATACCACTGCTCGTTGGAATGCGCGTTGCGAGCCAGCTCGTTCACATCACCCTGGTAATAGGTGAGCGCGAGGCCGTACCAGCCGTATTTCGGGCTGCCGCTATCGATACCGAGGGCGAGACCGAAGCCATGATCCTTAAACCCGGAATTGGTCTTGAAGCCGGTGTTGGGATCGATCGCGCCGGTGCCCGGATCTTTCAGCATCTGGACGAATTCCTGGCCCCAGATTGTCATGTCGCCTTGGGTCTTGTCGTACATGCGCAGAGCACGCTGACGCGCCGCCACCGGACCGGTGGCCGAATCGGTGATCGAGATGGCGATGGCGCGGGTGCCGCCCGTGACGTTAGGCGCCATGTTGTTATAGGCCGCCGCCGCCTGTTTGGTGTTGGTGATGCCGTTGACAAAGGCCGCGCCAAGATCGTTGTCGATACCGAGCGCAAGATTGGCCTGCTCGAACAGCGTGGTCGCCTTGCCGTTGGCGGTGGTCGTCGCCTGGGTGGCGATGCTGCCCGCGGTCAGGCCCAGTTCGGAGGCATTCTTCATCGCCACGTTAATCAGCAGCGCATCCTGGGTGGAGGGCAGGCTTGCCGGACGGGCGCAATTGGCGTCGTTCTGGGTCGAGCACATCGACGCCGTTTTGAGCAGGAAGGGTGTGCGCAGGTTGTTTTGCGAATCGCGCGCGTTGTTGAAGTTCGCGATCACGGTCGGGCTGATCTGGAGCTGGCCCTTATTGGCCGTCATCAGCACGAACTGATTGGTGCCCTGGGGCACATAGCTCTGATAGCTCGCCGTCAAGGTCGCGTCATCGGCAAAGGTCACCGATTGGGCCGCGAGCACACCGTTCTGGGTCAAGGAGCGCGAAACGCCGAGGTTGAGCGTGCCGCCGGTATTCACCGTCACCTGCGTCGCATTCATCGCCGTTGCGGCGTTGAGAAGGTTCAGCGTGCCATGGGTGTCGATATCGACCTGCACGCCCGCGCCGCGCACGCTTTCCAGCGTGTTCACCTGTCCGGTGAGGACCGCGTAATTGCCGATATGCAGCTTATCGCCCGAGGTCGAACCGCCCGCGATCATGCCATAGGTGACATTGCCGGTGACGGTGGACAGAAGGCTGGGGCCGTTGCCGACGAGATCGAGCACCTGATTGTTGCCGGTGCCGAAATAGATGTCGCCGACAATGGTGGCCGCGCGGTTGGACGAGGAATAGTTCTTGATCGAGGTAGAGGCCGATGACGGCGAAGAGGCGCTGCCGCCCAGCTTGATGGCGATCGCCGTCTGCTGGTTGTTGTCGAGGGCCGAGATAGTCCCGTTTGTCGACGCCTGATAACCCGCCGACGCCGAGATGGTGCCCGAGTTCACGATGCTGGTGAGCGTGCCCGAAGAATCCCAGATCGCGAAAGCGGCGACCGGATTGTTGGAGCCGTACGCGCCCGAAAGGGTGGCATCATTGGTGGTGACGCTGGCCGCGATGGTGCCCGTGTTGATGATCGACGGAACCGTGGCATTGCCGCTGATGACCAGCGCCTGGGCGATGCCGCCGCGCGTGCCCGTCACACTGGCGACAATCTGACCTCCGCTCGAGGCGCTGCCGAGGCCGGAATTCACCAGCGCCGCCTGGTCACCCGGCACCGTCGTGCCCGTGCCAGCGAGCTTGCCGCCGGTATTGGCGCTGAGCTGGACGTAATCGCCGACGAACAGACCCGTGGCCACCAATTTATTGGAAGCGCCGGTCGTGCCGGAGCTGACGGCATCCGCACGCATGGTACCGGAATTGAAAATACCGCCGGTGAATACCGTCTGCGCCGTGCTGGAACCGCCAGAGATCGACATCGCCGTGGTGGATTTGTCGTAATTGGTATAGCTCGCGGTGATGCCGCCACGGTTATAGAAGCTGAAGCCCGGATTGGCCGTATCGGCGCTGTAAACCCCGATCACTGATCCATTGGTACCCGCGAAAATCGACACCGCAGGGCCCGCCCCTTGCGCGGTGATCGAGCCCGTCGCCGCCGAGGCACCCGTGCTGGTGGGCCCAAGAATCTCGATACCCTTCAGCACCGAGGCCCCAATAGAAAGGGCCGGACCGGCTTCCGCATTCGTGGTGGTGTTGATCTTCTGCGTATAATTGAGGGTCTGATTGGCCAGCACCGAGGAGGTCACCGAACCGCCCAGTGTCATGCTGCCGGTGATGCCATTGCCGCCGATGAACAAGGCCGTCGCGCCGTGGCCATAGGCGTTGATCGCGCCGGTGTTGTCGAGAATGAAATTGCCGTCGATGGTGCCGTAGCTCGCCACGCCGACCATGCTGGTAGAAGTGTTGGTGGTGGTGGCGGCAGTAGCCGTGACCACGCCGGAAATCTGCAGATTGCCCTTCAGCGTGCCAAAGGTGTTGGCGCTGTTGCCGATCTGGATGCCCGTACCCTTGTCGCCGCTGACAGCAAGCGTGGAACCGGCGCCGACCTGGACATTGCCGGTATAGCTGCAGCTACCGCTGGAGGTGCAGCCCGTGGAATCGAGATAGAGGCCGATTTTGCCGGTATTGCTGCCCGTGACCGAGACGCTCGAACCGGAGTCGAGGTAGATGCCCGTGCCGGCAATGGTGGCGCCGGAGGAGTTCTGGAATGTCGCGCCATGCAGATCGGGGTTGGTCGACAGATCGACACGGATCGCAGAGGCGTTGTCCTTGTCCTTGTTGGTGATCGTCCCCTGTACCAGGGCATAGCTGTTGTCGTTGATCGTCAACGCGCCCTGGCTAGCCACGGAGGCCCCGATAGAACCGCCGCTCTTGATGATGATGTTGCCCGCTTTTTCCTGACCGGTATTGCTCGAGGCCTTAGCACCCGTGGTGTAGGCGTCGGATTTAGAGCTATCGATCGTAGTATCGGCCAAGCCCGCGCCGGTGAGCAGGGCGACGGCGGCGGTGGAGAGCATCAAACTGCGCTTGCTCAAGGGTTTACCTCTTCCTCATGGCCAAGGGTCCGGGTACGCTGGCGACGGTCGCCCCGGGTTTTATGTCTCAAAGCTTTGCGATTACCCAGTCCCAACCGCAGGCCCGCGAACTTTACATAGTTTCGCAGACATGACCTAGCGTTGCCCGCTGATAAAGGCAAATTTCTCGTTTTTAATCAGCTATTAGCCTCTCGGCCCAAAGATGCCATTCCGGGACAGAAGGTTAACGGCACGGTAGAAAAACAGCAATGGATGGCGTCCGAAAGGTCATTGCCAAGCTTACCCAGAAAGAGGCCTCGGCCGCGGCAGCGCGCCACGAGATGCTCTATTCTGGTCGCTTGGGCGGGGCCAGAGCGGTTTTCGCCTTCACCGATCTTACCGGGATCGACTTTTCCGGCCGTAACCTCGCCGATGCAGATTTCACCGGCGCCATTCTCTCCGAAACCAATTTCGCCAAGACCCGCCTGGATTCCGCGAGCTTCTTCGGAGCTGATCTTAGACGCGCGAATCTGACGCAAGCCTCGCTTCGCCGAGCCGATCTGAGGGGCGTGTCCTTGCGCGGCGCCAATCTGACAGGCGCCGACCTCTTCGAGGCCGACTTGCGCGAAGGCACCATTGCCCAGAAGGAGCGCAGCGGAAATCTGAGGGTCATGCAGCACGATATCGGGCCCTCCGAATTACCCGAGGCCTTGCTGCGCCACGCCAATCTCGAGCGTGCCAAGATGAACGGTGCAATCGCGGTGCAGGCCGATTTCTCCGACGCCATCATGAAAAATGCCCGCCTGGTCCGGGCGAATTTGCGCCAGGCCTGCCTCGTGGGTTGTAACCTCGAAAATGCGGACCTCTCGGGCTGCAATCTCGCCGGGGCCAATCTGTCGGGCTCGGTACTGGTCGGGGCCAAGCTCGATTTCGCGGTGATGGATGGGGCCGATCTCTCCAATGTCTTGACCGCCAAGATGGTCGGGCCCGATCCCGGCAAGCTGCCCATGAATCTGGAAGCCATGCTCGATGCCCATGCCAAATGGGCCGAGAGCGAGGGGCGCGAGGGCATGCCCGCCGATCTCTCAGGCTTCGATCTGCGCGGCCTTGCAGGGATGAATGCCCGCCAGCTCACCGCCCTGACGGCCAAGGGCTCGATCTTTTATGGCCTCGACCTGGAGGGGGTGTCGCTTCAGGGTTCGAGCCTGCAAAACGCCGATCTGCGCTCGGTCCGGCTCTGCGGCGCCGACCTTCGGGGGGTCAATCTTTCCGGTGCGAAGCTGACGCGCTCTGATCTGCGCGATGCCAAGCTCGGGCCTCTGGTCTTGGACAGCGAGCGCCTGCTGGCGGCGCGGCTGGACGGGGTGGAAGCGCGCTATACCGATTTTCGCGGCGCGGATATGCGCGGGGCGAGCCTGAAGAACGGTGATTTCTCCTACGCCAATCTCACCGATGTCCATTTCCGCGATAACGCGCTCGGCGGCGCCAAATTCCCCGGCGCACGCCTGTCGCGAGAGTTCCGCGAGGCGCTGGCGAACCTGCCCCCTACACCCTGAGCCTGCTTATTTCGCGGCGACGTAGGTTTCGGCCCGGGGCGCTGTCCGCTGGCGGACGAATTGACCAAGGCGCTGCAACGACACCCTCGCCTCCGGCACATGACTGTTGGCCTGGAAGACATGCTGCATGCCGTCATAGATCTCGACGCTCACCGGCACACCCGCTTCTGCTGCCCGGTCACCTAAGCGCGAGGCATCGTCCTTCAGCATTTCCAGCGAGCCCGCATGCACCATGATGGGCGGGAAATCCTTGAAATTGGCGAAGACCGGCGAGGCATAAGGATCGGCCGGAGAGGATTTCTTGAGGTAATGGCGCGCGCTGACGAAGAGAAGTTCCCAGGACAGCGCGGTGTCGTCCCGAGCGTTGTTCATCACGCTCCAGCCCGAGAGGGTGAGGTCAGCCCAAGGCGACATGGCAAGGCAGCCCGCGGGCATCGTCAGCCCGGCATTGCGAATGGCGAGCAGCACCGAGAAAGCCAATCCGCCACCCGAGCCAGACCCCGCCAAAACGATGGAAGACGGAGAAACACCGCGCGCCGTCAACTGGCGATAGGCATCAAGCCCATCGCGCACCGCGGCGGGAAACGCAAATTCCGGCGCCAAGCGATAGGCGAGTGAAAACGCGGCGGCTTCGGAGGTGTGGGCGAGTTTCGCCACCAGCGCGCGATGCGATTCCGGCGAGCCGGCGATGTAGCCGCCGCCATGGAAATAGAGGATCACACGGCCGGCAGAGGCGTTGCTGGTCTTCACCCACTCGCCTTTGACGGGACCAAGGCTTGCCTGCTCGAAAATCGCTTCGCGCGGAACCGCGCCAAAGCGGTCGGACAAGTAAGTATATTGGCGGCGTAATTCGGCGATGTCGGTATCAGCTTCCACCGCGCGCGGCTTGGCCATACGCGAATAGCGATCAAAAAAAGAGCTTTGCCAGCTAGGCATTTGCACGCACCCAGACCTCGCCGACAGGTGTACTCCAAGCTGCATCGCAAAAAAAGAAGAGCCGGGAAAAGCCCGGCTCTTCGGTTAACAAAAAAGGGACGCTGGCGTTACGCAGCCCGGCCCTCGAGGGTCTTCACCTCTTGGGAGGCAAACTCGGGCGCATTAATCGCAATGCGGCGGGGCTTCTTCTCCTCGGGGACGACGCGCTCAAGATCGATGTGCAGGAGCCCGTTCTCAAGGCGGGCGGCACGCACTTCCACATGCTCGGCAAGCTGGAAGCGGCGCTCAAAGCTGCGCCCGGCGATGCCCTGATAGAGGAAGGCACGCGGCTGAGTTTCGCTTTCATTGCCGCGCTGGCCTGTGACGGTGAGAACGCCTTCCTTCACTTCGATGGAAAGATCCTTCTCGCCGAAGCCCGCGACGGCCAGGGAAATCCGGTAATGGGTCTCGTCGGACCGCTCGATATTGTAGGGGGGATAGCCGTTCGACTGCTCGGTGTAGCTGTCCATCAGATCAAAGAGACGGTCAAAGCCAACGGTAGAGCGGAACAGCGGGGAAAAATCGAAGCTACGCATGATTCAAACCTCCTAAGAAGCGTTTGCCAAAGCGGCCCTGCCCATGGGGCCAGGACCAATTTTGAGGACCATTTTCCTGCCGGGAGCCCTATGGGCCTCCCGACAAATCTTAGGTGGGAAGGTCCCCGCCCCGTTTCAAGGGGGGATTGGGGATCAGAAGCGTGAAAAAATACCGACACCCAAAAGGTGCAAGACGCCCAGGAGCCAGCACAGCCCCACCACGCCATAGCTTATGACGGCGATTTGGTGCGGGGTGAGGTCCAGCCCTGTTCCATCCACAATCAAGCAACGCACCCAAGCACCTTCCTCGCGGTTGGCGGGGTTGCGCCAGCGTCCGTTACGCAAAAGGTTCTCAAGATTGTTGAGAATGCAGGCGCCCCGATTCAGTGGCCAATGCAGCACCATCAGCGGGACAAAAAAGACATAGACAACAAGCCCCGGCCGGAAAGCCCAGGCGGTCAGGCTGTAAACAACCACCAAAATATGCACGGCGAAAAAAACGCGGCCGAGGAGATCGCGCGGATGAGCCACAATGCCCCCTGTTGCTCGTTCCTGTGGGTTTCGAGCATGCCTGTTGTGCAGGCGCCGCACAAATGCTCAATTAGCCCCAGTTCGTGCACCGGCCCTGCCGAGCTGGACTCTTATCGAAATTCAGGAAGAACTCTCATGGACGCGCGGGTTGCGGAAATCATCACGGCGATGGGAAGCCATTTGGGGACCAATTCAGGCCTGGGCGGAACGCTGAAATTCGAATTCGGCGATCCGGGCAGCGTTTTCATTGATGGCGTTTCCGAGCCGAACACGGTGAGCGATGGCTTGGGCAAGAACGCCGATTGCACCATCACCATGAGCCTTGAGACTTTCGAGAAGCTGATCGCGCGCCAGCTCGACCCCACCAGTGCCTTCATGCAGGGCAAGCTGCGAGTCGCGGGCGATATGGGCCTGGCCATGAAGCTCGGACCGCTCCTGCAGCGCTCAGCAGGCTAAACGCGGCAACGATTGACGCTGTCACACTCCCCGGGCTTTTCTAGCGGTCTCGGGGGGAGTGTCATGGCGCAGTTCGATTTCAAATTCATCTCGGCCAGTGATGGGCGCCGCCTGCGCACCGGCGTATTCGCGCCCGAACGCCCGCGCGGACGCGTGGCGGTGCTGCTCTCGGGCCAATCCGAGTTCATCGAGAAATATCTCGAGGTGATCGGCGAGCTGAATGCGCGCGGCTTCACCGTGGCGACGTTCGATTGGCGTGGCCAAGGCGGCAGCGCACGCGCCCTCACCCAGCCCCTGAAAAGCTATGTCGGCGATTTCGCTGAATATGATGATGATCTTCAAAGCTTCATGGCGGAGGTAGTCGCACCCATAAGCGCCACAGCGCCATTGGTGCTGGCCCATTCCATGGGCGGACACATGGCTTTGCGCGCCTTGCACGACCAGCCGGGGATGTTTTCACGCGCGATGCTGGTGGCACCTATGGTCGGCATTTCAACGCGCGGCTATCCCGGATCACTCGCGCGCGCCATGACGGCACTGCAAACCTTCGCCGGAAAGGGCCGCGAATTTGCCTGGGGCATGGCGGAGCGTGATCCCTTTTTGATCGATTTCTCCCGCCAGCTTTGCACCAGCGATAGCGCGCGTTTCGAGCGGACCCAGAAAATTTTGCGCGCCCATCCCGAATTACGGCTGGCCGGGCCGACCTGGGGCTGGATCGAGGCGGCCTATCGCTCGATGAAGCGGCAATCCGAGGCGGGCTATGCCGAGGCGATCAGGACGCCAACCTTGGTGTTTGGTGCAGGCAAGGACCGGATTGTATTGACCGAAGCGGTGCGCCGCTTCGCGAGCCGCTTGCCGAACGGACGCTATGTCGAAATCGCGGACGCCGAACACGAAATCCTGATGGAAGCCGACGCGATACGCGAAGAGTTCTGGCGGGCGTTCGACGGGTTTATGGGATAAAGCGATCTACTTCTTGCCCACGATCAGCGCGTTGATGGAGCGCTCGAGGTTTTTGCGGGCGCGGGTTTCTAAAGCGCGGAACTCCGCCGAGCCGTAGATGTAGACCCGGTCGGAAAAGCTGCGCAAAAGCTTGAAGCGTTCGGCGCGATAGGCGGCATCATCGAGATAGGCATATTCGCGGCGAATCTGCGCCTCATATTCCGAATAGCGCGGCTCACCCGCAGCAAGGATGGCAAGATCGATATCGGCCACCAGCCGCTCATATACATCGATGGTGATCGCGCCGTGCTTGGTGGCGAGGATCATCTTTTCGACCTGATCGGCGAGCGGCGTCTTGCCCAGAATCTCCCGCGCCCAGGCGGCGCTGCGCTCTTCATTGTCCTGGCGCTGAGGATCGTAGATCGCATCATGAAACCACAGCGCGATCGCCACCGCGGGCGGAGCATTGCGCACGGTTTTCAAATGCCCGAGGCATTCGTTGATGTGCTGCAGCGTGTGATAGGCACGATGGGGCTCGCGATAGCGGTCGCACAGCGCCTCGAACACGCCTTTGGGCGCGGTCACTTTGGCGGCAGCAAAAGCGCGCTGGAACTGGTCTTTTAAGAGAATGAGAAGGTGGTCGCTCATCCTGCGAGATACCTCAGCGCTTCTTCATGCACGCGTTTATCGCCGGAAGCCACAACACGACCACCTTCGGCGCAAGGCCCGCCCTTCCAATCGGTGATAACGCCGCCAGCCCCTTCCACGATGGGAATAAGGGCCTGAATGTCCCAGGCCTTGAGGCTCGCTTCCACAATCACATCGACAAAGCCCATGGCGAGAAGGCCATAAGCGTAACAATCCCCGCCGAAACGCGACATCATGGTGGCATTGGACAGCTGACGGAAGGCGGTCTGCTCGGCGTCGTCGAAATAGGCCCAGGGATGGGTGGTCATCAGCACCGCCTTGGACAGGCTTTCGCAAGGGCGTACGGCAAGCTTGGTGACTCCGGCGGGGCTGTGCAGCTCGGCGCCATCCTTGGTGCCCATGAAGCGCTCGCGGGTGACGGGCTGATCCATCACACCCAGAGTGGGATAGCCATTCTCGTTCAGCGCGATCAGCGTGCCCCATTGGGTCTGGCCGGTAATGAAGGCGCGGGTGCCATCCACAGGATCGATCACCCAGGTACGGCCATTCGAAGAGGGCTTCGCGGGAAATTCCTCGCCCAAGATGCCGTCTTCAGGCCGCTCGGCTTCGAGCAGTGCCCGGATCGCGACCTCACCCCCCTTGTCAGCGGCAGTAACGGGATCGAACATCTCGGCTTTCGCGGCACCTTTATCGATGACATCGATTTTTGCCCGGAAATAGGGCCGGATGACCTCTCCCGCCGCATCGGCAAGACGGTGCATGAGGGCAATATCGGCGGGACTGGGCATGATCTGATTCCTTGGGCGTGCCGTATAGTCTTAAAGCACGGATGAATGCGGAAGAGGACCCATGGCAGAAGAAAGCGTCAAGTTTGTCGTTGTCACGGGGGCTTCCACAGGAATCGGCAAAGCAACCGCGGCGGCGCTGTTGAGGAAGGGATTTTCCGTCTTTGGCGCGGTGCGCAAGCGCGAGGACGGCGCGCGGCTGGTTGAGGAATTGGGCCCCCGTTTCACGCCGCGGTATTTCGATGTCACCGACGTCGAGGCGGTGGGATCGGCCGCGCTGCAGGTCCGAGAGGCCTTACAGGGCGCGCCGTTATTGGGGCTTGTTAATAATGCGGGCATCGCGGTGGGTGGACCTGTGCTGCATCTGCCCATCGCCGATTTCAGGCGCCAGCTTGAGGTGAACCTCACCGGCCAAGTGATCGTGACCCAGGCCTTCGCGCCTTTGTTGATGGGTAAGAAGCCAGGACGGATTGTGATGATGTCGTCCATCGGCGGCGAGAACGCGGTGCCGTTTCTGGCGCCCTACCACACCTCCAAATTCGGCCTCGAAGGACTTTCGGAAAGTTTGCGGCGCGAGCTGATGATCTTCGGCATCGATGTGATCGTGATCGCGCCGGGCGCGATCGACACCCCGATCTGGGACAAGGCCGAGGCGGAGGATTCGAGCCCTTACGCGGCAACGCCTTTCGCCCCTGGCCTTCAGAAACTGCGCCTGCTGATGCGGCAGCTCAAAGAAAAGGGTTTAAAACCCGAGCGCGTCGGCGAGTTGGTAGCTAAGGCGCTGACCGCGAAACATCCCAAAATACGCTATGAAATCGTGCCCGACCCCATTGTGCATGCCCTGCAAAAGCACATCCCCAAACGCCTCGCCGATAAGTTCTACGCTGCCGCACTGGGGCTAAAACGGGAGGATTGAATCAAAAACGAAAATGGCCGGGTCGCCCCGGCCATTTCCTTATCCATTATCCGATGCCTTAATCGGCGCTCGAACGCTCGGCGCGCTTGCGATCATTGGGATCGAGCACGCGCTTACGCAGGCGGATCGACTGCGGCGTGACTTCCACCAGCTCGTCATCCTCGATATAGGCGATGGCCTGTTCCAGGGTCATCGGCACGATCGGGGTGAGACGCACCGCTTCGTCCTTGGAGGTGGTGCGGATGTTGGTGAGCTGCTTGGCCTTCAAGGGATTGACGATCAGATCGTTATCCTTGGCGTGCTGGCCGATGATCATGCCTTCATAGATCTTGGCACCCGGCACCACGAAGAGCTTGCCGCGTTCTTCGAGATACCAGAGGGAATACGCTACCGCTTCGCCCTGGCCGTTGGAGATCAAGACACCGTTGAGCCGCCCCTGGATCGGGCCCTTATGGGGCGCGTAGGAATGGAACATGCGGTTGATCACGCCGGTACCGCGGGTATCGGTGAGGAACTCGCCGTGATAGCCGATCAGGCCGCGCGAGGGCGCCAGGAAGGTCAGGCGCGTCTTGCCGGCGCCGGTCGGGCGCATATCCGTCATTTCGCCCTTACGACCGGAGATCTTCTCGATCACCACGCCGGTGTAAGGATCATCGACGTCGATGGAGACTTCTTCGATCGGCTCCAGACGCTCGCCGGTTTCCGGGTCGGTCTGATAGAGCACGCGCGGGCGGCTGATGGAGAGCTCGAAGCCTTCGCGGCGCATGGTTTCGATCAAAACGCCGAGCTGGAGTTCGCCGCGGCCCGCCACTTCGAAGGCGCCTTCGCCAGTCTCGGTGATACGGATGGCGACATTGCCTTCGGCTTCGCGCAGGAGGCGGTCACGGATGACGCGGCTCTGCACCTTATCGCCTTCACGGCCCGCATACGGAGAATCGTTCACCGCCAAGGTCATGGCCAAGGTCGGCGGATCGATCGGATGGGCGGCAATCGGCTCTTCCACGGTCACATCGCAGAGGGTGTCGGCGACGGTGGCGTTCTGAAGGCCAGCAATGGCGATCAGGTCACCAGCCTCGGCGCGTTCCACCGGCACGCGGGCCAGGCCGCGGAAAGCCAAAAGCTTGGTGGCGCGAGCGCGTTCCACGACGGTGCCGTCACGGTTCAGCGCCTTGATCTGGCGGTTGACGGTGATGGCGCCGGATTCGATGCGGCCCGTCAGGATGCGGCCGAGGAAGTTATCGGCCTCCAAGGTCGTGACCAGCATGGTGAAGGGGAACTCATCGCCCGCCTTGGCAATCGGCTTCGGCTTGGGAACATCTGCGACAATCCGGGCAAACAAAGGCGAAAGGTCTTTGCGTTCATCCTCGAGACTGGCCACCGCCCAACCCTGACGGCCGGACGCGTAGAGGACATGGAAATCGAGCTGATCATCATTGGCTTCCAGCGCCAGGAAGAGATCGAAGATCGATTCCAGGGTTTCTTTCGGCTGGGCGTCCTGGCGGTCGATCTTGTTGATCACCACGATTGGCTTCAAGCCGAGCTTCAGGGCCTTCGACAGCACGAATTTGGTCTGCGGCATCACCGCTTCGGCGGCGTCCACCAGGAGCACCACGCCATCGACCATCGACAGGATACGCTCCACCTCGCCGCCGAAATCGGCGTGGCCGGGGGTATCCACGATGTTGATGCGGAAGTTCTCCCACTCAACGCTCGTGCACTTGGCGAGAATCGTGATCCCGCGCTCGCGCTCGAGATCGTTCGAATCCATAGCGCGTTCAGCCATGTGCTGATTGTCGCGCACGGCCCCGGATTGCTTCAAAAGCTGATCAACCAGAGTCGTTTTGCCGTGGTCGACGTGCGCAATAATTGCGATATTTCGGATGTCCATTGTGCGCGGCTTATAGCGGCGCGAAAGCGCATCGGCAACCAATTCTCAGAATTCCGGCGCGGTCTTTGGGTCCCAGGGTGCGCGGATGTGGTAAACTGCCCCCTTAGCGCGCGGCGAAAGACCAAAACCCCTGAATATCATCAGAGCCTTGGCGGATTCTGCCACAGCAATGTCATGATCCGTTCGCCCCGCCGGAAGAGAGCAGATTTGTCCCACCCGGACCGCCGGATCGCGCCTTGGACTGCGTTAAAGGGGATTTGCGGATTTACAACCACGCCTCGCAGGGACGATGACGATTGCGTGAAATATCCGTTCCGCCGCGTTTCCCGCCAGCGGCGATATGATAGGAGACCGCGCGGGAACGTTCTTGTACTACAATTGGCAGGCGGGCGTGATGCCACCGAACCGTTTGCCTTACGCGCCGGGTCGAAAGCATGAATATGAGATACTCTCCCATTCTTCCCGACCAGAGCGCGCGCCCCAAGCCCTTCTATACCCGCCCGCGCGTGATCCTGGGGGTCGCGATCCTCGTTATTGCTACTGTGGGCGCCTATGCCGTCTTCGGCCCAGGCGGGAAAAAGGACCGGGGCCGTCCGCCCGCCATGGTGGTAACCGCGACCGCCGCCGCCAAAGACGTCACGGTGGTGGAGCATACGGTGGGCACCGTGATGGCCAACGCCACCGTCTCTGTGACGGCGCAGGTCACCGGCCAGCTTCTTAAGGCCCATTTCCAGGAAGGCCAGATCGTCAACAAAGGCGATCTTTTGTTTGAGATCGACCCGCGCTCCTTCCGGGCGGCGCTTGAACAAGCCCAGGCCACGCACGCCAAGGACAAGGCCCAGGCCGAAAACGCGGTGGCGACCAAGAAACGCTATGACGCCCTTTTCGCCGCCAATGCGATTTCCTCCCAGCAGCGCGACACCTCCGATGCCGCCGCTAAATCGGCGCTGGCCACGGTGGATGCGGACCGCGCTGCGGTGGATGCCGCCAAGCTCAATCTCGATTACACGCAAATCCGCTCGCCGGTGAACGGCAAAACGGGCGCCATCCTGATCCAGCCGGGCAATCTCATCACCGCCAACACCACCGCCAATCCTTTGGTCGTGATCACCCAGATCGAGCCGGTGAAGGTCTCTTTCGCGCTGCCGCAATCGGATTTGCCCGCCATTCAGGCCCGCGACAAAGCCGGTAAGCTCTTCGCGATGATCGACAACCACAAGCCGGGCACACCAAAGCTCAGCGCTAGAGTGAATTTCGTCGGCAATCAGGTGAGCAGCACCACAGGCACCATCGAGCTCAGAGCCGATTACGACAACAAGGATCATCAGCTTGTGCCGGGCGCGCAGGTCGATGTAGATGTCGCGCTGGGCAATATCCCCAAAGCCACCGTGGTGCCGCGCGAGGCCGTGAATGACGGCCCCAATGGGCGCTATGCCTTTGTGGTAGGCGCCGACATGACTGCCCAGATGCGCCCCGTCACGGTTCTGTTCGATGACGGAACCAATATGGCGGTGAAAGGCGTCAAGCCGGGCGAGAAGGTCATCACCGACGGACAGCTCAGGGTTCTTCCCGGCGCCAAGGTCGCATTCGCCAAGGCCCGCGGCGGCAAATCGAACAAACCGGCACACGCCCAATGAACATCTCGCGCCCCTTTATCCTGCGCCCCGTGATGACGACCCTCGTCATGGCGGCGATGGTGATCTTCGGCATCTTCGGCTATTCGACCCTGCCGGTCAGCGAGCTTCCGAGCGTCGACTATCCCACCATCCAGGTGAGCGCGAGCCTGCCGGGCGCCGACCCGCAGACCATGGCCTCCTCGGTCGCCACCCCGATCGAAGCCCAGCTTTCGCAGATCGCGGGCATCGACTCGATGACCTCGTCTTCGAGCCTGGGCTCTACCCAGATCACCATCCAGTTCAAGCTGGACCGTAATATCGACGCGGCGAGCCAGGATGTGCAGCAGGCCATCTCTGCGGTGATGCGCAAGATGCCGACGCAGATGAAGACGCCGCCCACCTTGCGCAAGGTGAACCCGGCGGATGCTCCGATCCTGTTCCTGGCGATGAGCTCTTCAACCCTGCCCATCTCCAAAGTCTCCGAATATGCCGAGACCATCCTGACGCGGCAAATTTCCGTGCTCGATGGCGTGGCACAGGTAAGCGTGTTCGGTTCGGCGCGCTATGCGGTGCGCATTCAGGCCAATCCCGCCGCCATGGCCTCGCGCCAGATCGGCATCAACCAGCTTGCCGACGCGGTGAACAACACCAACGTCAATCTCGCCACCGGCTCGATCAACGGCAATACGCGTTCGGCGGTGATCGATGTCGACGGCCAGCTCATGAACGCGGCCGCCTTCAAGCAGCAGATCGTCGCCTATCGGGGTGGCGCGCCGGTGCGCCTCGGCGATGTCGCCACCGTATCCGACAGCCTGGAAAACATCCGCAACGCGAGCTGGTTCAACGGCAAACGCGCCATCACCTTGGCCGTCTTCCGTCAGCCGGGCGCCAACACCATCCAGGTGGTGGATGAGATCAAGAAGATCGTACCGCAATTTCTGGAGCAGCTCCCGGCCTCGGTCGAACTGAATGTCGTGTTCGACCGCTCCTCCTCCATCCGCGCGTCTGTGGAAGACGTGCAATGGACCCTGGTCATCGCCGCGATCCTGGTGGTGGCGGTGATCTTCGTTTTCCTGCGCACGTTTTCGGCCACCATCATTCCTTCGCTTGCCCTGCCCATCGCGGTAATCGGCACCTTCGCGGGCATGAGCTTCCTCGGCTACAGTCTCGACAATCTCTCCTTGATGGCGCTGACGCTCTCGGTCGGCTTCGTGGTGGACGATGCCATTGTCATGCTCGAGAACATCGTGCGCCATGTCGAAAAAGGCGAGACGGCTTTCGACGCCGCCCTGAAAGGCGCGGAGGAAATCGGCTTCACCATTTTGTCGATGACCGTATCGCTGGCGGCGGTGTTCATTCCGGTGCTGTTCATGGGCGGCATCGTGGGGCGCCTGCTGCACGAATTCGCCGTCACCATCGTGCTTGCCATCGTCATCTCGGGCATCGTGTCCGTGACCCTGACGCCGATGCTGTGCAGCCGCTTCCTGAAAGACCAGCATACCAGCGAGGCCAAGCCGAACCGCTTTCTTACCTGGAGCGAGAACGCCTTCCAGCGCCTGCAGACGGGCTATGAGACCTCGCTCGCCTGGGCCATTTCCCGCAGCAAGCTGATCTTTGTGGTCTTCCTGGGCACGCTGGTCGCCACCGTCGTGCTCTTCATGGTCAGCCAGTCCGATTTCATACCCTCTTCCGATATCGGCATGATCCAGGCCTCCACCGAAGCGGCCAACGGCACCGGCTATCCGCAAATGGTGAAATACCAGGAGAAGCTCTCCAGCGTGATCTGGGCTGATCCCAATATCGCAGGCGCGATGAGCTCAGTGGACGGCAACAATACCGGCCGCATGGTGATGCGGCTGATCCCGCGCGGCGAACGCAAATCCGCCGACGATCTGATCCAGGACTTCCGCAAGAAGACCGGCAACATTCCGGGCCTCAACGTGTTCTATCGCAACCCGCCCAGCATCAATATCGGTGGCATGCGAACCAACTCGCAGTACCAATACTCGCTGCAAGACCTCGATATGAACGAGCTGCAGGACGTGACGCAGAAACTGACGGCAGCGCTGCGCCAGGAGCCGGGTTTTCAGGATGTCGATAACGATCTGCGCCTGACCACTCCGACGGTGCAGGTGACTATCGACCGCGACCGTGCCGCCTCGCTCAGTGTCACGCCGCAAGCCATCGAAACCGCACTGGGCGCAGCCTATGGCGGCCAGCAAATCTCGCAAATCTATGGTACCTCGGACCAATACCAGGTCATCATGGAGCTGGAACCGCGCTATCAGGCCGACGCCACCACCTTCAGCCAGCTCTATGTCACCTCCACCACCGGCATGCTGGTGCCGCTAACGGCGGTCACGAAGATTTCGAGCACGACGACGCCTTTGAGCGTCAACCATGTGGGCCAGCTTCCCTCGGCCACCATCTCGTTCAACCTTGCACCGGGCACGGCTCTTTCCAACGCGGTATCGTCCATCGCGCGGGTGAAGGAGCAGATGAATATTCCGGCCTCGATCCAGACAAGCTTCCAGGGCACGGCGAAAGCCTTCCAAAGCTCGATGAGCAACATCAACGTGCTGCTCTTCATCGCCATCATCGTGGTCTATATCGTGCTCGGCATTCTCTATGAGAGCTTCATCCACCCTCTGACCATTCTTTCCGGTCTGCCGTCCGCGGCGGTGGGGGCGCTTCTGACACTTCTGCTCTTCGGTGTGCCCTTAAGCCTTTACGCGTTTGTCGGCATGATCATGCTGATCGGTATCGTGAAGAAGAACGCCATCATGATGATCGACTTTGCGCTGGCGCGTCAGCGCGGTGAAGGGGTCGATCCGGCCAAAGCGATCTATGAAGCCGCCGTGGTGCGCTTCCGCCCGATCATGATGACCACCATGGCCGCGCTAATGGGCACGCTGCCGATCGCCATCGGGCTTGGTGCAGGCTCAGAGGCGCGCCGCCCCTTAGGCCTCGCCGTGGTGGGCGGGCTGATGGTCAGCCAGCTTCTGACGCTCTACATCACGCCGGTGATCTATATCTATATGGACCGGCTGGGCGCCTGGATCGGGGGCGGCAAGCCCGCGCCTCAGCCCGCCGAGTAATACGCGTCGCGGCGGGAGAGGCGATCGATCACACCGATCCCCAAAAGGCCGAGGAAGAAGCCGCCCATATGGGCTTCCCAGGCAATGGCTTGGCCCTCGAAGCCGGTGAGCCCGAAAATGAGGTTGGTGAGGAGCCAGAGCGCGCTCACCGTCAATAAGGGGCGGCTGAAAAGCGGCACCAGCCGCACGCCTTGGGGCGTTCCTGGCCAATGGATCAGGCGAAACGCGGCGCCCATCAGGCCCGAAACTCCACCCGACGCCCCCAGAATAGCGATTGAGGAACCCCAATGCAGCGCCAGATGGGTCAATGCGCCGGCAATGCCACAAGCGAAAAACAGCAACAAAAACAGGCCCGTGCCATAGCGGCGGGCCACCGGAGCACCAAACACCAAAAGCCAGAGGCAGTTGAAGGTCAGGTGCAGCGTGCCGCCATGCAGAAACATATGGGTGACGAGCGGCCATAGCCCTTCCGCCGTAACACCATTGGCGAGCCGTTCCGGCACAAAGACGAGGCTATCCCAGAAGCTTTCCGGCCAGGGCCCATACAAAAATGCCAGATGGGCGGCGATCAGCACCCCGATCAGCCAGAGCACGCTGGCGGGCGCTTGCAAAAACGGCTCGCGCGGCGGGGCGGCTTGCAAAAAGGCCATTCGGGGTTCCTTTGGGACAGGTCAGGTCTGTTTCATATAGGAACGCGCGGGGCATTTGCACGGCGCTTGGCACCAAGTTGTGCCAGGCGAGCGGACAATCGGGGCGATTCTCCCGCCAAAACCCCGTCTTCCGTACCGATATGGGACGTGGGAAGGCCAAAGCGGGGCAAATCGGCTGGCATAGGGGTTGCTCATAGAGGCGTGAGACTTATGGACGCCCCGCCATGCCGTTCCGCTTCAGGCACCTTCTTCTGGCAACTGCCGCCGTCATTCAGGCGGGCTGGGCAGCCGATTACAATTCCGCCGCCAGCTACAACAGCCCCTATGGCATGAATGCTGGGCAGGAAAATCAGGCGATCAACCCGAGCCTGCGCGACGGCAACGGCAATCTGACGGTGGTCAACGGGCAGTTCACCTCCTCCAGCTTCTCGCACCAGACCGGCGTGCAGACGATGGGCACGATCAGTTCCTCGAGCCTCGCCGGACTGGGCACTGGCGCCGGCACCACCTATGGCACCGCCTCGGCAATCGGTAACTCGCTCAATGTCGTCACCGTGGGCAACAACAACACGGTGGTCGTCAATTCGAACCAGATCAACAACGGCAATCAGACGGCCACGGTGGCCATCAATGGGAGCAAAGCCCAATGACATCGCGCGCGCGCAAATATCTCTATCGTAGCCTTGCCGTTGCCGCGGTTGCTGTCGGGCTTGCCGGTTGCGTGAGTCCGGTGCCGGGTGAAACCGGCCGCTATACCCTGCCGATTGGCGGCTCGCCGGTGATCTCCAACGAGACGCCCTATTCCACCGCGCTGCGCTGCCTTGGCCGTTATACCTTGCAGCGGCCGTTGCGCATCGCCGTCGGCCAGATCGCCGATTACACCGGCAAATATGAAAGCGACAATTCGGGCCGCAAGCTCACCCAGGGTGCCGCCCTGATGGAAATGAGCGCGCTCGCCAAGGCCGGCGTGCCGATGGTGGAACGCTTCGACACCTCTGTTGCCGAGATGGAGCTGAAATACGCCAACAACAAGCTGATCGGCGATGAGAAGACCCCTGGCGATTTCCGCAAAATTCTCGCGGGCTCGATCCCCGGCTCGGATTACTACATCGTCGGCGGCATCACCGAGCTCAACTTCAATGTCCGTTCCATGGGCGCTTCGGGCAATGGCGGCGGCACCGCTTCCAACGCTCTCAAAGGCACCGCGGGTGCTTCGCTCTATGTGATGAATGTCGGCATCGATCTGCGCCTCGTCGACACCAACACCCTCGAAGTCGTGGACGTGATCTCCTATCAGAAGCAGATTATTGGCCGTCAGATTTCCGCCGGTGTGTTCGACTTCCTCGGCCAGACCTTCTTCGATGCCTCGCTCGGCGAAAGCGCGCTGGAGCCGATCCAACTCGCGGTGCGCTCCACGCTGGAACGCGCCACCCTCGAAATGATTTCGCGCCTCTATCGCGCGCCGCAGTCTTCTTGCGGCGGTACCATCAACACTGCGAGCGATCCGCTCGCCGACCGTCATACCCAGACTGCCCAGAACTCTGTCGGCCAGAACCAGGAGATTTCCAATGAGAAAGCCCGCCAAGATCCTTATCGCTGGGTCAATGCTAGCACTGATGCTCAGCCCGGCCTGCGCCGACAGCTCGACCAGTAATACGGCTGGCAGTCAGATCCTGAATGGTCAGGTGAACTTCCAGAACGCGATCTCTGTGATGCAGGCTGGAATCACCAATGTCGGCGGCGATGTCGCGGTGCAATCGAGCGCGGCGGGCAATGCGGTGGACATCACCACCATGAACGACACCGAAGTGCAGACGAGCCAGTACAACAACGCGGCGGAGATTTCCTCCACCACCACCGCGGCGATTACGAACGTCGCAGGCAGCGTCGGCGTCGTGAACCAGGCAGTGTGCAACAGCGCGAGCGTCTCCACCGATCCTTCGCTCACTGCGGTGACCAATTACCAGGAATGCGCGGCGAAGGACCCGACCGCGACCGCCACCGTGGCCGTCAACAATATCGGCGGCAATTTCAGCCTCGCCAATTCAGCCATCGGCAACACGCTGCAGGCCGATACCAACGCAGCCAACATGCCGATCAATAACAAGCAGATCAACAGTTCGGCCATCGTGGCGGCCACCGGCGCCACCGTCAGCAATGTTGTCGGTTCGGTCGGCGTTAGCTCTAGCGCGGTCGGCAACAGCGCCCAGATCATCCACTACTCAACCAATCCCAACTGAATGCTGTGATGCGCCTCCCGGGGGCGGTTTCGAGGCGCTCTAGGGAAAGAGGGAAGGCCGGCGGGCTTTCCCTCTTTTCTTTTGGCCCTCTTTTCTTTTGGCCCTCTTTTCTTTTCAGGCTTGGCTCAGCCATGATGGCGTGACGGCTGGAAAGGAAGAACACGATGCTCAGGAAGATTTTGTGTGCGGCGCTTCTGATCGTAGCTCCGGCCAGCGCCGCGCCCCAAACCGAGAAGCTTTTATCGACCGACAAGACCGTTACCGGCCAGCCCATTGTCAGCCCCGACCATCCCACCGTGCTCGCCACCATGCTGACCTTCCAGCCGGGCGACAAAACGGTCGTGCACAAACATGCCTATCCGCATTACGGCTATATGCTGGAGGGTGTTTTGACCCTGACCAATGTCGAAACCGGCAAGGTGTTCGAAATCAAGGCGGGCGAGTTCCTGGTCGAGATGCAGAACACGGCGCATTACGGCGAGAACCGGGGCAAAGTGCCGGTCAAGATACTGATCGTGGACAGCGTGCCCGAAGGCGTCACCTCCAACGCCGTGCCGGTTCAGCCTTAATCGAAAATCGGCGGATAGGGATGCCAGCGGCCTTCATGATCGCGTATTTTCCAGCCGCCATCAGTCTTTTCGACGTCTCGTGATTCCAGCGGCACCTTGGCAAAGCCGCCCGGGATATCGAGTACATAGGTTGGAATGGCCATGCCCGAAAGCCGCGCCCGCAACGCCCGCATCAAGGTGAGCCCTTCATCGATCGAAACGCGGAAATGCGAGGTACCGGGCGCCAGATCAGGATGGTGCAGGTAATACGGTTTGATGCGACATTCCAAAAAGGCGCGCATCAGGGCTTCCATGGTCGAAATCTCGTCATTGACGCCGCGCAGGAGCACCGTCTGGCTGACAACGGGAATGCCCGCATCGATCAGTTTGGCGATGGCGCGGCGCGCCTCTTCGGAGAGTTCGCGCGGATGATTGACATGCACCGCGATCACCGTGGCGGCGCCGGGCGCATGCAGCGCGGCAATCATTTCATCGGTGATCGCGGCGGGATCGACCACCGGCACGCGGGTATGCCAGCGCAGCATCTTCACATGCGGGATGGAGCCGAGCTCCTGGCCGACCTTGGCGATACGGCGCGGCGCCAGCACAAAGGGATCACCGCCCGTCAGCACCACTTCCCAGATCTCGCCATGGCTGCGGATATAGCTGAGCGCCTTGTCGAAGGTTTCCGGCAGGAGCGCGGTATCGCCGCCAGGGCCGACCATCTCGCGCCGGAAACAGAAGCGGCAATAGACAGGGCAGGAATGCACCAGCTTGAAAAGCACGCGGTCGCGATGGCGGTGCACAATGCCGGGCGCGGGCGAATGGGTGTCATCCCCGATAGGATCGCCCATTTCCTCATCCGTGCACAAAAGCTCTTCCTCAGAAGGAACGAATTGGCGCGCGATGGGATCAAAAGGGTCCTGGCGATCGATCAGCCCGACCACGGCTTCGGTCAGCGACACCGCATAACGCTCTGCCACGGGTTCCAGCCCAGCGAGACGGTCTTCGGCGATGAGGCCGGCCTCAGCGAGCGTGTAAATGGACTTCACGTCAGTCATGGTGGTGGCAGCAGGTTTCGGTGTGAGCTTTAGGAACAAGAGCGGCAATAACGCCGGTAACAGGAAGGCCGAGATCTTTTTGGCCGTGCCAAGTGATCTCCGTCCCGCTTGTGTACAGCGTGGAGGCGGCCATTGTTAGTGCGTTTTGCAGCGCCTGAATGGCGTCAGCTCCGCCGACCCTAAGGATATGATCGTCGCCGAGCCCGGTAATGCGGAAATGACAGAAGGTGTTGCCGCCGACATCAACCGGCGCGGCGAGTTCAAGGATCACCGGGCCCGCGGCAGACGAAAACTCACGGCGCGCGATCACCGCCCCCAATTCGCGTTCCGACATAATCTATGCGTCCCCGCTGGCCGTTCACGCCGCTTACGGCGTTGGCGTCCATATCACATCTTCGAGGCTGGGTGCGCCGACCGCCAGCATCACCAAGCGATCGAAGCCAAGCGCCACGCCGGAGGCTTGAGGCATTTGGCCGAGCGCGTCGAGGAAATCCTCGTCGATTGGATAACGTTCTCCATAGAGACGTTCCCTCTCGGCCATCTCGGTCTCGAAACGGGCGCGCTGTTCCACCGGATCGGTGAGCTCGCCAAAGCCATTGGCGATTTCCACGCCGCAGACATAAAGCTCGAAGCGTTCGGCCACACGCGGGTCATGCGCCGTGGCGCGCGCGAGCGCGGCCTCGCAGCGCGGATATTCATAAAGGATGGTCGGCGCAGGCACCCCGAGCTTGGGCTCGATGGTGACGATGATCTTGGAGAAGATGTCCGACCAGCTATCGCTTTCGGCGGGCTCAAACCCGGCCACCCGGGCGGCTTCGGCGAGGGCTTCACGGTCACCCTCACCTTCCGGCGAAAGAGTGGCCAAGAGATCGATGCCAGCATGGCGCGAAAAGGCCTCGGCGACGGTCAGCCGCTCGGCCGGCATATGCGGCATGCAGACCCGGTCCTTATAGGTATATTGCCCCGTGGCCGCGACTTCGGAGCCCAGCCAGACAATATCCAGGCAATCGTCGATAACGGCCGTATAGGGCTCGCCGGAGCGGTACCATTCCAGCATGGTGAATTCGAGGGCGTGCAGCGGCCCCGACTCGCGATTGCGGAAAACCCGGGCGAAGTCGAAAATCTTGGTTTCCCCAGCCGTGAGCAGCTTTTTGCAGGAAAACTCCGGTGAAGTGTGCAGATAGAGCGGGCGCCCCACCCCGTCCGGGGTGATTGCCTCGGTGGCAAAAGCCGACAAATGCGCCTCGTTCCCCGGCGAAACCGCCAAGGCGCCGCACTCAACCTCGATAAAGCCCTGAGATTCCAGGTGGGAAACCACGGCTTTCTTGATCCGCCCCCGCGACAGAAGCGCCGGGCG
The DNA here is from genome assembly GCF_011761565.1 of Rhizomicrobium palustre. NCBI lineage: Bacteria > Pseudomonadati > Pseudomonadota > Alphaproteobacteria > Micropepsales > Micropepsaceae > Rhizomicrobium > Rhizomicrobium palustre. The sequence continues at coordinate 2,085,602 of NZ_JAASRM010000001.1, read as the reverse complement.
GCGGTCAGTGTGGCGGTGGGGAGCCCACCAGGAAGAACCCATCTTGGCCAAAGGCGTATGCTCCTGCTATAGGCCCCGTCTTCGCGGCCAGTGCCGCTCGAAAGCGGCTAGCCCGCCCCATGACGAACGAGGTACATCCGTGGTTTCGGTTATCGCCAGCTCCGTCCGCAAAGGCAACGTCCTCGAAAAAGAGGGCAAACTCTATGTTGTTCTCAAGGCCGAGAGCTTTCACCCCGGCAAGGGTACACCTACCACGACGATTGACATGCGCCGGATTTCCGACGGCGTCAAAGTCGTAGACCGCTATAAAACCACGGACAGCGTGGAAAAGGCGTTCGTAGAAGAACGGACCTACACCTATCTCTATCAGGATGGTGAACACTTCGTATTTATGGACCCCGAACATTTCGACCAACTCCCGGTCGATTCCTCGGTGGTCGGCGATCGCGCCCCCTATCTGCAGGAAAACATGGAAGTGACCCTGGCCCTGCACAATGGCGCGGCGGTCTCCATTGAACTGCCCCAGCGCGTTACCCTCGAAATTACCGAGACCGAACCGGTAGTTAAGGGTCAGACCGCCTCCGGCTCCTTCAAGCCGGCCGTGCTCTCCAATGGCGTACGCACCATGGTGCCGACTCACATTGTGGCAGGCACGCGCGTGGTGGTGATGACCGAAGACGGCTCCTATATCGAGCGCGCCAAGGACTAAGTTTTTTCCCTTATGCAAAAAGAAAAGGCCCGGTCTCGTACCGGGCCTTTTTTCGTTCGAATGGCGGCCTCAATCCGGGAAGGCCGCCAGAATCTTCTCGAAGATCATCTTCCAATGGCTATCGATGAAATAGGAGAGATTCTCGAAGGCCTCTTTCAAATAGCCGCGCAGCTCGGCCTCGAAGGCCCGCACCTGGGTTTTGGTCGGGGTATGGGAGGCTATCTTCTGCGCGATAAAACCATAGGCCGCGTTGACGAGGTGGCGCACGATCTCGGCAGTGGCCGCTTCGGCAGGCTTTCGCGCCATGCCGGAGATATCGTTAAACGCCCCGCCGGGAAAAAAGACATGCGAGGCGGGCGGCAGGCGATGGCCCAGCATTAAACCGCGGGCCTGAAAATTGGGGCCGAATCCATCCGAGCCATCAAAGGATTGGAAGAGGCGCAGGCGCTGCTCCACCATTTCATAGACCATCGGCGGGCATTCGGCGCTGACGACATTCACGCCGAGCTCGATGGCGCGTTCGCGGCTGATCTGCTCGCTATGCGGCATGTCGCCAGCCACCAGGAAATCGGTGAGCTGGCAGGCGTCGTCCTGACCAAAATGGGACTTGTTGAGAAGCTCGCAGGCGCGTTTCCTCGCCGTCTTCATCTCCTTCTCGGCGAGATAGCCCAGAAGCACGATTTCGTCGGACACCGCCGCGAGCGGCTTTTCCTTCAGGAGGCGGATGTAGGATTCGATCGGGAAGCCATAGAATTGCGTATCGATGGGACCTAGGCAGGCGAACTTGCCCATCACGATCTTCTCGGTAGAAAGCGCGATGATGGTGCCTGCGCTCATGGCGCAATAGGGCACATAGGTCGTGGTGTTGGGCCGGTCTTTCAACGCGCTGGCGATGAGCTCGCAGGCGAAAGCCTCGCCGCCCGGCGTATGCAGCACAATGTCGATGGGACGGTCGGCGGGCACGGAGCGGATTTCGGCGAGGATCTCGAAGGCCTCACGGGTGGTGAGATAGCGCCGCCCCTCGGAGGGCACATCCCGCGGATGGCCGAAATCATGGACGATGGCGATGAGCTTGCGCCCGCCCGTATCGACGGGCGAATGGGGTGACATGCCGGGGCGCGGCAGCGGGATGGAAATCGCCGCATCCCTTTGTGGAGATGAGAAATTCTCGCCGAACGGCGCCCCTGCCAAATTCATCGCCAGAGGCGGCGCAGAGACGGGCGCTACCGCCGGACCTGAGGGTACGCTGCGCAAATCGGCCGCAGTGGCTGATCGGCCACGGGCGGCCCGGACCACCGCGAAGACGAGCACGAAAAACGTCAGAATCGCGCCGCCCACGACAAGAAAATTAGGATCGTACGCCACAATACCCCCCAGCCCGTAGCTCTTGCGGACATCATAACCATCGCAGTCAGACTCGCAAAGCCAGGACACGAATCACGAGACGCAACAGCCGAGGGGAGTTTTGTGACAGCTCTAGAAGCCGTCCCAAGTCGTTGAGAACACGGTCCATTACCGATTAATACACAGCCAAGCCTGTGCGACATGTTGTCACACATCGCGTTTAGAGGCTGGTCAGAGATCGTCTGCCAAAATCGTCAGACTCATGCAACTGGCTGATTTGCATCACTGTTGCCGTTGGCACTCAGGTTGGCAGAGCGATTTCAGTAGGCTAAAGAGGGTTTATGAATCGACTTGACTGTACCGGACACGCGACAGCCATAGCCTTTCTTGCAGCCCTCTTCGCCTTCTCGGCGACGAGCGCGGAAGCCCGCAAGGCCCCCCAACATTCGTCACGCCACGCCGTGACGCATTCTGTGGCGCACCATGCTGGCATCCCCGTTCCGATGGCTCGCCCTGTGCTGACTGCGCTGACCGAAGACGCCACCCCCGCACAGCCGGGCGTGGTGCTTTCCGATCCCACCGTCAGCATCATTAGTGATGAGAAGGTCGCCGAAGCCCCAGCGGTGGTGCGCCCTGGCCGGCGGATTTTCTGTGTTGAATTCGCCCGCTTGGCCTCTGGCATTGCGCTTTTTGGTGACGCCCGCACCTGGTGGGATCAGGCCCGCAGCGCCTATGCCCAGCTGACCGATCCCCTGCCCGGCGCCGTGATGGTGTTCGCTGGCCGCAAGACCATGCGCAGCGGCCATGTCGCCGTGGTGAAGAAGGTAGTCTCGCCACGCGAAGTCTTGATCGATCACGCCAATTGGGGCCGCGATGGCAGCATCTATCTGAACGCCCCGGTGGTGGACGTGAGCGCCAACAACGATTGGTCGCTGGTGAAGGTGTGGAACGTCAAGGCCAACAAGATGGGCACGACGGCCTATTCCTTGAAGGGCTTCATCGCTCAGCGCCTGGCCTCCAACTAAGCCGGTTCCCCGAAACGAATTTGTGAAGCCCCTCGCGACCCCGCGAGGGGTTTTGCTTTTGGGCAAAGCGACAAAATCATCGCATAAGCTATCCGCCGATCCGTTCTGGGAGTTCTGTGCAATGCGCTCTGCTTTTTGCGCCCTTCTCTGCCTGTCTTTCGCGGCACCTGCGCTTGGGGCACCCGCGAACCCCTTGGAGGATTTGGCCGCACGCTCTCCCCTGACGAAGGGGGCTGTGGCGGCGCTGGAGAAGGCTGTCGAGCGCCTGCCGGAGCCAGCCCAAGCTGAAACCCGCGAGGCGCTTTTCCCGGAGACCGGCTGCATCGCCTATTTGAAAGGGCTGGATAAGGCGGGGGAAACGGCGATTCTCGATTCTCTGGCAGCGGAGAAATTCATCACCGACCGGGCGGCGGCGGAAAAGAGCCTGTTCGGCTATCCGCATGCGGGAAAAACCTGCCCCGCCCGCCTGCAGAGCGTCCGCGTCGCCCCAGGCGGCGATTGGGAGGGACATCACGCCTGGCCGGGCGGGCTCGCCGTGCACGAAGCCTCTAACCTGCATCTGGCGGAGAATTTCGTGACCCAGTTCCGCGCCGAGACCGGAGAGCCGAGCGCCATAGACATGACCCAAGTCACCGCCGCGGTGGTCTGGCATGATTGGGCCAAGACGGTCGAGTTCCAGTGGCAGGACGGCCGCCTGATCAACTATGAAAGCAAAATCGCGGGCACCGGCTCGCATCACATTCTGGGATTGGCAGAGGCCATGGCGCGCAAGATGCCGCCGCGCTTTGTCATGACCCAGGCCTGCGCTCACGATCTGCCCAAAGAGCCAGGCGGGCAGAATGTCATTTCTTGGTTGAAAGCGGGCGCCATCATCGCCCGGGTCGATCCGGTGAGGGCGGGCTACCTCACCAAAGCCGCGGATGGAAAACTCTCCGCCAGCTTTGGCGCCGAATGCCATGTGAACTTCCTCTCAGACCAGAGCTGGTCGAGCGAAGGCCCCGCCTTGAAGAAAGCCCGGGCGGTGCTGGCGGATGTGGCCGCCGATTACGGCTATGCCAAGAGCGATAGCGCGCGCTATGCCATGTTCGAGAATACAGCGCTGGCCTATTACGGGGCCGACGCGCTGGCGCTTCTGCCCGCGGAAACCGTGAAGGCGAAGCTTTTGGCGCTGAAGAAAGCCGGGCTGATTTAGCCCGGCTTCTCATCCCACCTTACGCCGCCGGGCGGCGGAGCAGATCGGCAAAGCGCGTCTCGGGCCGCACGCTCATCACATCGACACGCAACAGAATCGCCATCAAGCGGGTGATGCGGTCGAAAATCACGCCCGCCGAACATTCGATGCCTTCGCGGACATATTCGCGGCGCACGAAATCGCGCACGTCTTTGACGGTCAGCATCGTCTCGGACGCGTCTTGCGGAAAATCCACTTCGAATTCGAGGCTGAAGCGCGCGAACAAATTGTACAGTTCCATTCTATCCCCCGACGCGGACGACTCATTTACGCTTTGGAGTGCCTTGCACTGCAAGGCATCGCAACGGGCATACGCCCGGCTCGTAAACAGAGTGTTTTCATCTCTGCGCGGCTTTAAAAAAATCCTTCTGTGACAGCTTTTTCTTGCACTGTGGATAAGTGGGCGCCATGCTGCATAGAAGCTTCACACCGGGGGATGCAAGATGTCGATTTCGCGAATGACTTCAGGAATTTCGACATTCATCCTGGCTGCTTGCGTGATGACGGGATCGGCGGCAGCCGGTGCCTTAAAATGCGACAGACTGATTGATGTGCGGTCAGGAAAAATTCTGACCAATCAGGTGATCCAGTTCGACACGGCGGGCGTGATCACCAGCGTTGGCCCAAGCACGACCGTTCCGCCCGACGCCATCTCCATTCCCGGCAAGGCCTGTCTGCCTGGCCTCATCGATGCGCATGTGCATCTGACCGGAGATGCTACAGATCATGGATTTCAGGCGCTCGGCGTTTCGGTTCCGGCAGAAACCATCAAGGGCGTGAAGAATGCCCGCATCACCCTGGAAGCAGGCTTCACCAGCGCGCGCAATGTGGGCGCTACAGGCTTCAGCGATGTCGCGCTGCGTGATGGGATTAATGCGGGCGATGTGGAAGGACCGCGCCTGCTTGTTTCCGGCCCGATGGTGTCCATCACCGGCGGACACGGTGACAACAATCTTCTGCCTTATGAATATCATCGCAGCGATGAAGGCGTGGCGGACGGGCCCTGGGCGCTGCGCACCAAAGTGCGCGAGATCGTGAAATACGGCGCCGACCTGATCAAGATCAGCGCCTCGGGCGGGGTGCTTTCCAAAGGCGATGCGCCGGGGGCCGAACAGCTCAGCCTGGAAGAAATGCAGGCCATTGTCACGGAGGCCCATAAGCTTGGCCGCAAGGTTGCCGCCCATGCCCATGGCACACTCGCCATCAAGGACGCGATCCTGGCGGGTGTGGATTCGGTCGAGCATGCAAGCCTGATCGATGCGGAAGGCATCAAGCTTGCCAAGGCGCATGGCACATATCTGGTGTTCGATATCTATAACGACGACTACATCCTCTCCGAAGGGCTCAAGAGCGGCATGCTGCCTGAATCCATCGAAAAGGAAAAAAAGATCGGCCGCTTGCAGCGCGAGAATTTCAAAAAGGCCTTTGAGGGCGGCGCACCGATGGCCTTTGGCACCGATGCCGCGGTCTATCCCCACGGTGACAATGCCAAGCAATTTGCCAAGATGGTGGAATGGGGCATGAAGCCGATCGACGCGCTGCGCGCCGCGACCCTTAACGCCGCCGATCTGATGGGCTGGAAAGACAAGGTGGGTGAGATCGCGCCCGGCCATTTCGCCGATGTCATCGCGGTCGACGGCAATCCCTTGGAAAATGTGCGCGTTCTGGAAAAGGTCGGCTTCGTGATGAAGGGCGGCGCGGTGGTGAAAAATGCCCCGTAAGGCAGTGGCCCCCTAAAGTGAACGGCGGTGTCCGGCGCATTTGCCACCTTCTACACTTATAGTTGTAATGGCAATTTCTCCGCGAATCTCGCGCGGATAGCCCTGCCTATGGCTTTTATGGAATGGGATAACAGCTATTACACCGGCGTCGATATCTTCGACGAGGAACACAAAAAGCTGGTCGCGATCATCAATGATCTCAATGCCGCGCAAGAGGCGGGCTGCGAAAAGACCGAGCTCGAATTCATCTGCGCGCGGCTGGTCGAATATACCGCCCTGCATTTCCGCCATGAGGAAATGTATTTCGCGCAGTGCGATTACCCTGAAGCGGAGGAGCACAAGGGCTTTCACGACGCGCTAAAGGCGGCGGTTTTTGCCTTTCGCGATCGCGTGCAATTGGAGAATTGCCCCAGTGTTGCGGAGGAACTCGCGCAATTCCTGCGCCGCTGGTATCACGTTCACATCCTGGTCGAGGATGCCAAATATGCGCGCCATCTCAAGGAGCACGCGCATCTTTATGCGCGCCGTCCAGAACTTTAGCGTTTGGCCCAGCGCAATGAGAGGCAGGAAAGCCCCGCATCAAGCTTAGCGATCTCGCGCACATCCATCAGCCGAACAGAAAGGCCAAGCTCTGTGAGGCGTTCGGCAGTGCGCAAATAGGCGCCCGACACCAGCACCAGATCATTGATGCGGATAAGATTGGCGGCGGGCTCCTCGCCTTCCGGGGTCGTTACCACGCGAAAGCCCTCGAAGAGTCCACTGGCTGCCAAGGTAGGCGTTGCCAGAATGGTATCTTCTGAAAGAAGCGCGCAGGCCGTCTTGAAATGCAGCACGCCGGGCGGCGGTTCGACAATGCGCACGCTCTTTCCAAGGCTGGCAAGCGCGCGACTCAAGGCCTCCGCCCCAGGACGGGTGGTGCGGGCGGAAAGGCCGATGAACACGGCTTTGGGCGTCACCAGCACATCACCGCCATCGGCGTATTCATCCCGCGCCAGCTCATGCAGTGTCTCAAAATGAGCCGCAAGTGCGTTGCGCATATGATCGCGTTCTCCCAGCCGGGACGGCGCTCCGGGGCTGAGAAGAATAGCGCCCTCGCTGAAGACCAGCGCGGGATCTTCCATGAAGACGGAATCCGGAAAATCCTCGAGCGGCGGCTGGATATCGACCACCAGCCCCGCCTCCGCGAGCGCCGCCACATAGGCGCGATGCTCCGCCAGCACATCTTCATAAGCGGGGTCTGGCACAGCGACGCTGCGCAGCCCCTTCACGACAGAAGGGCCAGGTTCGCGCACGATGGCATGGGTAAAATCGAAAACGCGCATGAGATCCTCTCAAGCTCCATTCTGGCGCCGCGGCGCGTAAAACAAAAGCGCCCTATGGCGAGGAGCGCGTCCGGCGGGTAAGTTGGCGGCGTAGACAACAAGGACAGTACATGAGCGACGAGAAATGCCCCGAAATGAGCGGCGCGCGTGGCGAACTGACGGTACGTGTGAAAGCGATGCCAGCGGACACCAATGCCAATGGCGATATTTTCGGCGGCTGGGTGCTGTCCCAGATGGATATCGCCGGCGGCATCACGGCGTCGGAGCGCGCCCAATGCCGGATCACCACCGTGAAGGTGGATGCCATGGTCTTCCACCGCCCGGTGAAAGTCGGTGACACGCTCTGCGTCTACACCGAAATCGAGAAGATTGGCCGCAGTTCAATGACTATTCATATCGAATGCTGGGCACGACGCTTCCTCAGCCAGGTGCGTGAGCGGGTGACCGAGGCCAAGTTCATCTACGTTGCCATCGACGACAACGGCCGGCCGCAGCCGGTCGACCGCTGAATTTCTCAGTACAAGTGCAGGAATGCCGGGACGGCTATGACGCCGGGACCATGGCTGGGGGCATCCTTACGGGTTGAGTTTGGGGCGCGCGGGTCATAGCCGCGCTCATCCCGAGGAGGACTGCATATGGCCAATCCCTTTGTACACGTAGAACTCAACACCACCGATCTTGCCAAAGCGAAAGCGTTTTACGGAACGCTGTTTCGTTGGGAGCTCACCGATCTGGATATGGGGGCACATGGCCGCTACACGCTGATCGGCGTCGGGGAAGGCACCGGCGGCGGCATGATGCAACATCCGGTTCCGGGCGCCCCGTCGCAGTGGCTGCCTTATGCGGAAGTTCCCGATCTGGCGGCGGCGACCGAAAAAGCGCGCGAGCTGGGCGCCAAAATCGTTCAGGCCAATGTGTTGATCGAAGATAAGGGCGCGTTTTCGCTGATCATCGATCCTACCGGCGCGATGATTGGCTTATGGCAGCCGCATCGCCGCCGCCATTCCTCCGTCTACTGATTAATTGATTTAGCCAACAAAAAACCCCGGCGGTTTTCACCGACGGGGTTTTGAGCATGACTTGTGAAGCGACATATTCGATGCGCTCTCGCTCTCGCGAACGCGCAACCTCTGTCTTTAGCAGGACCGGCAACGACCTACTCTCCCGCGTCTTGAGACGCAGTACCATTGGCGCTGGGGGCTTTAACGGCCGAGTTCGGAATGGGATCGGGTGGAATTCCCCCGCTAGTATCACCGGTCCGGCAAAAGACAGAGCATACGACACCGAAAGACTTGTATTCATCCTTGCCCGGTTAGGGCCGCCTATGAGGGCGATAGGGATGATGTCTGGGTTTCTTTCCAGACATGGAACGAGGTGCTGGCGTTCAAGCCAATCGAGCGATTAGGACCAGTAAGCTCAACGCATTGCTGCGCTTACACACCTGGCCTATCGACGTGGTAGTCTTCCACGGCTCTCAAGGGAAACCTGGTTTTGAGATGAGTTTCCCGCTTAGATGCTTTCAGCGGTTATCTCGTCCGCACTTAGCTACCCGGCAATGCAGCTGGCGCCACAACCGGTCCACCAGAGGTGCGTTCGTTCCGGTCCTCTCGTACTAGGAACAAGTTCTCTCAAGTTTCCAACACCCACGGCAGATAGGGACCGAACTGTCTCACGACGTTCTAAACCCAGCTCACGTACCACTTTAAATGGCGAACAGCCATACCCTTGGGACCGGCTACAGCCCCAGGATGTGATGAGCCGACATCGAGGTGCCAAACCGCACCGTCGCTATGGACGCTTGGGTGCGATCAGCCTGTTATCCCCGGCGTACCTTTTATCCGTTGAGCGATGACCCTTCCACTCGGGATCACCGGATCACTATGACCGACTTTCGTCTCTGCTTGGCCCGTCGGCCTTGCAGTCAGGCAGGCTTGTGCCATTGCACTCAACAACCGATTTCCGACCGGTTTGAGCCTACCATCGCGCGCCTCCGTTACTCTTTGGGAGGCGACCGCCCCAGTCAAACTGCCCACCATGCATGGTCCTGAACCTCGTTTCGAGGCCGCAGTTAGACATCAGGATCGCAAAGGGTGGTATTTCAAGGACGGCTCCATCCAGGCCAGAGCCCAGACTTCAAAGCCTACCACCTATCCTACGCATCACAGTCCTAATGCCAGTGCAAAGTTGCAGTAAAGGTGCACGGGGTCTTTCCGTCTGACCGCGGGAACCCCGCATCTTCACGGGGAATTCAATTTCGCTGAGCCGGTGTTGGAGACAGTGGGGAAGTCGTTACGCCTTTCGTGCAGGTCGGAACTTACCCGACAAGGAATTTCGCTACCTTAGGACCGTTATAGTTACGGCCGCCGTTTACCGGGGCTTCGATTCGACGCTTTCACATCTCCTCTTAACCTTCCGGCACCGGGCAGGCGTCAGACGCTATACGTCATCTTTGGATTTCGCAGCGCCCTGTGTTTTTAGTAAACAGTCGCCACCCCCTGCTATGTGCCCCCGGCCAAGACTTGCGTCGAGACCGGGCCCTCTTCTTCCGAAGTTACGAGGGCAATTTGCCTAGTTCCTTCAACACCGTTCTCTCAAGCGCCTTAGCATACTCTGCCAGTCCACCTGTGTCGGTTTAGGGTACGGGCTACGCTGGAGCTATTTCCTGGGACAACTTCGCGGCATGACCAATCCAGTAAGGTCATACAACTTACGTCATCCGTCACTTCCAGCTGGCTCAGGAATGTTCACCTGATTCCCATCGACTACGCCTTTCGGCCTTGCCTTAGGGGCCGGCTAACCCTGCGCAGATTAACTTGACGCAGGAACCCTTGGACTTACGGCGAGAGGGTCTCTCACCCTCTTTATCGCTACTCATGTCAGCATTCTTACTTCTGATACCTCCAAGGTCGGTCGCCCTTCCTCTTCGCAGGCATACAGAACACTCTGCTACCATACACTTGCGTGTATCCTAAGCTTCGGCTCGTGGCTTGAGCCCCGTTACATTTTCGGCGCAAAAACCCTTATTTAGACCAGTGAGCTGTTACGCTTTCTTTAAATGATGGCTGCTTCTAAGCCAACATCCTGGTTGTTTTGGGATTCTCACATCCTTTCACACTTAGCCACGAATTAGGGGCCTTAGCTGTAGGTCAGGGTTTTTTCCCTCTTCACGACGGACGTTAGCACCCGCCGTGTGTCTCCCGTGCTCAGCACTCTTTGGTATTCGGAGTTTGGTTAGGTTTGGTAAGCGGTGAAGCCCCCTAGCCCATCCAGTGCTCTACCCCCAAAGGTGATACACGAGGCGCTACCTAAATAGCTTTCGCAGAGAACCAGCTATCTGCAAGTTTGATTGGCCTTTCACCCCTAGCCACAACTCATCCCCGACTTTTTCAACAGGCGTGAGTTCGGTCCTCCAGTGCGTGTTACCGCACCTTCAACCTGGTCATGGCTAGATCACTTGCTTTCGGGTCTAATCCGTCTAACTCAGTCGCCCTATTCAGACTCGCTTTCGCTACGCCTCCACCTGTCGGCTTAGGCTTGCTAGACAAACTAACTCGCTGACCCATTATACAAAAGGTACGAGGTCACCTTGCGGCTCCCTCTGTTTGTAGGCGTTCGGTTTCAGGTCTCTTTCACTCCCCTCGCCGGGGTGCTTTTCACCTTTCCCTCACGGTACTAGTTCGCTATCGGTCACACACGAGTACTTAGGCTTGGAGCGTGGTCGCCCCATCTTCAGGCAGGATTTCACGTGTCCCGCCCTACTCAAGGATCTTCAAAATTTCTACCCGTACGGGGCTATCACCCGCTATGGCCGATCTTTCCAGATCGTTCCGGTTCTTAATTGAAGACCACTGGCCTGGTCCGCGTTCGCTCGCCACTACTAACGGAGTCTCTGTTGATGTCCTTTCCTACGGGTACTGAGATGTTTCAGTTCCCCGCGTTCGCTTCTTTGACCTATGTATTCAGTCAAAGATAATCCTTGCGGATTGGGTTTCCCCATTCGGAGATCTACGGGTCAAAGAGTGCTCGCCTCTCACCGCAGCTTATCGCAGCGTGCTACGTCCTTCATCGCCTGTGTGTGCCAAGGCATCCCCCAAACGCCCTTACTTAAACGCTTGATCGCTCAGCAATTCGTTCCATGCCCAGAAAGAAAGCCAGATCACGGAATCGTCTCCCGTGCCCCGCAATCCATCCGTTCACGGATTTCTTACGATCAGTTTTTTGGTGTCGTATGGATCAACCGATCGTGCAATCGGAAGATCTCGCTTTCACAATGTCATGGGTAGTTCATCGTCTCTGGATCTTGGAGGAAACCAGGACGAAGCTTTTGTCCTTACATATCCGTTGAGTGCTGCTGGACCAATCATCTGCCAACCAAAACCTTGGTGGAGCCGATCGGGATCGAACCGACGACCTGAAGCTTGCAAAGCTACCGCTCTCCCAACTGAGCTACGGCCCCGAAAGGATCTTTGGCTCGGATCAAGCAAGTAATTAGCGCCAGCTTTTCTAAGCTCGCTCGCGCTCGCCAACAAAAGCTAGGCGTGGTGGGCCCGGAACGAGTTGAACGTTCGACCTCACGCTTATCAGGCGTGCGCTCTAACCACCTGAGCTACGAGCCCATAGAGGTGTCTCAATCACGCAGCAAACCGATACCCCCATACGGGGCGTCGGTCTCAACGGAAGGAAGGGAAACGAAGGCGGCGTCAAGCCAGCCATTGTCTTATGAGATCTTGGAAACTGCATGAGTGCAGTTGATCGCAAGATCATCCATAGAAAGGAGGTGATCCAGCCGCAGGTTCCCCTACGGCTACCTTGTTACGACTTCGGCCCAGTCGCTGATCCTACCGTGGCCGGCTGCCTCCTTGCGGTTAGCGCACCGTCTTCGGGTAAAACCAACTCCCATGCCGTGACGGGCGGTGTGTACAAGGCCCGGGAACGTATTCACCGCTGCCTGCTGTTCAGCGATTACTAGCGATTCCACCTTCATGTACTCGAGTTGCAGAGTACAATCTGAACTGGGACGGTTTTTAGAGATTAGCATCTTCTTACGAAGTAGCTGCCCACTGTCACCGCCATTGTAGCACGTGTGTAGCCCAGGGTGTAAGGGCCATGAGGACTTGACGTCATCCCCACCTTCCTCCGGCTTGCCGCCGGCGGTCCCTCTAGAGTGCCCAACTTAATGATGGCAACTAAAGGCGAGGGTTGCGCTCGTTGCGGGACTTAACCCAACATCTCACGACACGAGCTGACGACAGCCATGCAGCACCTGTCTCCAAGCCCCTTGCGGGGAAACTCTCTTTCAAGAGCGGTCTTGGGATGTCAAACCCTGGTAAGGTTCTGCGCGTTGCGTCGAATTAAACCACATGCTCCACCGCTTGTGCGGGCCCCCGTCAATTCCTTTGAGTTTCAACCTTGCGGCCGTACTCCCCAGGCGGGACGCTTAAGGCGTTAGCTGCGCCACTGAATAGCAAGCTACCCAACGGCTAGCGTCCATAGTTTACGGCGTGGACTACCAGGGTATCTAATCCTGTTTGATCCCCACGCTATCGTGCATGAGCGTCAGAAACGGGCCAGTGAGCCGCCTTCGCCACCGGTGTTCTTCCCAATATCTACGAATTTCACCTCTACACTGGGAATTCCACTCACCTCTCCCGCACTCAAGCTTAACAGTTTCAAAGGCATTTCCAGAGTTGAGCTCTGGGCTTTCACCCCTGACTTGAAAAGCCGCCTGCGCACGCTTTACGCCCAGTAATTCCGAACAACGCTAGCCCCCTTCGTATTACCGCGGCTGCTGGCACGAAGTTAGCCGGAGCTTATTCTCCCGGTACAGTCATTATCTTCCCGGGCAAAAGAGCTTTACAACCCTAAGGCCTTCATCACTCACGCGGCATGGCTGGATCAGGCTTTCGCCCATTGTCCAAGATTCCCAACTGCTGCCTCCCGTAGGAGTCTGGGCCGTGTCTCAGTCCCAGTGTGGCTGATCTTCCTCTCAGAACAGCTAAGGATCGTCGCCTTGGTAGGCCGTTACCCTACCAACTAGCTAATCCTACGCGGGCTGATCTAGTGGCGATAAATCTTTCCCCTTTCGGGCTCATCCGGTATTAGCACTCGTTTCCAAGCGTTGTTCCGAACCACTAGGTACATTCCCACGTGTTACGCACCCGTCCGCCGGTGATGTATTGCTACACCCCCTCGACTTGCATGTTTGAGGCCTGCCGCCAGCGTTCGTTCTGAGCCAGGATCAAACTCTCAAGTTATGATCCTAAGCAAACGACGCTGATCGCTCTCGTTCACGTGTTCGCATTACACATTTGACGAGGTTTGACTAACTGCTCCCCGTCACAGGAAACAGCCAATCGAACATCTAAGTGTTATGCAAAAAGGAACGTAAGCAATCAAAACGTCTTCGCTTGATACTTTGCGATCCAGGATCTCTCCCGAACCACGCAGCCAGCTTAACGCCGCCCACGTTCCCCTTCCTTCATCACTATGTCAAACAACGCGAAAGAACCAAAAAACTCTTTTGTTTCAATCGTTTCGCCGGTTTTTCGTGGCGCTCAGCGCGTCGGCGAGGGCGGGTGTATACGGGGGCCTCGCCGAGGAGTCAAACGCAAAAATGAAAAAAGTTGCTTTGCCATGCCGCACCCCTGTCGCAGCTGCGAAAAACGTAGGTTTTATAGGCTTTTCGGAAACTGCAGCCGCACACCGATCAGGCGATTTGTTTGCGCGAGGAGAAAATAACGGCACCCAAAAGCGTATCGACCAGAAAAAGATTCTGCGAAATTGGCGAGAGCGGGGTGCGCAACACGCGCAAAAAGGAGTCATGCCTCCTGCTGATCGCGCCCAGCGATAAGAAAATCGGAAAAATATTTTCTGCGGTCGCGGAATCATCGTCGCGACATGAATCGAAATCCTACCCAGCAAAGGATTCGAGCTCACTGCACCCCACCTCGTCGATTTCATGAAAGCGATGGAGCTCTTCTCAAAGATAAACCCCGCAGGATCACTCCGGCGGGGTTTTCACGTCTTCCAGGCAACTCCGGCTTACTTGGTGCAAACCGTCTCGGCCCCTTCACCTTTGCAGCGGGTGATCAGCCAAGCGTCGATCTTTGGCGCAGCTTCTGCCCGCCGCTTCGCCGCGACAGCGATGCCGCCTTTGATTCGCACCACAATCGCCCTGGCGCTTTGCGGAATATTGGCTTCTGCAAACGCATCAAGCTTGGGCTGGATGGCCGTGTCACGTGCGCTCGCGAACAGACGCACATAGAACTGATTGCGGCTTGCCGGCTCGATCAGTGCGTCAAGCTCAGCCTTATGCGCGACGGCGAAATCAAACGCCATTTGAGGATGATTCTTTGCCACCATCGCGATCATGCTGGGCTTCATGGTGGCAGGTGGCTCATCCGACATCGCCAAATCCAGCGCTTTCTGCGCTACAGCCTTGTCTTCGGCCCAGGCGAGCAGCGGGTAATACTCCTGCTTTTCCAGAGAGCTTTCGGCGGTGCGGGCGAGATGATGCAGATCTTCCCAGGTTACCGCATCCGCCGTATGCGCAACCACGCTCAGCAGCGTGGAGCGAATAGCGGGGGAAAGGCTGTTCTTATCCTTGAGAAAAGCCGCAAAGCGCTTGCGCGTTTCTGCCAGCGTCGCGGGATCGCCCACAGAGGCCCCAAGCGCTTCGATCAACTGGTTGCGCAAAAGCGCGGTGTTGCGATCTTCGCCCGGCTTTGCATCCCATCCCACCTTGGCAAAAAGCGGCGATAAAACCGCACCGCCAAAGGCCTTGGCCCGCGCCTCTCCCGGAAGATCCTTGAACAACCAAACCAGGCTCGAGATATGGTCCGAAATCGCCTGCTGCACGACCGGATCCATCTGCGTGCTCGCGTTGGAAAGAAGCGCCAGCAGATCGGCCACGGGCTCCAGCCCCGCTCTGCTGAGCGCGCCGCTATCGTTCAAAAGGCCGAGTTGATCATAGGAGGAAAGCGCACCGAATTTGGATGCGAGCGCGGCAAACATTTCAGGATCATAGAGCGTGCGGTAATAGCCCGCCTGGCCCGCATTGACGACAGCCATACTGCCAGCTGGCACCGCTACGCTCACCGGCGCGCTGCCGACAAGCCCGCGCCAAATGGGCCTGCCATCAAAGCCAGCCACGATCACTGGCACATGCCAGTTCTGCTTAACCGCTCCGCTCTCGTCGACAGCAAAGCGCGATTGCGTGAGGCTGAGCCCGGTTGCAGTCCGCGAGACGCGAATCAACGGCACGCCGGCTTGCAGCGTGAAATCATGCGCGAATTCGGCGACCGGCTGGCCGGATGCTTTTTGCAGCTCGCCCCAAAGATCATCGGTGACAGTGTTGGAATAGGCGTAGCGCTTCATATAGCTGCGCACCCCGGCGCGAAAACTCTCCTCACCGAGATAGTTCTCGAGCATCCGAATCACCGCGGCGCCTTTGGAATAGGTGATGTCGTCAAAGGCCTGGCTCGCCTGCTGCACGTCATGAATGGGCTGAATGATGGGGTGCGTGCCGACACGGGCATCGCTGCTGAGCACGCCATCTTTGCGGGCGACGGTCGCCATCCAGGGCTTCCAATCCGGATGCAGCGCCTCAGCCGCTTTGTTCTGCATCCAGGAAGCAAAGCCTTCGTTCAGCCAAAGATCATCCCACCACGCCATGGTGACAAGATCGCCAAACCACTGATGCGCCACTTCATGCGCGATCACCGAAAAGACGCTGCGCCGACTCGCTTCGTCGGAGATCTTGGGATCGATGAGCAGTGCCCGCTCGAAATAGAAAATCGCACCCCAGTTTTCCATCGCACCAAAAAACTGGCTCTGGCCCGGTCCTGCAATCATGTCGAGCTTGGGCAACGGATAGGGCGTACCGAAATAGGCGTTGTAATAGGGCAAGATCTCGCTGGCCGCGTCGAGCGCATAGGAGGCTCGCTCCTTATCGCCGCGTTTCACGATCACGCCGACATCGACATCGCCGACCTGGCGCGACACGCGCTCGAAGTCTCCCTGACCATAGAAGAGCAGATAGGACGACATTTTAGGTGAGGGCGCGAAGGTCACCTTCTTGAGCCCGCCCGGCAGCTTTGCCTCAGAAGCGATTGGCATATTGGATACCGCCAGCTCGGCTTGCGGCAGCGTCGCAGTGAGCGTGAAGCTCGCCTTTACGCCGGGCTCATCCCAGGAGGGGACAAAACGGCGGGCGTCGGAATTCTCGAATTGAGTGAAGAGCGCGCGCTTCTTGCCGGCTTTGGTATCGTAGTCGAGCACGAACAACCCTGCGGGGGAATCATTGATGCTGCCGCTATAAGCAATGGAGAGCGTGTACTCGCCAGGGCTGACCGGTTTTGCGAAATGGAAGCTCGCCGTTTCCTGCGCCTTGTCGAAGGAGATCTCTGGCGCAGCCTTACGGCCGGAAAGATGCACGGATTTGAGATCGAGATCGGCCGCGTTGAGCACGATATCGCTCGTCGCCGTCTCCACCTTCAGCCGGATTGAGACCGTGGCCGTAAAAGTCTTCTTTTCGGCATTGGGAACGATGGCAAGGTCATAATGGAGCGGCACGACGGCCCTTGGCAGAACGATCCGCTCCTTAGGCACCTCGGCGGAAGCCGGCAGAATAGCCAAAACGGCGCCGATCAGCGCCGCCACGCACCTTACCATCATTTGTTCATTCCCCAGGCATGCAAAACTATCAGGCAATATTCCAGGGAACTTATGAAATCTCCAGTGTGGACGGGTGAAATATCGCCGCCATTCCGTCCGTCTACTGATTAATTGATTTAGACAACAAAAAACCCCGACAGCGATTAGCTGACGGGGTTTTGAGCATGACTTGTGAAGCGACATATTCGATGCGCTCTCGCTCTCGCGAACGCGCAACCTCTGTCTTTAGCAGGACCGGCAACGACCTACTCTCCCGCGTCTTGAGACGCAGTACCATTGGCGCTGGGGGCTTTAACGGCCGAGTTCGGAATGGGATCGGGTGGAATTCCCCCGCTAGTATCACCGGTCCGGCAAAAGACAGAGCATACGACACCGAAAGACTTGTATTCATCCTTGCCCGGTTAGGGCCGCCTATGAGGGCGATAGGGATGATGTCTGGGTTTCTTTCCAGACATGGAACGAGGTGCTGGCGTTCAAGCCAATCGAGCGATTAGGACCAGTAAGCTCAACGCATTGCTGCGCTTACACACCTGGCCTATCGACGTGGTAGTCTTCCACGGCTCTCAAGGGAAACCTGGTTTTGAGATGAGTTTCCCGCTTAGATGCTTTCAGCGGTTATCTCGTCCGCACTTAGCTACCCGGCAATGCAGCTGGCGCCACAACCGGTCCACCAGAGGTGCGTTCGTTCCGGTCCTCTCGTACTAGGAACAAGTTCTCTCAAGTTTCCAACACCCACGGCAGATAGGGACCGAACTGTCTCACGACGTTCTAAACCCAGCTCACGTACCACTTTAAATGGCGAACAGCCATACCCTTGGGACCGGCTACAGCCCCAGGATGTGATGAGCCGACATCGAGGTGCCAAACCGCACCGTCGCTATGGACGCTTGGGTGCGATCAGCCTGTTATCCCCGGCGTACCTTTTATCCGTTGAGCGATGACCCTTCCACTCGGGATCACCGGATCACTATGACCGACTTTCGTCTCTGCTTGGCCCGTCGGCCTTGCAGTCAGGCAGGCTTGTGCCATTGCACTCAACAACCGATTTCCGACCGGTTTGAGCCTACCATCGCGCGCCTCCGTTACTCTTTGGGAGGCGACCGCCCCAGTCAAACTGCCCACCATGCATGGTCCTGAACCTCGTTTCGAGGCCGCAGTTAGACATCAGGATCGCAAAGGGTGGTATTTCAAGGACGGCTCCATCCAGGCCAGAGCCCAGACTTCAAAGCCTACCACCTATCCTACGCATCACAGTCCTAATGCCAGTGCAAAGTTGCAGTAAAGGTGCACGGGGTCTTTCCGTCTGACCGCGGGAACCCCGCATCTTCACGGGGAATTCAATTTCGCTGAGCCGGTGTTGGAGACAGTGGGGAAGTCGTTACGCCTTTCGTGCAGGTCGGAACTTACCCGACAAGGAATTTCGCTACCTTAGGACCGTTATAGTTACGGCCGCCGTTTACCGGGGCTTCGATTCGACGCTTTCACATCTCCTCTTAACCTTCCGGCACCGGGCAGGCGTCAGACGCTATACGTCATCTTTGGATTTCGCAGCGCCCTGTGTTTTTAGTAAACAGTCGCCACCCCCTGCTATGTGCCCCCGGCCAAGACTTGCGTCGAGACCGGGCCCTCTTCTTCCGAAGTTACGAGGGCAATTTGCCTAGTTCCTTCAACACCGTTCTCTCAAGCGCCTTAGCATACTCTGCCAGTCCACCTGTGTCGGTTTAGGGTACGGGCTACGCTGGAGCTATTTCCTGGGACAACTTCGCGGCATGACCAATCCAGTAAGGTCATACAACTTACGTCATCCGTCACTTCCAGCTGGCTCAGGAATGTTCACCTGATTCCCATCGACTACGCCTTTCGGCCTTGCCTTAGGGGCCGGCTAACCCTGCGCAGATTAACTTGACGCAGGAACCCTTGGACTTACGGCGAGAGGGTCTCTCACCCTCTTTATCGCTACTCATGTCAGCATTCTTACTTCTGATACCTCCAAGGTCGGTCGCCCTTCCTCTTCGCAGGCATACAGAACACTCTGCTACCATACACTTGCGTGTATCCTAAGCTTCGGCTCGTGGCTTGAGCCCCGTTACATTTTCGGCGCAAAAACCCTTATTTAGACCAGTGAGCTGTTACGCTTTCTTTAAATGATGGCTGCTTCTAAGCCAACATCCTGGTTGTTTTGGGATTCTCACATCCTTTCACACTTAGCCACGAATTAGGGGCCTTAGCTGTAGGTCAGGGTTTTTTCCCTCTTCACGACGGACGTTAGCACCCGCCGTGTGTCTCCCGTGCTCAGCACTCTTTGGTATTCGGAGTTTGGTTAGGTTTGGTAAGCGGTGAAGCCCCCTAGCCCATCCAGTGCTCTACCCCCAAAGGTGATACACGAGGCGCTACCTAAATAGCTTTCGCAGAGAACCAGCTATCTGCAAGTTTGATTGGCCTTTCACCCCTAGCCACAACTCATCCCCGACTTTTTCAACAGGCGTGAGTTCGGTCCTCCAGTGCGTGTTACCGCACCTTCAACCTGGTCATGGCTAGATCACTTGCTTTCGGGTCTAATCCGTCTAACTCAGTCGCCCTATTCAGACTCGCTTTCGCTACGCCTCCACCTGTCGGCTTAGGCTTGCTAGACAAACTAACTCGCTGACCCATTATACAAAAGGTACGAGGTCACCTTGCGGCTCCCTCTGTTTGTAGGCGTTCGGTTTCAGGTCTCTTTCACTCCCCTCGCCGGGGTGCTTTTCACCTTTCCCTCACGGTACTAGTTCGCTATCGGTCACACACGAGTACTTAGGCTTGGAGCGTGGTCGCCCCATCTTCAGGCAGGATTTCACGTGTCCCGCCCTACTCAAGGATCTTCAAAATTTCTACCCGTACGGGGCTATCACCCGCTATGGCCGATCTTTCCAGATCGTTCCGGTTCTTAATTGAAGACCACTGGCCTGGTCCGCGTTCGCTCGCCACTACTAACGGAGTCTCTGTTGATGTCCTTTCCTACGGGTACTGAGATGTTTCAGTTCCCCGCGTTCGCTTCTTTGACCTATGTATTCAGTCAAAGATAATCCTTGCGGATTGGGTTTCCCCATTCGGAGATCTACGGGTCAAAGAGTGCTCGCCTCTCACCGCAGCTTATCGCAGCGTGCTACGTCCTTCATCGCCTGTGTGTGCCAAGGCATCCCCCAAACGCCCTTACTTAAACGCTTGATCGCTCAGCAATTCGTTCCATGCCCAGAAAGAAAGCCAGATCACGGAATCGTCTCCCGTGCCCCGCAATCCATCCGTTCACGGATTTCTTACGATCAGTTTTTTGGTGTCGTATGGATCAACCGATCGTGCAATCGGAAGATCTCGCTTTCACAATGTCATGGGTAGTTCATCGTCTCTGGATCTTGGAGGAAACCAGGACGAAGCTTTTGTCCTTACATATCCGTTGAGTGCTGCTGGACCAATCATCTGCCAACCAAAACCTTGGTGGAGCCGATCGGGATCGAACCGACGACCTGAAGCTTGCAAAGCTACCGCTCTCCCAACTGAGCTACGGCCCCGAAAGGATCTTTGGCTCGGATCAAGCAAGTAATTAGCGCCAGCTTTTCTAAGCTCGCTCGCGCTCGCCAACAAAAGCTAGGCGTGGTGGGCCCGGAACGAGTTGAACGTTCGACCTCACGCTTATCAGGCGTGCGCTCTAACCACCTGAGCTACGAGCCCATAGAGGTGTCTCAATCACGCAGCAAACCGATACCCCCATACGGGGCGTCGGTCTCAACGGAAGGAAGGGAAACGAAGGCGGCGTCAAGCCAGCCATTGTCTTATGAGATCTTGGAAACTGCATGAGTGCAGTTGATCGCAAGATCATCCATAGAAAGGAGGTGATCCAGCCGCAGGTTCCCCTACGGCTACCTTGTTACGACTTCGGCCCAGTCGCTGATCCTACCGTGGCCGGCTGCCTCCTTGCGGTTAGCGCACCGTCTTCGGGTAAAACCAACTCCCATGCCGTGACGGGCGGTGTGTACAAGGCCCGGGAACGTATTCACCGCTGCCTGCTGTTCAGCGATTACTAGCGATTCCACCTTCATGTACTCGAGTTGCAGAGTACAATCTGAACTGGGACGGTTTTTAGAGATTAGCATCTTCTTACGAAGTAGCTGCCCACTGTCACCGCCATTGTAGCACGTGTGTAGCCCAGGGTGTAAGGGCCATGAGGACTTGACGTCATCCCCACCTTCCTCCGGCTTGCCGCCGGCGGTCCCTCTAGAGTGCCCAACTTAATGATGGCAACTAAAGGCGAGGGTTGCGCTCGTTGCGGGACTTAACCCAACATCTCACGACACGAGCTGACGACAGCCATGCAGCACCTGTCTCCAAGCCCCTTGCGGGGAAACTCTCTTTCAAGAGCGGTCTTGGGATGTCAAACCCTGGTAAGGTTCTGCGCGTTGCGTCGAATTAAACCACATGCTCCACCGCTTGTGCGGGCCCCCGTCAATTCCTTTGAGTTTCAACCTTGCGGCCGTACTCCCCAGGCGGGACGCTTAAGGCGTTAGCTGCGCCACTGAATAGCAAGCTACCCAACGGCTAGCGTCCATAGTTTACGGCGTGGACTACCAGGGTATCTAATCCTGTTTGATCCCCACGCTATCGTGCATGAGCGTCAGAAACGGGCCAGTGAGCCGCCTTCGCCACCGGTGTTCTTCCCAATATCTACGAATTTCACCTCTACACTGGGAATTCCACTCACCTCTCCCGCACTCAAGCTTAACAGTTTCAAAGGCATTTCCAGAGTTGAGCTCTGGGCTTTCACCCCTGACTTGAAAAGCCGCCTGCGCACGCTTTACGCCCAGTAATTCCGAACAACGCTAGCCCCCTTCGTATTACCGCGGCTGCTGGCACGAAGTTAGCCGGAGCTTATTCTCCCGGTACAGTCATTATCTTCCCGGGCAAAAGAGCTTTACAACCCTAAGGCCTTCATCACTCACGCGGCATGGCTGGATCAGGCTTTCGCCCATTGTCCAAGATTCCCAACTGCTGCCTCCCGTAGGAGTCTGGGCCGTGTCTCAGTCCCAGTGTGGCTGATCTTCCTCTCAGAACAGCTAAGGATCGTCGCCTTGGTAGGCCGTTACCCTACCAACTAGCTAATCCTACGCGGGCTGATCTAGTGGCGATAAATCTTTCCCCTTTCGGGCTCATCCGGTATTAGCACTCGTTTCCAAGCGTTGTTCCGAACCACTAGGTACATTCCCACGTGTTACGCACCCGTCCGCCGGTGATGTATTGCTACACCCCCTCGACTTGCATGTTTGAGGCCTGCCGCCAGCGTTCGTTCTGAGCCAGGATCAAACTCTCAAGTTATGATCCTAAGCAAACGACGCTGATCGCTCTCGTTCACGTGTTCGCATTACACATTTGACGAGGTTTGATCTTCTTGGCGCCGTCACAGCTCCAAGAAAATCGAACATCTAAGTGTTATGCAAAAAGGAACGTAAGCAATCTAAACGTCTTCGCTTGATACTTAAGTAGTTCAGGATCTCTCCCGAACCACGCAGCCAGCTTAACGCCGCCCACGTTCCCCTTCCTTCATCACTATGTCAAACAACTCGAATAAGACTTTCGCAAAACGCTTTCGTCTCAATCGTTTCGTCGGCGGCACCGCGAAGCAGCGCGTCGGCGAGGGGGCGGTGTATAGGTTCGTCCTCAGGCGGTGTCAAACGCAAAAACGGTCCCTGGGCCACATTTTTTCAGCGCCCTGTGGATGACCTGATCCGCCTGCGGAAAATCAGCTCAAAACCCAGCTTCTAGCCGCGCGGCCTCAAGATGTGGTGGGCTACCAGGCGTTTCCACCTATTGTGCCGTACAGTCGAAAGCCGCTCCGCCTCAGCCTATTTGGCCCGCGAAAGCTGACCGAACCGCCCACTTCCATCTAGGCGGGAGCAAATATTTTTCAAGTCCGCGAGAAATCGGAATCGGCCATGGCTGAGGCGCGGAGGTTTTCGAATTTTGCATGCACGGCCACTAGCGCACCTGCCTTAAAAACAGTCGACTGGGCCGCTCGCGCAAATGTTTGGCAGAAATTCGCTTTACCGCTTGCCCATCGCGTTGCGCGCCGCTGAACTAGTCCGCCGTAAACACGAACTCATGTTGCAGGAGCTATTAACTGTGCTGAACCGCCGCCAAATGCTGGCCACCACTGCCGCGGCCGCCGCCGTCACCCTTCCAGGCGCTGCCGCCCCCGCCGCCGAGGCGGCCAAGGCCAACGCCCTCTATGAGACCATCATGGATGAGGTGATGCAGATGGCGCCGGAATTTGCCACCAGCTTAGGAGTGGATACCGGCGCCAAAGCCTCTTACCGCTTCAAGCTCGGTGCCCGCGGCCTCAAGGCCCGCGCAGAAGGCACCAAGCTCGACGCTTCTATCCTCAAGCGCCTGAAGGCCATCAACCGCCCCGCCCTCACCGGCATCGATGCCACCAATTACGACGCCGTCCTCTATGGCGCGGAACAATCCGCCGACGCCGATACGCGCTTCACCAATTATGGCGGGCTTGCCGGCCCCTATGCCATCAACCAGCTCGGTGGCGCCTATCACGATCTTCCCGACTTCCTGGACAGTCAGCATCCCATCGAGACCAAAGATGACGCCGACGCCTTCCTCGCCCGCCTGGCAGGCTTTGCCACGGCCCTGGACGAAGAGAGCGAAGCAGTGCGCCACGACGTGGCCGCAGGCGTCACCCCGCCCGATTTCGTCATCGCTGGCACGCTGAAGCAGATGGGCAATCTGCGCAGCCCTGCGGCAGACAAAGCCGTGATGGTCGCCTCGCTCGTCCGGCGCACCACGGAAAAGAAAATCGCCGGCAATTGGGGCGCGGACGCCACCAAGATCGTCGCCGAGAAAGTCTATCCCGCACTCGACCGCCAAATCGCCCTCTTCGAAAGCCTGAAAGCCAAAGCCGTGCATGACGGCGGCGTCTGGCGCCTTCCCAAGGGCGATGAATATTACGCCGCCTCTCTTGCCAACCAGACCACCACCAATATGAGCCCGGCCGAAGTCCACAAGCTTGGCCTTGAGGTGGTCGCCGAATGCACCGCGCAAATCGATGCCATCATGAAGGCCAATGGCCTGACCAAAGGCACGGTCGGTCAGCGTCTGCGCGGCATGTATGAGGACAAGCAGAAATTCGTTTATCCGAATACGGATGAAGGCAAGGAAAAGCTGATTGCGGACCTGAATGTGAAGGTCGCCGAGGTGCAAAAGCGCTTGCCGCAGTATTTCGCGACCCTTCCCAAAGCGCCGGTCGAGATCAAACGCGTGCCCAAATATATCGAAAGCGGCGCGCCGGGCGGCTATTATCAGAACGCCACGCTCGACGGAAAACGCCCCGGCGCCTACTACATCAACCTGCGCGACACGGCCGAACAGCCGAGCTTCACCCTGCCCACCCTCACCTATCACGAAGCCATTCCGGGCCACCATTTGCAGATCTCGATTGCCCAGGAAACTGATTTGCCGCTGATCCGGCGCATCGGCGGGTATAACGCCTATGTCGAAGGCTGGGCCCTCTATGCCGAACAGCTGGCTGTCGAAATGGGGCTTTATGACAACGACCCTTGGGGTCATATCGGCCAGCTCCACGACGCCATGTTCCGCGGCGTGCGCCTGGTGGTCGATTCCGGCATGCATCAGATGAAATGGAGCCGCGAAAAGGCGCTTTCCTATTTCACCGACACGCTGGGAGATCCCGAAGGGGCGGCGATTTCGGAAATCGAGCGCTATTGCGTCTGGCCGGGCCAGGCTTGCGGCTACATGGTCGGCAAGCGCACGATTCTGAAGCTGCGTGAGCGCGCCAAGACGGCGCTGGGCGCCAAATTCGATATCAAGGCCTTCCACGACGCGGTGCTGAAATCGGGCGCCCTGCCACTCGACACGCTGGGTAAGGTGATCGACAGCTATATCGTCACCGCCAAGGCCTGAAGCGCTTAAAACGCAATGAATATCGGGCGGGCGGCTTTAGGGCTGCCCGCCTTTTTCATGTGCGCCCACAAAAATGCTCAGCCCGCCGCCGCGATATATTGGCGAAGGTTGGAAGCCTCGCGCGTCGTCTCCTCGACATGGGTCTTCACCACGTCACCGATGGAGATGATGCCTGCGATCTGGTTCTGCGCGTCCAGCACCGGCACATGACGGAAGCGGCCTTGGGTCATCATCTCCATGAGATAATCGACTGTATCGGCCTCCACACAGGTGGCCACGGGGCTCGTCATGTATTTGGTCACCGGCAGCGCCAAAGCGCGCACGCTTTCCGCCGCCAAAGCCCGCACCACATCGCGCTCAGAGAGAATTCCGGCCAAGCCGCCGGCCTCATCACGAATGACCACGGCGCCAATCCGCTTGGCGGCAAAAACGATCGTGGCATCCGAAAGATTGGCATCGAGGGGCAACGACGTCACCTCCCGACCCTTTTGGCGAAGAATGTCTAGGACCTGCATCGCACGCACCTCCTGCTAAGGGCCTTCGGGCTTTGCCCTTGAAGCACCCAGATCGCCCAAAGGCTCCGTCACGGAAACCCAGAGCTGTTTCTCCCTGCGACAATCGCGCAGAGCGAACGCTGACTCGAATGCGACCAGATGGCAAGAGTGCTGCTGACTCTGCCCGCAAAACAGGTCCCACCGCGCGAATGGCCGCAAAACCAGCGTATCGGTCTGAACCCCCAGGGGTTTTTGCAAAATCGGGGGGAGGCGGGGCTTGCGAAGCACCGCAAACCGGGGCAAGAACGCGTCCCCAGCCTGGGAACCCAGGCATCAGGGCGATGCGGAGCTGTGGCCGAGAGGCTGAAGGCGGCGGTTTGCTAAACCGTTGTAGGGTTGTAAAGCCCTACCGAGGGTTCGAATCCCTCCGGCTCCGCCAAAATTCCTTCCCAGGGTGTCTCACGCCATCCCGCAAAACCTTCAAAAACCCAATAAAATCAGGCATAATCTGCACCGTGCCATCCAAGGACGTCTCCTGCCATCTCAACCGGCTGGGGGCATTTTTGGGGGCATCTGGGAAATCCGGCAGAGGAAAAATGCCCCCATGCCCCTCACCGACGCGGCCTGCAAAGGTGCCCGACCCAAGGACAAGCCGTATAAGAAGGCTGACGGCGGTGGCCTCTATTTGGAGGTCGCCCCCAACGGGGGTCGGTACTGGCGGCTGAAATATCGCTTCCTGGGAAAAGAAAAACGGCTGGCTTGCGGAGTCTATCCCGAGACGTCCCTGGCCGAGGCTCGGGAAAAGAGGGCCGTTGCCAAGAAAATGCTGGCAGAAGGAATAGACCCCTCCTCTGCCAAACAGGATCGGCGGCAGCTTGCCGAGATAAACGCGGCCAACACCTTCGAGGCCGTCGCCCGCGAATGGCATGAGCGGAACCGGGAGAAGTGGACCCCGGCTTACGCCGTCGAAATCCTGCACCGGCTGGAAATGGACATATTCCCCGTCATCGGGCAGCGCCCGGTTAGCGATATCTCGCCGCTTGTGGTCCTGAACACCCTCAAGAAGATCGAAAATCGCGGAGCGGGCGAAATGGCTCGCCGGGCGGGACAATATTGCGGGCAGATATTTCGCTACGCCGTGGTGACCGGGCGGGCCGAGCGCAACCCGACCACCGACCTGAAAGGTGCCCTTAAGCCGGTACGCCATGGCCACTTCTCATCAATAGAGCCGGAAGAGCTGCCGGAGTTCCTCGGCGCTCTCGGACGGAATGATGCCCGGCTATATCCCCTCACCCGGCTGGCGATCCGGCTGATGCTGCTCACCTTCGTACGAACCGGGGAGCTGATCAAAGCCACCTGGGACGAAATCAATTTCGAAGAAGCACGGTGGTCCATCCCGGCCGAGCGCATGAAGATGCGCAAACCCCATATCGTTCCCTTGTCGCGGCAGTCGCTCGCAATCCTGAGCGAACTGCACGCGATGAACGGGAAGTATCAATGGGTGTTCGCCAGCCCGACCAAACCGCTCCGGCATATGAGCAACAACACCATCCTGAAGGCGCTGGAGCGGCTCGGCTACAAGGGCCGCATGACCGGCCATGGCTTCCGCTCTCTGGCCATGACAACGATCAAAGAGAAGCTGAAGTACCCGCACGAGGTCGTGGACCGCCAGCTCGCGCACGCCCCACGCAACAAGGTGGACGCGGCCTATGATCGGACCAAATACCTCGATGACCGCCGCAAGATGATGCAAGCCTGGGCGAACTACCTCGACGACGTAGGAAACAGAGGCAAGGTGATTGTTGGGAAGTTTAAGAAGCCGGAGTAGCGCGCGTAACGCTCAGCTATTTGGTCACATAGGTGAGTGCTGATAGTTGTCGTCGGCGCCGGAACATCTCGCCTGCGACGGTTCACTCTAAGCTCTGCGCGTCGGACAGTGCATTGGCTTATCCCAGTCGATGATCCAAGGGTGACCGTTATCGACATCGACTTCAACGGTGTTCTCGCCGTATTCACCTGGCGAATCAAACACTACAATCGCATGCCATTCCACGTCCGTACTTGATATTTCAGGCACCTCGTCACTCACAGGCAAGTGCTTGGTGTGATGTAGGGCATAGGTCCAGACGTCATTGCCGCGAAGCTGCACAAGAAGATGGCGCATGCAGTTCCGTTGTGACTTTTCAACTTCAGCTTCCAGCTTGGAGAAGCGTTCGCGTTTCATCCAGCTTGCGGCTTCAATCAAACTGACCAGTTCAGATACATAGCTGCTAATCTCGCCATTCATCGGAATGCGGGATTCCGCGATAACAAAGTCGCAGCGGCAAGCGAGATCGTACAAGCTCTCGCCGCTTCCAACATCGCAAGCGGTATCCTTATCGAATCTTGGAACGAGCTGCTTACCGCGCGTTGTATGAACCGATGCAGGCATAGGGGACTGAGTTGGTGGAGTGGCCACAAGACGTGGCCCCTCAGTCGCAAAAACCACGTCTCCTCGACCAACCTTCAGGGCCGAGGCTATGCGATCCGCCTGTAGCTCATCAATGGGCTTATTTAGGTTCTCAATATCGCGAAGGGTCCGTTCAGACACTCCAATTTCACGGGCGAATGCCTCCTGCGTCTTACGATGTGAGCGTCGTTTGCGCAGAACCCGGATCGCGCCGCCGTTAGGAGTGAACATCCGCATAAAACCACCTTCCAAGCAGATAGCTATAATGCATTCATGGGCACCAAATTTCGACAGAGACCTAGCGGCAAAATAGGGGAAATACCGGCAAAACCGGCAAGACAAGTCGTAATACGGCGTTGCCGCCACAGTGCCACACATCAGCTAGGCGCTTCGAGGCATTATAATTTCCTATCCTAGCGCGCCCCCGGTGAATGATTCTGCGTCTTTTGACGGATTACTCCGCTTCCGGTCACCCCCACCGTAATGCACAGGATCGTTTATCCATCGATTGATCTCCGACTCCCGCCAGCCGGAGCAATGCTCACTGAGCCGGACCTGGCTCGGGAATGTCCCCTCCTTCATCTTGCGATAAACGGTGGAGCGGCTAAGTCCGATGCGCTGCAGGACGGTGCGCATTCTAAGGATCCGTTCTGGTTCAGCC
Organism: Rhizomicrobium palustre; assembly: GCF_011761565.1. Lineage (NCBI taxonomy): Bacteria > Pseudomonadati > Pseudomonadota > Alphaproteobacteria > Micropepsales > Micropepsaceae > Rhizomicrobium > Rhizomicrobium palustre. The sequence goes on along the minus strand of NZ_JAASRM010000001.1, from coordinate 2,057,012 downwards.
ATGATAAGCATCCTCTACAGAGCTAGAGTAAATTTATCAGCACAATAATCCGTACACGCAATAGCCATTCTCTAGCGTGGCGGGTACAGCGTACAGGTGGCGTTATTTGGCGGTGGTTGGCGTTACTTGGCGGCACTTGGCGGTGTAGCACTCATGGTCCAGGCTCTACGGAACTCTGGTGAGGGCTCCAGGAAACCTCGATCCGCGAACAAGGACAATCACTTTGTTATTGCTTGAAGTGCTTCATGCAAATTCTAGCAGACTGCCATCGATCCGATCCCAAGCCCCTATCCGCTGCCCGCGCCCTGTCAAGGCCGAAGCCGCTCCGCGGTGGCGCAACGCGCCAGCCTTGACAGGGTGCGGGCAGCGGAACTTCTGCCAGGATCGGATCGACGGCGGGTTTTGGCCGCTTATGGTTTCGCTGCAGGCATTGTGATCACACAGCGTTTGTGCGGGTTGTTTTTCAGGCAAACATCCAACGTGTGCCGGTTGGCAACGATGATGCGATTACCGAACACAATATCCTGCCAAAGCTGAGGTGCTGAGGTTTGGATAAGGTGCTCTCCGGCTGAGGTCTGATCCATGCCGAGGACCGCTGCCGCTTTTGCTTCTGGCGATTGATGATCATCCGTATGGGAGCTCTCTGCGCGACCAGCAATTACGGCACCCAAAGCTATGCCGACCACAAGGCATATAGCCCCTATGGCGGCTAACCAAATATTCTGTGACTTCGCAGTACGAGCCGATTGCAAACAGGCGTTCAGCTCCCGCGTCGTCTGCTGCAGCACCGCTTCATGCGCACGCCGTGAGACGTCAGCAGCCTCATCAATTTGCCGCCCGATAACTTCCGGTGTCAGGCGCAAGGCGGGTAGTTCTCCCAGCTTTTCAAACCGCCACGCCGCAGCCGCGCAGGCCTGCAAAATCTGGCCTAGGGTTTCGCTGTAATCGGGAATGGTGGCGCGCTCGGCAGCAAGGCCGCCCATGGCGCGATGAACCATTGCCACCTCTCTTCGCAATTCCTCGAACGCTGCGGCGGCTGGATCGCCGGAAGGGGTTTGTTGCGGCTCCTGGACAGCCGGTGTTTGCGTCTTTGCTTCGGACAAAACCTCGGGTTCATCACGCATGGTCATCTCCACATTTTCACAAACCAAGCCCCCGATTACGGCCAAGCCCCAACTGGTTCATCAGGTCGGCGCCGATGCTGGGACCGGTGGATGCGCCAAGACCAAGCTCGATTTTCCGGTTGCGCAGGATCGATTCGAGTTGCGGGTCGCGCTCCAGAGCTTTCGCCATCCCGGCCATGTTGGCGCGCACCGCTTGGGCGCCATCAAAATCGTAAGCCCGTTCCATCCGGCTGTGCGCTTTCGACAGCCCTTGCCAATCGGCAACAAACCGGTCGGCGCGGAGCGAAGGATTGGTGCGGATTTCGGCCTCGGCTTGAAGGGCCCGGATGATCCGGTTTGTCTGCCCCTTGGCGGCATCGGAGAGCAGTGAAGGATCGTGCGCGAGCGCATTTTCCATATCGGCGGCCAGTTTGGGCCGCACCGCGTCGAGGCGAGTTCGCGCGTTTTCCAGAGCGCGTTCCTGTTCCGGCAGCACCGGCAGGTTTTTGGCGCGCATGCGGTCAATGTCGCTCCGTGCCCGACCGTATTGGCCGATGGCCGCATCACGTTCGGCTGTGCGCTCAGACGCAACAGTGCGACCAGCGTTTCGCTGCTGACTTATTTGGTCCGGTTCCGGCATGCGGGGCCGGAAGCTCGCGAACAATCCACGCTTGGCTTGCTGCTGGCGCGGTTCCAAGGCAGCGGCACCCTGGGATTGATCCTGCCCCATCTTGCGAACCGAAGAGCGTTCCCGGCCGTAGTCGCTCACCATATCCTTGGCCCGCTCGCGCGAGAGAGTGCGGGCGAGTTTGCTGTCATCGGCGAAGTCGTCACGGCCCAAATGCAGGTCCACCCGCTCGCGATGACGCGATAGCGCAACATAGGCGGCATGGCGGTCCAGACCCGGCGTTGCCAGCACATACACCCGGTCCACGGTGACGCCTTGGGCTTTGTGGATGGTGGCGGCAAAGCCGTGGTCGAGCTGATTGTAATCTTTGAAGTCGAAGCCAACCTGCCGCCCATCATCCAGGCGGACATCCATATGGGATTTGGAGACCCGTTCGACGGTGACAAGGGTGCCGTTTTTAATGCCAAGGCCGCGCTCATTCTTGAGCATCATCACCCGGTCACCGGAGGCAAAGTCTCGTTTGCCGCGCTCGACGCTGACGGCGATATCTTCACCCAAATCTCCAGCCGTCCGGAGCTTCTCCCGTGCCAACTGATTGAGGCTTTGCACCTCCTCATTGGTGTGGGTGAGAATGATGCGGGATTTGCCGGGAGAGGCTTGGCGGTCTCGATCCCAGCTCTCGACCAACTTGCCCCGGGCATCGTCGCGGGTTTGCTCGGCATGAACCATGCCGTGGCTGCGATAGGTTTCAAGCGCTTCGTCGGCCCGCCCGGTCGCCAAATGCCTTGTAGCATCACGCTGCCATACCTCCCGCTGGCGGCGGATTTCTGTGATCTCGACATGGGGATGGCGTTCGCCGAGAGACCGGAAGGCAGCACCGGCCTCAATGGCCTGGAGCTGCTCGGGGTCGCCGACCAAAACCACCTTAGCGCCCCGGCGCTCGGCTTCCGAGAGAACCCGCTCCAATTGCCGTGAGCCGACCATGCCGGCTTCATCGATCACCAGCACATGGTTGCGGTCCAAAAGGTCCCGGCCTTGCGCCCATTGGTGCTCCAGACTGGCAATGGTGCGAGAGGTGATTCCGGAACCGGCTTCCAGGTTCTCGGCGGCAATACCAGAGAGTGCAATCCCGCGGACCTCGAACCCGGCATGCTCCCACGCCTCTTTGGCCACACCCAGCATGGCGGATTTGCCGGTCCCGGCGTAGCCGATGACGAGGACCAGGTCTCGCCCGTCCGTAATATGGAGTAGGGCCCGGCGCTGCTCGCCGGAGAGAACCAAACCCCGCTTCCCCGCATACAGCAACGCTCGATCTCGGGAATACTCCCTGACTTCGTGGTGCTCTCGTCCAGCCAAGCGATCGGCTGAACGGTGAAGGCTTTCTTCGATCCGAACCATATCCCGGCTGGTGAAGCGGTCTTCGCCGTGTCCGTCCCTTCCAAGACGAACCAATTCTGGCGAGGCTTCCACCGCCGCCATCACGCCATTGAACTGCTCCAGCCCGTCAGAATGGCGATGGACAAACATCGCCAAATTCCGCCGGGTGAAGGTTGCCTGTCCATGGGTAATGGCATCCAAGGCAATCGACGGGTTGGCAATGATCTTCTCGCCGTTCTCCCGGGCAATAGCCCGGTGATCGTCCAGCCGCTCCGATTGCAGCCCATCCCCGGCCATCCGTGCCGCAGCAGGGCCGATCTTGTGCTGGGGCTCAAGATCGATGCCTTGATCCTCGAAGGAGCGGTGATCGATCCGGGCCTCGATCCCAAGTTCCCGTAAGCGCTGATTGACATGGGAGCCCCAGGCTTCGCGCCAATGCTCCAAGAGCTCACTACGGTTCCACTCCCGCACCTTGGCGCCGAACCCGGCCTCGTCGACGCTGCGCATCGTCAGCATGACATGGGCGTGGGGCTTGGCCTGACCATCCGCGCCGATATCCCAATGCACATTGAGGTCGGCGATCATCCCACGCGAGACGAACTCGTCCCGGACAAAGTCCCGCGCGAGCTCTATCCCATCGGATTGATCAAGCTCGCGCGGAATGGCGAACTCGATTTCGCGGGCAAGCTGGGCATCACGCCGCTTCTCACCGGCTTCGACCGCGTTCCAAAGTTGCTCGCGATCATGGAACGCGTCGGGCACGTTCTCCGGCGTCAACACTTCGGAATGAACCACGCCACCCTTGCCCGTAAAATCGTGATGGCGATCCAGGCGCTCATCATAGAGCCGCCCGGCGGAGCGATAGGCAGCCGAGGCCAGCGCGCTCGATCCGTTGGCGCGACTGATAACTTTGGCCGAGAAGTGGTAGATCGCCATAGCCTACCAGATACGCTTCGAAGCGCACGTCGGCACGACGTATAAGCGCGCCCTCACGAGAAAAAATCCCGTGAGGGATCGCTTGGTACCAGACTGTCTCACGCTCAATGGCGCATTCGGCAGGGGCTCACGTTATTATTCAGACAACAGGAATGACGGAGCCCACCATGCGCAAACCTCGTGACTTTGACGCCGCTCTCAAAACTCTCACCGAAAAGACCAAGGCCCTCAAAGAATCCAAGCGCCGCCAGCTCGGTGACCTGATCGTTGCCACTGGCGCCGACGCTCTCGACATTGAAACACTCGCCGGAGCGTTGATTGCGACTGTGCAATCCACTGATGCCGCACAAAAGCAGGGATGGAAGAAAACGGGGGTGGAATTTTTTCGGAAGGCAAAAGCCGCTCAGAGCGCAGATGCAAGCCAACCGGAAAGCACTCAAGCAAGCGATAGCCTCTTTACGCCGTCTCGAAGCGGAGCAGGCAAGAGCTGACACGCGAGGCTGGGTCGTGAAGCGGCGCGAACGCACTCGCCATCTGATCGAACTCGGCGGGCTGGTCGTCAAGTCCGGGCTGGTCGAACTCACCAAAGACGACCGGACAGCGCTCTACGGTGCATTCCTCGAAATCGCGCTGACCCTTCAAGCTGAAAATCGCGAACAAGTAATCGCGCTTTGGCAACGGCGAGGCAGTCGAGCATTTAAGGCTGAAGCGGAGAAAAAACCTTCCTATTAGACAATCTGGGCGTGCCGCGCTGTCAATTCGATCCCACCAAATTCTCCGATTCCCAACCCCCGTCAAGGCTGTTGCTTTGCGCCACCGCGTAACGGGTTGCAGCCTTGACTGGGCCCGAAAAACGGATGAGCGCTTGGGATCGGATAGATCGAGAAGCTTGACAGAATGCACCCGAGACAATCGGAAGAAAGCCCACTGGCTCGGCGGTGTTCTCGAGATAGGATAAAGCGCATGCCATCAGTGGTCGAGGTTTGCACGCATCAGCCATTAACTGCCGGATTGCCAGTCCACCACATTTTTGGGGGGATCTGATTTCTCACCCATACAATCTAGAGCTCTGACCTATGCTCAACAAAGGTACCGCGAACCTCTCGAAGAGATACCGACGCCGCCACCAAATCCGGATCAATTCAACCCACCAAATCGACGCGAGAGTAGAATGGACCAACCTCCAGTACCGATACCGGATAGAGCCGGCCGATCATCGCCAGCGTTCCCACCGGCTGATCGAGACCAAAGACACCGCTGACGCGCAGCGCCGCGGCACGATCCGAGATGGAGAGGATGCCCCGCTTATAGGGACGGAGCGCGGCCACAACCTCGCCTAGCGTGTGGTCGTGTACGATAAGCTTACCGTCGAGCCAGGCGCCTGCATCCATCGTCTCCGACGGGAGCATCGCGGAGAGGCTTCCGTCCTCCCAGCGATATCCAGCGCCCGCAGCAACATCGCGTTCCGAATTACCGGCCATAAGATGCACGGTATTCGTATCAAGCGCGATGGCGTGGAGGCGCTTGGCCGTATTGGCGACCAGGACCCTGCCCTCGCGCACATGCACACTCAGCGCACCGGCTGCGATCTGAAAAGGCTTTGGACCAGGCGTGACTTTCGCAATGATCGTTCCTTCATGCAAGACGACGCCGCGCCGCCCTGCATCGGAGATCTGATCGACACTGCTGCGCGCGTTAAGCGCCAGCTTGCTGCCATCCGCCAAGGAATAGAGGCGGCGTTGCCCTGTCGGCGTGCTGAAATCCGCACCGAACGCCGCCAACGGCGTTACGCGATCGGTTATTCCCAGGCCCAACGAGCCTACAGCGACCGCCGTAACGCTCCGGCGCAGGAAGGTGCGGCGGGACGCTCTTTCCTTCTGCAAGTTCTCAACGAGATCGTAGCCGGACAATTGGCTCTGCTTGATCTTTTTGAAGGCGTCCAGAGAGCCTTCCAGCTTCTGCCATACGCGCCGATGCCGCTCGTCAGCCGACAGCCAGGATTCGAACTCAGCTTGTTCTTCCGGCGGCAAGGCGCCGTCGCGCAGCGCCAGCTTCCAGCCGATCGCTTCCTCTACAATGTCGTCATGCCCGCCGAGATCATTCATGATCCAAAGCACCTTCGATACATGTACGAAACGCCGAGGCTATGTATTTGCGCACCATACTGACGGATACTCCCAGAACTTCGGCGATTTCCGCGTGGCGCATGCCATCGAGTTCGTAAAGAAGAAATGCGCAGCGCGCCTTATAGGGTAACGGACGCAGCTTGCGCTCAATTTCCTGCAAGGCCTGTATGGTGATGACCCGCTCTTCGGCCGAGGGCTCCAGCGCCGGAGGAAGATGCACAAGCGCGGCTTCATAGGCGCGATGCAGATCATGCTTCTGCGAAAGATCGTAGAGAATTCGCCGGGCGATGGTCACCATCAAGGCCCGCGGCTCGCGGATGGCGGATTGGGCAGAAAGCGCAACGACCCGCGCAATGGTCTCTGCCGCAATGTCTTCCGCGCTCTGATGCGGGCGAACGCGTCGGCTCAACCAGCGTTGCAGCCATGCGTAATTTTCGCGGAAGATTGCATCCAACGAGACCGAACGATCCGCCGTAGCTTCTCCCTCACGCATTGCCGCCCAGCTCCCTCATCCGCCGGACACCTAACCGGCAGCCCTGCCGTTGACCGCCCATTTACAGCATTGCATTCGCTTTCCCCTCATCAGAACTCTCAACCATTCGAGCCCTTGTTGATAGTAAAAGAAATCGGAACCGTGAATTCAAGGCCGCTGCCTTGAATGGCGGGCGGCGGCGGCGGCAACCGGACGCGGTGAAGCAAAGCGGCAACCTCGCGATCAAGATCGCTATATCCGGTGCTGCGCAGGATCCGCACCGAGAGGACCTCGCCCGCACTTGAAACGGTGAAATTCACATAAGCGACGCCTTCTTCACCGCCAAACCGGGCAGTCGCAGGATAACGCTTGGCCGCCTCCAGACGCGCTAAAACCTCAGCCTCCCAGGAATTGCGCGCTTTGGCATCTGGATCGCTCACCGCCTTGGTCGATATAGCGCCCTGATGGGATGACATCGGTGCGGGCGGCATTGCGGGCGGAGCTGTGGGCGTGAGTGGATGCGCCGCGTCGGCTTGCTTGATTTCGTACGCCTCATCGCGGGACGGGGTGGCAGCTTTTTTATCCTGCGCCACGACAGCATCCGTGCTGCGCGACAGGGCAACACTCGCCTTCGGCACAGGCGGAGGCGCCGCTTCAACAGGCACGGGAGGCGTGGTGGAGACATTCGGCGAAGTACTTGACGGCGAGGCTGCGAGCTCGATGGAAAATGCAGGCGGAGCCTGTATCCGCTCCGCAACGCGCAAATGTGTCATCATCACCAGCGCAACACCCGCGTGCACCGCGAGCGCAACACCAAAGCCATTGCGCCAGTTGCTATCAAACGCCAAGGCCGACCTCGTCACTTTGCGATCCCCCGCTCGACGCCAACCAGTCCGATATGGGTGTAACCACCGGCCCGCAAATCATCGAGAACTTCCATCAGCTTGTCATAGGACACAGCCTTATCGCCAGCGAGCAGAACGCGATCCTTGGGATCGGTGCCTGCGCGTGCCAGCGCGACCGCCAGCCCCGTAGAGCCAATGGGGTGATCGTTCAGCAATATGGATTTGTCCGCCCGAATGGTCAGCACGACAGGCGGCTTGGTCACCGCCAGCGGCGCCGCGCGAGAGCCCGGCAGATCGACGGTTTGCGACACCGCCGAGCTGTGCGCGGCAATCATGAAAATGATCAGAAGCACCAGGATGACGTCGATGAACGGCGTCAGATTCATTTCGCTGAGCTCGCCATCCTCCTCATGGGCTTTAGACGGCATAGCCATGAAGCGCCTCCCGGCGGGCCACCAGGGGGATTGTCCGCTGGCTACCTGCATCCTGTTGCAAAACATTACTGTCGATTTCACGCCCGGCCATGCAGCAGACCTCGGAAGCGCATTCCGAGAGGTTTTGCTTATAGGCCTGCAGATAACGGGTGAGGATGTTGTACATAATGGTTGCGGGAATGGCCGCGACCAGGCCCAAGGCCGTTGCCAGCAAGGCTTCCGAAATACCAGGCGCCACCGCGGCGAGGCTTGTGGATCCCGCACCGGCAATGCCCATGAAGCTGTGCATGATGCCCCAAACCGTTCCGAACAGGCCGACGAAGGGTGCCACGGAGCCAACCGAAGCGAGCATCGGCATACCGCCACGCACGCGGGAAACATGCCGTGCCTCGATACGCACCACGCCATCGGTGATGCGTTCCTTGCTCCCCTCGATCATACCGGCCTGTATAAATGCCGAGGAGCGGGACATCTCGCGCTGCACCGCCTCTGTCATTTCCAGGACGACCCGGTCCTTCACGCCGCGAAGGTCTTCCAGCACATGGCTTTCGGCGACAATTCCGGCGGCGTGCGCCGCGCGTTGGCTCAAGCCACGGATTTGAAGCAGCTTGGCAACAAAGAAGGTCCAGCTGCAGAACGAGGTTAAGATCAGGGCGAGCATCACGGCCTTTACCACCGGCACAGCGCCAGCGAACATTGCAAAGGCATCGACATCCTGAGGCCCCAGCCCTTGGGCATTCGCCGGAGCCGCACAAAGCACAAGCAGGGACGCAACGATCACGCCTGCTTTTAGGCCAATACGGGCTCTATCACGCTTGAAGTTTTTCATTTTGCCTACCCAACCTGTTCCGAAATCTGGGACCTTACGTACGAACTCTCCTGCTCATCCGTCCGCATGCGAATTTTGTGCCCATTTGCATCCAGATGCAGCGTCATATCGTGAAACTGAACCACACTTGTGCGGTGCGCCACGCTGATAACCGTAGCCCCGGTTTCCAATAAAAGCTGATACAGCAGTTCTTCCGTTGCCAAATCGACGGCACTGGTTGCCTCGTCGAGCAAAACGTAGGACGGCCGGTTTGTCAAAATCCGCGCAAAGGCAATGCGCTGTTGCTCCCCTAAGGAGAGTACGCGCGCCCAATCGCGTTCTGACTGAAATCCGCCAAAGCGCTGCGCCAGGCCGCCCAGGCGAACCCGCTCCAGCACTTTCTCGAGGGCCTCGTCGCTAATGTCCGATTCCTGGCGGGGATAAATAAGCTGGCTGCGAAGATCACCCAGCACCATGTAAGGCTTTTGCGGCAGGAATAGCATCTTGTCCGAAGAGGGGACTTCGACCACGCCATTGCCGCGGTTCCACAATCCTGCGATAGCGCGCAGCAGAGAGCTTTTCCCAACCCCCGTCTGGCCCGTGATCAACAAGCGCCTGGAATTGGGAACCGTCAAATCGAGGTTCCGAAACAGGCTCTGCTCCCCGCCCGGCGTGGTGAGCGAGAGATCCTGCAATCGAACCATTTCGGCGCCGCGCACCAGATTGATGCGGGGAGTGCGAGAAGATTTCTCGTCCCGCGGCGCATCGGCGTCGAGGCGATCGAACTTCTCCTGAATCTCGGCCAGACGAACGACATTGGGCGCAGCAGCGCTGAGGATCGGGATGAACTGGCTGAACAGACCAAGGCTCTGCTTGATCATCATCGCGGCGGCAGCGCCCTGCGCGATAGCACCGAAGCTGATATGCCCCTGGAAGAAGAGCGGCGCGATCAGGAACATCGGCATAACGTCCCAAACAATTTCCAGGATCTGGTAAAAGATGTTCACCCTGATCTGATAGTATTTGATGTCGAGCTGCCGCTTGACCGCATCGGTGAGGCGCGCCAGGAGATGCTTGCGCTCGGCTTCCTCGCCTCTATAGAACGCCACCGTCTCGGCGTTATCGCGGACGTGCAGCAGGCCATAGCGAAAATCCGCTTCCGAAATCGTGCTGTTCCATTGCAGACGAATGAGCGGCTTATAGACCACCAAGGTCAGGACGGCCTGAACCGCCGTAAAGACCAATGTCGCGACGAACATCGCGGGCGAAATCGCCATCAGAATGACGACCTGCACCATGATATCGATCCCCGCCGTCATCACGCGCTGGGGAACCTGGGTCATGGCATCGCAAAAAGGAAAGACGCTTTCCTGGATTCGCTGATCCGGATTGTCGAGATCGCGATCGATGTTGATCTGATAGTAGGTCTTGTTGCGCAAATAGCGGTCGATGAGCTCCGTGCTCAGCCACTGGCGCCAGCCCAAATTAAGCCGTGCACTGACGTAATTCTGCAGATTGATGGTGAGATAGCGCAGAACCACAAGGCCGGTCAGCAGCCCCCAGAACCACCAATACTGCCCTACCTGCTTTGCGACCAAGGCATCGGCCTGACGCGCTGTCAGCGTGGAAACCACACCACCCACGATGCTGTAGGTGGACCCGGCGAAGGTCATCACCAGCAGCATAGCCCAAGAAAGCCATGCGCCTTTGCGAAACCAATAGGGGCGCAAGAGACCGCCCAGCCGCCGGAAGAAAAGAGCGTTCAGGCGGAAGTTCTGGGGATCAGATTGCACATGTGAGCCGGAGGAACCAGCCTCTGGGCTGCTCATGCATCGCCCCAAAGCTTGGCGGTATCGCCAACCGCGTAACCGGCGTCCGCAAGCTGCGGTCCGACAATGGCGGCATCGCCAATCACGGTCCACACCAATTCGCCGCCAGCAGGCATAATCGCATCCGACAAAGCCATGATACGACCGGTATCCAGCGCCTCCAAGGCCTCGACATAGGAAGACAGATCCCCGCTGGCCACACCGCGGTAGTACATGTCCTCCATCGCTTCGATTGCGCGGATCGGTGTTTCGCTCATGCGCGCCAGACGCTGCCGCTCCGACCTTCTAAAGCGATCGATCTCGCCTTGCGTCGGCGGGAGGTCCTGGCGAAACCCCGAAAGCATGGTCTCGATCTCGCCGATGGAGGCTGCGGCCTGCGGCACCGCCACGGTCGTATCGAGCGTACAAAGCCGAAGGTGATCGCGCGGAAACAGCTGGAACATCTGACCGGTGACGCCGTAGCTCCAGCGCAGCTCTTCGCGAATGCGCTGGTTGGCCCGCGAGGTGAAGCTGCCGCAAAACGCCTCCATGAAGGCAAGCGCCGCAGCTTCCACGTCGGCGTTTCTCGGCCGCATCAGCCAACGTGCGGCAATCTCGACCGAGGTGCTGCCCGGCGCATCGAAGAGATAAATCCCGCCTTGGCGCCGGAGGCCGACCTCCTCGCTTGCGGCCACGCCGGAAACCGGGTGCCGCGGCGCGCTGAACGCCGCATTCAGCATGCCAACGATGCTGTCGAGTTCGATATCCGCAGCGAGAAAGAAGACGGTGTGCGACGGATCGAACGCGCTTTCGTGAAAAGACAGTACGTCTTGCGTGGACACCGAACGCGCCAGCTCGGGAGAGGTGGGCCATGCCGACGCCAAGCGGTGCGCGTTGCCGAGAAGCGCAGCGAATTGCGCCCGCATCGCTTTTTGACGCGCCAGCTGTGCACGCGTTTCGGCCATACCCGCCATAGCGGAGCGCTGCCGTTCGAAATCCTCGCCGTAGAAATGCGGCTCCTGAATCACATCGGCTAGCAACGCAATGGCCGCGTGGAGCGCAGGACGCGTGCCGGAGATATCCATTTGCTGCGCCGAAACCGCCGCCGACAGCCGCGCGTTGAGACCGCTGCCCGAAAGCCTTGCTGCCAGGGCTTTGCCGTCATCCGGTCCCGCCCCGAATTGAAGCGCTGAGGCGGCGAGCGTCGCAATACCCTCTTTGCCGCGCGGTTCGGCGGCAATGCCGCCCTTGCCGATTGCCCGGAGGTGAAAACTCGCGTCGCCTGGACGGCGGACAAGGCGAATCCGCGCCCCGCATGCGAGCACCGCCTCCTGCCACTGTGGCGGTCTGGCTGCGATATTATCCAGCGAGAAGGACACCACCTTATCGTCCGTGTGCGCCCCATCGGCGCTCAGTTTCGGTGCGGCATCGACAAACAGGGAAAAGAATTCCGGGCGCAACCAGCGCTTTGCCAGCGAACGCACATCTTCTTCCGTAAGCTCGGCGAGAATACGCCCTTCCTGCAAGAACCAGCCTGCATCGCCATGAAAGACTTCGCCATCCTGCAGCAGGCGCGCCTTGCGCTCGAAACTTTCCAGCGCGGCAACCGACTGCGCCAAGCAGGCCGTGCGAATAGCTTGGAACTGCCCATCAGGAATTGGATTTTCCAGCCATTGCGTGATCACGCGGCTGACGTCTTCCGACAGAGACTCCGTGCCCGGCGCCTTCAAGGTGAGATCGACGATGAAATTGCCACAGCCCCGACCGGGCCATAATACGGCGCCCGCGCCAGCCGCCACGCCGCGTTCTTCGACGAAGTATTTATGCAAGGGGCCTGCCTTGTCGGCGAGCAAGCGCGCCGCCAATTCCAATGCGACGTTATCGCGGCCCTCCGTGCAGACCGATGGCGTGGACCAGCAGGCATAGAGTCTACCCGGCACTTCGATGGCCGCCTGGGCCCTGAGTGCAGAAGCAGGCTGCCACGGCCCGGAACGCGCCACGACCTGCTCGGAAGCCCGGCCCGGTTCAATCGGTCCAAAGAAGCGCTTCACCGAGGCAATCGCGGCATCCACATCGACACCGCCCGAAATGACCAGCACGGCATTGGCGGGGGTGTAGTGTTTGGCACCCCACTCTCGCGCGACTTCCAGCGTCACGCCCTTAACGTCGTCCGCATACCCGATGATGGGGTGATGGCGCGGATGGCCCGCCGGCAGCAATCCTTCCGCCATCCAGATATTGATCTTTCCGTATGGCTTTCCTTCCGTTTCGCTCTTTTCTTCCAGCACGATCGCGCGCTGCTGTTCGAGCTTTTCATGGGTGAGAGACGGCACAAAATTTTCCATTCTGTCGGCTTCCGCCTGCAGAATGAAATCGAGCATCGCAGCCGGTGCGGTCTGGTAGTAGCGCGTCAGATTGTGGGAGGTCATGGCGTTGACCATGACCGCCCCGGCTTCCTGCATGCGGGTCGAGTAGTTCTCGGGGAAGCGGTCTGTTCCGGTGAACATCAGATGTTCGAACAGATGCGATAACCCCGTTTTTCCCCGCGGCTCGTCCATCGCCCCGACACGATAGGTCAGATCGACATACACCATCGGGACCAAGGGATCGCTATGCACAATGACGGTGAGGCCATTGGCAAGCACCTCCCTATGCCAAGCCATATGCAGCATCGGCAACAGCGCTGCTGCATCGAGACGCCACGCTCTCGCCTTGGCTTGGTCGAACGAACCACTCATACCCAACATCCTCCAGGTTTGCTTTAGATCTGACCGCGCAATGTCAGCAGATAGGAACGCGGCTGGGCGTAAATATTTCCGGAGCCCACCTGGACGCTGGAGAAGTAAGTCTGGTCGAAAACATTGGTGACGTTGAGTTGCGCCGAAATGTTCTCGGTGATGTCGTATTTGACCATCGCATCCCAGGCGCCAAAACCCGGCCTGGGCGTTTTCGTGAAGATGTACACGGTTTTGCCTTTCACCGGATCCCAGGAGATGGTTTCCGCGGACGCGGTGAGCTTGCTTTCGAGATGCCCGCCAAAGCCCAAAACGAGCTTGTCGTCGAGAATTTCGGGCCGCCACGAAAACCAAATCTTCGCCATATGCTTCGGCGCCGTCAGAGGCACCGGGCTATTGCTCGTCAGATAACCGTTATGGGCGTTGAATTCGCTGAAGGTATAGGAGATGTCGGTCTGCAGGCGATCGGTTAAAGCGCCCTGCAACGAGAACTCTACACCGTGGTCTTCGTATTGGGTGCCGTCGCTGATGAAGCAGCACTGCGCCTGCGTCGTCGGGTCGATGGAGAACCCGGCAGTTGGGTCGAAATTCGGTATATTGTTCTTTTTGAGGTAGTAGCCGGAAAGGCTGGCGATCAACTTGCCGCCATCCCAGCTTTGCTTGATGCCGGCTTCCATATTCGAACCGGTCGAAGGATCGACCAGACCGCCGGACTTCTTCAGGTAATTGCCCCTATCGAAGATCGACTGCGTGGTCGCAAACAAAGACGTGTCTTTGCTGAGATCGACCACCAGGCCGAAACTCGGCGTCGGCAGATTGTCATAGCTCGAGGAAGTGAGTTGCCCGTACTGCATGATTTTGAAGGAGTAGTAGCTGTAGCGCTCGCCCACCGTCAGATGCAGCCAATTCACCGGCGAGATGCGCACCGTCAGATAGCCGCCGGCCTGTGTCTGCTTGGAAAGCGGCGTGGCATCCTGGTTGTCGTAATATTGAGAATCCGCCGGTTTGGGGAAGTTGTTCGGATCGAAGTTGATGATATCGGCATTGTTATACCAATACGCCAGAGACGTGCCGGTGATCTTCTGATTGATGGTCTGAACATTGGTGCCGCCCGTCACATCGACATCGACGCCCAGGACGGAAAACTTGCCGTTCATGCTGGCATCGAGGAGATATTGGTTCGACTTGGTCGGCGTTTTGAAGGTGGAAACGACCGTGGAAAAGGGATCACCGGCAACGACGCCGGTATAGCCGCGGCCGATTTTGTATTGGAATATCTCCGACTTGGAGTGCTGGATATTGGCGGAAGCATTGAGGTGGAAGGACCAATCCTCCCCGAGCTTCTGACCAACTTCCGCGAAATATTCCTGGCCCGACGTCTTAACATAGCTCCAAGGCGTGCAAAGGCAGGCGTTGCGCGGAAAGCGAACGATGGCACCGCTATCCAAAGTCGGCAGGCCGCTCCACGGCGTATTGCGGGAGCTGTTGACCTTCATGCCGAGATTGACGGTGGTCGATGGTGTCGGATCCAGTTCGACGTTGAGATAGCCCTGCTGCAAAGAACGCGAGGCGATGTCGTAGAAATAATTGTTCGTCTCCCGCGTCAAAACCAGGCGCGCACGCATGAGATCGCCGAACAGAAAGGGCGACGAGGCATCGACCACGGTGCGGTAGTGGTCATAAGAACCGAACCCCTGTTCGACGGCGACCATTTCGTGGTCCAGCGGACGCTTGCGCTCCAGGCTGATGACACCGCCGGGATCGCCGACGCCCGTGAACTGCCCGGCAGAGCCGCGCAAAAGCGCAACACTGTCATAGATGGACAGGTCATCGATCATGGAATAATCGGAGCGGTAATCGCTGCTGTTTTGGCCGACGTTGATCGGCGAGCCGCCATCGATCTGAATGTTGGTGATTGCAAAACCGCGCGAGATGATGCCGCCCTGTGCCACCGTAATACCCGGAAGCTGGCTGAGGCTGTCGGAAAGGCTTGTGATCTGGCGGTCGTCCAGCATCTGGCGAGTCATCACCGAAACCGCTGCAGGGGTTTCCTGGATGGACAATGGCGTCTTGGACGCGAGCACCGTGGCCTTCGCGGTGTAGCTGCCGGTGCCTTCGGTGGCGATCGGATCGCTGGAGCCGTTATCGCCAGCCCTGATGAAGGACTTCCCATCCGCCTGCACGCGCACCGTGCTCAAAAGCTTGCCCGAGACGGAGCGCGGCGCAGCGTTCTTATTGCGCGCCAGAATGATCCATTCACCGCCCTCTGAAACTTTGAAGAGAAGATCAGTCCCGGCGAGCACCTGCTCGAACGCCGCCTCAGGATTGTAATTCCCAGAGATCCCCGAAGACTTGAGGCCTGCTACAAGCGAAGGATCAAAAACGATCCGATGCCCGGTTTGCGACGCGAGCTGGGTTAAAACGTAATCCAGCGATCCCGCAGCGACATTGATGGAATATGTCTGCTCGCCTGCCCATACCGGTGATGCAAGCCCAATCGCAGCAACTGCAAGTATGGCTGCCCCATTCATTCCCAAACGCATCATAACTACCCCGCCAAACCGAAAAGAGCGGCCCCCATTGGCCTTCCCAAGTTGAATGACGGGCAACGGAAAAAAAGTGTCAGCGAACCATCAATAAAATTTCTCATTAAGTACAAGAACGGCCAACTATCAGTCACTATGGACATTGTTTTTGCAACAAACGCCCGAATTGTGGGCACCACAGGACTGACGCCAAAACGGTTCAGACAATTGCAGGATGAATCGAAAACCTTCATAGGCTCATGCGTGTGCATTAGGATGCTTGTTGCATTCACAAACAATTCCCGCATAGATCGAGTGAAAAGGCGAAGGATCGAGTAAAGTCGTTTCAGAGCGCGATAGCCTGCCCCTCGCACGCACAGCAGACTCAACATGAACATCTATGTGGTTACATACGAAGGGTGCTCTTTCCTGTTCGGCGGCGATGCACCGTATGATTGCCCGCATCAGCTAGTGAACAGAGCCGCCCCCCTATAGAGCCTGTGACAGCCCCACATGCAGCTAGGGTCGAACGATGTGACAAAGACGGTGCACTTTGCCCTCCAGCCGCAGGTGACAAAAATCCTGATCAGTAATTGGGGGCATATTTGGGGGTATCTGAAAAATTCAAAAATTTGATTTCCTTTGTTTTTCAGTTACTTAAACCACACTTATGGCTCCCTCCGGCGCCATTTTCTAGGAATTAACGTTCGCATTTCCCGGAAATAGCTGAGCGCCGTGGCAGTCAGGGCATCTTGTGCCTTCACCCGCACAAAGGAGGGGCGCTTGAGCTGGAACGAATTCCACAACATTGCCGAAGAACTATCCCTTTGGTCGACACTACTGATTAACGCGGTGCTGATTGCAGGTGCGATTCCAACCGCGGTCGCTGCAATGAGAAAGGTCCCACGGCGAACCCTAATCCGGGTAGCAAGCATCGGAGGAGGCGTCGGTCTTGTTGCAGTGACGACGGCCTTTATAATTTGGGTGACTGCGAGCCCACATCCATTCGAGCCTGCGTTACGGGATTATCCCTCCCGCCTCTATTCTCGCCCCCAATGCGGACCGTCCAGAGCAGAGATTCAAAAAACGGCCAAAACCCCGGAGGAGCAGCGCCAAATAATGGTGGCCATGGAATCCAGCGTCGGTGGCTGCATTATTCTCGGTGGCGAACCGCCGGATTGGTACGAACGTTGATTCTCGGATCTGGATGGATAGGCGCCCACGTCTATCTCCCACACTATTCCGCCCGCCCGCCCCGCAAAATCGGCTACCAAGGGGGATAGCGATTCGGGTGATGGGTGAATGGGCGCGGTGCCTCTTCCGGCGCATTCCTGCCGGCAGATACTGAAAGATGTGTTCGGCTATGCCGATTTCCGCCGCGGGCAGGAAGCGGCGATGTCGGCTGCGCTGTCGGGGCGCGATGTGCTCTGCGTTATGCCCACCGGTTCCGGCAAATCCTTGTGCTTTCAGGTGCCCGCACTCGCGCTGGGCGGGCTTTGCATCGTGGTCTCGCCTTTGATGGCGCTGATGCAGGATCAGGTGGATTCCTTGCGCCTCGCCGGTGTTGCGGCGGAGACCATCAATTCCTCGCGTTCCCGGGAAGAAAATGTCGCCTCTTGGCGGCGGGTCGCGGCGGGCGCGGTGCGGCTTCTCTATCTTTCGCCCGAAAGGCTGATGACGGAGTCCATGCTGGCAGCGCTCTCGCGCTTGCCGGTACGGCTGATCGCCGTGGATGAAGCCCATTGCATCTCGCAGTGGGGTCCCGCCTTCCGCCCCGATTACGAAGCCCTCTCGCGGCTGCGCCCCGCCTTTCCCAATGTGCCGATCATGGCGCTGACGGCCACAGCCGATGAATCGACCCGCGCCGACATCGCGCAGCGGCTGTTCGGTGGCAAAGTGGATGAAATCGTGCTCGGTTTCGACCGGCCCAATATCCGCTTAACCGTCGCGCCCAAACAGGATTGGAAGAAGCAGCTCCTCGCTTTTGTGAAAGATCACAAAGGCCAGAGCGGCATCATCTATTGCCTCTCGCGCAAGAAGACCGAGGAGACCGCCGAATTCCTGCGTGAGCACGGCGTTAAGGCACTCGCCTATCATGCCGGGATGAGCGCGGAACAGCGCGAGGCCCATCAGAACGCCTTCATGACCGAGCCCTACACGGTGATGGCAGCCACCATCGCTTTCGGCATGGGCATCGATAAAGCCGATGTGCGCTATGTCTTTCACACCGATCTGCCCGCGAGCCCCGAAAGCTATTACCAGGAGATCGGCCGCGCGGGCCGCGATGGTGACGCTGCCGAAGCCTACATGCTCTATGGCGCGGGCGATATCACCATGCGCCGCCGTTTCATCGACGAGGCCGAAAGCTCCGACGAGCATAAGCGGCGCGAACATCAACGCCTGGGCGCGCTGCTCTCCTATTGCGAGGCGACGAGCTGCAGGCGCCAGGCGCTGCTTTCCTATTTCGGCGAAAGCGCCGAGCCTTGCGGCAATTGCGATGCCTGCCTGGAGCCCGCCGCGACCTTCGATGCCACGGGCGAAGCCTGGATGGTGCTTGATGTGATCGCGAAAACCGGCGAGCGTTATGGCGCCACCCATATCGTGGATGTGCTGCGCGGCGCGGCAACGGAAAAGATAGAGAATGCCAGGCATGACCAACTGAACGGCTATGGCTCAGGCAAACACCGCAAGAAAGAAGAATGGCGCTCGCTGATCCGCCAATTGGTCGCGGGCGGCTATCTCATCCATGACGTCGCCGGATTTGGCGGGCTCTCGCTCTCACCTGAAGGTGATCAGCTTTTACGCGGTCAGAAGCGCTTCAATGCCCGTATCGAGGCCCGCGCCCGCCGCCGCGAACAGAGCACAGATGAACCGCTGAGCCCCGCGCGCGATGATCTTTTCGCGGCGCTGAAGCGGGTGCGGCTGGAACTGGCGCAAGAACGCGGCGTGCCCGCCTATCTGATTTTCCCGGATCGCACCTTGCAGGAAATGGCCCGCAAAGCGCCGCGCGATCTTTCCGAGTTCGCCAGCCTGAATGGTGTCGGCAAGACCAAACTGCAAGAATTTGGGGCGGTGTTTCTGGAGGCAGTCTCCGGCTATTTGAACCGCTAGCGCGCCGATTTGACGGGTTCACAAGCGGCCGTCCGCAGGCAAAGATGGCGCCGTGATTTCGTGCAGGCTTCCATGTCCCAGTTTCGTGCCGCGATTTTTCCCGTCACCCCTTATCAGCAGAACTGCAGCATTCTGTGGTGCGAGGCGACGAAGAAAGGCGCCATCATCGATCCAGGAGGCGAAGTGGGGCGCCTGCTCGCCGCGGTAGCAGAGAACGGCATCACGGTGGAAAAGATTTTTCTCACCCATGGCCATCTCGATCATGCCTCTGGGGCTAACGAACTTCGGCGCCGTACCGGTGTGCCGATCGAAGGCCCGCATCAGGACGACACCTTTCTGCTCGAGGCCTTGGAGGAAAACCGCAAGACGCGCGGCTTTGAAAAGGCCGAAGCCTGCACCCCGGACCGCTTCCTGAACGATGGCGATACCGTCTCGTTTGGCGAGGCGACACTGCAGGTGGTCCATTGCCCCGGCCATACCCCCGGGCATGTGGTGTTTTACGATACTGAAGCGAAGATCGCCTTTTGCGGCGATGTGCTGTTCAAAGGCTCGATCGGGCGCACGGATTTTCCGCGCGGCAACTACATGACCCTGATCGCCTCCATCACCGAGAAGCTTTGGCCGCTTGGAAATGACATGCGTTTTGTGCCGGGGCATGGCCCCATGTCGAGCTTCGGCGACGAACGCCGCAGTAATCCGTTCGTAAGCGATGGCGCGCTGCGCAATCCGTTCTAATAGAGGAAAATGCCGTGCCCGATCGCGACCCGCCCGCCGACGGACGAGCCGACCGTTATGTCAGTTTCGCTAAGATCGATTTCGAGGCGAATATGGCCGCCGTCCTGAATCATCTGCGCCGCTATATCGATGACCCGGCTCATAGCAACGCCTTTTGGGACCGCTTCAAGGAACGACTTGCCAAGGCAGAGGCCGATGCGGTGCCGGTTGCCGATAAGCTGCTGCTCTTGCACGCCCACACCTATTACATGGTCGAGCTGTTCGAAGAACACAAAGACGCTGATGCTCTGGCGGCGCTCATCAAGCTGGAAGACGAGTGTTTTTAGGCCGCAGCTGTGGCGGCTTCCGGGGGTGCGGCTGGAAGCACCAGCACGACCGTGCAGCCCTTGCCAGCATCGCTTTCGAGCCAGACTTTTCCGCCATTGAGTTTGACAAGGCCGCGCACCAGCGACAGGCCGAGCCCCGTGCCGCCTTCGACACGATCAAACCTCGCATCGATCTGATTGAAGGGCGAGAAAACAGCCTCCAGCCTGTCCTTGGGAATGCCACGACCATTATCGATGCAGCGGATCTCTACCCCGCCCTCCTCACCTGGCTCAGCCAGTAACGCAATCTCGCCGCCAAGCTGGGTGAACTTTACGGCATTGGAAAGGATGTTGAGCATGACCTGTTTGAAGGCGCGCTCGTCGACATAAAGCGGCGGCGTTTCTGGGGCGATCTCGGTACGCAAAGATTGCGATTTTTCCCGCAGCTTCGCCGTCATCAACCGTGCGACAACATCCAAGGCCTGCGAGACATCCACGCGGCTCTTCTGCACATCCATCCGGCCCGCCTCGATTTTGGCGACATCGAGAAGATCGTTGATGAGGCTGAGCAGATGCAGCCCGGAATCATGGATATCGCAGGCATACTCCCTGTACCGCTGCGAGCCCAAGGGTCCGAAACTCTCCCCCGACATGATCTCGGAAAAGCCGATGATGGCATTGAGCGGCGTACGCAGCTCATGGCTCATATTGGCAAGGAAGGCGCTCTTGGCTTCATTGGCGCGCTCGGCCGCATCGCGGGCAGCCGCCAATTCCCGAGTCTGTAGTGCAAGCCGTGCCTCGCTTTCGCGCAGTTCGCGTTCGGCTCTATCGCGCCGGGTTTCATGAATAAGCAGCGTGCCAAGGGCGGTGGCAGCCATGATCCCGGCAAGAATGGAAGCAGAGGCGCAGTCCCGCGCCGCGGCTTCACCATAGACAAGCCCTGTCGCGGCGGTGGCAGAGAGGCCGAGCAACACGCCGAAAGCCGGCAGATGCAGGTAAGAGGCCCGGCGCTTATGCCCCGCAAGGCTTAAGGCGAAGCGCCCTGCCAACCCCGCCAAAGTGGCGAAGAGCGAAATGGCGATGCTCACCAGATCCAGACGCTCAGCGCTCTGGGCTGAGACGAATTCCGCGGCAAGGGAGAGCGTGAAAGCGATCAAAGCGGCAAGCGGGCTGACCAGAAAGCCCACGAGCCCCAGAAGCGCAGAGTCCGTGCCCGTCAGCGCCCCACCACCGACATGGATGGGAAGCAAGAGAGACAGCGAGGTCGAAAGCCCGAAGAGCACGCCTACCGCGGCGGACCCCGCCCAGGAATGTTTGGGAAAGAGACGGCTGGCATTTCGATACACCTGTCCAAACGCCACCACCGCGACGGCAAAAACCGCCACGTTCTCCAGCGTTTCCAGGATTGTGATCTGCCAATAGATGTTCATCCGTCCGCCGCTCCAGGACGATTAACCCTAGGCGGCAAAGCATTGATGCTTTCTATCCGTGTACAGAGGGAAACTACTTATACGCGCCACCGGACTTTTCGGCCACTCTCGGCCCGCGCGAGAGGTCTTTTTACCGATCTTAACGGGCGCACACGGATTATACGAAGGCACAACAATAAGGCGCCCGCCATGAGACAGCATTTCAACGCCATCGGGCGTGGCCTCGCCTTACTGGCCTTCGCCGTGCTTCCCGCATGGGGCGGGGATCTTGCTGCCAAGTCCACCCCCGGGGTCTTCTGGATCGTCTGGGGCAATGCCAGCGCGAAATACGTCACCGCCGATGAGCCAAAAGAAGGCGCCGCCCAAAGGGTTAGCGTGATCCCCAAGCCGAAAAACCTCTGGGACGCGGGCACGGTGACGGCTGTTCCCATGGCGGTGAAGAAGGGCGATGTGCTGATTCTCAAATTTGAAGCCAGAGCGCAGAAGCCAGCCGAAGGCAGCGATCTTGTGATGGTGACAGCGCAGATTTATGAGGCTGGTGTTTCGGGCCGGAATGTCAGCCGCGAAACCCATTGCATCCTCGGCAAGCAATGGCGGACATATTACGTCTCGGGCACCGCAAAACGCGATTACCCTGTGGGCACACTGAGCGCGGGTATGCTCTTGGGCAGCGGGGAACAGGTGATCGATTTTGGCCGGGTCACGATTTTGAACATGGGGCCAGGTTTCGACCCTAAGCGCCTGCCGCGCGGCTGAGGATGGACTTGCCCCCAGCCCGCTGCTCTGCCACATCACCCCCATGACGGATTTTTCCATCGGCGGTGTCGCAATTGGCATGCGGGCTTTGGTGGCCCCCATGAGCGGCGTTTCGGACCTTCCCTTCCGGCGGGCGGCGGCGCAGCAGGGCGCGCGCTATGTCGTGACCGAAATGGTGGCCGCAGATCAGCTCGCGCAAGGCCGCCGCGATGTGGTGCAGCGCGCCGCCATGGATGAGCCTTCCGGAGAGGCGCTCAACATCGTGCAGCTTGTCGGGCGTGAGGCGCATTGGATCGGGCTTGGCGCAAAACTCGCGGAAGAGGCAGGCGCCGACATTATCGACCTCAATATGGGCTGTCCCTCCCGCGAGGTGACGGGCGTTCTCTGCGGCGCAGCTCTGATGCAAGATCTCGACAAGGCCGAGCGGCTAATTGAGGCGGCTGTCAGCGCCACCACGCGGCCGGTTACCTTGAAGATGCGTCTGGGCTGGGATGATGCAAACCGCAACGCGCCCGAGCTCGCGGTGCGGGCGGAAAATGCCGGTGTTAAAGCGCTGACGGTACATGCGCGCACCCGCAATCAGTTTTACAAGGGAAGCTGCGATTGGGCGGCGGTGGCCGCCGTGAAAGCGGCAACGCGCCTGCCGGTGATCGTGAATGGCGATATCGTTGATGACGTCTCCGCACGCCAAGCCCTTGCGCTATCGGGCGCGGATGCGGTGATGATCGGGCGCGGCGCGTGTGGACGTCCTTGGATCGCAGCGGCCATCGATCAGGCGCTGAACGACAACCGTCCGATGCAGGAACCGGCAATGCAGGAGCGCCTTACCATCGCTCTGGCGCATCTTCGCGATACGCTAGACTTCTATGGCGAGCGCTTCGGGCTGCGTGTGTTCCGCAAACATCTCGCCGCCTACATCGAGCAGGCTCCCTATCCGGCAAACGCAGAGGCCCGGCGCGCCGCCAAGGTCCGGCTGTGTCAGCTCGCGACACCCAGAGACGTCGAGACCGAATTGTCCGCGCTTTGGAAGCCGGTCTGCTGATCAGACGCTTCTTCCGTGACAACCGTGAATTCCGACAGGTTCGCCGAGCCGAAAGCCATGCTGATGGCGGTATCGGTTGCATCCATACCGCGCGCCACCAAGATGCGTCCGATCCGCGGCTCGTTATGGCGGGCATCAAGCGTGTGCCAGGCGCCACCAAGATAGACCTCGAACCACGCCGAGAAGTCCATCGGGTTGGGATCGGCTGGGACGCCGATATCGCCGAGGTATCCTGTGCAATAGCGGGCAGGGATATTCATGCAGCGGCATAGCGTGATGGCGAGGTGGGCGAAATCCCGGCAGACGCCGACACGCTCGGCATAGGCGTCAAACGCGGTGCGGTCGTTGCGGGCATAGCCGTAGCCGAAAGTGAGATGGTTATGGGTGTAATTGAGGATCGCCTCCACCCGTGCCCATCCCGGCGCGACATTACCGAATAATTCCCAAGCGATGGTCATCAAGCGCTGGGTATCGCAGTACCGGCTGCCCATGAGGTACATAAGAATGTCATCGGGCAAACTATCCACCGGCGCCTCTGGGGCGCCAATCGGCAGAAGCTCGTGCAAGCCGCTGTCCTCTATCAGGAAGTCATTGGTGAAGGTAATCTGCCCCACCGGCGCGACAAGGCGCGTGCAGGTATTCCCGAAACGGTCCTGATAGCGCCGCAGAGGCACCTCCGGAAAAGCTCGGAAATTCTCCGGCGCGAGCAAATCTGCTTCCCGTTCGGGACGCACATTAAGCAAAAGCAGCATCGGCGTCGGGGCCGTACACGTGAAGGAGATCGAAAAGCCAGCGCGAATGATCATAGTCGCGAGACTGCCGCTACGCGTTGCGCTTTTTCAGGCTTTCCGTGCATTACATCACCCTCCTGATACATGCAGAGCGCAAGAGAACGGGTGTAGGGACAAGGCCAACGCCCCTACCCGGCGCTGCAAGACAACGCGAAATGGGTAAGCGCGTTCCCCGCCTTTGTGTGCATCCTCTATGATCCCCAGCCAGAAGGCCGATTGAAGCAAATGAGACGGGTGCCTTCGGTAAAACCCCGGCCAAGCTGAAACAGAGGCAAGCCGGCCAAAACTTGATGGTTGAGCCATCAACATGCGGGCGGCACCATCAGCAGGGCTGATGGGGTGACCCACGTGGTAAATTCTGCCGACATTCATGCCTGGACGCAGGATTGCGCTTCGGAAGTCTACACCTGCAAGTTCCGCATAGGTGCCTCGCAGAAAAGAGTGCCTTATTTCCGGGCAAAAGAGGGATTTTGAGGGGGCATCGGTCTTTTTGCCGCTTGCGCCGCCTACAAACGCGAATATGTTCCGCGACCTTCGCGAGCGTCGCGAGGCATGGCGTCAGCCGCCGTGAAACAACCGGGAGCGAGCCCGTCTCGTCACCATTCTTTGAGCGAACATATCGCTGTCCTGCCTGCCTCTGCTACGCCGGCGCAACCTGATAAATTCAAGCGTAATCTGGTCCTCACCATAGGTGCCTTGGGCATCGTTTATGGCGATATCGGAACCAGCCCGCTTTACGCGCTGCGCGAATCCGCTTTGGCGGCCGGACGCCATGTGGCGCTCGCCGATGCGATCATGGGCGTGACCTCGCTGATCGTCTGGGCACTGATCCTGGTGGTGACTGTTAAGTATGTCCTCCTGATCATGCGCGCCGATAATGATGGCGAAGGCGGCATTCTGGCTCTTGCCTCGCTCGCCCATCGCTGCCACCGCATGAGCCGCAAGGCCAAGATGGCCATCGCCATGGCGGCGATCTTCGGCCTCGCGCTGTTTGTCGGCGACGGCATTCTGACGCCTGCGATTTCCGTGCTCTCGGCGGTGGAAGGACTTTCGGTCGAAAGCAAAAGCTTCGAACCCTTCGTGCTGCCCTTGTCGCTCTTCATCCTGATCTGGCTGTTCCTGTTGCAATCGCGGGGCACGGAACAAGTGGGCCGCCTCTTCGGCCCGATCATGGTGGTGTGGTTTTTAGTGCTGGCCGCGCTGGGGCTTGGCTCCATCACCAAGACGCCGCAAATCCTCTACGCGCTGAACCCCGTTTATGGCCTCAACCTCTTTGTTGAGGAACCGTGGACGGCCTTTGTGGCGCTCGGCTCCATCGTGCTGGCGGTGACGGGCTGTGAGACGCTCTATGCCGATATGGGTCATTTCGGCAAAGGCCCGATCCGTTTTGCCTGGCTGTGCTTTGTCTTTCCGGCGCTGGTGCTAACCTATTTCGGCCAAGGCGCGGCGATCCTACGCGATCCGGCCAACGCCCCGATCGCCTTTTATTCGGTGGCACCGCATTGGGCACATTATCCCCTGGTGATCCTGGCCACCATCGCCACCATCATCGCCAGCCAAGCGGTGATCTCGGGCGTTTATTCCATCACCCAGCAGGCGGTGCAGCTCGGCCAGTTTCCGCGCATGGAAATCCGCCATACCTCGGCGCATGAGTCCGGCCAGATCTATGTGCCGCGCATGAACCTCTATCTCTGCATCGGCGTGGTGCTGGTGGTGTTGATCTTCCGCACCTCCAACGCGCTGGCGGCGGCCTATGGCATCGCGGTGACAGGCGTGATGGGGCTTTCCACCGTGCTGGTCGGCATCGTCGCCATCAAGCACTGGCATTGGAAGCCTATTTTCGTGCTGCCGGTGTTCGGTCTTTTGGCTCTGATCGATTTCGCCTTCCTCGCCTCCAATGCGCTGAAGATTTTCGATGGCGGCTGGCTGCCCCTCTTCATGGCCTTCTGCGTGTTCGCGGTGATGGATACCTGGCGGCGCGGACGTAAAGCGCAGGCCGACCGCCAGCGCGACCATGCCATCGCCCTTTCGACCTTCATGACCAGCGTGGACCGCATTCCAGTGCGCGTGCAGGGCACAGGCGTGTTCCTGGCGCCGCGCCAGGATTCGGTGCCGGGCCAGCTTTTGCACAATCTCAAGCATAACCGCATGCTGCATGAGCGGGTCGTGCTTCTAACCGTACAGGTCTGTGAAGTGCCGACGGTGACGCCGGAAAAACGGCTAGACGTGGAAAAGCTCGGCAAGGGCTTTTATGCGGTGCAAATCCGGCATGGCTTTTTCGAAACGCCGGACATCCCCAAGGCGCTTTTGGAAGCGCGCAAGTTCGGCCTTGCCATCGAACCGGAAATGACGAGCTATTTTCTCGGCCGCTACACCATCGTGGAAGCCGAGCAGCCCGTCTTGGGGCGCTGGCGGCTGTGGCTTTATCGCTGGCTCGCCGCCACCGCACTGGCGCCCGCGCGCTACTACCACCTGCCGCCCAACCGCGTGGTTGAGCTGGGCGCACAGGTGGAGCTCTAAAGGGCGGTTAGCGCCGCCCGCCCACTTCATCGAGATGCTTGAGCAGATCCTTGGGATCTTCATAGACGCGCATGGCGCCGGAACGCTCAAGCTCGTCCTGGCCATAGCCGCCGGACAAAAGCCCAACACCGAGGGCGCGGCAACGCAAGGCCGCCAGCATATCCCAGATCGAATCGCCTACGACGATGCAGCTCGTGATCGGCACATTGAGCTTGCCCGCCGCGGTCAGGAACAGGTCCGGGTCGGGCTTGGCGTATTGCACCATGTCGCGCGTGATCACGACATTCTTGGAAGGATCGACGCCCAAGGCATCGAGATTGGGCTTGGCGGTCTCGAGCCGGCCCGAGGTGGCGATGGCCCATGGAATGCCGCCCTCGCTGAGCGCCGCGAGCAGTTCTTTGGCGCCCGGCAGCGGCTTCACCATGTGCACGTTGCGGTTATAAGCAGCGGCGTGGCGCTCGCGCAGGCGGTTCAAGAGCTCCGGCGTGGTAGTGAGACCGGTCTCACGCAGGAACTGATCGACGAACAGGCCCCCGCTCATGCCGATCTTGCGGTGAATGCGCCAGACGGAGAGATCGACGCCTTCGGCATCCAGCGCCTCCATCCAGGCCAGCACGTGCTGGTACACGCTGTCGACCAGCGTCCCGTCAAGATCGAAAAGGAAGCTTGTCTGGATGTGCATAGGCTCACCTCTGTTGTCGAATGGACCCGAATAATAGCGCCCGAACGCGAAAGCCTCGTGGCGCTCCGGCCCCATGCGACATAATTGTCGCCTGCGTGGCCGAGGCAAACACACTGCACTAAAATTCCGGCTCGGAAAACCGGAACCACAAAATCTGGAACGGGGGAGATTGCTATGCGGATTTCGATTAAAATTCTTGGCCTTGCCGCAGTTCTGGCGGCAGCACCAGTGACGGGCTGGCACAGCGCCTATGCCGGCTCAGCGGCCGCCGATGACGCGGAAATCGCCGCGCTGGATCTGGAAGCAGCGGGCAAATTCGACGACGCCGTGCTTAAGCACCGCGAAGCTTTGCAACTGGCGCCCAAGAACAAATCCTTCAAGGAAAACGCGGCGCGCACGCTGAACTCCGCCGCCGTCGCCAAACACGAGGCCAAGAACGATGCCGCCGCCGTGGCCTACCTGGAAGAAGCCCTGACGCTGATGCCGAACTTCCAGGCCGCCAAGGACAATCTTATGGCCATCAAAGGCCAGAAGACCAATGCCGATGGTATTGCTGCGCTGAAAGCGGGTGATTACGCGGGCGCTGTGGCCAAATTCGAGGAAGTCTTGAAGGTACAGCCCGACAATAAGTCGGCGCGCATCAACCTCGATGTCGCTCAAGCGCAATTGCTGATGAAGGATGATCCGGCGGGTGCGGTGGAGAAGCTGAAAGATGCCGTGTCGCTCGATCCTGACCGCCAATTCCTGAAGGATAAGCTCGCCGACGCCCAGAAGGCGGTGGAAGCCAAAGCTGCAGCCGAAGCGGAAGCGGCCAAAAAAGCGAAGAAATAAGCGTTTCCTGAAAGCTGATAAGAAAAAGCCCCCGCCTTTCGGCGAGGGCTTTTTTGTTGGCTTAACTGTGGGCCTAGAGGTGATAGGCCTTTTTCGGCAGATCGTAAGCAAGCGCCTTGGCGACTTCGACCGCCTCCTCTTCCGGCAAGCGCTTGGTGGCGACAAGCTCGGCGAGATAGACGCAATCCATGCGGCGGGCGACGTTATGGCGAGCCGGGATGGAGAGGAAGGCGCGGGTATCGTCGTTGAAGCCTGCGGTGTTGTAGAAGCCAGCCGTTTCCGTGCAGTTGCGACGGAAGCGGATCATGCCTTCCGGTGAATCATGGAACCACCATGCCGGGCCCAGCGTCAGGCAGGGATAGTGACCAGCAAGCGGGGCCAGCTCGCGCGCGTAGTTCGATTCATCCAGGGTGAAGAGCAGGATGGTGAGATCGCTGCGATTGCCGACCTTGTCGAGCAAGGGCTTCAGATTATCGACATAAGAGGCGCGCATCGGGATATCGGCGCCGCGATCCGGGCCATAGCCCGCGAAAAGTTCCGCATTGTGATTGCGGAAAGAGCCGGGGTGAATCTGCATGGTCATGCCGTCTTCGATGGACATCAGCGCCATCTCGGTCAGCATCTGGCCGCGGAACATCTCAGCCTCGGTCGGCGTCAACGCACCCTTTAGGGCGCGATCGAGCATGCGCTGGCATTCCACTTCCGGCAAATCGGCGGTGATCGGCGTGGGATGACCATGATCGGTCGCAGTCGCGCCGCCCATTTCGCGGAAATACTGGCGGCGGTTCCTCAACGCGGCGAGATAGCCTTTCCAGGTGGCAACGTCTTCATGAGTGATCTCGGCGAGATCGGCCATGTTCTTGGCAAAGCCATCGATATCGGGATTGACCACGCCATCGGGGCGGAAGGTGGTGATGACACGGCCATCCCATTCCTTCTTGATCTTCTGATGATGCACCAAGGGATCGGTGGCGCCTTCGGTGGTCGCCAGAAGCTCGATGTTGAAGCGCTTGAAGAGGGCGCGCGGCTTGAACGCGGGCGTCGCCAGCTTCTCCTTGATCACATCGTAATAGTGATCGGCAGTCTCGCCATCCAGGCGCACGTCAATGCCAAACACGGTCGAGAAAGCGTGGTCGAGCCAGGTGCGCGAGGGGGTGCCGCGGAAGAGATAATAATGCTCGGCGAAAATCTTCCAGGCCTTGCGGCGGTCGGGCTCGGCGGTGCCGCCCTTGGGCGCCATGCCCAGTTGGGTCAGCTTGATTCCCTGGCTGTAGAGCATGCGATGGACGTAGTGGTCCGGCCAGAGAAAGAGGCTGGTCGCATCCTCGAACGGCGTGTCGTTCGCGAACCAGGACGGGTCGGTATGGCCATGGGGAGAAATGATCGGAAGATTTTCGATCTCGGCGAAGAGCCGGCGCGCAATGTTACCGGTAACGCCATCAGCTTGAAAGAAACGGTCGGGATCGAGATGGAGGGGCTTGGACATGGGGAAGTTCCTGGGCTCGGACCCTGGCTGGGTCACTGTGGTGTAACTAAACAGCCCGCCAAACGAATGTCTATTCACGACAGTCTACCGGTGGCAACGCATCGCAAGGCCGGCCGGGCGCTGTTACGATGCCAGAATATTCGTGCAGGCTAGGAGGGGCAACAGATGAAAGGCTTTTGGGCCAAAATCCGCGGCCCGGCGGGGCCGCTGGTCGAGCGCCACACGCTGGTGGTGCGCCTTTCCCACTGGATCAATGCCGGTTGTCTCATCGTCCTTTTCATGAGCGGGCTGCAGATTTTCAATGCCCACCCGGCGCTTTACTGGGGCAAAACCTCCGATTTCGACCACCCCCTGCTCTCCATGACGGCTGAGGAGGGGGCGAATGGGATCAAGGGCGTGACCACTATCGGGGACCGCGCCTTCAACACCACGGGGCTGTTCGGCGCCTCTGAGAGCGAAGGAATGGTCACGGCGCGCGGCTTTCCCGCCTGGGCCACCCTGCCCGGCCCGCAATGGCTGGCGATGGGGCGGCTTTGGCATTTCGCCTTTGCCTGGATCTTCATTCTCAACGGGCTTGTTTTCGCGCTTTGGGCCGTCGCCCGCCGACATCTGACCCGCGACCTCCTTCCCAAAGGGGAGGATTGGCGTGCCCTGCCGCGCGATATTCTGGATCATCTCAGGCTGCGCTTCGCCCACACCGCCCGTTACAACGTGCTGCAAAAGATTTCCTACACGGTCGTGATCTTCGGGCTTGGGCCGCTCGTCTTACTGACCGGGCTCACCATGTCGCCGACCATGGATGCCGCCGTGCCTGGACTATTGGCGTTGTTTGGCGGACGGCAAAGCGCCCGCACCATTCACTTTCTCTGTGCCTTTTCGTTTTTCGGATTTTTCCTCATCCATATCGCCATGGTGATTTTGTCGGGCGCCTGGAACAATTTGAGATCCATGATTACGGGCCGGTATCGGGTGACGGAGGAAGACCATGGCTGAGGAGCGCAATGATGGTCGTCGTAAATTTCTGACCCGCGCCGGGGCGAGCCTTGGCTTACTCGGAGTCGGCCTTGCAGGCTGCTCGCGGCTTTCCGAAAAGCGGTGGGTGTCTGATCTCTTACATGAGGTGGAACATCTGACGCGGCGCGCCCAGCGGCTTTTCGCAGGCGGCCATGCCTTGGCGCCGGAATTCAGTAAGGCCGATATCGCGCCGGTCTTCCGCGCCAACGGCACGCTTCGCCCCGAAGGGGAGAATTATAGCAGCCACGCCGCAAACGGTTTTAAGAACTGGAAGATTCCCGTTATGGGCTTAGTGGAACGGCCGCTGTTACTGACCCTGGATGCGCTGAAAGCCTTTCCCGCCCGCACGCAGATAACGCGTCATGATTGCGTTGAGGGCTGGAGCTGCATAGGGCAATGGAAGGGCACACCCTTGGCGAGCGTTCTGGCTGCGGCAAAGCCAAAAGCGGCGGCCCGTTACGTCGTCTTTTACTGCGCAGACAATATGGCCGGTCCCGAGGAGGTACCACAGCTTTATTACGAGAGTCTCGACCTTCTCGAGGCCACGCACCCGCAAACAATTCTCGCTTATGAGCTTAATGAACGGCCATTGCCAATTGCCAATGGTGCGCCGGTGCGACTTCGGGCGGAGCGCCAACTCGGCTATAAAATGGCGAAATACATCAATAAAATCGAGCTTGTATCGGCGCTTGATGGTATCGGCGGAGGCCGCGGCGGCTATTGGGAAGACCAGGGCTATAGCTGGTATGCGGGAATCTAAGGGGTGATCCCCCTTGAAGGGGAACAGATGAAACCCGATATTCATCTCGGCGTTGCACATTGTCGACTTAGTGTGCGGCGCCAGATGATGAGAAGGTCCCAGTGGGGTTATGATGCGACAGCAGCTTTTGGGTATGGTGGCGATGGCCGTTTTGGTCGCGGGTTGCGCGCAGACGAGCGACCCAGCTTCGCTTGCCCAGAATGACCCCTATGAGCCGACCAACCGCGCCATCACCCGGCTCAATACCAAGATCGACAACAATTTCGCCAAGCCGGTGGCCAAGGCGTACAATTACGTCGTGCCCCAGCCAGCCCGTACCGGCGTGCACAATTTCCTGACCAACCTCGATAAGCCCGTGGTTTTCGCCAATGACGTTCTGCAAGGCGAAGGCTCACGTGCGGGTCAGACCATGTTCCGCTTCGTGGTCAACACCACGCTGGGCATCGGCGGTCTTGTCGATGCGGCGAGCATGATCGGCATTCCCGACCACGATGAGGATTTCGGCCAGACTCTCGGCGTCTATGGCGTCGGCGAAGGCCCCTATCTGGTGCTGCCCTTCATGGGCCCGAATCCGCCGCGTGATCTCGCCGGCCGCGTAGCCGACACCTTCATGGATCCGACCACCTATATCCGCTTCCATGGCTCCGACACCTGGTATGCGGTGCGCTCCGGCGTTTCGATCCTGGATTTCCGTGCCCGCAATATCGATACGCTGGATCAGATCGAACGTACCTCGATCGACGTCTATGCCACAACGCGCAGCCTCTATCGCCAGTATCGCAATTCAGAAATTCGCAACGGCATGCCCGATACTTCGGACGGCGACACGCCGGATTTCTAAAAATCGAACACCGCATAAAAGAAAAGGCCCCGATGTCCGGGGCCTTTTTTATTGGCGGGTTACTCCGCCGCATCCTGAATGGGATCGCCCAGGAGACGGGCGTAGAAGCGGTTCCAGCGCCGCCCGGCCCAAAGCCGGAAGCGATCCATGTAGAGATAAATGACCGGCGTCGTGTAGAGCGTCAGAAGCTGGCTGACCATCAGCCCGCCCACAATCGCGATACCGAGCGGCTGGCGCAGCTCTGCGCCGGTACCAAAGCCGAAAGCCAATGGCAGCGCGCCCAGAATGGCAGCGAAGGTCGTCATCATGATCGGGCGGAAACGCAAAAGACAGGCTTCATAGATCGCCTCGCGCGGGGTGAGGCCGCGGCGGCGCTCCGCATCCAATGCGAAATCCACCATCATGATGGCGTTCTTCTTCACGATGCCGATGAGCAGGATAAGACCGATCTCGGAGATGATGTTGAGATCGATGGCATCGTTGAACTTGCGCGCCACCAAGAGTGCGATCAGCGCGCCGAGCCCCGCAGACGGCAAGGTAGAAATGATCGTGATGGGATGGATCAGGCTCTCATAGAGCACACCCAGGATGATGTAGACCGCGATGATGGCGGTGAGGATGAGAATGCCCATATTGCCGGTGTTCTGCTGGAACAGCCGCGCATTACCGCCGAACTCGCCATGGATGCTTTGCGGCACATGAAGATCAGCCATGGTTTTGTTGATGGCCGCGACCGCATCGCCCAGCGTCTTGCCTTTGGCGAGGTTGAAGGAAATCGTCGTCGCCACGAAGGGGCCTTGGTGACCGATGGAGAGCGGCGTCAGCCCCGGCCCATAGCTTGTGAAAGCCGAGAGCGGCACCATGGTTTCTTTGGAAGTGGAAAGCGCCGAAGCCGTGGAGGCGGAGCCGCTCACGGTGGAGACCAGGGCGTTGAGCTGCTGATTGCGGCGGCTATCGGCGGAGGCATCCGCCGTCGTGCCCGCAGCCGTGGAGCCGGCCGGCGCCGTCACCGTGCTTGCCACCGCAGCGGTCGCCTGGCTGCCCGACACCGCACCGCCCGCTTTGGAAACATAGATGTCCTTCAACGTTTCCGGGCTCTGCCAAAATTCCGGCGCCACGCCCATGACGACATGATACTGGTTCATGTCTTCATAGATGGTCGAAACTTGGCGCTGCCCGAAGGCGTCGTAGAGGGTCGAGGTGATCTGAGTGGTGGAAATGCCCAGCCGCGCTGCTGCCTGACGGTCGATGGAAAGTTGCACCTCGAGCCCGGCATCCTGACGGTCGGAGTTGACGTCCTCGAACTCCGGTAAGGCAGACAAGGCGTCGACAATCTTGGGCACCCATTTGTCGAGATCTTCGATGCTCTCGCCCAGCATGGCATATTGATAGAAAGAATCCGATGAGCGCCCGCCGGTGCGGAAATTCCGCGCGCCCATCAGGCTGATGCGCGCCCCCGCGATGCCGGTGAGCTTCTTGCGCAGACGATCGACCACATCATCGGTCGATAGCCCGCCACGGTCATTGATCGGCTTAAGCTGGATGAAGACCGAGGCCGAATTGGTGCCGCCCCCGCGCGGGCCACCGCCACCGCCGGTAAAGCCCACCACGCTTTGCACCGCCGGGTCCTTCGCGATGATCTGGACAAAGGACTGAAACTTGCCCTGCATCAATTGGAAGGAAATCGACTGATCAGCGCGGATATTGCCCTGGATTTGGCCGGTATCTTCGGCGGGCATCAAACTGGTGGGCATCTTGCCAAAGAGGAAAATGGTCAGCCCCAGCGTCGCGAAGAAGCAGAACACGAAGACACGCGGGTTGTTGAGCGCCCAGCCGAGGCTGCGCGTATAGACGCTGCGCATGGCCTCGAAGAAGCGTTCGGAAGCATTGAGCAGCCAGCCTTGTTTGCCCTCGCCATGCTTAAGGTCGAGATGGCCGCAGAGCATCGCCGTGGTGGTAAGCGAAATCACCATCGAGATCAGCACCGAGGCCGCCAGCACCACCGCGAATTCCTGGAACAGCTTGCCGATGGGGCCGCCATAGAGAAGGATCGGGATGAAGACCGCGATCAGCGACATGCTCATGGAGAGGACGGTGAAGCCGACCTCGCCGGTGCCGACCAGCGCCGCCTGCAGGCGCGGCATGCCGCCTTCGATATGGCGTGTGACATTTTCCAAGACCACGATGGCGTCGTCGACCACGAACCCCGTCGCTACGGTCAGCGCCATCAAGGACAGGATGTCGATGGTGAAGCCCGCGATATACATCACCCCGAAAGTGCCGAGGATGGAGAGCGGCACCGCCACGGAGGGGATGATGGTTGCGCGCCCGTTGCGCAGGAACAGATAGACCACAACCATCACCAGGAGCACTGCGATGCCCATGGTGATCTGCACATCGGTGACCGAGGCACGGATCGAAAGCGTGCGGTCGTTGGCGACATCCACATGCACCGCTGGCGGCAGCGAGGCCTGCAACACCGGCAGGACCTTCTTCACATTATCGACTGTCTCGATGATGTTGGCGCCAGGCTGGCGGGTGAGGATGACCAGCACCGCTGGCTTGCCATTGGCCATACCAAGATTGCGAATGTCCTCCACGCCGTCACTGACATTGGCGACATCCTGGAGCCGGACCGCCGCGCCGTTACGATAAGCAACGATGAGAGTCTTGAAGTCATTGGCGGTGCGCGCCTGGTCGTTGACATAGACCTGATAGCGCTTGGGGCCAACTTCGAGGGCACCTTTGGGGGCATTGGCATTGGCCGCGCTCAAGGCGGCGCGCACGGTCTCAAGACCGATGCCGTATTTGAAGAGCGCGCGCGGGTTCAGATCAACGCGCACCGCCGGCAAGGAGGAACCGGAGACCTGCACCTGACCGATGCCGGAAACCTGGCTGAGCTTCTGCGAAAGGATGGTGGAGGCGGCGTCATAGATTTGGCCCGGCGTCAGCGTGTCCGAGGTCAAGGCCAGGATCATTACCGGCTGGTCCGCCGGGTTCATTTTGCGATAGGTCGGATTGGACCTGAGCGCGGTGGGAAGATCAGCCCGCGCCGCCACAATCGCCGCCTGCACGTCGCGCGCCGCCCCATCGATGTCGCGCTTCATATCAAACTGCAGCACGATGCGGGTGGAGCCGGTTGAGGACGAGGACGTCATCTCATTGACGCCCGCGATGGTACCGAGATGGCGCTCCAGAGGTGTCGCCACGCTGGTCGACATGGTTTCGGGACTCGCCCCCGCCATGCTCGCCTGGACGAATATGACAGGCATGTCGACGCTGGGGAGTGGCGCCACAGGCAGGAGGAAATAGGCCACCAATCCCGCCAGCGCCAAACCCATCGTCAGAAGCGTGGTGGCGACCGGACGCTCGATGAAGGGGCGGCTGAGATTCATGCGGCAGCCCCACCCTTGCGACGGCGGAAACGCGTCACCATCTCATCGAAGTAAATGTAGACCACCGGCGTCGTGAAGAGGGTCAGAAGCTGGCTGACCAACAACCCACCGACGATGGAAAGCCCGAGCGGGTGGCGCAGTTCAGAGCCCGTGCCCGATCCGATCATCAAGGGCAGAGCACCCAGCATGGCGGCCATGGTGGTCATCATGATGGGACGGAAGCGCAGGAGCGCGGCTTGATAGATCGCCTCGCGCGCGGTTTTGCCTTCATGGCGTTCAGCCTCGAGCGCAAAGTCGATCATCATGATGGCGTTCTTCTTCACAATACCGATGAGAAGAATGATGCCGATGATGGAAACGATGTTGAGCTCGTTACCGGTGACCATCAGGGCGAGCAGTGCGCCGATGCCGGCAGACGGCAGGGTGGAGAGGATCGTCACCGGGTGAATGAAACTCTCATAGAGCACGCCCAGCACGATATAGACCGTAACGATGGCGGCGAGGATCAGGAGCACCTCATTGCCGAGTGTCGACTGGAAGGCGAGCGCCGAGCCCTGGAAGGCCGAATTGATCGAGCCCGGGATCTTCGCATTGGCCTCAGCCTTCTTCACCGCCTCCACCGCCGTGCCAAGCGCATAGCCGGGCGCCGCGTCGAAGGAGATGGTGGCCGCCGGGAATTGGCCGAGATGGTCGTTCTCGAGTGGCGCGAGCTTTTCCTCGACCTTGGCAATAGAGGAAAGCGGCACCTGCCCGCCACCGGAGGACGGCAGATAGATGTCGTTCAGCGCGGCGAGCGATTTCTGCTCGGGCCCGCCCGATTCCAGGATCACGCGATACTGGTTCGACTGGGTGAAGATAGTCGAGATGATGCGCTGACCGAAAGCGTCATAGAGCGCGTTATCGATGGTAGCCGCGGTAATGCCGAAACGGGCGGCACTGTCGCGATCCACATTGATATAAGCCGAAAGTCCCTTATCGGTGAAATTGCTCGAGACATTGGCAAGCTCGGGCTGCTTCTGCATCTCGGCGACGAGGCGCGGCACCCACTGGTTCAAGACCGCGGTGGAGGCATCTTCCAGCACGATGCTGTATTGCGCCCGACCGACCGTGGCGTCGATGGTGAGGTCCTGCACCGGCTGCAGATAAAGCGAGATGCCGGTAACGCGCTTAGAGGTGTCCGAAAGCCTTGCCAGAATATCGGAGAAGCTGGAGGAGCGATCTTCCTTGGGTTTCAGATTGATCAGGAAGCGGCCGGTATTGAGGGTAGTGTTGGTGCCATCCACGCCGATGAAAGAGGAAAGCCCGGCGACGTCGGGGTCTTTCATCAGTTCGGCGGCGAGCGCTTCTTGGCGCTTGCTCATCTCGGCAAAGGAGACGGTGGGCCCGGCCTGGCTCATGCCCTGCACCAGCCCGGTATCCTGCATCGGGAAGAAGCCCTTGGAGATCACCGCATAAAGAAAGACGGTGAAGACCAGCGTGCCGACTGTAACCATCAGCGTGAAGCGCTGGTGATCCAGAACCCAGATCAGGCCGCGGTCATAAGCCGCGACCAGGCGCTCGTAATATTCTTCCGATTTGCGCGCGAGGGGGCTCATCGGGCGGTTCTCGTTCCTATGGCGCAAAAGCTTGGCGCAAAGCATCGGCACGAGCGTGAGGGATACCACCGCCGAGATCAGGATGGTGATGGCGAGCGTGACGGCAAATTCGCGGAACAAGCGCCCCACCACCTCTTGCATGAAGAGGAGCGGGATCAGCACCGCGATCAGCGAAATGGTCAGCGACACAATGGTGAAGCCGATTTCGCCCGCGCCCTTCATTGCCGCCTCGAACGGCGACATGCCTTTTTCGAGATAGCGGGTGATGTTCTCGATCATCACGATCGCATCGTCGACCACGAAGCCCGCCGCGATGGTGAGCGCCATCAGTGACAAGTTATTGAGCGAATAGCCGAAGAGATACATCGCCGCGAAAGTGCCGACGATGGAAAGCGGCACCGAGAGCGAGGGAATGAAGGTCGCCGAGACGTTGCGCAGAAATACGAAGATCACCAGCACGACCAGCACGACGGCAAGCGCTAACTCGAACTGCACATCGGCAACCGAGGCGCGGATGGTGTTGGTACGGTCGGTGACGACATCAACCTGAACCGAGCCGGGCAGCCCCGCCTCGATATCCTTCAGGATCGATTTCACCTTGTCAGCGACCTGGATCACATTGGCGCCCGGCTGGCGCTGAATGTTGAGAATGATCGCAGGCGTGGTGTTCATCCAGCTCGCGAGCTTGGTGTTCTCGGCGCTGTTATCGACGCTCGCCACATCCGAGAGGTAGACCGGTGCGCCGTTCTTATAGGCAACCACGATCTTCTTATAATCGTTGGGGTCTTGGATCTGGTCGTTGGCGTTGATGGTGTAGGAGCGGCTCGGCCCGTCGAAACTGCCTTTGGGGGCGTTGGTATTGGCGTTCGAAATCGTGGTGCGAAGATCGTCGATATTGAGGCCGTAATGGGCGAGCGCCTGGATATTGGCGCGCACACGCACGGCGGGACGCTGGCCGCCATTGATGGAGACAAGGCCAACGCCGGAAATTTGCGAGATCTTCTGCGCGATACGAGTTTCGGCGAGGTTCTCGAGATCGGTGAGGGTTTTGGTCTTGGAATGAACGGCAAGCGTCAGGATCGGCGCGTCAGCCGGATTGACCTTATTATAGATCGGCGGGGCCGGAAGGCTGGAGGGCAGCAAGTTGCTGCTGGCATTGATCGCGGCCTGCACTTCTTGTTCGGCGATATCGAGCGACAGCGACAGATCGAATTGCAAGGTGATGATCGAAGCGCCGCCCGAGGAGATGGACGACATCTGCTTCAAGCCCGGCATCTGGCCGAACTGGCGCTCCAATGGCGCGGTGACGGAGGTCGTCATCACGTCCGGACTGGCACCCGGCAGAAAGGTCTGCACCTGGATGGTGGGATAATCCACCTGGGGCAACGCCGAGAGCGGCAGGAACTGATAGCCGAGCACGCCCAGGAGGAAGATGGCGATCATCAAAAGAGACGTCGCCACCGGGCGGGTGATAAAAGGCGCTGAAGGGTTCATGGCCTTTATCCGCCCTTACGGTCCGCCCGGGGGACGGCCGCCAGGACCACCGCCTGGGCCGCGGCGGCGCATCGATTTCATCGCGGTTTTGCAGGTGTCGGAAACATCGTCGCGATGCTCTGCCATGCACATCATGGCTTCACGCCCGGTCGCGCCCGCGCAGTATTTCTTGAGATCGGCGCCGCAAGCCGCGAGGAATTTGGCGCGGCGCTCGGCGCGTTCCTTTTCGCTCATGCCGGAGGGCGCGCCCGAACCAGACGGCGCCGCCACATCCTTCACGGCCTGGCCGGTCGGGATCGAGACTTCAGCGCCATCGCGCAGACGATCACCGCCATCGGTCACCACGGTTTCACCCGGATTAAGTCCGGAGAGCACTGCCACCTTATCGCCCTGCTGCACGCCGGTCTTGATGGCGCGCATGGTGACGACCTTTTTGGACTTATCGGTATCGTCGTTGCGGACGACAAACACAAAGGTGCCGCTGGCGCCACGCTGCACGGCGGCAGCCGGAATGATGACCTGACCCTGCAGCGTGTTTACAAGCAGGCGGACATTAACAAACTGATTGGCAAAAAGCTGGCCGTCATCATTGGCGAACATGGCGCGCAGCTTCACCGTACCGGTCGAGGTATCGACATAGCTATCCACCGCCGTGAGGCGGCCGGTGGCGAGGTGCTCCGCCTGGGCGCGATCATAGACATCCACCTGCATCCCCTCGCCCGCGTTGAAGCGCTCGAGCACGGCATGGACCTGATCTTCGGGAATGGTGAAAAGCACCGAAATCGGCGTGATCTGGGTCACGGTAACAATCGCGGTGGTCTGACCGGCGCTGACGAAATTGCCGACATCCACACCACGAATACCGGCGCGCCCCGCCACAGGTGACGAAACCTTGGTGTAGCCAAGATTGACCTGGGCCGAGGTGACATTGGCCTGATCCGAGATCACCGTGCCTTCATACTGTTTGACGGCGGCAATCTGGTTATCGACATTCTGCTGGCTGGTCGCATTGGCTGCCATCAGCGATTTCTGACGCTTCAATTCGAGGCGCGCATTGGCGAGGCTTGCCTGATCGCGCGTGAGAGCGCCTTGGGCCTGACTGAGCGAGGCCTGGAAGGGGCGCGGATCAATCTCGGCGAGAACATCGCCAGCCTTCACCATCTGCCCTTCTTTAAAAGAGAAGCGGATGATCGTGCCCGAAACTTGCGGACGGACGCTGACGGTGGCGAGCGGGGTCACCGTGCCAAGCGCATTGAGCGTCACATCAATCGGGCCTTTTTGCACCGTGGCGACGCCTACCGGCTGCGGACCGCCCATCATGCCACGCGGCATGGAACGGGATTTGCCGGGCAGTATCCACCAGACAAACAACGCCACCAGAAGAACAATCAGCAGAATCCAAAGGATCTTTGGCCCGCCCGGGATATGGCGCGAAACCCAGCCCTTTTGCTCCTGCGGCGAGGTGCCGAAGCGGTGGCGGGCTTCATTGAAATTACGGCGCGCCTGATCGGCTTCGAAATTCTGGTTGCTCATGCTCGGTCCGGATGCTCGGCTCATAGGCTGTCTAACGGAGCGGCAGCGCCAACCCGTCGGATAGCAAAGGAATTTCCGGTCACTTTGTCGTAATTGTCGCGAAAGAAGAAGGGCGCCCGGATTTCTCCGCGCGCCCTTGGTATTCGCATGACGATAAATTTACCGCGCCAGCCTTACTGAGCGGCGGGGGCGGCAGCCGGAGCCTTGGCCTTTGCCTTGGTCAGCTCGACGAGCGTGTTATGCGCTTCGTTGAAGCCATCCAGCGAAAAGACCAGATTGAATTTACGGCCATCAACGGTGACGATCTGGGTTTCGGCTTTGGTCGCCTTGGAGAGCTGGCCGATCACATCATCGCCCACCGCCGCCTCAACATAGCAGCCCATCTGATCGCAGCGGCGATACTTCAGGACCGGCGACTTGTAGGTGTCGGCATTGATGACAAGGCCGTTCTGGATCGAGATGCCGAGCGGCACCGAGATCTGCAGAATGTGGGCGTTGCGGGCCGGAACATAAGCCAGAAGAACGCCGAGGATGCGCTGGCCAGTCTTCTTGGCGACGCGCACTTCGATCATTTCGCACGGCGACGGCGACGGCACCGGGAAGCAGCGAACCGTCCAATCCTTGAACAGCTTCTCTTCACTCGGCTGCATGGGCTTTTGCGGACCGGCATCCTGCGCGATGGCAGGCGCGGCGAGGAGCGCTGCGGCAAAGGCAAAGGCAATACGGAAAGATTTCATGACCACAGTCTCCAGAACCAGGAGGAACGCTTCGCTTCGAAGTTCTTGAACGCCTTACGCGCGTCGGCAAAACCCTTCGTCGAGAAGGGCAGCTGCACCGTCTTGCCATCGAGACGGGCGACCGAGATGGCCGCGTCATCGGTGGTGGCGACCGACTTGATCAGCGCTTCATCCGCCGGGACGGTGGCCAGGCAGCCGCCTTCCAGGCAGGTCTTATAGGGATAGGTCTTGAGATCGTTGCCGAACTTCAGACCGACGCCCGGCTCAAGCAACACGCCAAGCGGCACGTTGACGGCCAGAACGGTCGATTCTTTCTTGGTGTCCTTGGCCACTTCCTTGAAGAGGACCAAGCTCGCCACCGACTGACCGGACTTGGAGTCGATGATGTCCTGGCTCATGCGGCAGTTGGCATCTTTGTCCTTGCGGGCCGGGCAAG
Source organism: Rhizomicrobium palustre (assembly GCF_011761565.1). Classification (NCBI taxonomy): domain Bacteria; kingdom Pseudomonadati; phylum Pseudomonadota; class Alphaproteobacteria; order Micropepsales; family Micropepsaceae; genus Rhizomicrobium; species Rhizomicrobium palustre. Next base: position 2,015,721 of record NZ_JAASRM010000001.1, on the reverse strand, counting down.
ACAGGCGCCAGTCCTGATAGACCAGCATGGAGGGCACGTCGGGGGCGCCGGCCAGCACGCCGCGGCCAACCCAGCCCAGCAATGCTGCAACGACGAAAATGCCCGCACCAATCGCCGCCTGCTTGGCGATGGGGGGCAGCCCGCCAACGAAGCTCGTACGCGTCGGCGGAGGAGACAGTTCGCTCATGGGAGTTCGCTTTGTTACGGTGGATCGAAACGGGGATGCTGATAGCAAGACCGGCGCATCGCGTATCCATATCTTGCCGCAATCTCAATAAAATAATTCGACAGGTTAATCTGGCGGACACAAAAAAGACCCCCAGTGGGAGCCGATTGCGTCAAAGTTTTCAGCAACTTACGCGGCCAAAATGAGCCCTTTGGCGGCAACGCTCATTGCGACTAGCGAGCGCAGTGCGCCGTCCAATTGGGCCTGCGCGGCCTTGGCGGGCGCATAAATCACAACCGAATCCGCCAAATGGCCGAGTTTAGGCCAGGGTCCCGGGATCTGGGGCACAGGGGCATCGATCAGAATCAGATCGAAATGCTGCTTCAGGGCCAGAAGGAGCCCATCCGCCCGGGGATCGGCCCAAACCGGCCCGCTCGCCGCCATCACCTGAAGATGGGTGCGCTGGTCCTTGCGCAGGAGCGAGGCCAGCGGCTGGCCAGCCAGATAGGCGGAAAGCCCGGTTTGCGGGCTTGCCGGAACCAAGCGCCCAAGATCAGCATCCAAAAGCACGGTGCGCACGCCCCGGGTCGCCGCCACCCGGCCAAGCGCCAAAAGAGCTACTGATTTGGAGGCCTCGGCCGCCGGCGCGGCGACCGCCACCACCCGCCCCACTGCATCGCGATGGGGCATCAGGGCCTCTAAAAGCGTATTCAGCGCCAAGGCATAGGGAGAAGCCGGGTTATCTAAAACCCAATCGGCAAGGCGCATGTCGGCCGAACCGGCCAATTCGGCCAGAACGGGCGGAAGCACCACTGGCTTGGCGGGCTTTTGCGGTGCCGCGCCGCGCGGGCGCACGAAATTCCGAGCGGCGCGGTCAAGCTCGGGGCTGAGAGCGGAAGTGCCAGCAAGGGCCATGGCGGGGGCTTGGAAGGGCTGCATGGCAGGCCGGGGCGCTACCACCCGTTCCGGCGTGGAACGGGGCGCCAGCGGGGCTCCGAACCGTTCCAGGACCAGGGCCAGAAGAACGCCGAGAAGAAGCCCGCCCGGGAGCGAGGCTGCGATGAAGAGCTTGCGATGCGGTGCGGACGGCGCCACCGGCACGGGCGCGGTCGAGATCACCTCAGCCTCGGGGAGCTGGATATCATCCTGATCCTGAACCGCGCGAAGGCGCTGCACAAAGCTTTCATACATGGTGCGGGTGGAGGCGAGATTGGCCTGCATGGCATTGAGCCGGACACGCGATTGCGCATCCTGGCGGGCTTGGCGGCTGACACGGGCAAGGCTCGCCTCGATGGCACCAACATGGGCCTTGGCGACGGCGAGATCACTTTCCATGGACCCGGCGATGCCCGTGACTTCGCGATCGATCTTGGCGGCGAGGTCGCGTTTTTCGTTGCGAATGGCGGCCATCTTGGGATGGTTGGGGCCATAACGGGAGGCCAGATCGGCTTCCTGGCGCACAAGCTCGGCCTCTTGAGCGCGCAGATCGCCAATCATCTTATTGGAGACGACGGGGGTCACCGCCGCACCATTGCCGGTCTTGGCGAGCGCCGCGACCCGATCATACGCCGCGCGCTTCTCGGCAAGCTCGGATTGGGCATTCACAAGCTGGGTATTGATCGCCACCAATTGCTGATCCGTGAGCGAGGTGCCGGGCTGGGATTCCACAATGTCGTGCTCGGCTTTATAGAGCTCGATCGCCGATTCCTGCTGCTGCACCTGGGTGGCGAGCTGATGCATGCGTTCGGTGAGCCAGCCTGCCGCTTTGCGCGCCGCCGAAACTTTGGCGGCGGTGAGGGTCTCGGTATAGCTCTCCGCCAGCGTATTGGCGATCCGTGCCGCTTTTTCCGGGTCCTTGGACGTGAAGGTGACTTCGATCGACGTCGAGACGCCAAGGCTGGAGACATCCAGGCGGGAGAGAAAGGCCGAAACGATCTGATCGCGATTGCCGGGTCCGCTGGCCGCAGGAGCGCCGCGCAAGAGCTGCAAGGGATTCAAGCTCTGCCCGCCGCCAAGCGCCGGATTGAATTCTGGATCAGCATCCAAATGCAATTTTTCGATCACCTTCAGCGCAAGGTCGCGCGAAGCCAGCACATGGATCTGGTTCTGGACCGAAGAGGGGTCGGTTGGCAGTGACGACAGTACCGTTGCTGCATCGGCCACCGCATTCTTGCGCTGATCCAGCATCACCACCGCCGAGGTGGAATAGAGCGTCGGCAGAGCGAACATCACCACGGCTGTCGCAACCAACACGGCCAGCGTCACGAGACGGATGAGCCCCGCCCGTGCCCGCACCACGCGCACAAAATCACCAAAGCCGAAAACGGCTTCGGGAGGCGCGGTCACAGCCTTGTTTGGTTCGTGATTAGACATGCATTCGCCAGCCTGCCCAGCGATTTAAGGGCGCAGCGCTGAGGATTTAGTTAACGGTAAGCAAATCAGGCCGATTTACGGTGAATGGGCGGGGCATAATCCGGGCGCAGAAATTCGCCGATTTCGCACAACGCCTCGGCTTCCGGCAGAAGAGCGCCAGCCACCTCAGCCAGCACCGCCGGGTCGTCGTAAGGGATATCCTGGTAAATCGTATGCGGCAGAATCCCCGCCGAAAGAAGCTGCGGGAAAAGCGCGATCTGACGTCCCGTCGTGACCGGATCACGGGCAAGCGCACCCAAAAGCGCAGCGGGCAGGTCAGCGTTGAGTGCCAGATGACAGATCTGGGTGGCACGCGGATTGACCTCGATGAGATGCGGCGCGCCTTGGGCATCGCGCATGAAATCGAGCCCGATAAGACCGTTCAGGGCAAAGCGCTTGGCGATCTTTTCGCAGGCGATCTGCATCACCGGGTCATCCACCCGCGCCATCAGGCTCGCAGGGCCGGTATCGCCGCTCCAGGACAGCACATCCATATGCAACGCAGCGAGTACTTGGCCCTCGCGCGCGGCGAAAACCGAGGTGGCGGGCTTTCCGGGCACCAGCGCCTGGACATTTACGCGCGACGGCAAGGGATTACGCGCTTCCAGAAGAAAATGCGCATCACCCCGCATCATGGCCCGCGCCAAGCTGCGCAAGCGGTTGGGCGGGCCTTCAAGCTCGTCATAGGCGCGCGTCGCCTCACCAAAACTGGAGACGAATTTCACCCCGCCGCCGCCCCAGCTTCCATCGGCTTTCATCACGCAAGGAAGCCCAACCTCGTAAAGGGCATCCCGCAAGGTGGCGCGGCTTTCGACCGCCAAGGTCAAGGGCGCGCACACACCGATCTCCCGCGCCGCCGCGATGGAAGGCGCGCGCGCGGTGAGGACCTCGTAAGCACCGCGCGGGCCAAGGGAGGTTTCCAGGAGCGGGGAAAATTCCGAAAGGGACAAGAGCAGTGATAAGGCGCGGTCGTCACAAGGTATCACGCGGTCAGGCTTTGCTGCCACAATCGCCTCGGAAAGAGAGGCCGCCCCATCCAGCGGGCGATAGCGATAGGCCTTACTGAGATAGCGGCAAAGCCTCAATACATGGCCGCGCGGGAATACCGCCTCCACCATGGCGCCGAGATTGGCAAAGGCACCCGCCAGCCGCGCCGCCGAGGGCCAGTTCACTGTGGTCACGAGGAGAATTTTCGTCCGCATGCGGCAAGCCTAAACCGGACGAGTCAACGGGGCGTGAACACGGGAAGAAAAGGAAGTGTTAAGCTTTGGGCCTCTCCTTGGCCTGAGCGTCCCAATACCGCCCCAAAAAAGAAATCGCCCGATCGGCAAGGCCGCGATAGGCCCCGTCTGGCAGAAAAATCTGCAAGAAGACGATCAGCGCCAAGCCGGGCGCATAACAGCCATTCAAGACGGCGCGCAGATAGAGCCCGAAGGCAGCGCGCTTATCGCTCATCGCCACATATTTCGCATAAGCCCAACCCATGCAGCCAAGATAGGCCTTGCGCGGGATGGCGGGCTTCAGCTTATCGATCCAGGCCTTCATGGATTCACAACGCCGCCCGGCAGAGAGCCGGTTGGGGTCCGCCCAATCACGCCAGATCATCGACGGCTCGCTGGCCATCAGGAAGCGCGCGCCAGCGAGCGTTGCGCGGATGGCGAAATCGGTATCCTCCGCCGCCGGAAGATTTTCATCGAAGCGGATTTTTCGCGCCAACTCGGCGGGCACCACAATGGTGGAGGTGGCGAGAAAGCCGCGATCACACAGTAGATAAGTCGCCATATCCTCACCCGGACGGATGGCGCGCGGCGGTTTCAGCAAGGTGCGCCCTGCCCCGCGATCGACGATGAAGCGCGAATAGGCACCGGTATTTTCCGTGTGCTCCAGAAGCGCGCGCATATGGGCGAGATGATGCGGCAGAAAACGGTCATCGGAATCCAGGAAAGCGATGAAACGCCCGCGGGCGCGATCAATGCCGGTATTGCGCGCCGCGCCACCACCGCCATTCTCCTGCCGAATGAAGACGATGCGCGGATGAGCGCAAGCCTCGATGACCGACTTCGGATCATCCTTGGAGCCATCATCCACGACGACGATCTCAAAATCCTGTTCACTCTGCGCCAAGACGGAGCGCAGCGTCTCGCCGATCAGATGGGCGCGGTTATAGACGGGGATCACGACCGAGAAGAACGGGGTCATGGCGTTTCCTTGCGCAAGTTGCGCAGCATGGCGAGCAACAGAATGAATCCGACCCAGGTGACGCCGTCGCCTTCGAGAAAATCGGTTTCCATCAGATTGTGCAGGATGAGAAAGACGAAGAGCGAGAACAGCAGCGCCTTCATCGGCACCGCGCCCCGGCGCCAGAAATCGGCGAGCGGCAACAGCACCAGCCCCAAAAAGGCAAAGAGAAACCCTACCCCGCCGACCGTGACGAGTAGTTGCAGATAACCGTTATGGCCGTGATTGGCCGAGGTCACCCAGCTTCCGACATAATGGGCCAGCGGCGAGGCTTTGCCGGTATTGGCAAAAGTGCCAAAGCCCGCCCCGAAAATCGGATGATCGCGGATATAAGCGACTTCCGCTTTCCATATCTCGGTGCGGCCGGTGAAGCCGGTGGGATCGTCAAGCACGCGCGTCAGCATATTTTGATCGGCAATGAGAAACACCGTGATGGCGATGAGCCCCAGCATGACGGCAATCAAAGCGATGGCGCGATCGAGTTCGCGCTTCCAGGCCAGGCGATAGATACCACCCGCCAAAAGACCGACGAGCAAAAGCCCCAGCGACGATTTGGAATGGGTGCCGAGGAGAAATACCAGCGACGCTGCCGCGACGGCGAGGTCGAAGAGCTTGCCGTAAAGGCTTCGCCCCGGCGTAAAGACGAAAATCAGCGCCGTCATGGCGGCGACGGAACCGGCGATATTTTTGTGGCCATAAATGCCGCGCCAATTGCCGATCAAGGCGGGATCAAGCTCGCTCGGCGGATGCACCGCGGCGGCTACGAATTTTACCGACACAAAGTTGATGACAAGAACGGCCAGCAGCACCCAACGCCACATACGCAGTGCTTTTTGTGCCCCCACAGCCTCCACACTTAAAAAGCCTGAAAGCACCAGAACGACGCCAAGTCCCGCGCGGCGCACCGTGACCGCGGGTTCCGGCGACCATAGCGCGCTCGCCACACACCAGCAGAGTAACCCTAACAAAACGAACGGCACGCATTCCAGGAAGGCCGCGCCGTGACGGCGGATCGCGGCGAACACGATGAGCGCAAAGACGGCGAGATAACAGATCTGGCGCAGGCTATCGCCCGCCCCTGTCTGGCTGACGGCGCCCAATTGCTCGGCCAGCGTATCGCTCGCCTTGAAAGGGGTCACACCGATGAAGGCGAGAAACAGAAAGACGAGAACAATCGCCTCCTCCACGCGCTTCTTGCGGGCGGCGTCGAACCAGATCAGTGGCGCGGCGGTATCAATCGCCATGGGTCACCGCATAGGGTTGATGGACATGCCCCGCGAGCGCAGCGAGCTTGCCCATATTGCGGTAGAACCTGCGCCAAGCCTCGGCCGAGCGGCGCGGCGAATGTGTCGTGGCCAGGCCGATCACCGGCATGGCGAATAAAGCGACGACCACCTTGGCGCATTCGCGCAAGCGCGCGGCGAGTGTTGGGCGGTATTTCAGGAATATCCGCATCTCGGTATTGCCGATGCCATAGGCGCGGCGCAGCACCCAACCCAGATTTTGGCGCAAGGCGGGCACACTTGTGTAGGCGAGCGCCTCATCTGACCAGGCGAAATGTCCACCAGAGGCTTTCACCCGCTCGAAGAAATCTCTGTCTTCCCCACCTGTCAGTGCAAAATCCGGATCAAACCAGGGCGCCAACATGGCTTCGAGACACGCGCGCGTGATGAGGATATTGCCCGCCCCTTCCAGCATAGGCGTCGGTCCCGTGGGACGGCGCATGGAAGAGACGCCATCGAAACCGGGCTGAAAATCGGGAGCACCCTCGCCCGTCTCGAACAGGATGGAGCCTTCTACCACCGCCGCGCCGGTTTCCGCCTGCACACGCACGAGTTCATCGAGCCATTGCGCCGATGGCCATTCATCATCGTCCAGCATGGCGATATAGGTAGCGGCAGGATAGCTCAGCGCGCGCACGACCAACGAATTTCGGACCTGAGCGATACCCCGCTCAGGTGTCAGGATCGGGTCGAGCGGCCAGCGATAGGAGAGCGACAGCTTGCGGCAGAGATCATAGCCCTGACGGTCTTCGGCGTCATTGTCGGCCACCACCACGATCACGCGATGCTGGGTTTCCAGAGTTTCCAGCGCGATCAGAAGCCGTTTGAGGCTTTCCGGGCGCTTAAACGTCGGGATGGCGACAATGATTTCAGCCACGCCGCGCCCTCCACGGTTTGTTGAGGGGGAGAAGCATGGCCAGCATCACCACTTCGCCCAGCGCGATACCGCCGAGCGCATAGAGGGGCCCCGCAGACAGCAGCAACGCCAGCGTGGCAGCCAATGCCACCGCGCCCGATACAGCCGATATCCAGGCGAGCTTGGAATAGCCGCCTGTCGCCATCACAAACACAGCCTCAGGCGTGCGCAGGGCGCGCAAGGCTGTAATCGCCGTCCAGAAGGCCAGAACCACCCAGACGTCGTTCACCGCGTAATGCTTCAGCAACAAGGTGGGAAAAAACACCACGAGCACGACCGCCAAAACTACCGTTCCCGCCAAGACTGCACCGGCTGCCGTTCGAAATTCGTTAACCACGCGAAAGGCGCCTTTGACGTCCCCCGCGGCGAGCTTCTTGGTCATCAGCGGCTGGTCGATATCCGGCAAGGCACCCAGCACCAGCGAGGCCGGACGCATGAATAAGGCTCCCAGCGCCAAAAGGCCGAACGCCCCCGGCCCGCTGAGGAAGGTGACGAGATAGGCATGGCAGTTGACCGCCACCTCGGTGAGGGCGACGCCCAGAAGCGACCAGCGGGTGACCGCCTGCCACATCGGCAGATAGGTTTTCAGCGGCGCATTGCGGGAGGCGGCAAGGCTGGCGGCATAGTCCTGCCCAAAGGGGAGAAGCGAAACCGCGGTGGCGGCGACCATCATCATCGCGGCGGTATCGAGCGAAAAACGACCCGTAGCGGCTAGAAGGCCGAGCCCCATCACCAGAACGAGGCTATAGGCAAGATCAGAGCCCGCCGCCCGTTCAATCCGCGCCAGCACATTGGCGTGCGAGCGGGCGAAGCAGCGCAGCGTCGTGCCCGCCCCATAAAGCCCGAAGAGCAGCGCGGTTTCAAAATGGGCGCCCGTCAGCGCCATCATGGCCGTCACGCCGATGCCGGCCAGGAGCGAGACGATGAGACTTGCCTTTTGCAGCGTGAGAAGCTCCGCGCGGGCCGTGACCGCATCCCTGCCTCGGGTCATGGAGGCGGGCGCCCCCAAGGCCGCGCCGGTGAGCGAGAGGCAGAACGGCACCACGATCAGAAGAAAGGAGAAATGGCCGAAATCGGCTGGTGCCAAAAGGCGCAGAAAGCACAGCGAGGCCAGGAAATGGGCCCCCGAAATCGCTACCGGGCCAGCCGCCGACACCGCATAGCGGTAGGCCGATTTCAGAACGGCAGAGCTACCGTCGGCGAGACCCAAAGATGACATGGCTGTGCCCAAGTGAAACGTTCGGGCATCACCTCGCAAAGCGCGCGCCAGTTTGGATTACGAAGTTTTCATGGCCAGCATCGCGATCGCGACAGGGTTGGTGATGGCATAGCGCCAGAACAGACGGCGCGGTTCGCGCCACAGCCGGTGCAGCCATTCAAGCCCGGTTTTCTGCATCCAGCCCGGCGCCCGCACGTAATCGCCAGCGGCGAAATTGAAACAGCCGCCGCAGGTCACGACCCAGCCGGCCTTAAGCCGCATTTTGTTGCGCAGGGTGAACTCGTACTCGAATGGCACGCCAAGCCCCACCCAAAGCACATCCGCGCCGGAGGCGTTGATGTCCTCACAAATGGCGGCTTCGTCGTCGCGGCTGAAATAGCCATTGCGGCGGCCGACGATTTCCACGCCGGGATAAGCTTCTTTCAGCTTTTCGACTGCGCGCGCGTTGATCTCTTCGGTCGAGCCGAGGAGATAGAATTTGAGCCCATGCTCTCCGGCGGCCTTGGCCGCATCGAAAATAAAATCGGTGGTGGCACTGCGTTCCGGGACAGGCGTGGCAGCCAGAAGCTTGGAAGCAAACACCACCGGCTCGCCATCGGCATGGATGAGATCGGCTTTGTGAAACAGCTCCCGGAAATTCATATCCATCGCCGCCATCGCGATAGCATGACCGTTAGAGGCGAACACCAGTTTCGGCGCGCGGTTGCCTTCGCGGGCGGCAAGACAATCGCCCACCATCACCTGCACAAGCTGCTGGCGCGAGACGCAGGCCGTCGGCAGACCTCCCACGGTGGCGCGTGAATAAACACGGGCGCCGGAGCGGCGTTCACGAAGATGTGCCATGGGCGCGGCGGCCGGATCGGCTTTGCGGGCGAGCGTCGTGCGCATCAGACGGCGTTCCTTGGCCGGATGATTTCGATCGGCGTGCTGAGAAGAACTTTAAGATCGAAGGAGAAGCTCGCACGGCGGACGTAGAACACATCGTGGGAAACCCGCGAGGTCATCTGCTCAAGGGCGGGGGTCGGTCCACGCAGGCCATTCACCTGGGCCCAGCCCGTCATGCCCGGCTTGGCGGCGAAGCGGTGGCGGTATTCGCTGATACGGCTTTGGTAGAAATCATCGTGCGCCATGGCATGCGGACGAGGACCGACAAGCGACATATCGCCCAAAATTACGTTCAGAAGTTGCGGCAGCTCGTCCAGGCTGTAACGGCGCAAGAATGCACCAAGCCGGGTGACACGCGGATCAGCCTCGCGCGCCTGTACCACGCTGGCACCGTCTTCCTGCACCGTCATGGTGCGGAATTTAAAAATCTTGAAAGGCCGCCCGCACATTCCCGAGCGGGTCTGGCGAAACAGCGCCGGGCCCTTGGTCTCCAGGCGCACCGCCAGCGCGATCGCGGCTAGCAAGGGGGCGAGAACGATGAGCAGAGGCAAGGCGATAGCAAGATCGAAAAGCCGTTTACCCTCGCCGGAAAGCCAGTTTTTGTTGGTATTTACGGGCGTGAAAAACTCGGCAGCATCGGCCGGAAGAAAGGCGATAGGGGAGATGACACGGCCAATCGCACGCGTAATGCTCTGGCTGCCGGCTGCGGTGTCATAGGCGATGTCGTGCTGCATGCTTGCCCCCGAAAGGTCTCGGGGCTGCCATTGCAGGAGCGGTGCCAGGAGAAAGGCACATTTGCCGTCCCAAATCGCGACGGAAAGAGCCCGCTTGTACAAGATAGGTAAACATACGAGGAGGCGAGCGTACCGCTTCGGGACAGCAAATGGTAAAGGCCGCTAACAAGTCGGACTTGAATTCATCCCCGACGCAACGCAAAGATCACACGCAACCGGCGCAGACATATGGGGGATTTGCTCCGGGCACAGTGCGGTGCAACCAGGCGTAAAGGATCGCTATAGTTGCGCCACAATGGCTGATTAACTTTAGGTCCAGAGAAGCGGTGAAAATCGCATCGAATTCGCTTCAACTCCCGGCTGCGCGAGGGACGCGCACTAAAAATCTGGGGCACAGACGCTTGCAGGAGTTGGGGTGCTTACTTTTTGAAGGATAGAAGGCACAGTTATGTCGAAGACCACGGAGACCGGTTCTCCGCATCCCCTTGATGTGGCCCTCGGATCGCGCATCCGCCTCCGCCGCCGCGAGCTCGGCTTCTCTCAGGAGCAACTCGCCCGCGAAGTCGGGATCACGTTCCAACAGGTTCAAAAATACGAACACGGCACGAATCGCGTCAGCTTTTCGCGCCTGGTCGAAATCGCGCAGGCCCTGAAGTGCGGCATCGTCGATATTATCGGCGATCTTGATCGTCCTAATGGGGCAGAACCCTTCTCGCGGCATCTGGCTTCGCTGAGCGAGCCCGGCGCCACCGAGCTGCTCGATGCCTATGCCTCGATCACGTCGGCCAAGCACCGGCGCGCGATTCTCAACCTCGCCAAGCAATTGGCCGAGGGCAAGAACGCCGAGCTTTATGCTGTGAGCGAAGAGACGGTCTAAAGCCGCCTCTCAAGAGCGAAGTCGCCCCCAAACTTCAGGGCGATTTCGCTCTCGCTTTCATCTCGGCTTAGCCGGAGTTGCGCAGGCCCGCCGAGACACCGTTGATCGACATGTGAATGGCGCGGCTGGTGCCTTCGCTGTCGTCGCCCGCCCTGCGTCGGCGGAGCAAATCCACCTGCAAGTGGTTCAGCGCATCGATATAGGGCAAACGCAGGCGAATCGAATTGCGCAGCTTCGGGCTGCGTTCAAGCAGCGCTGATTGCTCGGTAAGCTGCAAAATCGCTTCCACGGTCCGGCGCCATTCCTCTTCGATGCGGGCGAAAATCCCGCGTGCCATCACCTTGTCTTCCACCAGCTCCGAATAGCGCCGCGCGATGGTGAGCGAGGATTTGGCGAGCACCATTTCCATGTTTGATACAGTCGTACGGAAGAACGGCGAGTTCTTATAGAGCGGACGCAAATGGTCGATACCGGTTTCGCGCACGGCCGTGCCGAAACCATACCAGCCCGGCAGCATGATGCGCGCCTGAGACCAGGAGAACACCCAAGGAATCGCGCGCAGATCTTCAATGCGGGCCGATTGGGTGCGCGAAGCCGGGCGCGAGCCGATCTTCAAATCGGAGATTTCCGGCAGAGGCGTCGACTGGCGGAAATACTGATCGAATCCCGGGGTTTCGTAGACCAAGGCGCGATAGGCCTTGAAGGCCTCCTCGCTCATATTGGACAGAAGAATGGCCGCTTCGCCATCCGCCGCGTCAGTCTCGTGGTTCAGCTCCGAAAGCAGCGCCGCCACGATGATGGTCTCAAGGCTCTTCTTGCCGATATCGGGGTTGCCGTATTTCGACGACACCACTTCGCCCTGCTCGGTAATGCGGATACCGCTGGAGGATGCCCCGCAAGGCAGCGCGCGAATAGCATCAAAGGACGAGCCGCCGCCGCGGCCCACAGCACCGCCACGGCCATGGAAGAAGCGCATGCGGATGCCACGCACAGAGGCGAGATAGGTCAGCCGCGCGATGGAGGTGCGGATTTCCCAATTCGAGGTGAGATAGCCGCCATCCTTGTTGGAGTCGGAATAGCCGATCATCGCTTCCTGGATCGAGCCTTGGCCTTCCAACAGGCGCTGGACAAACGGCATGTCGAGCCAGCCGCGCATGATGTCATCTGCGGCGCGAAGATCGCGGATGGTTTCGAACAGAGGCACGATACGCAAAGCCGCGCGCGGGGTTTCACCCGGCACAAAGAGCCCGGCTTCCTTCATCACCACCGCACATTCCAGGAAGTCCGAAATGCTCTCAGTATGAGAGATGACATAATTGGTGATAGCGCCATCGCCAAAGCGGCGGCGCAGCTCGGCGGCCTTATCGCAGATATCGAGCTCGGAACGGGTAATGTCGGCATATTCGCGATAAGGCGAGCGCAACAGGCGCGGATTCTGCAGTTCGTTCAAAAGAAGCTGAATACGCTCGTTTTCCGAGAGCTCGCTATACGCGGGGGTCACCCCGGCGACGCGCAACAGATCGGAGACCACGCGCTCATGCACGTCGGAGCTCTGGCGCATATCCATAGTGGCGAGATGGAAGCCGAAAGAGCCCACCGCTTCGCGCAGCGTGAGAAGACGGCCATCCGCCAAATCGGCATCGCCATTTTCCTTCAGCGAATCCATGATCACCGTGAGGTCGGCGGAGAATTCCTCTGGCGTCGCATAAGGCTCTGCTTCCCAGCGCGGCAGCCGCGCAGGCGCACTGCCGGTGAGAACCTTACGAGTCGCCGAGAGCCGCGAATAACAGGTGATCAGAGCGCGCCGATAAGGCTCGTCCATCTGATGGCGCGAGACGTGATCGGGACCCGCCGCCAGCGCATTCAGCGCCGCCGAGGTGCCAACGAATTCGTCCGAGACCGAGAGCTCCGAGCCGAGCGTGTTGATCTCATTCAGATAGTAATCGAGCACCGTCTCGCATTGGCGGCGCACCGCATATTCGAGCGTCTGGGCCGTGACGAAAGGATTGCCGTCGCGATCGCCGCCGACCCAGGAGCCGGGCTTGAGATAAGGCAGTACTGAACCGTTCAGGCCATAGAGTTTCGCCAGACGGCGCTTCACCATCGGTAATTCCGAGAGGAAGGTGCGCGCGAAAATCGAAATCGCATTCTCGATCTCGTCGGTGACGTGAATGCGCACCGCGCGGAACATGCGGGTCTGCCACAGGGTGCGAATCTCGCGCTTCAGCCCCTGCTCGATCTCGACATCTTCGCCTTCATGCAGATTGGCGCTGTCGAGCCGGTCCAATAGCTGGGCGATGTCGGTTTCGCGATCCAGAATCGACTTGCGGCGCACTTCGGTGGGATGGGCCGTGATTACCGGCGACAGCAGCGCCTGGCTGAAATAGGCCGAAACCTGACGGGCGCTGACGCGGGCATGATGCTCCAGCTGCTGCAAGGGGCCGGGCCCCTTTTCCGAATGCGCCCAATGGTCATCGGCGATATTGGCGAGCTGGGAAAAGATCGTGAAGGCACGGATCAGAAGCTGCACTTCGCGCGGGGTGAGCTCGGAGAGGCGCTTATCCAGCGGCACTTCTTTGACGCCGGTGCGATGTTCGCCCACCGATTGGCGGCGGATATGCTCCACAAGGTCCAAATCGGCCTGACCGCGGGACAATTCGACCGTCCCTTGGCCGTATTGCTCTTTGATGACCTGCCCTAAAATGCGCCCCAAAAGGCGAATGGTTTCGCGGCTGTCGAGCTGCAGGCTAGTCGTCATATCGCATGGTTCCTTTGCCGCCCGAGAAAAGCCTAGCGAGCGGACGCAATGCAAGGAAAATGCGAATGAGGGCGCCGATTTAGTGCATCATGAATACCGGAATCCGCGGGTGCGACACGATATGTTCTGTGACCCCGCCAAAAATGGCCTCTGCCATCTGGCTATGGCCATAGCCGCCCGCCACCAGAAGATCGAATCCCTCATGGGCCGCGACGTCTAAAAGCACCTCTGCCGTCAGCGCGCCACCCCTTGAAAGGGAGCGGGTTTTCGCCTCCACCCCATGCAAGGCAAGATAAGCAACCACATCGCTGCCATTACCGGGAATGGCGCCGCTCTGGACGGTGAGAATTTCCACACGTCCGGCTTGTTTTAAATAGGGCAAGGCGGCAGTCAGCGCATGGGCGGAGGCGACCGAACCATCCCAGCCAATAATCACCGCCTGGCCGACAGTGGCGGGGCAATGCTCCGGAGAAAGCAGCACAGGGCGGCCGACCTTCATCAGCGTGCGAATGAAAGCATCCTGCACCTCGGCGTCATCTGTCTCCCGGATCGGGGGGAAGACCACGAGATCGCAGAGCCGCGCCGCCTTATCGAGGGCGCGCGGCAGATGCTCACGCAGTTCGAGATAAGAGATGGTCACCCCTTCACCGCGCTGCGGTGCGGCCACGATGCGCACTGAGGATTCATCGGCCATGGCGGCAACATTGGAACGCGCCGATTTAGAAGATGCCTTTTCGAGATCGGCGGCGGTGTCGATCAGATCCTGCACGATGTCGGGCGACAGCGGCAGCTCGCCATACGGCACGCACTCGCGCGGATCGGCATGCACGAACAGAGCTTCGACATGCGCCGAGAAAGGCTTGGCCGCGGCGAGCGCCGTTCCGAGCGCGAAACGATCACGATTAACACCGGAAACCGGCACCAGGATTTTGCGGAACGACATGACATGCCTCACGTGAATAAAGCTGTGGCCCTCAGGGAAGAAAGCCCTGTTGGCGGCGCGAGACATTGAGACTTGTCAATTAGCGGACGGGTAAATCGAAGCTTCAGGCGCCTTCCGCCAAGGCCCGCAACCCCTCCAGGTTGCGGATCACGATGCGCCTGCGGCTGGGCGCGGCAATGATATTCAGCCGCTTCAATTCGGAAAGCGCGCGGCAGGTCGTCTCGATGGTAAGGCCAAGATAATCGGCGATGTCCTGGCGCGACAGCGGCAGATCAAGGGTGTGGGATTCGCCAGTGCGCCGCTGCATCTCCAGCGCCAGAAAGAAGGAAGCCACCCGCTCCTTAGCGCTTTGGTGGCCCAACATGGCGACATGGCGCTCCGCTGCCGCGAGGCTTTTGGCAAACATGGCAAGCCGCTTCTGGCTGATATCGGGATCGCCCTCGGTCAGATGCGAAATACAGAGCCTGGGGCATCGCAAAGCGACCACATCGCCCACCGCTTCCGCCGTGGCTGAATACTCTTCGGAGAGCTCGATGCCGAAGGTCTCATCCGGCAGGAAGAAATTCACGATCTGGCGCCGGCCATCGGCGAAAATATGCGAAAGGCGCACCGCCCCTTCCACCACCTTGTAGGAATAGCGGGCCTCATCACCCTTGGCATAGATCGTCTCGTTGCGCGCGAAACGTACCGCCGCGCCAAGGCTTTCCATCTCCGCTTTGCTGATGCAGCCCGCATCGGAAAAGAAGCGGCAATTATGCTCGCAACCCGCTGGACGGTCTGCGGGATGTTCGATCAAGGTCTGGGCAAGCCTGCGGTGCAACGCGTGCTCCTCAAGCGCCATAAGCCGGGGGCCGCCCGAACTTGGCGCACCCTAGAATAGAACCGGGGGGCGGCCCTCTGTAAAGAGCCGCCCCCCGTCTGTATTTTCCCAGATTTCCTTACAAAAACTAGGGCTTATTTCAACTTCAGCGAGGTGACGACGATGCCATCCTTGCCTTCAGAGACCGCGAAGCCGAGCTCTTTGCAGAGCGCCAGCATCTGGGTGTTCTCTTCGAACACATCGCCATAGAGCTCGCCAACGCCGAAGGACTTGGCGTATTCGACGACGCGCTTCATCAGCGCGGTGCCGAGGCCGTGGCCCTTGAGGTCGGAGCGGACGATGACAGAGTACTCGGCCTTCGACTTGTCCGGGTCAGCAGCGAAGTTGGCCACGCCGATCATCTCGCTCTTGTCGTTGAAGAGCACGAAGGCCATGTCGCGGTCATAATCGATATGCGTCAGGCGGCTGAGCAGCGCCGTCGGCAGCGAACGCATGGTCGAGAAGAAGCGCAGACGAACGTCTTCCGGCGTCAGCTTGCCGAAGAATTCGTTGAACGCCTTGTAGTCTTCCGGACGCACGGGACGGACAAAGAACTCACCCTTGCCGCTGATCGTTTCATGGGCTTCAAGCTCCTTCGGATAGGGCTTGATGGCCAGATGCGCATCGCGCGGGCCGGCAACAGCTTCGCCGAGCTTGATGCGGGCATCGACCGCGATCACGCCCTTTTCATCGGCGAGCAGCGGATTGATGTCGAGTTCCTTGATTTCCGGGAAGTCGCTGATCAGCTTGGAAACGCGCACCAGCACATCGGCCACTTCGTTGATGGCAGCGGCGGGGCGGTCACGATAGCCCTTGAGCTGATTGTAGATGCGGGTGCGGGTGATCATGTCCATGGCGAGCGTGGTGTTGATCGGCGCCAGAGCCAGAGCCGAGTCGTTGACCACTTCCACCGACACGCCGCCCTGACCGAACAGGAGGTAGGGGCCGAAGGTGACGTCGGTGGCGACGCCGCAGATCAGCTCATAAGCGCGCGGACGCTTGATCATTTCCTGCACCAGGAAGCCTTCCAGCTTCGCATCCGGGCAGTTCTTCTTGACGGTGACGAGCATCTGCTCGGCGGCCGCCTTGGCTTCTTCCGGGGTCTCGAGGTTCAGCTTCACGCCGCCGACGTCGGACTTGTGGGTGATGTCGGGCGACATGATCTTGATCACGATCGGCGCCTTCCAATCGGCCGAGATCGCGGCCACATCGGCCGGAGTCACGGCAGCCTTCGAACGCGCGATCGGGATCTGGTAGCATTCGAAGAGATCGGAGAGGTTGATCGCGTCGAGCCAGAGCTGCTTCGCCTTGACGGCGCCATCGATGATCGACTTGGCCTTCTCATAGTTCGGCGTGAAGTTTTCCGCCTTGGACGGGGGAACTTCCTGCAGCAGGTTCTGAACGCGGTTGTACTTGGCCAGGTGCATGAAGCCACGCACGGCCTTTTCCGGGGTTTCGAAGGTCGGGATGCCAGCGGCGCGATAGGCGGCGCGAGCCTTTTCGGTTTCTTCCGAAGAACCCAGCCAGTTGGTCAGAACCGGACGGGTCGAACCCTTCGCGGCTTCAATCACGGCCTGGGCGCCTTCCAGCGACGAGGCGGTCGCGGTCGGGCAATAAAGGCACACGATGCCATCCACATCGGGGGCTTCGAGGGCGATCTTCACCGAATCGTGCCAGCGCTTGCCGGAAGCATCGCCGATGATGTCGACCGGATTGCCGTGGCTCCAGGTGTCGGGCAGGATCGCGTCGAACTTCTTCTTGGTGTCGTCGGTCACGGTCACGAGCTGGCCGCCGAGATCGGACAGAGCGTCAACCGACATCACGCCGGCGCCGCCGCCATTGGTCACAATCATCAAACGGTCGCCGGAAACGCGCAGGCGCTTGGAGAGCGTTTCGATGGCGTCGAAGATTTCGTCGAGGTCGTTGGCGCGCAGGATACCGCAACGCGAGAAGGTCGCGTCATAGACACCATCGGCACCGGCCAGAGCGCCCGTGTGCGAAGCAGCGGCAGCAGCGGCAGCAGCGCTACGGCCGGACTTGATGGCGATGATCGGCTTGACGCGAGCGGCAGCGCGGGCTGCCGAGATGAAGGCGCGGGCGCTGAAATCAGCAGCGTGACCGGCGGCTTCGACATACATCACGATGGAGTCGGTATCGGGATCCTGGGCCAGATAGTCCAGCATGTCGCAGAAGGCGGCATCGGCCTGGTCACCCATGGAGATCAAATGGCTGAAGCCGACGCCGCGGGCCACGGCCCAATCCAGCATGGTGGCAACCAGCGCGCCCGACTGGGCGACGAAAGCGACCTTGCCCTTTTTGGCGGGGACTTCGGCGAAGGAGGCGTTGATGCCATCCGGGGTCGAGATGATGCCGAGGCAGTTCGGGCCAACGATGCGCATACCGTATTTGCGGGCAGCGTCGAGCATCTTGCGCTCAAGGCTGACACCTTGCTCGTCTTTGATATCGCGCAGGCCGGCGGTGATGACGATGGCGGCGCGGGCGCCACGCTTGCCAAGTTCTTCGATGGTCTGCGGGATGGAGCCGGGCGGCGTCGCAATCACGGCGAGATCAGGGGTCACCGGCAGGCTGGCCACATCCTTATAGGCGACCACGCCATTGACGGCAGAAGCCTTGGGATTGACCGGCATAATGGGGCCCTTAAAGCCGCCATTCAGCAAATTCGACATCAAGATGCCGCCCACGGAGCGATCGCGGGTGCTCGCACCGATCAGTGCAATGCTTTTCGGATGAAAGAATGCGTCAATGTTCTTTATCGACATGCGTCGCGCCTCTTTAGGTTTTGGGCCTGTTAAACCTTGAAAGCTCACTTGGCCAGCCGGTCAATGTGGGCCGAATTGTCTCGCCACGGTTTCACGTACGGACTCTTGGTGGCGTGCCACAACGTCGCCCCTGATTCCCGGGACAACACTTCCGAAATGAATGTGGTCAGTAACGGTTAAGCCGCATACAGCGGCGACATGCTCGTCAAACAGGGTGCGAACCGCTTCCCAAGCCCCGGACTTCCTCACCCATTCGCTGGGGGTGCCCGAAGCGGTGAAGCTGATAAGCTTGCGCCCCACAAGCAGGGGTTCATTCCCGGCCCTGCCCTTTCCATAGGCAAAGCCATAGCCGAACACCCGATCGAGATAGCCTTTCAGCATGCCGGGCGGGGAATTCAGCCAAAACGGATAAAACAGGGCAAAGACATCTACATCTGCCAGTAAAGCCCGCTCGCTGACCACATCTGGACGCGGGGCGTAACCGGCGGCGGAGGGAATCTCATCTGCCTTGAGGCAAGGATCGAATTCCATGCCATAGAGATCGCGCATGATTGTTTTATGGCCCAACGCTTCGGCGGCCTCGGCATATGCAACCGCGAGGCAAGCGACAAAACTCTTCGGATTGGGGTGGGCGACGATCAATGCATGTTGCATGGCTGGTTTCCCCTCGGGAGCGGCCCTGTTTAGGAGGCCCCAAGCGCCTTCGGCATTGCGCTATATCAAAATCTGATCGCTCTTGCCTGCGACCAAGCTTCTTTCTGTATTTGCCAAGTATTTTCCCGTATGACTCAATCTCCTGGCCGGGGCTGCGGCATTATGTTGCCGCCGCTTGGGGTACACCGCAGTGCGGGTACACTGCCGGGGCTAGATTCGCACCAGGGTTCAACCGGACCCTGCTCAAAACAGGATGGAACTCTCATGGCAAACGAAGACGTCAAGAAGCTGTCGGATGATGTGGGTGAGCTGAAGGCCGGTTTCTCGAAAATCGCCGACACCCTGTCCGACCTCGTGCGCCAGCGCAGCCAGGAAGCTGCCGCCCGCGTCGAGCGCGCCGCCGAAGACACCTGGGCCGAAGCCAAGGAACAGCTCGAAGGCGTGAAGCAGAAGATCCATGAAGAACCGGTGGTTGCAGTGGGCGTCGCCTTTGGCGTCGGCCTGCTGGTCGGTTTGCTCTTCGGCCGCCGTTAAACCTTCATGCAAGCGATGGCCATTCGCGTCGCGATTATGACCGCGGCGATTTTGATTGCCGCGGTCTGCTTTATTGCGACCGGCGCATTTCTCTGCGTAGCGCTTTACGAGGGGCTGAAGCTGGTGCTGGCGCCCGCTCTGGCAGCGCTGTCAACGGCGGCTGTGCTGCTGTTGCTGTCGATGATCATTCTCTCCGTCGGCCTTGCCATCGCCAAGGCCGTGGAGAAGAGCGAGCGCAAGAAGCGCGGCCCCGCCACCGCCGAGATCGGCCTCGAAATCGGGCGCATGATCGGCGAACAGATTTATCGCTCTGCGGGTAAAAACCCGATTCAGGTCATGATCGGGGCGATCGTCGCAGGCGCGGTCTTGGGCGCCGTGCCGCCGCTGCGCCGCTTCCTGATGAGCTTCTTCTTCCGCAAATGACCCGGGTTGCGCTGATCGGGCTCGGCATGGCCGTGACCCCGCATGCCAAAAGCCTGATCGATCTAGGGGCGGATGTGGCTTTGGCCTACGCCCCCAGTGCGGCAAGGCGGGCGCAATTCGCGACGAAATTTCCCTTCCCCACCACCGATGATTTAGGGGCGATCCTTTCCGACCCCAACATCACCGCGGTGGGCATTCTGACCCCGCCGAATACGCATCTGGAATTGGTGGAACAGGTCGCGGCGGCAGGAAAACATATCCTGCTCGAAAAGCCGCTGGACGTTTCCACCACGCGGGCGAAAGCCGTGGTGGAAGCAGGCAAGAAAGCGGGCGTCACCATCGCGGTGATGCTGCAGCATCGCTTTAAACCGGCGGCGGAGAAGCTTTCTGAAATTCTGGCAAGCGGCAGGCTGGGCAAGATCGTCTCCTGCTCCACCCGCATCCCATGGTGGCGCCCGCAAAGCTATTACGACGAGCCCGGACGCGGCACACTCGCACGTGATGGCGGCGGGGTGCTTATTACACAGGGCATTCATGTGCTCGATCTGATGCTGTCGCTCGCGGGACCTGTTGCAGAGGTGTGCGGCTTCACCGCGACCACAGCCCTGCATCAGATGGAAACCGAAGATTATGCCGCCTCAGCGGTGCGTTATCAGAATGGCGCCCTCGGCGTGATCGAAGCCACCACCGCTTTTTATCCAGGCGCCGCCGAACGTATCGAATTCATCGGCACCAAAGGCACTGCGGTGCTTTCCGGCTATGGCTATAGCTTGCAGCTGATGGACGGCACGTCGGAAGTCTTCGAGCCCCCCATCGCGACCATGGGCGCCACAACTGGGGGAACCGCCGATCCCATGGCCTTCCCGCATGATCTGCATCAGGCCGCCTGGGCTGATTTCTTCGGGGCCATCGCGACAGGGCGCCCGCCGCGTGTTTCCGCCGAAGAGGCATTGAAGGTGCATCACCTCATCGATGCCATGCTGGACGCGGGAAAATCCGATAAGAAAGTTCGCGTCGCGAATAGCGAATAGAAAAGGGGCTTGGCGAATCTCTCCATCAAGCCCCTTTTCGCTAAGAACCACGCATAGGCTCACTCTGCCTACTTCGGTTCCGGACCTTGGCTGACCCGCACCAGATCGCCCGGGCGGATCCATTTGGCGAAGGCGGCCTGGATTTCTGCCGCGGTTATCTCGGCATAACGCTTGGCGGCCAAGCTCGGCTCATCCAGCGGCAGATCGAGATCGGACCGCTCGAGGAAGCCATGCGCGATTTCATCCACGCTGTCCTCGCTCAAAGGAATCTGGCGCAGCACCATCGCCTTGACGCGATCAAGCTCCTCCTGCGGCACAGGCTTTTCCTGCATCGCTTTCAGATTCTGCGTGATGATATTGGCCGCCTTGGAAACGTTTTCGGGATCGGAGGCATATTGCACGACGTAATAGCCGCGAGTGCGCCCGGCTGCGAGCGAGGAGCCCACCGAATAGACCAGCCCCGCATTCTTGCGCAGATCAATCGAGAGCCGCGACGAATAAAAGCCACCGCCCAAGACCTGATTGCCAAGTTCAAGCGCGTAGTAATCCGGGTTGGATCTGTTCAGGGCCAGATTGAGGGCCATCAAGACCTGATCCTGCACGCGCGCGCTATCCGGCACGGTGATGGTGGCGGGCTTGTTGGGGGGCGCGTCCGGCAGATCGACCACAGGCTTGGGGCCTTCCGCCTTCCAGCCGCCGAAATACTTCTCGATGGCCGCACGCGCCCGTTCCGGGGTGATATTGCCGATTACCACAATGGTCGTCATGTCCGGGCGGTAGACGGTTTTGTAATAGGCCTTCAGATCGTCGAGTGTGAGGGTGATGACGCTTGCCCCCGTGGCCTGACGCAAGGCGGGGTCAGTCGCCGGATAGAGATGCTCCACAAAGGCGCGCTGGGCGAGATAGCCGGGGGTATGGTTACGCGATTCCACGCTTTGCGCGAGTTGAGGCTTGATCGCGTTCAGCGCCATCTCCGGCAAAGCCGGGGACAGCTCATGCTCAGCGAGGAGTTCCACGCCGCGTTCGAAATCTTGAGACAGAAGCTGAATCTGGAAATCGGTCCCGGCATGCTCCTGCGCCCCGATAGCGTCGAGCTCCTTCTCAAAGGCAAGACGATCATGCTTTTCGGTGCCAAAATTAAAGAGCGCACCGAGCAGCGTCGCGACCCCATCCTTGCCCGGAGCTGCCTGCGTCTCCTGGCGATTGCGGATATGGCCGAAGACACCGACCGTATCGCTGACCGCGACCGGCTGCACAATCAGCTTAAGACCGTTGGGCAGAACGGAGACCACGGGCTTTAGCGCAGTCTCGGGCACCGAGAGGCGGTTCACCGCTGTCTTGGCCCAAGCCGGCAGCTCGGTCGATTTGGCCTCGCCAAGATTGATTGTCTCCATACCGCCCGTGGCGCTGGTGGAGGCGACCGCCTTGCCTGAACCCTTGGGCAGGAGCAGGCCAGAGACAGACTGATCGAGGTTGAGATATTGGCGGGCGACGCGGTTCACGTCCTCCACCGTAACCTTTTCGATCCGCTTCAAGTCCTCGTCGGGGGATTTCAGGCCATAAAGCGCCACCGCATCCGACCAGACATCGGCGAGATCAGTGATCGAGTTCTTTTGCCGTTCGGTAGCGCGCTTCTCCTGCAGCTTGGCCGCTTCCACGAGATCGGCCGGGACGCCCTCCTTGACCACCTTTTGCAGGATCGCCCGCACATCTGCCTCAAGCGCATTGCCATCCACACCCGGCGCATAACTGACCGAGGCATAGGCGATGGAGGCTTCCTTCAAAGGCTGAATGCTGAAAGAGGCCGAAAGCGCCTTTCCTTGCGCCACCAGATCGAAGAGCGCGAAACGACGGCTCGAGAGGACATCCGCGAGCACTTCCAGCGCTGCAAAATCCTTCGATTTCAGGCCGGGAAAGCGCATGGCAATGACACGCGTGAAATTCGCCATGTCGGAATCGATCGTGAAGATACCGCCCGCCTTGATCGGCTTGAAGGTCATCTTAGGGCGCGCCGGAAGCTTCTTGGCCGGGATATCGCCGAACAGGGTCTTGATCTTTTCGAGGGTTGCGGCCGGATCGAGATTGCCCGCCAAGACCAGGATGGCGTTGTTGGGGGCATACCAGGTGCGATGGAAATCCTTCAGCATCGCGCCCGTGGTCTTTTCGAAACTGGGGCGTGAGCCCAGCGCATCGTGCTCATAGGGCGTGCCGGCGAAGAGCTCTTTGCGCAGGCGCTCATAAAGCTTGTAGCCCGGCGCCGACATATCCTGCGCCACTTCCTGCTCAATGGCGCCGCGCTCCTTCTCCCAAGCTGCCTGATCGGCATCGACATCGCGCATGCGCAAGGCCTCGATGCGAAGCGCAATGTCGAGATCTTCCGAAGGAACTGTGTAGAGATATTGCGTCAGCGCCTCGCGGGTATTGGCGTTGAACTCCCCGCCCATGATCGAGCCAAGATTGGCGAGCTGATCGGCCGAGAGCCCCGGGCTGCCGCGAAACATCATGTGTTCGAGCGCGTGGGCGGTGCCGGGAAAGCCTTCCGGGGTCTCATCGGAGCCCACCAGGTAGTTCACAGAGGTCGCCACCACGGGTGATAAGGTATTTTTAATCAGAATTACACGCAGACCGTTCTTCAGCTTGGCCCGAAGAACATTGCTCTCAACCGAAGCGGGATCTGCCTTAGCGGCTGCAACGGCATGATGGGGATGGTGGCGGTGGCGGGCCTCGGCAGGGCTCGTAGTGACCGCGAATGCCAAAACCAGAAGCGCGGCCAATGCGGCGGCGCGGGTCGTCTGCAGCATGGAAAATCCTTGTGAAAGCGGCAGGAAGGTATCGCCAAACCCTAGAGCCGAAGACTGGCATCTGTGAAGCGCAAAGCCGCCCTCGCGCACGCGTATCTGCGATGAAAAATTGGATAACTGAACGTGCAAATACTGATCGGGAGAAGCGCTTATGCGGCTAAATACCGACCCTTGTTACCAGGGGTAACGCAGCGGAATAGGGGACAATCCGCATAGCAAGCGCGGCTCCATTCGCGTTTCATCATCTCCAGAAACAACAAGGTTCGTGAGTCCAAATGGGTACCTTGATCCGCGTGATTTTCCGTGAAGGCGTTCCGAGGCAGCGGGCTCAGAACCGCAGCACAACTCCGCGCCGCTCGGCTCTGGCGCGTGAACGCGGCCTTACCCTTTGGCGCGAACGCGACGACCTCGTGATTGCGGCGGCCTATCGCGTGGCCCCGCCGGCAGAACCCCGGACCAGCCAGGATGAGGGCAACTTCACCCCCCTCAAGTTCGCCCCTCACTCCTAACCTCTCCTCCAATCCTGGCGGCCGAGAAACGGCGGCGGTGGCGAAAGCGACCGTCGCCGTTTTCTTTTGGCGCCTTTATCAATACCGCCCATTCCGTCTGATCTTCTTATGGATTCAACGGCGAAGAGGTACAGCTCTTTTGGATGCACGGGCTTGACTGCTCGGTTAGCGCACCCGCCGACCACCCATGCTGCGAAGCAGCACGATTTCACGCTGCAGAGCAGCGGCAGATGCGGGTGAAGCTCAAACACAGATAGTTAGTGGAGCAAACAAAGAAGTGCATTGCATACTTCTTTTGCTGATCTGCCTTACAATCCTGTCACGAATCTGTAGCAGCATTCGCGGTGCGCCTTTGCGTCTCACCGCTGCGCGTTTACGCACTATTCCCCAATAACCATCACAAGTTTATCGCCTTTTTCTGGCCGCAAATTTTTTAGCGCCGGTGCCCAGGAGAGAAACTTGATCCAAATCATGTTCGGGGGCGATGCCGGAGTGCAAGGTGCGAACATCGCTGACCGCGATTTCGCAGACGAGCGCGGCTTTAGCAACAACAACAAGTGCGCTTATTCGGCGCGCCATAGTGCGATCAACGTACAAGCAATGGGCGGAAAACATGAACGTAAAATATCCAGGTACACCTACAGTCATTCACGGTAACGGCGCCGTAGCCGAAGTCATGGGCAATGTGTGCGGCGGCGTTATCGGCTACCCGATCACTCCGTCCACGGAAATTGCGGAACTCTATGAGGCTTTCCGGGCCCAAGGCGGCGTGAACGTATGGGGCAAGCACCCCTTCTTCTTCGAGCCGGAAGGTGAGCACTCCGCCCAATCGGGCGCGCTGGGCGCGGCATTGACGGGCGGCAAGTACATTTCCAACGCCTCGTCTAGCCAGGGCATCCTGTACGGCATCGAATCCCACTATGTCACCGTCGGCAAACGCGTCGGCGGTTTCGTGCTGCAATGCGCGGCCCGCGTCGTCTCCAAGCATTCGCTGAACGTGATGGCGGGCCATGACGACGTCTATGCCCTTCTGCAGTCCGGCTACACCATCCTGTTCGGCTCCAATCCCCAGGAAGCGGCCGACCTTGCGGTGATCTCTTATAAAGTCAGCGCCAACTCGCTGATCCCCGTCACCAACACGATGGACGGCTTCACCACCAGCCACATGCTGTCCGAAACCTTGATGCCGGAAAAAGAACTCATCAAAGAGTTCCTCGGCGATCCCCAGGACCGCATCCCCTGCCCGACCGTGGCGCAGGAAATGCTGTTCGGCGCCAAGGGCCGCGTCTGGCAGGTCAAGCAGTACCTTGCCAAGCACGAAGCCGATTTCGCGGTGGACGGCTATAAGAGCCTGGTAGCCTTCCTCGACAAGAATGCTGACGCGATCGAGAAGGACAATGACGGCAAGCTCGTCTCCAAGGTCCTCGAATTCGTGCCGGAAGAGCTCCAGGCGCAGTTCAAGCGCCAGTGGGTCAACGCCTATGAGAAGGGCACCCGCCAGCGCGTTCCCTCGCTGGTCGACATCCACAATCCGGGCCTGACCGGCGCGGTGCAGAACCAGCCCGACTTCCAGGCCGGTTCCGCTGACCATCGCACCCACTTCGTCCGCGACGTGCCGAAATTCGTGCGCGAAGCCATGGCCGAATACACCAAGCTGACGGGCCGCGAATACGCTCCGATCAAAACCTATTTCTGCGAAGACGCGGAAAACGTCATGGTCGGCCTCGGTTCGGGCACCGACGATGCGCTGGCGGTTGCGAAATATCTGCGCAGCCAGGGCAAGAAGGTCGGCGTCATCTCCGTGAAGCTCCTTCAGCCCTTCCCGGAAGCCGAAATCGTCGCCGCTCTTAAAGGCAAGAAGGCCGTCACCATCCTGGAACGCTCGGACGTCACCGCGCTGACCACCTTCGTGACCCAGGCGATGTTCAAGGGCGTCGAAAATGCCGCTGGTCCGCGCCATGAAGGCATCCCGGCCATCGACAAGCTGCCCAAATTCACCACGGCCATCTTCGGCCTTGGCGCCCATGACGTGCAGCCCCGCCATCTGATCGCCGCGTTCAAGAATATGGAAACCAAGAACGCGCCGTTCATCTATCTGGGTTCGAACTTCTTCTCCAAGAACCCGACCCCGCGCATCGCCGCTCTCCAGGAAAAGCTTAAAGCAGCTTATCCGGAAACCGAGCTGATGCAGCTCGAGACCGAAGCCAACCCGAACCTGTTGCCCCCGGGCGCCTTCCGCATCCGCTTCCACTCTGTGGGCGGCTACGGCACCATGGCTACTGGCAAGCTCCTGACGGATATTCTGGCTTCCGTGCTGGAACTGCACTCCAAGGCCGCGCCGAAATACGGCTCGGAAAAATCGGGTGCGCCGACCAACTACTACATCACCCTCAGCCCCGAGACGGTGTTGCAATCCAACGCCGAAATCGAGGATGTCGAAATCGTCGTCTCCCCTGACCACAAGGTGTTCGCGCATTCCAATCCTCTGCGCGGCATTGTCGAGGGCGGCACCTTCATCCTGCAGTCCGAGCATTCGCCGCTGGAAGTCTGGGCGGAACTGCCGGCCGCGGCCCGTAAGACCATCCGTGACAAGAAGATCAAATTCTTCGTCATCGACGGCTTCAAGGTCGCCAAGCCCCATGCCCCGACCCCGGAACTCGAAACCCGCATGATGGGCATCGCCTTCATCGGCGCGGTTTGCGGCCATGTCGATCGCATCGTGGCGGACGCTTCGGAAGAAGCCATGCTCGAGAAGATCCGCAAGGATTTGCAGAAGAAGTTCGGCGCCAAGGGTGCGGCGGTTGTCGAAGGCAACCTCACCGTCATCAAGGAAGCCTTCGAGGCGACCCAGAAGGTGGACTACACCAAGCCGGAATTCCTCGAAGCCGAAAAGGCCCCGGTGCAGGTCAGCACCAAGACCAATGCGATCTCGGCCAGCCTGTGCAAGGCGAACCGCCCGGCGGCCTCCTCCAACTTCCTCGACCATGAGTATTTCGAGGATATGGTGGCGAAACCGTTCCGCGATGGCACCATCGGCGAAGCGCCGGTTCTGCCGGGTACCGGCATGTTCCTGCCCGCCGGCAGCGCCGCGGCCAAGGATAAGGGCCTCTTCCGCCGTGAAGTGCCCCTGTTCAACGCCGAACTCTGCACCGGCTGCATGGAATGCACCCTGGTTTGCCCGGATGCGGCGATCCCGAACACCGTGCATGACATCCGCGACCTGCTCAACACGGCAGTGCGCCAGCTCGACCTTGCGCCCGCGCAGATCGATGCCATCAAAGAGCAGATCCCGGCCCTGTCGGATGCGGTGCGCGAGACCTATCGCCAGGCCAAAGGCTCGCCGGCGCTCCACGACGTCGTGGCGCAGGCTGTCGAAGCCCTCGGCACGGACAATGCCATCCTGAAGAAGAACCTCGGCAAGCTGGCGACCGCCCTTTCGGTCTTCCCGGTGGCGCGGACCCGTCCCTTCTTCGATGCCATGGAAAAGACGAGCCCGGGTGCGGGTGGGCTTTATTCCGTGTCCATCGATCCGTGGAAGTGCTCTGGCTGCCAGGAATGCGTGGAAGTCTGCGGACCGAACGCGCTGGTCACCAAGCATCAGGACGAAGCGCTCTTGGAAAACCTCCAGACCCGCTTCGAATTCCTCAGCCGTACGCCCAACACGCCCGCTCGCTTCACCGAAAGCGCCACCAAGCCCGATGGTGAAATCAAGCGGCTGATGCTGGACCGTAACAACTACTACGCCACGACGGGCGGCCATGGCGGCTGCCGCGGTTGCGGTGAAGTGACGGCGATCCGCCTTGTGACCTCGACCAATCGGGCGATCCAGGAACGCCGCCGCAAAGAGCACACCAAGGAAGTTGAGGCCATCCTGGCGAAACTGACCGCCAAGCTTGCCTCGGTGGACGAACCCGCCCGCGCCGCCCGCATCGAGAAGACGATCAAGACGCTCGAAAAGCGCCTCTTCAATCTCGAAAGCGGCCCGACCGGCAATGGCCCTGCCTCGACCGTCATCGCCAATGCGACCGGCTGCTCGAGCGTTTATGCTTCGACCTTCCCCTTCAACCCCTACAACGATCCCTGGGTGAACAGCCTGTTCCAGGACACCCCGGCTGTTGCCAAGGGCATCTTTGAAGGTATTGCCCAGGAAGCCACCACGGACGTGATCGCGCTCCGCACGGCGAAGCTGGAACTGGAAGACGAGTATGACCCGCAGGTCCATGACAAGTTCTTCCGCACCTTCGGCTGGAACCAGTTCACCACCGAAGAACTGAACTTGCTCCCGACCATCGTCTCCATGGGCGGTGACGGCGCCACCTACGACATCGGCTTCGGTGCCCTGTCGCGCGTGCTCGCCACCTCCACCCCGATCAAGGTCGTGGTCTTGAACACCGGTGTGTATTCGAACACCGGCGGCCAGGCCTCTACCTCGTCGCTAACTGGTCAGGATTCGGACCTTTCGCGCTTCGGTGCGGCCCATGCGGGCAAGCAGGAAGACCGCAAGGATCTCGGCCTGATCGCCGCCTTCCATCCCAATGTCTTTGTGGTGCAGACCGCCACGGCGATGCAGGGTCACTTCCTGCATGCGGTGATGGAATACCTGAACCACAATGACGGCCCGTCGCTGCTGGACGTCTATACGCCTTGCCAAGCCGAGCATGGCATTGCGGATGCTGCTGCCAGCGAACATGCCCGTATGGCGGTGGAAGCCCGCATCAGCCCGGTGTTCATCCATGATCCCCGGAAAGGTGCAGACCTGCACGCACGCTTCTCCATCGACGGCAATCCGGAACCGACAAAGGACTGGGCGACCTTCACGCTCGAATATGTCGAGAATGGCGAGACCAAGCTTCTTGATCTCCCCTACACCCCGGCGGACTTCGCGCGTACGGAAACCCGCTTCAAGAAGCAGTTCCGCAAGCTTGCTGCCAATCTGACGGCGGTTCCAGTCGTGGAATATATCGACCTGCCGGTGTCTGAGCGCAGCGCTGTCGTGCCGTTCGTCTATGCGGTCAACGACAAGAAAGAGCTCGTGAAGATGGAAGTCAGCCAGACGGTCATCCATCTGGTGGAAGAACGCCGCAAATACTGGCGCACCATGCAGTATCTGGCGGGCGTCAACGTCCAGAAGCTGGATGCTGGTCACAAGGTGGAATTGGAAGCTCTGCAGGCCCGCTATAAGGCGGCGGTGGACGACCGCGAAAACGCGATCGACTCCATTGCCCGCGCGATGAGCGAACTTGCGGCCTCTTCCAAGGCTCCGGCGGCTGGCGGTGTCGGCTTTGCCCTCAATGGCGGCGGCGCTCCGGCGGCAGCGGCAGCGGTGGCGGAAGCTCCGGCCAATGGCGCGGTGGTCGCGATGGACGAAGACGTGTCCAAATGCACCAACTGCAAGACCTGCTACACCGAACTGCCTGAACTCTTCGAAAAGACCAAGCTGGTGGTCGATGGCTCAACCAAGGAAGTGGCGCACCTCATCCCGGGCGCGGCAACCAAGGTGGCTCCGAGCGCCGAATTGAAGACCAAGCTGGCGCGTATCGCCGCCAATTGCGATGCGGAGATCATTCATGAGCAGTGAGGCCATTAAAAACAACGTCGGCGAGGACCTTGCGCGCTACCGTCAGGTAGCGCTGGCCCGCGAAACGACGGAAGCCCAGATCGAGGAGCTGGAAGGCACAGAAGCCTTCCAGGTCTTCCAAAAGCAGCTTCAGCTGCTGCGGAAGCGCCTCCTCAACGATCCGAAGTCTCTGCGCCAAGTCTTCATTGACGACGGCACGGCGGCGATTGTCTGGGAGTTCAAGCAGAACGAACTTGGCGCCGACTTCACCAAGGTGCTGTGGAACCTCTTGCTGAAGGACGACGAAATGTCGACCATTCTGCAACGGTTCATCTGGGCGGTTCCGCTCAAGTTCAAGCGCAAGTTCATCCAGGCGATCGACAAGCATCTCTCCGACAAATACCCGATGTTCAAGGGCTTGTCGGAGAACTGGCCGAGCGGAAACTTCATTCACCCCTACGTCCGCCCCGCCGAAGATCGCAAAAACGACTTCGAACTGGTGACCACGGGTTATCTCGGCTATCGCGCGCTGGGTTACTCCATGCGCGAAGTCGACCTCTTCGTCTGGCTTGAAGTCCTGCGCGACAAGCAGTGCGAAGACCGCCCCTGCCAGACCGGCTGTCTCGATGCCAAGGGCCGCAAAAAAGGCGGCTGCCCGCTGGTCATCAAGATTCCGGATCTGCTCAACCTCATGGGCCAAGGCAAACTCAAGGATGCCTTGAAGCTGATCGAACAGCTCAACCCGCTGCCCAACGTGACGGGCCGCGTCTGCCCGCAAGAGCACCAGTGCCAAGGCGTCTGCAATATCTCAGGCCAGCCGATCGAAATCGGCCAGCTTGAATGGTATCTGCCGGAACGCCAGCGCCTGGAAGAAGAGAAGAACGGCATCGACGAGAACGAGTGGAAGGACTACGTCACGCCATGGGCTCGCGCCGAGAAGCCGCCAATCGCGGTGGTCGGTTCCGGTCCCGCCGGTTTGATCAACGCCTACCTCCTCTCGGTCGAAGGCTATCCGGTGACGGTGTTCGAGGCCTTTCACGACCTCGGCGGCGTCTTGCGCTACGGCATTCCTGAATTCCGTCTGCCCAACGCGCTGATCGACAATGTGGTCGGCAAGATCAACCGTCTCGGCGGCAAGTTCGTGAAGAACTTCGTCGTCGGCAAGACGGCCACCTTGCAGGACCTGAAAGATGCCGGTTTCTATCGCATCTTCGTCGGTACCGGCGCCGGCCTGCCGCGCTTCATGAACATCCCGGGCGAGCATCTCAATGGCGTGATGAGCGCCAATGAGTTCCTCACCCGCGTCAATCTCATGCAGGCGCGTCTGGACGAATACGAGACGCCGCTTCCCATCGTGAAGGACAAGAACGTCATCATCATCGGCGGTGGCAACACCGCGATGGATGCGGCGCGCACGTCCAAGCGCCTGGGGGCGAATGTCACCATCGTCTATCGCCGCACCAAGAAGGAAATGCCGGCCCGCGTGGAAGAGCTGGCCCATGCCTTGGAAGAGGATATCAACTTGGCCGTCCTTCGGTCCCCGCGCGAGTTCGTCTCGGGCGGCGATCACAAGGTCTGCCATGCCATCCTCGACGTCATGGAACTGGGCGCTCCCGATGCCTCCGGTCGCCGTTCGCCGGTGGCGACGGGTCAGACCGAGACCATCGCGGTTGATCTCGTCATCATGGCGCTGGGCAATGACTCCAACCCGATCATCAAGGACAGCGAACCCCGTATCAAAACCTCGAAATGGGGCACGCTGATCGTCGAGAACGGCTTGGAGACCACGCTGAAGGATGTCTACTCGGGCGGCGATGCCACCCGCGGCGGCTCCACCGCGGTGAACGCGGCTGGCGACGGCAAATCCGCCGCCATTCAGATCGCGGCCGAAAATCCCTACTCGCCTGCCGAGATCAAGGAAATGGTCGCCAAGGCTGGGGAATACACCAACAAGGCTCAGACCAAGTTCACCATCGTCCAGCGCCGCGAAATCGCCGACAACATCGTCGAGATCACGGTGAAGGCGCCGATGGTGGCGAAATCCGCCAAGGCCGGTCAGTTCGTCCGCGTGCTGCCCACCGCCAAAGGTGAGCTGATCCCGCTGACGCTCGCCGACTGGGACGCCAAACACGGCACCATCACCCTGGCGATCCAGGGCGTGGGCGTGTCTTCGCTCCTGATGAACAAGATGCAGCCGGGCGAAAGCCTGGAAGGTATCGCGGGCCCGCTCGGCCTGCCCTCTCACCTGCACAAATACGACCCGAAGACAGAAACGGTCGTGTTCTGCGCTGGTGGCCTGGGTCTGCCGCCGGTCTATCCGATCGCCCGTGAGCACCTGCGCCTCGGCAATCACGTCACTCTGATCGCCGGCTATCGCACCCAGAGCGCCCTGTTCTGGATCGGTGAAGGCGAACGCGTGGACGCGCTGAAGGCCGAGTTCGGCGATCAGCTCAACGTCGTCTACTGCACCAATGACGGCACCTTCGGCGAGAAGGGCTTTGTCACCACCCCGCTGCAGCGCTGGCTGGATGCGGATAAGAAGGTGGGTGACCGCCACATCGCGGAAGTCATCGCCATCGGCCCGCCGCTGATGATGCGGGCGGTTTCGGAACTGACGCAGAAATACGCGGTTCCGACCGTCGTCAGCCTCAACTCCATCATGGTGGATGCGACGGGCATGTGCGGCGCCTGCATGGTGCCGGTCAATATCGATGGCAAGATGGTGCGCAAGCATGCTTGCATCGACGGGCCGGAACTCGACGCCCATACGATTGATTGGGACAAGTTCCTGCCCCGCTTCAATCAGTTCAAGGTTCAAGAAGCCGAGAGCCGCAGCAAACACGGCCTCTGAGAAACCCTCCACATCTGAACTTGCAACGCCGGTCCTTCGGGGCCGGCGTTTTCTTTTGCACCATCGCTGCGGAAAAAATTGTTTTCGGTTTTTCTGAAGACTGCCGTACTAGTTGTGCTTCGGAGGTAGAGATGAAAGCGAAGGCACCGATTTCAGATGACATCCGTCAGGCAATCGCCCTGAAGGCCTATTATCTGTGGGAGGCTGATGGCCGCCCGCATGGCAAAGAGCACGAACATTGGGCACAGGCCGAAGCCGAGATCCTGAGCGTTACGCCTGTGAAAAAGGCAGCCACCAAAGTGGCGAAGCCCGCCGCCAAAGAGCCAGTCGCACTCGCCGCTGCGGAAACCGCAAAAGAGGTTGCGCCGAAAAAGCCCGGCAAGACGGCCGCGAAGAAAACGGCCGCAAAGACTACCGCCCCCAAAACGAAAAAGGCAGCCAAACCCAAAGGCGAGAAGAACGCCTAGCCTTCCAGAATTTGCCGCCGTGCCGCGCGCAGGCGCTGAATCAGGATCGGCAGAAAGCGCTTCATCATTTCATAGCCGAGGTCGTGATCGGCCTCGCATTTACCGCGCAGGCAAGCCGCATCGAAGGCAAGCGCACGCGTGAGATCCACAGCCCGAGCCGATAGACCGCGGCGATAGGGCGGCACCAGCCAGGAAGCACCGACGATCTCGCCCTCACCCACGGTCTGAATCGTGATTGATGCGCCGGGCTTGTTCACCTCCAGCGCCACTGTACCCGCCCGCAGGAGGTAAAGCTGATCTGCGGTGTCGCCTTCGTGAAAGAGATACTCCTCCGGCTCGAAGCGGACATTCTTGGCGCAGCCGGTGAGCACATTGATGTGCTCCTCCGCCATGCCGGCGAAGAAGCTGTGGCCCGCGACGATCCGATGAAGCCCTTCCATGGCGACGCATCCTTAAAAGCTTGGTGACGGTAGGCCTTTGTCTACTGCGCCGCAACGCGGCGCTATAACGGCTGGCGCGCTTTGGTGATCGCCGCCATAGCCGCTTTGAGGTCAGGCTCTGCCAAAAGCTCCTCCAAGGGCCGTTCCAGCCTCCGTCGCCAATTGGGATATTCCGTGATCGAACCCGGCAGATTGGCCTGATGCACCTGCCCCAGGAAATCATCCATCTGCACCATGAAAAGGGCCGACGGCGCAGAGGCCATATAGCGGTGCACCGCTGAGGTCAGCTCGGGCGACCACGCAAAATCGGATGCCGCTTCCGGATCAACACTCTTCGGCAAAAGCTTGTGTTTGGCGAGGGCCGCCAGAAGCTGCTCCTTATCCCCAGCGCGAATCTTGGTCGCGAAATCCTGTTCCTTCGCATCCTTGAAAAGACCCAGGCGATCCTTGGCCGCGAGATCGTCTCCCACCCAGAAGCCCGACAGAGTGGCAAGATCGTGGGTTGAGACCGACACCGCCGCAAGGCCGGGATATTCAGCAGGTTCTTTAAACGTGTCATGTGACCGCTCGAAGTAAAGCACACGGCTGGAGAGGATCGCGCTTTCCTGCAGGCGCTCGCGGAAACCCGCCGGAACCGTGCCGAGATCCTCGCCAATGACGAGGCATTTGTTGCGCTGGCTTTCGAGCGCGGTGATCGCAAGCAGGTCCGTCAAAGGATAGCGCACATAAGCACCATCGGAAGGCTTGCCGCCCGGCGGCACAATGTAAAGCCGCGTCAGCCCCATCACATGATCGATGCGCAAGGCCCCTGCATGGCGCATGTTGGAGCGCAGCAGCGCGGTGAAATAGTCGTAGCCCGTCTCGCGCAAGCGCAAGGGATTGAGCGGGACCACGCCCCAATCCTGCCCTTTCTCATTAAAGGGATCGGGCGGCGCACCCACGCGCGCACCAGTGGCAAAGAGGGCTTGGTTATTCCAATGGTCGGCACTGCTGGCATCGACGCTGACGGCGAGGTCGTTATAAAGACCCACCGCCATGCCCTGCTCGCGCGCATGGTTGGCGGCTTCGGCGAACTGCAATTCGGATTGCCATTGCAGGTACTGGTAGAAGCCGATGCGCGCGGAAGCCTCGCTTCGGAAGGCTGTTAGGGCAGGCTCATCACGATCACGCAATTCCTGCGGCCACTCCAGCCAGTTCTGGGTGCCGAGTTTTTCGACCAACACCTGGAAGGTGCACAGCCCCTCAAGATCGCGGCCCTTGTCACGGATATAGGCGTTAAAGGCTTGGGCGCGCGCATCATTCTTTTCGAGATGCTGAGAGACGAAGCTCTGATAGAGAAGCTCCAACACCGGCAGCTTCAGTGCCGCGACGGTTTTGTAGTCCACCAACTCTTCATGAAGCGACTTTTCCAAGGCTGCACGATAATCGGCAGACGCAGCGCGGGTTTGCGCAGGCTCGCATTCGGCAAAATCCGCCATCTCGGGAATGGCGAGATAGAGCGGATTGCGAAAGAGACGGCTCGCCGGGGAATAAGGACTGGCGTTTTCCGGCGTATTGAGAAACAGCGTGTGTAGCGGGTTAAGACCAATGGCATCCCCACCAGCCTCCGCCACCGTATCGCTGAGCTTTTTCAAATCGGCGAAATCGCCCACACCCCAATCGGCTTTGGACTTGAGAGAGTAGAGCTGCAGCATCAGTCCCCAGACGCGCTGGGTCTTAAGTTTTTCCGGCAGATAGCAGCGCGCAGGCGCCACGATCAGCCGTGTGGTGAAGCCATCTGCAGAAAAGCGGTGATAACCGGGGGGCAATGCGTCGAGCTTCAAGCGATGCTGGAAAACGCGCTTGCCATCGAAATAGGCGATATCGTCATGGGGAAGATCGCCCAATCGCGCAACACCGCCAGAAGGTTCGCCATCTTCCAGCACGAGCTGCCAATTGATGCTCTTCTGCCCATCTTCTTCCCATGCGCGCAAGGGAATAAGAGCTGGCGCCCCTTCTTGCAGCACCAGCACAGGCGGCAGAAGACGCATCCAGGGCTCGCGCCAGAACGCGTTCAGGCTCGCGAGAGCTTCTTCATCGGTTTCGGCCGGAATGTGGAAAGCCTTCAACAGGCCGCGAATGGTCTCAAGCGTCGTGTCGTGACGCTCACCATGCATATCCCAGTAATGATCCTCGATGCCGGCCTCGGCGGCGAGTTTCAGGAGAACTTCTTTCGCGTCCATGAACTATCCTGGTTACACATCACCCTCGAACAGCGCCAAGCTATGGGCTGCGAGGTGAAATCTCGTTTGAGCGGCAAAACGGCCCGAAGCCTCGCCATCCGGCGCACCGGTGTCGACGATCCAATGCCAGCGGGAATCGAACGGCACATCAGGCAGCACGAATTCGACCGGCTCTTCTCCCCCATTCACAAGCAAAAGGAAGGAATGTGGATCGAGCCGCCGGGAATAGGTTTCAAGGTCCATTTCAGCGGTGGCCGCATAGCGAACGCCCAGCGCGCGCATATGCATGGCTTGCCAATCGGCTTCGCCCATCTCTTCGCCATCTGGCGCCAACCAGACGATATCCTTGACATAACTTCCTTCCGCGGGATCGCCGAGGAAAAAGGCGGAGCGGCGGAACACCGGATGATCGGCCCGAAGCTTGATCAGCTTGCGGACAAAGGCGACGAGATCGCGGTTCTTGGAGAGCGCGTTCCAATCCACCCAACCAATCTCATTGTCCTGGCAATAAGCGTTGTTGTTGCCTTTTTGGGTCCGGCCAAATTCATCACCAGCGACCAGCATGGGGATGCCTTGCGAGAGAAGAAGGCTAGCCAAAAGATTGCGCTTCTGGCGTTCACGCAGCTTGAGCACCGCGAGATCTTCGGTCACCCCTTCTATGCCGCAATTCCAGGAGAAGTTCTCGCCCGTGCCATCGCGATTGTTTTCGCCATTGGCATCATTGTGCTTGAAGTTATAGGAAACCAGATCTTCCAGCGTGAAGCCGTCATGCGCGGTGATAAAATTCACCCCCGCTGTCGGCAGCCGCTCCGGAAAGACGTCGCTGGAACCAGCGAGACGTTGTGCCAGATCACCCACCCGCGCGTCTCCGCGCCAGAAGCGGCGGATGTCATTGCGGAAGCGGTCATTCCATTCCACCCAGCGCGTGGGAAAGCCGCCAAGGCGATAACCACCTGGGCCAAGATCCCATGGTTCGGCGATCATCTTGGTTTTCACCAGCACCGGATCTTGCGCGATGCAGGCAAAGAGCGCAGCCGTGGGATCGAACTCTCCTTCGCGCCGCGCCAAGGTAACTGCGAGATCGAAGCGGAAACCATCAACCCCCATGACTTCGACCCAATAACGCAGGGAATCCATCACCATCTGCAGAACGCGCGGATGATCGAGGTTGAGGGTATTGCCGCAGCCGGTCACATCACGATAGCGGCTCTTGTTTTCGGCAAGGCAGTAATAGCTGGCGTTGTCGATGCCACGGAAGGAAAGCGTCGGGCCAAGCTCGTTGCCTTCACCGGAATGGTTGAAAACCACATCCAGTATCACCTCGATCCCGGAATCATGGAAGGCGCGCACCATGCGGCGGAACTCGGAGATATCGGGCTTGGAGAGATAGCGTGGCTCAGCGGCGAAGAAGTTGACCGAGTTATAGCCCCAATATTCGCTCAACCCCTCAGCGGCAAGCACCGAAGTGGTGGTGAAGGGGTGAATGGGCAACAGCTCGACAGCCGTAATGCCGAGATCGCGGATGTAGCGCACCACCTCGGGTGAAGAGAGGCCGGCGCAAGTTCCACGCAGCGCGGGGTCAACATCCGGGTGCTGCTTGGTGAAGCCGCGCAGATGCAACTCATAGATCACGCTGTGCGAACGCGGCGTGTGCATCGCCGTTTCAATCAAACCATCGAGCGGCGCAGTGACAATGCATTTGGGCACCACTGGTGCGGAATCGCGTGTATCGAAAGAAAGATCCACTCTCGGATCGTCCTGGCGGTAGCCGCGCTGCAGGGGGCTATATTCGATCGGTCCCGTCAACAGCCGCGCGTATGGATCGATAAGAAGCTTGTTGGGATTGAAGCGATGCCCACCCAATGGATCGTAAGGCCCATAGACGCGATAGCCATAAAGCAGCCCTGGTCGGGCCACAGGCAGATAACCGAACCAGACATCCTCATTCTTTTCCGGCAAGGCGACACGGGCGCGTTCATGCCCAGCCTCATCAAACAGGCAGAGTTCCACCTTTTCCGCATGGGCGGAGAAGATCGCAAAATTCACCCCCTCGCCGTCGAAATGGGCGCCGAGGGGATAAGGACGGCCCTGTTTGAGCCGCAAGCCCGTGGTCACGTTCAGCGGCCCTCCGGCACCAGGACAATCGCGCCAAGCGGCGGAAGCGTCAGGCAAAGGCTGTCGGGCTGAGCGTGAACCGCTTGACCTGTCGTTTTCAAATTCGCACCGTTGCCGACATTGCTACCGCCATAATATTCGGAATCCGAATTGAAGGCCTCGTAATAGCTGCCCGCTTTCGGCACGCCGACGCGGTATTTCTCGCGCACCACCGGTGTGAAGTTGCACACGACCACTACAAAGTCGTCAGGATCATTGCCGCGACGAATATAGGAAATCACGCTGGCCTCAGTATCGTTGCAATCGATCCAGGAGAACCCTTCCGGCTCGCAATCCTTCTGATGGAGCGCCGTGCGATTGCGATAGAGCCAGTTGAGATCCTTCAGGGCAAGGTTCAGCCCGGCATGTTCCTTATGTTCGAGCAAATGCCAATCCAGACTCGCGTCATGGTTCCATTCGTTCCACTGGCCGATATCCGCCCCCATGAAGAGCAGCTTCTTGCCTGGCATCGTATACATGAAGGTGTAATAGGCGCGCAGGTTGGCGAACTTCTGCCAGAGATCGCCGGGCATCTTGCAGATCAGCGAACCCTTGCCATGTACCACCTCGTCATGGCTGAGGGGCAGGATGAAATTCTCGCTGAAGGCATATATCAGACCGAAGGTCAGATCATTGTGGTGGTATTTGCGGAAGACCGGCTCTTTGGACATGTACTGCAGCGTGTCGTGCATCCAGCCCATGTTCCATTTATAGCCAAAGCCGAGCCCGCCGAGATAGACCGGCCGCGAGACCATCGGCCAAGAGGTGGATTCCTCTGCGATGGTGGCCGTGTCGCCATGCTCGGCATAAACGAGCTCATTCATACGGCGCAAAAAGTCGATAGCTTCCAGATTCTCGATGCCGCCGAATTTGTTCGGCACCCATTCGCCATCCTTGCGGCTGTAATTGCGATAGAGCATCGAAGCGACCGCATCCACGCGCAGCCCATCGATGCCATAGCGGTCCAGCCAGAACAGCGCATTGGAATGCAGGAAGCCCTTCACCTCGTTACGGCCGAAATTATAGATGTAGCTGTTCCAATCGGGGTGGAAGCCTTCGCGCGGATCGGAATGCTCGTAGAGATATGAGCCATCGAAAAGATGCAAGCCATGGGCATCGGAGGGGAAATGCCCCGCCGCCCAGTCCAGGATCACGCCAATGCCCGCCTCATGGCAGGCCCGCACGAAATGGCGAAAATCTTCCGGTGAGCCATAGCGGCTGGTCGGCGCGAAAAGTGCTGTGGGCTGATAGCCCCAGGAGCCGCCAAAGGGATGCTCGTTGATCGGCATCATTTCGATATGGGTAAAGCCCATCTCTTTCACATAGGGCACGAGCGTATCGGCGAGTTCACGATAGCTAAGCGCCCGATTGCCCTCTTCAGGGATTCGCCGCCAGGAGCCGAGATGCACTTCATAGATCGAAATCGGCGCGTGCCGGTCTGAGGACGGGCCCTTGCCCGTGGCTTCGCGCACCGCGCCAATCTTCGCATCGGCGGAGACGACCGAGGCCGTCTTCGGCGGCAGCTCGGCCTGGAATGCGAAGGGATCGGCCTTCAAAAGAACGGCGCCGTCCTGCGTCTTGATCTCAAATTTGTAGCGCGCACCCGCGCCCACCTCCGGAATGAAAATTTCCCAGATGCCGGCACCGGGATGCAGGCGCATGACATGGCGACGGCCATCCCAATGATTGAAGTCACCAACGACACTGACACGGCGCGCGCTCGGCGCCCAAACCGCGAAGCTGGTGCCCTCGACACCATCCATAACGGTGGGGTGCGCACCCATTTTCTCGTAGGCGCGCAAATAATTACCCTCAGCATGCAGATAGCGCTCGAGATCGCCCAGAATGGTCCCGAAACGATAGGGGTCTTCTTCCACTCGTCCATCAACGGAGAGACGGTAATCAACGCCCTCCTTGCCAATGGTGCCTGCGAAGAGACCCGCGTCATGTACCTTGGAAAGCTTGGCAATTTCGGCACCGCTGGAGCGGTTCAGTACCGCGATCTGGTCCGCGCCGGGGCGGTAAACCCGCACCACATAGCTGCCAGAGGCCGGATCGTGATGCAGGCCCAGATAGGAAAAAGGATCGTGATCATCGCCCCCGACGATACTTTGCATACGCTCGTCACGCGGCACGTTCATCACTGGGGCACTACGCTTTGCTGATTCCGGCATTGCTTTATCCGACCTTTTGGAGGTGCATTGATCTTACGAAGATGAAATTTGCAGTCACGATGGTCTGAGTGTCATTTTTGATTCGCTCCAGTAATAAGAGTTTTACCAGAATAGGGTTTTATAGTTTCCGACTAATACAGCGGGCCGACGTATTCGATTATTTTCGATGCTAGGTCTCCGCGAGAGGACCATATGCGGGTTCTGTTTGCCACGGCGGAAGCTTACCCCCTCGCCAAGACCGGAGGGCTGGCGGACGTGTCGGGTGCGCTGCCCCTGGCTTTGCGGCGTCTCGGCCTCGATGTCCGTCTGGTCATGCCCGCTTATCCGAGCGCTTTCATGCGCATCGAGAAACCCCGCATCATTGCCAAAATCCCGCCGCTGCTCGGCATTGCCGATGCCACCTTGGTCGAAGGCAAGTTTCCTGGCAGCGATCTGCCGGTCTATCTGATCGACAGCCACAGCCTTTTCCGCCGCCCGGGCGGGCTCTATCAGGACGAAGCCGGCGCGGAATGGCCGGATAACCCTCTTCGCTTTGCTTATCTCGCTCACGTCAGCGCCGCCCTCGCAATGAACCGCCTGGGCATATCCTGGCGGCCAGATATCGTTCATGCCAACGATTGGCATGCCGGTTTGGTGCCCTTTTATTTGTCCCTCGAAGAGGCCGAACGTCCGGCGACTATCTTTACAACGCACAACATGGCCTTCCAGGGCAATTTCTCTCCAGAATGGCTGAGTAAGCTCCGCCTTCCGCGCGCCTATTTCCAGCCGGGCGGGATCGAGTTCTACAATCAGATTTCTTTCCTTAAGGCGGGGATTCGCTATGCCGACCGGGTGACCACCGTCAGCCCGACCTACGCCCGCGAAATCCTCACTCCCGAATTCGGCTGTGGCATGGAAGGGGTCTTAAAGCTGCGTGGCGCCGATTTCAGCGGCATCCTCAACGGGATAGACGACGCACTCTGGAATCCCGCGAGCGATCCGGCGCTGCCGCATCATTTCCATGCGAGCGATATCTCCGGTAAACGGGCCTGCAAAGCCGCCTTGCAGGAGGAACTTGGCCTGCCGCTGCGCCCCGATGTGCCGCTGATCGGCTTTGTCAGCCGCATCACCCACCAGAAGATGGCCGACGTGATCCTGGAGGCGCTGCCCTGGCTCTGTAACCAGGATACGCAGTTCGTCTCCGTCGGCGAAGGCGATCCCAAGATGGAAGCCGGCTTCGATCAGGCGCGCGAGCTCTATAGCCATCGCTGCGCGACGGTGATCGGCTATGACGAAGCCATGGCGCACCGCCTGCAAGCCGCCGCCGATATCCTCTTGGCCCCCGCGCGTTTCGAGCCTTGCGGCCTGACCCAGCTTTACGCCTTGAAATACGGCACCTTGCCCATCGTCCGCCGCACGGGCGGTCTTGCCGACACCGTGGTCGACGCATCTGCGGCAAGCATTGCTGACCGCAGCGCGACGGGGTTTGTATTCGACAAGATTGCTGTCGACGATCTGAAAGCGGCGATCACACGGGCTCTCACACTTTATCGTGAGCCGCTGACATGGCGGCGGCTGCAACTGCAAGCGATGGCGCAAGACTTCAGTTGGGATGCCAGCGCCACCCAATATGCAGCGCTCTACAGCGCGGCGAGCGGCATCGCCATCGACCTCGGCGACAGGGACCAACACAAATCCGTTGCTGAACCAGAAACAACAAGACAAGCCGCAGTTTGATTGGTTAAGATGTGTGCGCCAGTCGCGCAGATTGCCGCGTGTTAGCCGGCATCTAACGAAGACGGGCAGGAGAACGTCATGCCCACGACACCCATTGTCACCGATGATGAAATCCGCACCCGCAGCTATTTGCTGTGGGAGAGCGAAGGCTGCCAGCACGGCAAGGACGCCGAATATTGGCTGCGCGCCAAGGAAGAGCTTGAACGTGAAGCCGCGGCAAAAGTCCAAGAAGCTTCAATGGCTTCCATGGGCGGCGAGTCGACCGATTTTGTGCTGCCGGTGCTGCCGATCTCGACCCCGCCGGCCAAGAGCGTGTCCGACAAGCTCGCGCATGATGATGCGGATCTGAAGAAGGTGGTCTGACCATCTGATCATGGCAAAGCTCGAGGGCGTTTCTCG
The DNA here is from genome assembly GCF_011761565.1 of Rhizomicrobium palustre. Taxonomy (NCBI): domain Bacteria; kingdom Pseudomonadati; phylum Pseudomonadota; class Alphaproteobacteria; order Micropepsales; family Micropepsaceae; genus Rhizomicrobium; species Rhizomicrobium palustre. The sequence goes on along the minus strand of NZ_JAASRM010000001.1, from coordinate 1,973,719 downwards.
CCCTCGCATTGCTGTTTGTTTTTTCTTTTGAGCGTACGGAAAAAATCAAAGCCCCCGAAGAGATCTCCTCGGGGGCTTGTTTATTTTACATATCTATTTCCTGGCCTATTTCTGCCAGGAAATCAGCGGCAGTTCGGCGGGCAGATGCGCGCCGGGATGATAAGGCACCACGCGCACGGTGAAATCTTCCAACGGCCGCGGCGAAGAAATGGCGCCCGCGAAAATATAGCCATTGGTCGAGCCCACGATGGGATGCTCCTGATGGAGCATGATCACCTCTGGCGCATGCTCGGCGGTTTGATCGGCGAACATTTCCACCCGCACCGAACCCGGCTCGACTTCGCCAAGATAGACCGGCACCACCACATGCGGCGCGCCATCGTTCTGATTGATGACCGGCTGGCCGATATGCAGCGAGTTCCAGCGCGAATGCAGTAGGCGCGCCCACTGATTCATCGCCTTGGCCTCGGCGCAGCGGTCCTTCAGGCGTTCACGCACCGTCTTGGCGAGCGGGTAATAAGCCTGCTCGACATAATCGGTCATCATGCGCGCGCCGGAGAATTGCGGCGTCAAGCGGCCCATGCTTTCGCGAATGCGATTCAGCCAAGCGCGCGGCAGGCCGGTGCTGTCACGGTCATAGAATTCCGGAATGACCTTCTTTTCCAACACTTCATAGAGGCTCTGGATATCGCGGGCATCGACATCTTCGGCCGCGCCGCCCGAACCATCGCCGATCGACCAGCCCACCTCATCGGTATAGGCCTCGTCCCACCAGCCATCGAGAGTGGAGCAGTTGATGCCGCCGTTGACCAGCACCTTCATGCCGGAGGTGCCGCAAGCTTCCCACGGACGGCGGGGCGTGTTGATCCACACGTCGACACCTTGGGTCAGTTCCTGCGCCAGGGAGATGTCGTAATCCTCCAGGAACAGGACGTGGTGGCGATAGCGCGGATTGCGCGCCAGGTTGATCCAGCTCTGGATCATTTCCTTGCCGACGCCATCGGCCGGATGAGCCTTGCCTGCGACCACGATCTGCACCGGGAAAGCGGCGTTGTGCAGGAGCTTGTCGAAGCGTTCGAGATCACGCAGCAAAAGGTTCGGGCGCTTATATTCAGTGAAGCGGCGCGCGAAGCCGAGCGTCAAGACATTCGGGTCCAGCACGGTGTCGGCTCTACGGATCTCATCGAGGCTGAAGCCACCTTCACGAAGCTGACGGCTTAAGTGCTGGCGGGCATAACGCACCAGACGTTGGCGGCCTTCGCCGCGCATCGACCAGAGTTCTTCATCCGAAATCACGTCCGGCGAAACCGGCTCGCGGGTTTTGCCCGTGGGCGTGCGCCAACGGCCTTTGCCATAGACCTTGTTCCAGATGCGATCCGAGCCCGTGGAATCCCAAGTCGGGATATGCACGCCGTTGGTGACATAGCCGACCGGCACTTCGCAGGACGGCCAGCGCGGGAAAAGCGGCTGGAAGATGCGGCGGGAGACTTCGCCATGCAGGCGCGACACGCCGATGGTGATGCCCGAGCCGCGCGCGGCCAGGAACGCCATGTTGAAGGCTTCGTCGTGATTACTGGGATCGGCGCGGCCAAGGGCGATGACATCATCGATCTTGACGCCGCGCCCATGCAGCGCGCCTTCGACATAAGGCAGATATTTGCGCAAGAGATCGGCGGGGAAGCGGTCAAAGCCCGCCGCCACCGGCGTATGGGTGGTGAAGAGATTGCCAGCGCGCGTCGCCCACAAAGCTTCCCAGAAATCGAGATTCGACTTCAGCGCCAATTGACGGGCGCGCTCAATGATCGCGAAGGCGGCGTGGCCTTCATTGACGTGGCAGATTTCGACTTCGGGATGCAGCGCCTCGATCACGCGCCAGCCGCCGACGCCGAGCACGATTTCCTGCATCAGGCGCAGTTCCGGACCGCCGCCATAAAGCTTCGCGGTGATACCGCGATCGAGCGGCGAGTTCACCGGATCGTTGGAGTCCAAAAGATAAAGGGTGACACGGCCGACGGTAGCCTTCCAAACGCGCAAATAGACAATACGGCCCGGCAGTTCGAGGCCAATGCGCAGCCAGCCATCTTCCGGCAGAATCACCGGCTCGACCGGCATCGCGGCAGGCTCGTTATAGGGATAGGTTTCGAGCTGCATGCCCGCAGAGTCGATCAGCTGGCGGAAATAGCCTTCCTGATACAAAAGGCCGATGCCGACCACCGGAATGTCGAGGTCGGACGCCGATTTCAGCACGTCACCGGCGAGAATGCCGAGACCGCCGGCATAGATCGGCAGCGAAGAGCCAAGACCGAACTCCATGGAAAAGTATGCGATACCGCCGACTTTGGCATGGCCGCCCGCATCGCGGAACCAGCCGGGTGTCGTGAGGTATTCGGTGCGGGCATCCTCGAAGGCCTTGAGCTTGGCAAGGAAGGCCTTGTCAGCGGCAAGCTGCTTCAAGCGTTCGCGGCTGGCACCCTGGAGCACAGTCCAGGGATTGAGGGTGCGATCCCACAGCTTCTCATCGATATAGCCCCAGAGCGCATCGCCTTCGTGGCTCCAGGTCCAGCGCAGATCCAAGGCAATGGATCGCAAGCTCGCAATTTCGTCCGGCAATTCCAAAAGGGGCGTGGTGACCATGGTCTATGTCCGAAAATCCTGTCGCAAGTGGAAGGGCGAGAATCACCCCCCAGGGGCACTGTCGCTGATCTTTGTTAAATTTCTGCGGGAGCTCAAGCTAAAGCCGTAGAAAACCTGCGCTTCTTTAGTAAATGAATACCGATGAGGCAGCTTCGCGGTCAGGCTGCCGAAAAATGAACCTTTCGCGCGGTCAGCAGCAGAAAAACACTGTTCAGTTCATGAAGGGAAAGACAGCGAAAGCTGGGAAGACGGTGCGCGTGGGCAGTGCTCCGCCAAATGTAAAAACGTGAAAACAAATCCCCGATTTGGGCGGCAACCCCCTGGAGCGCCACGACATTCGCCTTCTTACAAGAGGGCTGCGCGCAAGCGGAGCCGAAACGCGGATTTCTGTTTTTCACTTTTCGTGATTCCCCCCCCTCGTGGCCCGGAGGAGGCGTGGAAGCAGATGGGCATTTCTGGATTCAGCGCGGTCAAAGAACCTTACTGAGATGGGAAGCGCGGTGCATAGCTTCAAGCAAAGAAGCGATCACATTTGATGACGCCAGTGAGAGGCAGATGCGGGAGTCTGCTTTGCGCCAATTGTTGCCGTTTGTAATGCAAAGCAAGGCTGTCATTGGAAGGCCAGCCAGACACACATAGTACGATCAGCGAAGGGGCAGTTGTACGACGGGGCTTGTGCGAGCTGACACGCCAACCAGGGCCGCAGCCCTGTTTCGCTCGGCAACCAGCAAATCCACCGCACACTGTCGATCAGAGATGGCACTGGAGAAAAATAGGCTTTCGGTTTCCGCAATCCGCAATCTGATTGCTTCAATGTTCGGATTGTCGTGTTCCCAGGAAATGAAATCGTCCCATTCCAACTCGTATTTTAGGCGATCGTCGAGAAAGCGGTCTAGCAGCTCCACGAGTTCAAAATCCGTCCTGGGGGAGTTTGTCGGATGTGGATGTGAGGCGATGACCGCAGGAACGAAAATAGCTTTTTGAACATGCATCCTCTGACGGCACCTGCCGTGCTCACCCGCCTAATCGTAGCGAAGTTTGGGCGCGCTTTGAACGGGATGAGCGGCAACTTCTGGCTCAAAGCGGACGTTGGCATAGAGGCAAGCCATTGCGCTTACCCCCACCCGAAGCACCTACGCGCTTCGCTCGCACGCTGGGGCTACACGCCCCCGCAAGGAGGAGGTGAAAGGGGAAAATGCTGTTACCGCTGGCGCAGAATATGGACCTATTTTAACCTCCCCCCTTGCGGGGAGGTCGAAATGCGAGAGCGTAAGCGGAGCATTTCGGGTGAAGGGATCGCGACGCGGGCGAAGTGATTTCGAAAATGCGTGAGGGGTGACACGATGCTGAAAGCGCAGTGCTTGCGTCTGCGCTTACCCCCACCCGATCCGCCTGCGCTCTGCTTCGGCGCATCGACCTCCCCGCAAGGGGGAGGTGAAAAAGACAACAAAAAACCTCCCCCTGCGATGCAGAGGGAGGTTCTTCGGTTCAGGCGTAGACCCGAAGCTCTAGGCCGTAAGGCTTAGACCTTCTGGCACTGCGAGACGATCGATTCCAGGATTTCCTGCTTGCCCGACTTCGGCGCCGGGTTGAGGTTCGCCTTGATCGCGTGGTCGGCCAGGGTGTCGAGGGTGTACTTGCCAGCCTCGATGTCCTTGCCAAGACCGGCTTCCCAACCGGCATAGCGAGCGGCCTTAGCATCGGCCAGGCGCTTGTCCTTGATGATGGCTTCGGCCGAGAGAACGGCGCGGGCCAGCGTGTCGATACCGGCAACGTGCGCGGCATAGAGGTCGTTCACATCGACCGACTGACGGCGCAGCTTGGCGTCGAAGTTGCAGCCGCCGGTGCCGAGGCCGCCATGTTCCAGGATCGGCAGGAAGGCCACCGAGAGATCCTGCGAATTGTTCGGGAACTGGTCCGTATCCCAGCCCGAGCGCGGGTCGCCGCGGTTGATGTCGAGCGAGCCCATGATGCCGAGCGCATAGGCCATTTCAACTTCATGTTCGAAGTCGAGGTTGGCGAGCGTGGCGTGGTTCACTTCGATATTGACCTTCACTTCCTTTTCCAGGCCGTTCTTCTGCAGGAAGCCGAAGACGGTGGCGGTGTCGCGGTCATATTGATGCTTGGTCGGCTCGAAGGGCTTCGGCTCGATCAGGATGGTGCCCTTGAAGCCGATCTTGTGCTTGTGCTCGACGACCATCTTCAAGAAGGCGCCGAAATGCTCCAGCTCTTTCTTGAGGTTGGTGTTGAGGAGCGTGTCGTAGCCTTCGCGGCCGCCCCAGAGGACGTAGTTCTCACCGCCGAGGCGATGGGTGGTTTCGATGGCCGCACGGACCTGCGCCGCCGCATAGGCGAACACTTCCGGATCGGGATTGGTGGCGGCGCCAGCGGCATAACGCGGATGCGAGAAGGCATTCGCGGTGCCCCAGAGCAGCTTCACGCCGGTCTGCGACATCTTCTTCTGGAAGATTTCTTCCATCTTCTTCAGATTGTCGATGTGCTCGCCGATCGTGGCCGCATCAGCGATCACGTCCGCGTCATGGAACGCGAAATAGGGCGTGCCGAGGCGGGTGAAGAAGTCAAACGCGGCATCGGCGCGGGCAGCGGCCAATTCCTGCGTGACATGACCGGACCACGGACGGTTCCAGGTGCCGCCGCCGAACATGTCGGAGCCGAAAGAGGAGAACGAGTGCCAATAGGCAACCGTCAAGCGCAGCCATTCGCCGAGCTTCTTGCCGAGAACCACGCGGTCCTTGTCATAGACCTTATAGGCCAGCGGGTTGGTGCTTTCCGGACCTTCATACTTGATCGGCCCGACTTCCGAAAAAATGCTCATCTGCCAAACTCCCTGAAAGATGGTTTGAGGCTCTTGTAGAGGTCCACGAACAGAGCCCGCCGGGGCGCCATCTGGTCCTTCAATTGCTGTACTGGTTCAACGACGCGCGACACTTTCGGTGCCGTGCAAACTTCAACCGGGTCAGCCCCGGTTGCGGCCAGGAGGCCAAGGCGGGCCGCACCGAAAGCACCGCCCACTTCTCCGCCTTCCCGATAGGTCAGCGGAATATCGAGAGCCGATGCGAGCATCGGGCCCCAGAAGGGAAGACGCGCCGCGCCGCCAACGACAGTGGTGTCGTTGATGGCCGAGCCCGCTTCACGCAACACATCGATGCCATCGGCGAAGGCGAACGCCACGCCTTCAAGCACCGCATAAGCGAGATCAGCTTGGGTGGTGTCGGCGCCCATGCCGAAGAACACGCCGCGCGCATAGGGATCGTTATGCGGGGTGCGCTCGCCGGAAAGATAAGGGAGGAAAATCGGGGTTTGCGGACGAAGGCCGCGACGCTCGGCGCCCGCCACCGTTTCCACCACATCATTGATGCCGGTGAGGTTAGCAACCCAGTCGATCGCAGACGCCGCCGTCAGGATCACCGCCATCTGGTGCCAGACGCCCGGAATGGCGTGGCAGAAGGCATGCGCCGCCTTCTCCGGATTGGGACGGAACTTGTCATTGACGACAAAAAGCACGCCCGAGGTGCCGAGCGAGAGGAAGGCCTGACCCGGCGCCACAACGCCAACGCCCACCGCCGAAGCAGCATTGTCGCCGCCACCGCCCGCCACCACGACTTGCGGCAGGCCGAGTTCTTCAGCGGCTTCCGCCGTCAGCTTGCCGGTCGGCGCAGTGCCTTCCACAGCCTTCGGCATATGATCGCGGGTGAGGCCGGTCGCGGCCAGCATCTCATCAGACCAGTCGCGCTTGGCGACATCGAGCCATAACGTGCCAGCGTTGTCGCTCATATCACCGGCCTTCTCGCCGGTGAGTTTCAAGCGGACATAATCCTTGGGCAGCAGAACCGTTTTGGTCTTCGCAAAGATCTCGGGCTCATGGTGCTTGACCCAGAGCAGCTTCGGCGCGGTGAACCCCGGCATCGCGATATTGCCGGTGATGGCGCGCGAACGGGGCTCGTTCTTTTCGAGCTCAGCGCACTCGGCTTCCGAGCGGCCGTCATTCCACAGGATCGCGGGACGCAGCGGCTTGTCGGCTGCGTCGAGCAGCGTGGCGCCGTGCATCTGGCCCGAAAGGCCAATGCCCTTCACCGTCTGACGTTCGCGCTCCGGCAGCGCGCGCACCGCGGCAACGGTTGCTCGCCACCACGCATCGGGATTTTGCTCCGACCATAACGGATGCGGGCGCTCGACGGTGAGCGGGGACGAACCCTGCGCCACCAGCGCACCCTTTTCGTCCATCAGGACGGCTTTGACACTCGAGGTGCCGATATCGATACCTAGATACATGCTTCCTGCCGCTCCCCGGCCCGGCTCACGGCCGGACGCTTATTTTGAGGCTCTTATATACCAGACTACGCTAGTCGGATTAAATTTGGTAGCGTTATCATACACAGGATTATACCGCCGCCAATGGACAAAATAACGCTGCGCACAGGCTTTTCACCTGGGGAAATGGACGCTGCCGCAATTAATCCAGCAGCGCCTCAAAATCCGCATAAGCCTTTGTCAACGCTGACTTAAATTGTTCGTTCCCAGCCAACTTGGCAGGGAAGACTTCGCTTAAGGCGAGAAACGCGGCGACATCGGTGGCCGGATTGCCTGTGAGACTCGCCCCGACCGCGGCAAGCTTGGCGGCTATCGGATCGGCCAGCACCACGCCCGCCTTGGCCTGACGGCCGACAAAGCGCATCCAGGCAGCGAGCGAAATCATGAAGCGGGTGATGGGACGGCCTGCCGCGAGCGCATCTTCCACCGGCCCAAGGATACGGATCGGCAGCTTCAAGGAGCCATCGGAGGCGATCTGAATCAGCTTGTGGGTCAGCGCGGGATTGCGGAAGCGGTTCAACAGATCGGTGATGTAGCTTGAGAAGTCGAGGCCGGGCGCGGGATGCAGCGTCGGCACCATATCTTCGCGCATCATGCGTTCGACGGCATGGCTGAGCTTTCCATCGGCCATCGCCTCGCCCACCGACTCGCGGCCGCGCATCAGCCCGGCATAAGCGAGCGTGGAATGGGCGCCATTGAGAAGACGCAGCTTGGCGAATTCGTAAGCCGCAACATCCTTCACCATCAACACGCCGACGCTGGCGAGATCGGGCGCATCCTCGCCCAGCATGTCTTCCACCACCCATTGCAGGAAGGCTTCACGCTGCACCGGCGCTTCATCGCGAAGGCCCGTTTCAGCTTCGATGCGCGCTTTCAGCTCATCGGTAGCCGCAGGCGTGATGGAATCCACCATGGTGGAGGGGAAGCGGACGTTATCGGTAATCCAGGCCAAAAGGTCCTTATCGCCGCGCGCTTCGGCAAAGGCCAGAACAGCCGCATGCAGCTTATGGCCATTCATCACCATGTTATCGCAGGAGACCGGCACAAACGGCACCATCTTCGCAGCCTTGCGGCGCGCCAGGCCTTCGGTCACCCAGCCGATCACGGTCTTGGGTGCATGGGGATTTTCGAGATCGGCTTTGATGGCCGGATTGGAAAGATCGAGCTTACCATCACCGCCGAGATAATAGCCTTTCTCGGTCACGGTCATGGTGGCGAGCTTGACGCGCGGATCCATCAGCCGCGCGAAAATCGCTTCGGTCTGGCCATGCGCCTTCAAATATTCCGTATGCGAACCAACGACGCGATAGCGAAGCTGCGCATCGAGCTGGGCCACGACATAAAGATGGTCCTGCTCCACCGCCGCCTCGGCCAGACCGTTCGGCATCAGCTCGGCGCCCGAGATCGCCCAGCGCGGATCAGACGCGAGAAGGGAATCGAAATAGCAGGCCTGGTGACCGCGATGAAAAGCGCCCGGGCCAAAATGCACGATACCGATACTTGTTTTCGCGCGATCGTATGTGGGCAACACGACCCCTTGCTTGGCGAGGTGCAGGGTCTTGGCGCTGAGGCGGGGGGCGGTTTTTTCGGTCATGGTACCGGTATCTTTACCGCAAATCCCACCCTCTGGTCACGGAAAATTCCAGCGGCGCGGTGACGCGAAGACGCGAAATCACAGCCTGACCACCCCGCCCGAACATTACGGCACATCTTGCGATGCCCTGCGCCCAAACAAAAAAACGGCGCATCTTGCGATGCGCCGTAATGTTCGAGGGAGGTAACCCGGCCCTGCCTTTTGGGCAGGGCCGGTGGGAAATGACTTACAGGCTGCCGCGAACGCCGAGCAGGAACAGCGAACCCGGACGATAAGAGTAGTTCATCAGGTTCGGATACTGCTTGTAGGAACGGCCGTTCAGGGCATGGGTCAGGTTCTGCACGTCGAAGGTCAGCTCCGGATCCGTCGGAATTTCTCCGAAGAACTTGGAGAGCTTGACGCTCGAGGAGATATCGACCTGGCCATAGTCCATCGAACGTTCTTCGGTGAAGCTCGGGATGCCCGCGATGATGCCGTAGGCGTTCGAGCCGACGATGGTGCCGCGCTGGTAGGAGTAAGACCCACGCAGCATGATGCCGTCGTTTTCGTAGTAGGCGGTCAGGTTCATGGTCATCGGCGACACGCCCAAGACGACCGAGGGAGCCGCCGAGTTCGGCGTTGTCTTGGTCGAGACAAAGGTCGCGTTCGCGGTGAAGCCAAAGCCCTTCATGCCGAACTGCTCAAGGTAGAAGTCGAGCGGCTGGACCCAGTTCAGCTCGACGCCCTTGATGGTTTCCAGACCAGAGGCGTTGCGCGCCTGGGTGACCTGGACGTTGACGCAATCCAGCGTGTTGGCAGAACCCTTCGCCGGATCCCAGCAGCCGCCAGCCGTCGCCAGATTGACGAGGTTGATGTACTGCGAAGAACCGACCGCGTTGTTGGCGAACACGGTGCCGTACTGCGCCAGCCACGGATACTTCTGGTACGAGGTGTAGTTGCTCGGGAAGCCCGTGACCATCTTCTTGAAGATGCCGACACCGAAATAACCTTCGCCGCCGGTAAAGAGGTTGGCGCCGAGGTCGATGTTGGTGGAGTAGAACGGACGCAGATTCGGGTTGCCGAGGCTGAAGGCGTCGCCGCCCGAGCCGCCGCCACCAAGGCTCGGCAGCATGTTCGCGGGATTGGCGCGAGTCATGGTGCGCGAAACAGCGCCGCGGATCTGGAAGTCGTCAAACACTTCCCAGACCAGGTTCACAGACGGCAGGAAAGCCTCATAGGTGGACTTCGCCGTCGTCGGGACGACAGAGTTGGGATAACGCGTGCCATCCGGCGCCGCCACATTGATAGTGCCGGTGGTGCAGGTCGGATTCTTGTTGGCATCCAGCGGAACAAGCGAGGCATAGGTCGGATTGGCGCAATCGATCGTCCAGGTGTTACGCGGATCGACGGCCGAGGTGTAGCCGGTAACCGTCTGGATCGTGCGAGCCCAACGCGCACCGATGTTATACTTCAGCTTCTGCTCGCCGCGATGCAGCGTGCCGTTGATCATGAAGTAAAGACCGGTCGTCTTCTCGTCGATGATACTTGAAGAGATGTTGGTGTTCGTGCCCGTCGAGAAGCCGGTACGACCCGGATCCTGGAGGTTGGCAGGCGCACCCGGCGGCGGGGTGGTGGCATAGTATTGGTAGTTGGTCGCCGTCTTGAGGCCGTCGTAGTTCACATTTACGAAGCCATTCGGGCCAGGCGACAGATACTGCGGGATGGCCGAGTTCGGCAGGAGCGGGCCCTGCGCCTTCGGGAAAGCCATGCCCTTGGTATAACCATTGCCGTTGATGTCGGTAACACCCCACCACTTGGTCCAATCCCCCGGAATGGCGTCCGGCGTGGCCGCGCAAGAGAAGGTCTTGTTCGGACCCGGGATATAGGTCGTCGGGTTGAGGTTACAGCCAGCCTCGCCGAAGAGGCCACCGTTGTCGTAACCACGGATCAGGCGATACTGATCGTCGAAAGCAAAGCCGCCCTGAACGCTGAACTCGTCGCCGCCATAGGAGACGTCGAGATGGGCGCCGTCGGTGAATTCAGACCGGCGTTCCTGCTGCAGACGCAGGGCCGAGGTCGAATACCAGCCGTAGTTCGTCGGATCCTGCAGACCATTCGCGCCGGAGAGACCCGACATGGAGAAGGTCGGCGTCGCGCCAGTGTTGTCGTAATGCACGATGGCGTTCGGAGTCGAGAACAAGAAGGACGGGGAGTCGCGGAAGAAGTGCGCGCGGCTGTAGTTGACCTGGGCCTTGACGTTCAGCAGGTCGGAAACCTGCCAGTCCATGCCCGGGTTGAGGCTGATATAGTCCGACTTTTCCTTATAGGGACGCGCTTCGAGCGTCATATAGGCGTTGGCCATGTCGCCATAGGTGACGACATTGTTCTTATCGACCTGCATGTTCATCGGGATCGCGGCACCCGAGCGCGCGCCCCACATCAGGTCTTCGCGGTTCAGGTTGTTCTCGAGCACGCCGAAGATGCTGTCGAGGTAGAAGTGCATCGCATCCGTGGGACGGTATTCGAAGGAGAGAATACCGTTGTAACGGTTGCGGGTGCCCTTTTCGAACATCGGGCGGCCGGTACGCGGAACGATCGCGGAGGCGATCTGGTTCTGGGTCAGGCCGGGGTTCAAGGCGAGCAGCGCATCGCCCGTCACCGTCTTGCCGACATACGCAGCAGGCACGCCGGTGTTCGGGAACACCTTCGGGGGATTCCAGCCGTTCTGGCCGCCAATGGGGTTACAGGTCGAGACCGGAGCAGTCGAGGTGGTGTTCGGCGAAGTCGCGTTGCTGGTGGTACACCAGGAGGTCTTGCCCGCGGGATAGGCGCCCGGCGCCACGCCAGCCGCGGCTTCAAACGCGGTGATCTGCTTCTGAGTGTAGTACTGCACATCACTCAGGCTCGGCACGGTCAGGCTGTTGAAGGCACCTTCGTAACCGGTGATCATCACGCGGTTCCAGGCGCCCGACAGACCAACGAGAACGCCGAATTTGCCCTGGGTGGTGCTGGCAATCAGAGTGCCGCGGCCGCCGGGGTTGCCATTTCGGGCATAATCCGTGGCCTGCATGTTATATGAGAAATGCGTGCCCGGATTGTCGAACGGACGGGCGCTGCGCATGTTCACGTTACCCGCTGCGCCGCCTTCAAGCTGGTCGGCCTTCGCGGTCTTGTCGACCGTGAGCTGGGTGAACAATTCGATCGGGAAGATGTTGAGGTCGACTTCGCGGTTGGCGCCGCCGGCATCGGTGTTGCCGGTCGAAGCCGTCTGCACGGTCGCGCCGTTCAACGTGATCTTGACGTGGTTGGTGTCGAGACCGCGGATGGCGATGCGCATACCCGAACCGTCGTTCTCACGGTTGATGGTCACACCAGGGATGCGGTTGAAGGCTTCGGCGATGTTGGTGTCCGGGAACTTGCCGATGTCCTGCGCGAACACCGAATCCTGGAAGTTCACCGATTCACGCTTGGCGCTGGTCGATTCCGCCAGAGAGGCGCGATAGCCGGTCACGGTGACCGTTTCGAGCTGGTCTTGCGCGAAAGCAGGCGCAGAGGCGAGCACGAGGCCCACGCCTGCCAATACTGTCGTACCCAACAAGCGGGTACGAGTCATCGCTTTGGATGTCATCAATTCCTCCCCTTAGTGCGATGGCTTTGTTTGCGGGTTCTGTAACCCACCATTCGCCGGTTTATGGCTGGCCTATAGGCTTAAGCTGTCGGTCTCCCTAACTGCCACCCTGGCCGTTACCGGCGCGTTGCTGATGTTAGCGGTATCAGTCGCGAAAAGGATTAAGCCTGTGCCCGGGGCCGGTCAAGAATACAAAGGCAGGAATTTGGACATTTAGGGGCGTGTGTTGCCAGCCGGACACCAATGCAAGTGATGGTCTAACTCAAAATTCTGATGTTCGAACCATCACTTTCACGCCTCATCAGGAATAGAATAACTCTAAGGAATTGCACAACGCGTTGAAATGGCACCAAGTAGTGTTATCGGTCTCATACCCACAAAACTTGCACCCAGCGAAATTGCGTATGCGTCACTTACGATCACCCTGGGCGCCATTTTCAGAACAGTTTCGCGCCGCAATCACTTTCCCGTCAGTGCGAATGGCGAGGCTGTACGGCCGGGACTGCCGGGCGCGAAAGGCAATTTGAGCGATTTATAAAACGACAACGGGTGCGCTGGCGCAGGTACGCCGTCTGGCAAAGGCAAATGCGAGACACTCTGAAAATACGCGATGGAGCCATCACGCCACAGCTCTGCGTTCTCTTTCTGCATCGCAAGGAAATCAGCGGTGATTTGAAACCGCTCTGCGTCCACGAAGGGCTTCATCGCCTGCCAGCGCGTCTGCATTTCAGCGACCTTGTTCACGCCATGCGCGTAATGATGCACCAAAGACTCCCATAAATTGCCACCTGATGGCATCGCATAGCTCCAAGGCAGATGATGGAACCATAGAAGCAGATTTTCAGGCGTGGCCTTGGGATCGGAGAAGGCTTTCGCCACGGGCGCGGCATATTGGCTGACCGCATTGGCGCCGGTGGCGGTGCGATCCACGCCAATGCCGTTTTCATCGGCCCGCGCGTAATAGACCGGATTCCAATCGGGGCGTCCGGCATCATCCACCCAAGGGCCGGGGCCATAATGATGGCTGGTCGCCATCTGATGGGCGAGGCCAAGCGGCGTCATGTAGTCCACCGCGGTCTCGCGCGACCCCAGCATCATCTCGGTGACGGGCTCCACGAATTTGGGGTCGGCGGTGAAGGTCTGCTTCAGCCACTCCTCAGCGATGGTTTTGCTGTCGAGGTCAGGGTCCCAGGCGAGACGTCCGAAGGCATACCAATTGGCCTGATCAAAGATCGAACCCGACCAGTTACGCGCGGTGCCGATATTGGACGCACCCGCGATGGAGGAAAGCGGGCGCTGGAAGAGGCTGCCATCCACCACGCGGGCCACCGTCGAGCCCTCGCCCTTCGCGAAGGTGTCCGAGCGCAGCACCTCCTGCCAGAGAGGCGCGAGATAAACGAGATGGATTTCGAAACCGAGATATTCCTTGGTGATCTGAAATTCCATGCCCGTGGAGGTGTTGGGCAACCCGCCAAAAACAGGGCTGAAGGGCTCGCGCGGCTGAAAATCCAGAGGACCGTTCTTCGACTGCACGATCACATTAGGCAGGAACTTGCCGTCGAGCGGCTTGAACTCGTTATAGGATTGTTTGACGCGATCTTCGGGGCTCGGCGAATAGACAAAGGCGCGCCACAAGACGATGCCGTGATGCGGGGCCAAGGCTTCGGCCATCATATTGGCGCCATCGGCATGGGAACGGCCGTAATCCTGCGGCCCCGGCTGGCCTTCCGAATTGGCCTTTACGAGAAAGCCGCCGAAATCGGGGATCAGGGTGTAGATCTCGTCGGCCTTGTCCTTCCACCACTGGCGGACTTGGGGATCGAGCGGATCGGCGGTTTTGAGGCCCCCGACTTCCATCGGCGCAGAGAAACGCACCGAGAGATAGACCTTGATGCCATAAGGACGCATCACGCCCGCCAGCGCCGCGGCTTTCTTGATCCAGGCGGTTTCAAGGCTGGTCGCCGCCGAAACACCTGAGGGATTGGTCAAGACCGTGCCGTTAAGGCCGAGCGAGGCATTAGCGCGGGCATAATCCTTATACTGCGGATCAAGATGGCCCGGCAGCTCCCACCAATTGAAGATGGAAATGCCCGAATAGCCGCGCTCCAGCGTGCGATCGACATTGTCCCAATGGTTGAGCATGCGCAGGCCGATCTTGGGCGCGGACACAATATCCAGAGAGTTGAGCATGCCGCGGGTTTGCACCAAACGCAGATAGGCAAAAGCGCCATGCAGCGCGCCGACATCGCTATTGCCTGCGATCACGGTGGTGCGGCCGACGGTTTTGATGACATAGCCCTCTGCCCCCGCCTTTTCGAGCGGCAGGGCGAGTTTGGCGATGGCGAGATCTTTCGGCGTGCCGATCAGGATGGTGCCGGATTTCAGCGCCGTGGCGAGCGGGACACGCTTGCCCAACAACCCTGAAAGCCCGCGCTGCAATTCCTCGCGCGCCGCGAGGATGGTGGGCGATGCGCCTTGCGCCATGATGGCGGAGGCATAAGGCACATCGCGCGCGATAACCGCTTTTTCCAACGGGCGATAGCGCAGCCAGAGGTCATAACCATCCTCGGCCTTGGCCGCGCCTGCCACCGCCGCCAGCGCCACGGCAGCCAATATCGCCCGTTTCATCAGTATCTGCCCTTCGTTTGTTCTTATTGCGCCACTTCGACTGGCGGCGGTTTGATCTTGCGGCCCGGCGCGCCCTGCCCCGGCGCATAAGGCCATTCGAGCTGCTCGTAAAACCCGAGGCTATGCGGGGGTTTCTTCACCCCTGCCGGCAAAGGCAGGCCCGAAACCGATTGGAAATAGGCAATCGAAGCATCGCGCCAGAGCCGCGCATCACGCTTTTGGATCGTGAGGTAATCGGCGGTGAGCGCAAAGCGTTCGTCATCGACATAGGGCTTCAGGTTCAACCATTCCGCCGCCATGGCATCGACATTGGCAACACCCTGGTCATAGCGCCCGACCAGCTCATCCCAGAGGGGGCGACCGGATTTCATGGCGTAGTTCCACGGCACATGATGGAACCAGAGCAGCAGATTTTCCGGCGTGGTTTCGGGCTTGGCCCAGATGGTGGAGAGCGGCGGGAAATACTGCGCCACGGCATTGGAGCCCGAGGGGCCGCGCTCAAAGCCGATGCCCGATTTGTCAGCGCGATTGTAGTAGACCGGATTCCAATCGGCGCGACCCGCGCTATCCACCCACGGCCCCGGCCCGTAATGGCCTGAGGTTCCCATCTGATGGGCAAGGCCGAGCGGGGTCATGTAGTCGACCGCGGTTTCACGCGAGCCCATCATCAAGGCCGTGACGGGTTTTAGGAAAGCGGGATTGGAGGTGAAGGTCTGCTTCACCCAATCCGACGCGATGACATCGGCTTTCGCTTCCGGGTCCCAGGCAAGGCGCCCGAAGGCATACCAATTGGCTTGATCGAAGATCGAGCCGGACCAATTGCGGTCGGAACCGATATTGGAGACACCGGCCATCATGGTCTGCTTATAGCCGAACATCGAGCCATCGATCACCTTGGCAACCGTCGAGCCTGGGCCTTTGGCGAAGGTGTCGGAGCCCAAGAGCTCCTGCCACATGGTGCCGAGATAAACGAGGTGGGTGTTGAAACCGAGATATTCCTTGGTGATCTGCACTTCGAGACCGGTATTGGTCGCGGGCGTCGCCCCGAACAAAGCACTGAAGGGCTCACGCGGCTGGAAATCCAACGGCCCGTTCTTCACCTGCAATATGACGTTCGGCAGGAACTTGCCATCCAGCGGCTTGAACTCGTTATAGGCCTGTTTGATGCGGTCATCCGGCACTTCGTGGCTGTAAACGAAAGCGCGCCACATCACGACGCCGCCATGCGGGGCCAAGGCTTCGGCAAACATATTGGCGCCTTCGGCATGGGTACGGCCGTAATCGCCGGGGCCGGGCTGGCCTTCGGAATTGGCCTTGATCAAAAAGCCGCCGAAATCGGGGATGTAGTGATAGATTTCATCCGCCTTGTGCTTCCACCACTCGCGCACCTGCGGATCAAGCGGGTCCGCCGTTTTCAGGCCACCGATTTCAATCGGTGCGGAAAAGCGGGCGACAAGATAGACCTTGATGCCATAGGGGCGGAAAGTATCGGCCAGCGCGGCGGCCTTTTGCAGATATTCCTGCGTCAGGACCAGCGAAGAGGCGTTCACATTGATCAGCACCGTGCCATTGATGCCGATGGAGGCATTGGCGCGGGCGTAATCGACCATGCGCGGCGAGACATGCTCGGGCAATTCCCACCATTTGAAGATGGACGACCCGGCATAACCACGCTCGATAGTGGCATCGAGATTGTCCCAGTGGTTGAGAAGCCGCAGCTTCACCTTCGGCGCCGAAGCAATATCGAGCTTGTCGATGGCCTCATGGGTCTGGATCAGCTTCAAGAAGCGATAGGCGCCATAAAGCACGCCGACATCGCTATTGCCTGCGATCACGGTAAGCTTCTTGCCCCCCACCACCGCCGAGCGGATGAGGTAGCCTTCCGGCCCGAGCTGCCCAAGCGGCAGGTTCAGGTTCTTGATGGTGGCGGAATTTTCCGGCGTGCCGAACAGCACCGCGCCCGCTTGATGCACGCTTTCACCCACCGCGACCTTCTTGGCCAAAAGGCCCGAAAGCCCTTTCACCAATTCGGCGCGGGTAACATCGGCAGTCGCCGAATGGGCGGCGCTGACAACCTCGGTCGCGGCAGGCGCATAGCGCGCAGCCAGCGGCTTTTCCAGCGGATGATAGCGCAGCCACAGATCATAGCCGTCATCGGCTCTCGCGGCGGCAGTCAGTCCCAGCGCGGCAAGCGCCAGAAGCGGCAGGAATTTCATGAGTGTTTCCTATTGGTCTTTCATGGTTTGGGTGCGACCGCCGAAGGATCGAATCCTTCATAGACGGCATCGCGGAAAGCCTTGTGGGCGGGTACACGTCCGAAGGGGACGTATTGGGTGAAGAAGACGGCGGTGAGCTTGTTTTTAGGATCCACCCAGAAGAGCGTGTAATTGCGCCCATCCCAGAAGAACTCGCCGACCGCGCCGCTGGATTCATCCGCCGCCTTGGGCGGGGCGATGCGCACGGCGAAATCAATCCCGAAACCAACCTGCCCTTTAGACGGCAGCCAGATGCGATCGGTCACCGCGGGATCAAGCACGCTGGTGGACATCAGCCGCACGGTGGAGGGCTGCAAAATGCGCACGCCATCGAGCGCGCCTTCCCCCAAAAGCATGCGGGCAAAACGGCTGTAATCATCAAGGGTGGAAGAAAGCCCATAGCCGCCGGGCGTGAGCGGCCAGCGCTTGGTGGGGAAGGAAAGCGCATCGGCGTCATTCTCGCGCGTCAGCGTGCCGTCGGTCCCAACATCATAGACGGCCATCAGGCGGTTCTGCTTTTCCGGCGGCACATAGAAGCCGGTATCCTTCATGCCGAGAGGATCAAGCACGGTCTTCTTCAGATATTGATCGAAGGGCATGCCGGAAATGCGCTGCACAAGAAGCGCCTGCACATCCACACCGAAAGAGTATTTCCACTGCTCGCCGGGTTGGTATTCCAGCGGGATCTGGCCCAAACGGCGGGCAAATTCATCCAGCGTATATTCCGGCTTCATCGGCTTATCGGCACAGAACTGCGCCATCTCGGGGCGGATATCGCCGCCGCAATAGGTCAGCCCCGCCGTGTGGCGCGTGACATCGCGGATGGTCATCTGGCGCACCGGCGCCACCAGGATGGGCTTGCCCTTGGCATCGAGACCTTGCAGCACCTTCACATTGGCGAGCTCGGGAATGTATTTGGCGACCGGATCATCGAGCCGGAACTTGCCCTCTTCCCAAAGCTTCATCAGCGCAACACCGGTGATGGGCTTGGTCATGGAATAGATCTGCACAATGGTATCGCGCGCCATCGGCTTTTTGGCTTCACGATCGGAATAGCCAAAGGCGCCCGAATAAACTTCCTTGCCATCGACCGTCACCAGCGCCGAAGCGCCCGCGAGCTTTCCGGCATCGGTGAAGTTTTTCAGCGTGGCATCGATGCGCGCGGGATTGACCGCAGGCGCGGCCTGTTGCACCGGTGATTGCGGAACGGACGCACAACCCGCAAGCGCGAGCGCGGCACCAGCTACCAGAAATTTGCGCAGCATCGTTTCCTCGTTTTGTTTTTATGCGGCTAACGCCGGATGCACCCAAGGGGCACGATAGGGCCGGATCAGCCGCTTATTGGCTTCGTCATCGCCGATCAGGCGTTCGGCTTTGGCATCCCAATGTAAGGGCCGTTTCAAATCCATCGCCATATTGGCGAGGATCGCGGTGGAGGTGGAGATATAGCCCTCCTCCACATCGGCGATGGGGCGCTTGTTCTGTTCGATGGCGGCGAGGAAATCGCGCATATTCGGGCGCGTCAGTGGCACCAGTTCGCGATCCATGCGATCAAGCTTCACATCATTGGGGAACTTTTTGCGTTCCTCCGAAAGATCGCCGCTGCGCATCGCACCCTTCAGGGACGAAAATTCGTAGGCCGAAGAGGTGAGCGTCAGCGTGCCCTTCTCGCCATAGAGCTTTGCGCCCCAGGCTTCGTTTTCCGGAATCTCGCCCCATTGGCGGCCTTTCCAGGTGAAAAGCGTATCGCCGTAATCCCACACCGCCGTCTGGGTATCGACCACGCTCGCAATCGAAGCCTTGTCGACATAGACCCCGCCATCGGAGCTGATGGTCTTGGGCCAGGAAAGCTCCAGCATCCAGCGCACGCAATCGATGAAATGCACGCCGAGATCGGCGATATAGCCATTGCCGAATTCGCGAAAGGCCCGCCAATTGATCGGATTGATCTCGGCGCGATAGGGCACCAGCGGCGCGGGTCCACAATAGAAATCCCAATCAAGCGTCTTGGGCGGCGCCACAACGGGGCTGAATTTCGCCGGGCGCTGATGATAAAGCCCATAAAGCTCCACCATGCCGACCTTGCCAAGTTCGCCGCTGCGCACCAGTTTGCATGCTTCGGCATGGGGCGGGGAAGCGCGGCGCTGGGTGCCGACCTGCACCACGCGATTATATTTGCGTGCCGCAGTGACGAGTGCCTTGCCCTCGGCAATGTCCACCGTGATCGGCTTTTCGAGATAGACATGCGCGCGAGCCTTCATGGCGGCGAGCGCGGGCAGCGCATGCCAATGATCGGGCGTCGCCACGATGACGATATCGAAGTGATGCTGCGCCAGCATCTGGCGATAGTCTTTATAGGTCGCGGGCGCCTTTTTCGGCTTCACCACGGAATCGGGGAACGCCATGGTGGCGTTGACGAGATTCTTCAGCGCGGTCGCATCCACATCAGCGAAGGCGACCACCTCCACCGGCGCGACCTGCATCAGGGCGAAAAGATTGCAGCGACCCATCCAGGCCGAACCGATCACACCCACACGATAGGGGCGCCCGGCGGCATAAGCCCGCCAGCCAGAGGTAAGAATTGCGGCAGCCGCGCCGCTTAAGACCTGTCTCCGGCTAGCCATGCTGATAACTCCTTATGCGGGTTTCAACGGCAGAAGTGGACGGGCGGGGGCGGCGGCAAAAGCATCAGCCATGGCCTGCCGCAAAGCTTTGGGACGGTAGGAATCGTCGTAAGGCAAACATCTTTGCGGCAACCCATCAGGCCGCGCTGCATAGCCTTGCAGCCAGGAATAGCGGTCGGCCAGACCCCAGGCCATTACATAGCGAGTCTGGGGATAGGCGAGGACCGTGTCGAGATAGACTTTCGCATAATCGGCCACCGCCCGATCACGCTCGGCGATGCTGCCGGTAAGGCCCTTATCGTTGACGTCGAACTCGCTGATGATGATATCGAGCCCCATCGCCACCACGGCATCGAGGAACTTCTTCCATTCGGCGAGATCGGCATTGGAAGGAACTCCGCCCGAGATGGCGGCGGCGTCAATATGGGATTGCAGCCCCAAAGCATCGATCGGAACATTGTTCTTCTTCAAGCGCTCGAGCAGCTTCAAGACGCCCGCGCGATGGGCGGCATCTTTGGGCGCCCAGCCCATATAGTCGTTATAGACGAGCTGCGCCTTGGGGGCGGCTTCGCGCGCCAGGCGGAAAGCAAGATCCACGACCTCCGGCCCCAGGACCTTGGTGAAGGGCGCGTCTTCCATCTCGCCGGTGGCAGGCGCGATGGTCTCGTTCACGACATCATAAGAGAAGATGTGCTCGCCATAGCGGGTGGCGACCGTCTTGATGTGGTCCTTCAAGAGCCGCTCGGCTTCCGCGACGGGTTTGGAGCCAAAGTCATAGCTGTTCAGCCATTCGGGCGACCATTTCGAGCGGTTCCAGAGCAGCGTATGGCCGCGCACCGCAAGCTTATATTGGGCCGCGAAAGCCATCAGCATATCGGCACGGGCAAAATCATACGTCTTGGGGCCGGGGCGCACGACGTACCATTTCAGCTCATTCTCCGGCACCAGGATGCCGCATTGCGAGACGAAAAGGCCGCGAAGCTGGGGATCATCGAAGGCCGCGGGGCGCGGCTTGGCGGGCTTGGCTGTGGTCGATTTCAGAAGCGGCGGCTTCTTGGAGGCCGTGCCGATGCAAGCCCCGAAGGCGAGGCCCTTTCCTACCGCCAGACCATTCAGGCTATCGGGCGCGCTGCCCGCCGCCTCGAAATTGGTGTGGTGGTGGATATGGCCACGGCCATGTTTCTTCTCGCGCTTAGGCGCGCCCGCGAAAGCGCCCTCAGCGGCGAAAGCCCCAGCACAGAGAAGCCAATTGCGGCGGGAAAAGGAGGTCATCTATCACTCCGGTCCAACAAGGCGGCGAGCGTACTGCCGCCGGGCTGGTTCGGCCAAGATGGTTATTCTTGCCTCATCAAGGTTTGAAGGCTTTCAGGGGCTGACTTTCATGGGCGGGCGGGCCGGGGCCGCGGCAAAAGCCGCCGCGAAGGCCTCGCGCAAGGGCTTGGCGCGGTAGTCGTTGTCATAAAGGGCGCAACGCTGCGGCGTGCCATCGGCGCGCGGGATGAATTCCTGCAGCCAGGAGTATTTATCGACCAGCCCCCAGGCCATGACATAGCGCATCTGGGGATAGGCCAGCATGATGTCGAGCCAGGTCTTGGTCAGCGCCGCCACTTCCGCGTCCCGGGCCTTGATCTCGGTGGGGGCGGATTTATCGTTGATGTCGAATTCCGAGATGATGAGGCCAAAGCCCTCGCCCGTCACATCATCGAGGAATTTGCGCCAGGCGGTCTCGTCGCGCTGGCTGCCCGGGCCGCCGCCGGTATTGCCAAAGCCGATATGGGCCTGCACGCCGAGGGTATCGAGCGGCAGATTCTTCTTCTTGGCATATTCGAGCAGCTTGACGATAGCGGCGCGATGGGTGCCGTCGGCGCCCCAGCTCGGGAAATCGTTATAGACCAGCTCGGCATGGGGAGCGGCTTCCTTGGCGGCGTGGAAGCAGATGTCCATCACGTTGTAGCCGAGAATTTTGGTGAACGGCGTCGGCTCCAGCTCGCCGGTCTTGGAATCGATGGTCTCGTTGATCACGTCATAGCTGAAGATCGCATTGCCGTAGCGTTTGCAGACCTTGAAGATGTGATCGCGCAGCATCTTTTCAGCGGCCGTGGCTGGGCGCGAGCCGAAATCGACCTCGGAGACCCATTTGGGCGTCCAGCGCATGGCATTCCAGAAAAGGTTATGGCCGCGCACCAAAAGTCCATTCTTGCGGGCCCAATGGATGATGGTGTCGGCGCCGGACCAATCATAGGTCACGGGGTCGGGACGCACCGCATACCATTTCAGTTCATTTTCCGGCACCACGATGCCGCATTCGCGCAAGGTGATCTCGCGCACTTTGGGATCGGCAAAGGAGGCGGCGCGGCGGGGCTGAGCGCGGATTTCGGGCGGCAGAAGCGCCACTTCGCCTTCGGTCGATTTCTCGCCGATGGAGCTGCCGAACATCAGGCCTTTGCCTTTGGCGATGGCGTTCAGGGAATCCGGTGCGGTGCCAGCCTTCACGGTTTTCGCCAGAGCTTCGGGCATCGCAAGGCTGCCTGCGGCGGCAAGGCTCGCGGCAATGCACTGACGGCGCGATAAGGTCATGGCATCCTCCTTGTCGGCCGCGGCTTTGGGTTTATCATCCAGCGGCTCTTTGTTTTGTACGGTGCTGATACCGGTATCACCGATCCCCGAATGGCTCAACGAGGCTTTACGGCATGCGACGGTTTCTGCGAGCTTCTCTCGCCCTTTTGATCATCCCCTTCATCGCGGAAAAAGTGTCGGCGGAGCCATCCGATTACCAGAGGATGTTAGAGGTGCTGTCTATCACCTCCGTCCGGCCCGGTGCGGAAGGCTTCAACCGCGCCTCGCCCAACTTTGCCAATTTCGATGAGACAAAAGCCGGAAGCTACACCCTGCCCGATCCGCTGGTCGCGGCGGATGGAACCGCGGTGAAAACGCCGAAGGATTGGTGGAGCAAACGCCGCCCAGAAATCGCGGAACTGTTCGAGCGCGAGATCTATGGCCGCGTGCCGAAAGAGGTCCCGGCGGTGCGCTGGGAAATGACCGGCGCGGAGGTTCCCCCGGCCCGCGCCGTGAAGGCCGTCACCACCCATTATATCGGCCATGCCGATAACAGTGCCTACCCTGCGCTGAAAGTCGATATCGTCGCCGACGTCACCCTGCCCGCAGGTGTCAAAGGCCCAGTGCCGGTGATGATCGTGCTGACCTTCAAAGGACCTTGGGAGAATATGCCGGTCCCCGCGGGGCAAGGCGAAGATTGGCGTGACCAGCTTTTGAAAGCGGGCTGGGGCTATGTCGAATATGTGCCGACCAGCGTGCAGGCCGATGACCCCAAGAAACTGCGTGAAGGGATTATCGGGCTCACCAATCGCGGCGGCTATCGTACACCCGATCAATGGGGCGCTTTGCGCGCTTGGGGCTGGGGCGTGAGCCGGGTGATCGATCTTCTGTCCACGGACAAGCGCGTGGATGCGCGAAAGATCGGTGTGGCGGGGCATTCGCGCTATGGCAAGGCGGCGTTGGTGGCGATGGCGTTCGAGCCGCGCCTCGCTTTTGGCTACATCTCCTCGTCGGGCGCGGGCGGGGCGAAATTGCTGCGGCGAAATTTCGGGGAAAAGCTTGAGAACCTTTCCGGCGAAGGTGAGCATCATTGGATGGCGGGCAATTTCATCGCCTATGGCGGCCCCAAAACCGCTGCCGATCTGCCGGTAGACGGCCATGAGCTGATCGCGCTCGCAGCCCCGCGCCCCGTCTTGATCAGTGCCGGTATCGGCGATGGCACCAACCCGATGGAAGATGCCTGGACCGATCAGCGCGGCATGTTTTTGGCGACAGTCGCGGCAAGCCCGGTCTATCAGCTTCTCGGCGCGGGCGCGCTTGGCACGACCGAAATGCCTGCCGTTGGCACCCTCGTAACAAAAGGGGCGCTGGCTTGGCGCCAACACCCCTTCGGTCACACGATGCAGCCTAATTGGGAAACCTTTCTGACTTTCGTCAGAAGCGGGCTTACTTCCCAGCATCCTTAAGAATGGCCGCCACAGCAGGCTTGGGATTTCCGGCACGGTCGAAGAGCAGCGAATAGGCGGTGCGGCCCGGGATCGGCCAGCCATTGTGCCAGCTATCGCCATCGGTCACGCCCCAGAGCGTGATGCGGTTCACCACATCCTTATGGGCCTTCGCGATGGCGAAGACTTGCGCGTAACGCTCGGTGAGTTTGGCCTGCACGTCATCCGGAAGCCCGTTCACATAGGGATTATATTTCGGGTCAGACGCGAATTTCAGCGAGACATCAGCGGTCGCGCCCATATTGGGGCGGGGCAACACGTCGATATCAAGCTCGGTCAGCGCCACCTTCACGCCAAGGGCGGAGAATTTGGTGATGGCCTCGTCGAGAAGTTTCAGGTCGGGTTCGGCAAGGGTGTAATGGGCTTGAATGCCGACGGTGGTGATGGGCGCGCCCGCCGCTTTCAGCCGCTTGACCAGCGCCAACGCCTCTTCGCGCTTGCCCGGATTTTCGATGTTGTAGTCGTTATAGGTCAGTTCGGCTTTGGGGTTCGCTTCATGCGCCCATTTGAAGGCTTGCACGAACAGCTCTTCGCCGCCGATCTTATACCAGAGCGATTGGCGCATCTTGCCATCGTCGCCGACGACTTCGTTGATCACATCCCAGGCTTTGATCTTGCCCTTATAGCGACCGACGATGGTGAAGATGTGCTCTTTCACGCGGGCGAAAAGCTCGTCCTTGCTGACGGGCGTGCCATCGGCATTCTCGAACACCCATTTCGGCGTCTGAGCGTGCCACACCAGAACATGGCCGACGGTGTAGAGATTATTCCTCTGGCCGAATTCCACATACTGATCGGCGATGGAGAAATCATAGCCGCCGAGCTTGGGATGAATGCGTTCCCATTTCAGATCGTTCTCGGGCGAAATGGTGTTGAACTCTTTCAAGACGATGGCATCGCCCTTGGCATCGCGCCCAGTGATCTGACGTGCGTTGAGCGCGGCGCCCACCACGAAATCGCCTTTGAAGGCGTCCTTCAGCGTCTCGACGGCCATGGCCGGAACCATCAGCGCCGTAATCGCTGCGGCGGCGGCAAACATCCCAAATTTGCGCATTAGTTTCTCCCGTGTGTTCTTGCTTTTAAAAGAAACGGCCGGATTTTCGCCCGGCCGTTCCAACGCCTGATGCTCGCAGCGGCGCTTAGTCGATCCAAAGCGCGCTGGTGATGATGCGCGGGTAATAGCGGCTCGCCTTACCCTCGCCCGACACGATCTGGTCGCAGCAAGCCCAATAGGCCGAACCCACTGCCTGCCAAGTAACATGTGCGGCGTCGGCCTTCTTGATCACCTCAGCCACCGCCGGATTGGCGTTCAGACCAAACACGCGGCGCGTCACATCGAGGAAGATCGAGATCTTGCTCATCCAGCTATTGTTAGACGTAGAAGAGAGCTTAATGCCGCCATCGGCGAAGACCGAGCGCTTTTCCGGGTCGAGCAGCAGCTTTTCGGTGTGCAGCTTCAGCGCGTCATACATGCGCTTCTCGGCGGCGCTGGCATACACCTCTTCCGGCTTGATGCCGGCATAACCGGTCTTGGCGAAGTAGTAGGGATAGACGCAGCCCTCAACGGCGGGAAGGATGCGGGAATTGTAGCCCGGATTGTCCTTCTCGAAGATCGCGGGCAAAACGCCATCGACCGCCTGATCGGCGACGAAACCAGCTACCTTCTCGGCCAGCTCCTGCGCCTTCTGGGCGGCTTTCTTGTCGCCAAGGTCGCGGAACAACAGGTTCAGGGCGCGATAGGAGGCCCAGCACTTCACCGCCATATAGACGTTGTTGCGCGTCTGGGCGAGGCTATGGTCGAGGCTGTCATAGGTGGTGATTTCCTGGCCGCCCGCCGTCTTGTCGGAGTCGAACTGGGCAAAGCCCACCTCGCCGCCGCGATTGACGAAGCTTTCCAGGACTTCCTCGACGATCTTCTTGTTCTTCTTCAGCCAGGAGGTGTCGCGCGTCTTGGCGAGATAGCAGGCCGCCGTCAGCGTCCAGTTGCAGAGCTGTTCGACCGTCATATAGCTGAAGGTCGAGGTCAGGTTGGCAAGCTCGTAAGAGGAACGGCCCTTGGGCGCGAAGTTATTATGCGCACCCATGTCATGGCAGAAGCTGATGCCGCCCGGCGCCGTCTCATAGGCGCGCGAGAGCTGGGCTGCATCCGGCGGGGGCGGCGGCTGGCTCGGGTCATGGTCGAAGCTGTGCACCGACACGCCCGCATCCTTATAGACCTTCACCTTGTCGGTGTAGCTGTAATGGCTGACGAAATTATCGAGCAGGTTCTTCACCACCCAGGGATTATGGTCGAGTTCCCAGAACACATGGTCGACCGAAAGGTCGAGCGTGTTCATCATGCAGTACTCGCCTTCGTTCACGACCCAGAAGGGCTGCTTGTCGATTTCGAGGAGCTGGGTCGAGCCGTAATAGCTGTGGGTCGCGTGCGCGATGAGGAACTTCTGATCATCGGAGAGCGTGGCGGCTTCGAGCTTGGCATCGAGCGCATCGGATTTTTCGATCACCTTGGCAGCGGCATCCAGCGTCGAACGCAGCACATCGGTGAGATCGGTGTAGTAGCGCGTATAAAGATACTTGCCCGACAGGCCCGTGGTGACCGGAGCTTCCAGATAAGAGCCGATCGCCAGCGTCATCGCATAGCGCTTGCCCGCCGGAACTTCGAAGCCGATGCCCGGGCAGGAACCCAACAGATGCACGGGGTTGAACTTCTCGCGGATGCCATCCGTCGCCGACCAGCGCATGAAGCCGAAAGCATGCGGCTTATCGCTCGCACCATTGCCCGTGATATCCACCACCTCGGCGGCAACACCCGCCTCACGGCGGAAGGCAAAACCGACACGGGCCGAGCCGCCGAGATCGTCGGTGATCATGCGTGGGCCGGGGCGCGAATGGTTGAGGGCGAAGATGCCGGTCTTGGGCTTGGTGCCCTTGGTATTGTCGATGATGAGCTGAGCCACCACGGCGGGGCGCAGCGCATCGCGCATATCGCGGTCGGAGGACTTGGAGGGGTCCGGGATCGGGCCGAAGGGCGAGAAAACCGTGAAGGTGAGATCGCCGGCTTCCCAGCTATCGGTCGCCCAGCCATAAGAGCGCTTGATTTCGTTCTCGGCGAAGGGTTCGGCATCCGGACGCACATTGGCTTCAGAGGGACCAGCCTGTTCCACCATGAAGGCTTCGGCAGCGTTGGAGGCCGCACCGACATAGAAGGGCAGACACTTCAGCGTGGCGTCGGCATAGCGGTCGCCATCGATCAGGCCGATGAAGACTTCCTGGTCGGCGGGCTGGCCGATCTGCAGGCCGATACCGCCTTTGGTACCGGGATTGCCGCAGGTAAAGCTCATGAAGGCGCCCATAGGCGAATGCTGGGCATTGAACCCGATCGGGCCGGAAAGCGGACGGCGGATGCTCATGGGTTTCCTCTTATTTTATTGTGGGGGAACCACCGGCAGCCCCCAAGTTTTCATGGGCGCTGCCGGTCTTAAGATAAAGCGCGGCGATCAGGCCTGACGGGCCTTGCGGCGCGCGATCAAATCCTCGGCGATCTTCTTATTTTCCGCGCGGTTAAGCGGATAGACCATGAGAAGCGCCGCAGCGATCAGGAAGCAGGCACCGGCATAAAGACCGCCGGTCAACACCACGCCATGAACGGCTTCCGGAGTCTGGGTCGCGGTGCCAGCGGCATAGCCATAGAAGGAGAACAGCGCGCCCACAGCCGCCTGGCCGAGGGTGAGGCCGATCCAGAGGGCGAACACCACCGCAGAGGTGATGATGCCATCGGCGCGGCGGCCCTTCTTCCATTCGCCGTAATCGGCGACGTCGCCCATCATCGACCACAGGATCGGACCGGAGATACCGAAGGAGAACTGGCGCAGCACTTCCACACCGACCACCAGCGGGGTGTTACCCGCGGGCAGGAAGATCAAGGAAACGGTGAGAAGGCCGGTAAGCAGCATGGAGATGAAGAAGAGATGCTTCTTGCCGATGCGGATCGAAACAAAGTTCGAGCAGGCGACGCCGACGAGCAGCGAGGCGAGGCCGAAACCGTTCAGCCAGGAGAAGATGTTCTCATCGCCCTGGAAGAGCTTGCAATAGGGCAGCATGGCATTGCCGCGCATGCAGAGGGCGGCGAAATAGAACAGCGTGGCAAGGAAGAGAATCGCCCAGGGCTTGTTCGAGAAGAGATCGGACACATCCTGCTTCAGCGAGCGCTTCTGCTGCGGATCGGGAATGATGCGTTCCTTGGTGGTGAGGAAGCAGATCACGAACATCACCATGGCGGTGACCATCAAAATGCCCATGGTGTATTGATAACCGCGCGCCAGATCGGCCGGGTTCTTGGAGCCGCCCGCGAAGATGTTGATCAGCGGCACCACCAGGGCGCCGACGATGAAGCCTGCGGAATTGGCCGCGATCTGACGGAATTGCGAGGCCGAGTTACGCTCATCGGGATCATCGGTCATCACCGCATTGATCGAGGCGTAAGGCACGTTGTTGACCGTGTAGATGCCGCGCAGCAACGCATAGGTGACCCAGGCATAGATCAGCTTGGCGGCGGGCGAGATATCGGGGGTGGTGAAGGTCAAGACGCCGATGACGCCGAAAGGCAGCGCCGTCCAGATCAGCCAGGGGCGGAATTTACCCCATTTGGTCACCGTGCGGTCCGCGATCACGCCCATGATCGGGTTGACGAAGGCGACCGCGATGCCGACCACCAGGAACATGAAGGCGGCTTGATCTGGCGGCAGGCCGAAGACGTCCACATAGAACGTCACCTGCAGCGAGATCATGAATTGGAAGACGAAATTGGCTGCCAGATCGCCGAGGGCATAGCCAGCCTTCTCGGTGAAAGAAAGTTTGTGACTCATTCATCCCTCCCTGTCGCCGGCTTTTGCCGGGCTCTTTTCCGCTCGCTCCTTGGGAGACGGCGGCCCTCACTTTGTTATGACCGCCTCAAACTTCGCAATGGGGGCGGGCATCGCAATGGCCCCTCCACATTTGCGTTCATCCGGCAGCTCGTTTATGGACACAAAGCTTAGTGTTAGCGTTATCAAAGAGCAACGGGCGTTTTAGCGCCGCCGCTGCCCAAGCCGTTTGAAAACCGATCCTGCGATGCGGCATGCTGGCCCCCGGCAATACAGCCCCTTGACTCGCCCTGCCCCACCGCTTGTGTTACCGGTCACAATAGCATCGCCCAGGGAGAACTGCCATGCTCAAGATCGAAGCCGCCCGCGTCATCGTATCGAGTCCGGGCCGCAATTTCGTGACCCTGAAGATCGAAACCAAGGATGGCGTCTATGGCGTCGGCGATGCCACCCTGAATGGCCGCGAGCTGGCCGTAGCCAGCTATCTTCAAGATCACGTCATCCCCTGCCTGATCGGGCGCGACGCTCACCGTATCGAGGACATCTGGCAGTTCCTCTATCGCGGAGCCTATTGGCGCCGGGGACCGGTCACCATGTCGGCGATTGCCGCGGTGGACATGGCGCTGTGGGACATCAAGGCCAAGGTGGCGGGTCTGCCGCTCTATCAGCTCCTCGGCGGGGCGAGCCGCGACAACGTGCTGGTCTATTGCCATGCCAATGGCAAAACCATCGAGGACACGCTGGAAGACGCCGTGAAGCATAAGGAGATGGGCTATAAGGCCATCCGCTTGCAGGCGGGCGTGCCGGGGCTGAAATCGACCTATGGCGTGCCGAAAGGCAAAGAGGCTTACGAGCCCGCCGATGCCGATATCCCGACCGAAAACCTCTGGTCGACCGAGAAGTACATGCGCTCGCTGCCGAAGCTCTTCGAAGAGGGCCGCCGCGTTTTGGGCGATGACGTGCATCTGCTCCACGACGTGCATCACCGCCTCACCCCGATCGAAGCGGCGCGCCTCGGCAAGGATCTGGAGCCCTATCGCCTCTTCTGGCTGGAAGACACGGTGGATGACGACAATCAGGAAAACTTCCGCATCATCCGCAAGCACACCACCACGCCCTTGGCGATTGGCGAAATCTTCAACTCGATCTGGGACTGCCGTACCCTGATCCAAGAGCAGCTCATCGATTATATCCGCGCCACCATCGTGCATGCGGGCGGCATCACGCATCTGCGCCAGATCGCGCATTTCGCCGATCTCTTCAATGTGAAGACGGGCTTTCATGGCGCCACCGACCTCTCCCCCATCACCATGGCGAGCGCCCTGCATTTCGATATGGCGATCCATAATTTCGGTATTCAGGAGCACATGCCCCATTCCGAGCAGATGGAGAGCATCTTCAAGGTCAATTACACCTTCGAGGACGGCTTCATGCATCCGAGCGAAACCCCGGGCCATGGCTGCGATATCGATGAGAAGGAAGCCGCCAAGTATCCCTATAAGCGGGCGTATTTGCCGGTGAACCGCCTGGAACAGGGCGGCGCGATGTGTAACTGGTAAGGGGCGCGCGGTCCGGGTTCGAGGAAATTTTCGAATTACCCCTTGAACCCTGCGCCCCTAATTCCCACATTCGTTATATCGCAAGAATTCCAAGGGTCGCCCAAAAGGCGGCCCTTTTGTTTTTGGGAGATCGCCCCCCTACTCTACCCGTCATGGCCGGACCTGACCTGGCCATGACGAAAGAAAAAAGGCCGCTGTTCCCAGCGGCCTTTCGTTTTTTCGAAGAACTTCAGCGGCTTAATGCGCTGCGGGTTCAGCTTCTTCATGTTTGTGCTGCTGGGCGATCAGGACGTAGATCGCGGGCACCACGAAGAGGGTGAAGAGCGTGCCGATGGCAAGACCGGTCGCGATCACCAGACCGAGGTTGTAGCGCGCTGCCGCGCCTGCACCCGCCGCGAAGATCAAAGGCATCACGCCCAAGACCATGGCTGCGGTGGTCATCAGGATCGGGCGCAAGCGGATCGCCGCGGCCTCTTCCACCGCCTGGCGCTTGGAATAGCCCTGGTGGATCTGAAGGTCGTTGGCGAAGCGCACGATCAGAATGCCGTGCTTGGAGATCAGGCCGATCAGGGTGACGAGACCCACCTCGGTGTAGATGTTGAGGCTCGCCCCGCCGACGCCCAAGGCGACGAAGAGAAGCGCACCGGCAATCGACATCGGCACCGAGACAAGGATGGTCAGAGGATCGCGGAAGCTTTCGAACAGAGCCGCCAGCGCCAGGAAGATGATGATCAGCGCGAAAGCGAAGGTTTCGATCAGCGCGCTCGATTCCTGCATGAACTGGCGGGTGGCACCGGCATAGTCCACCTTATAACCCGGCGGCATCACCTTTTCGGCGATCCCGTTCAGGATATTGACGGCATCGCCCGTGGTGATGCCCGGCCGCGGAATGAGGGTCAAAGTGGCCGCATTCTGCTGCTGGAAGTGATCGAGCGATTCCGGGGTGACCTTGCTCTTCAGCGTCGCCACGGTGGACAGCGGGATCGAGGAGCCGCTCGACGAGCGGATGTAATAGCTCGAGAGCTGGCTCGCATTGAGGCGGAAGTTCTGCTGCACCTGCGGGATCACCTGATAGGCGCGGCCCGAAAGGTCGAAGTAGTTGACATAACCGCCGCCCAGCATCGAGGTCAGCGCATTGCCGACATCGCTCATGGTCAGCCCCATGCCCGCCACCTTATCGCGGTCGATCACGACTTCGATCTGCGGGTTGTCGTATTTCAGGCTGGAGTCGATGTAGAAGAAGTTGCCCGATTTCTCGGCTTCATCAACGATCTTCTGCGTCACCTCGTTGAGCTGGGTGAAGCCCTGCGTGGTCTGAATGACGTACTGGACGCCAAGGCCACCCGGGCCCGGCAGCGGCGGAATCTGGAAGGCCGCAGCGCGCACGCCCGCGATCTTGGAGAGTTCCGACTGCAACGTGACCTTGGTCTTATCCTGCGACTGCTGAATCTGATCGGCCGAACGGCTGCGTTCGCTCCAGGGCTTCAAGACGATGCCCATCAGGTTCATGGTCGAGGACGAGATCTGGAAGGTGTGGTCCGTCTCCGGGAAAGACCGCGCCACTTTCAGGGCCTGGGCCTGCCAGATAGAGGATTGTTCCAGAGTCGAGGTCGGCGAGGGCGTCAGCATGGCCAGCATGAAGCCCTGGTCTTCGCTCGGCGCCAGTTCGTTCTTGGACGAGACGAAGAGGAAACCGATCATCACAAAGATGATCGCGGCAAACACCACCACCACACGCAGGTCGTTCAGAACGCTATGCAGCGCCTTGCTGTAGGCCGTGTGCAGCTTCTCGAACTTCTCGTCGATATAAGTAACGATGCGGCGCTCAAGATCGGAACGGCGCGCACCATGCGGCAGGAGCAGACGGCTCGACATCATAGGCGACAAGGTCAAGGCCACGATGGTCGAGATCGCCACCGCGCCCACCAGGGTGAAGGCGAACTCGGTGAAGAGCGCGCCGGTCAAGCCGCCGATGAAGCCAATCGGCACATAGACCGCGATGAGCACGATACCCATGGCGATGATCGGCCCGCCAAGCTCGCGTGCCGCCAGGATCGAGGCGTCGTAGGGACTCTTGCCCTCCTCGATGTGGCGGCTGACGTTCTCCACCACGATGATGGCGTCGTCCACCACCAGGCCGATGGCAAGCACGAAGGCCAAAAGGGTGAGAAGGTTCAGCGTGAAGCCAAAGGCCATCATGAATATCCCCGCGCCGATGAGCGACAAGGGGATGGTCACAATGGGGATGATCACCGCGCGCGGAGACCCCAGGAAGACGAAGATCACCAAAATCACGATGATGATCGCCTCGATCAGGGTGTGCTCCACCTCATCGATGGCCGAGGAGATGAACTTGGTCGAGTCATAGGCGACAAAGGAGTCCAACCCCTTCGGCAGCTGGGCATTGATGGTGGGCAACGTCGCCCGCACGCCCTTGATCACATCCAGCACGTTGGCGCTGGGGGTGACGTTGACCGCGATCACCACGCCCTGGTTACCGTCGAAGCGGGCCTGGGAATCGTAATCCGTCGAGCCGAGGGTCACCTGCGCTACATCGGCGAGCCGTACATAGGCCCCGTTGCTGGATTTGATGTTGAGATTTTCGAACTCCGCCACCGAATGCAGATTGGTCGAGGCGGTCAGGTTGATCTGCACCATCTGCCCGCGGGTACGGCCCACAGCGGAAAGATAGTTGTTCGAGCCAAGGACATTATAAACGTCCGTAGCCGTGAGGTTGTAGGCGGCGAGCTTCTGGGGATCGAGCCAGACGCGGATGGCGAAGGTCTTGCCGCCGAGAATCTGGGCCTGCTGCACGCCCGGCACGGCCTGAATCTGTGGCTGCACCACGCGGATCAGATAGTCGGTAATCTTGTTGGTCGGCAGCACCTTGGAATTGAAGGTGATGTAGAGCGCCGCCGTCGATTGGCCGACCGCGATGGAGATCACCGAGGCCTGCGCCTGCGGTGGCATCTGGTTCTTGACCGAATTGACCTGGGTAATGATCTGCGCCAGCGCTTTGGAGGCGTCTTGGTTGAGGCGCAGATTGACGGTGATGGTCGACATCCCCTGCACCGATTTGGACGACATGTAGTCGATGCCGTCCGCCTGGGCGACCGCGTTTTCCAGCGGCGTGGTGATGAAGCCCGCCACCGTTTCAGGGCTGGCGCCGTAATAGGCCGTGGTGATGGTCACCACGGCGTTCTGCATCACCGGATACTGGCGTACCGGCAGAGAGGTGATTGCTCTTAGGCCGATCACGAAAATGGCCAAGCTCACCACGATCGCAAGGACCGGGCGCTTGATGAAGAGATCGGTAAAATTCATGGGCGTCGCGCCTATCTCTTAAACGGGCCTATTGCTGGATCGGGTTAGGCGCAGCGTCATTGGGCATACGGATCGAATTATTGACGAAGACGACAGCGCCATTCTTCAGCTTGAGCTGACCGGCGCTGACGACCACGTCTTTCTCGGTGATCCCCGACAGGATGGCCACCTGGTCGCCGCGGGTTTCGCCAACCGTGACGAAGCGCTGATTGGCAACCAGAATGTCCTTGCCCTTATCGTTCTTGGCCGGCGTCACCACATAGACGACGTCACCATAGGGATTATAAGTGACGGCGGTCTGCGGCAGGGTGAGCTGCGGACGCGGCGTGCCGATATCGGTGCTGACATTTGCAAACATGCCCGGCAGGAGGATTTTGCCTGGATTGCTGATTTCGGCGCGCACGCGAACATTGCGGGTGGCCGAATCCACCTTGGGGTCGAGCGCCAGGATCTTGCCCTTGAAGACCTTGCCCGGCACCGCGTCGGTCGTCACCGTGATCGGATCGCCCGGCTTCAGGATCACAGCCTGCTGTTGGGCCACGGTGAAATCGACATTGATGGGATCGAGCTGCTGCAGGGTGACCATCGTGGTGCCTGCATTGACATACTGGCCGACATCCACCTGACGAATACCGATGCGGCCCGAGAAGGGGGCACGAATGGCTTTCTTCTCCACCATCGCGGCTTGGGCTTCGGCCTGAGCAACCGCCGACTTCCAATTGGCGAGCGCCTGATCATAGGCCTGCTTGGAAATAGCGTTGGACTGGGCCAACGCGGCGTTGCGCTTGTAGGTCACGGTATATTGATCGGCGGTGGCACGCAGCGCGGCGAGCGTGCCCCGGTCGCTGTCATCGCGCAGCTGGATGAGGAGATCACCCTTCTGGACGTCCTGGCCGGGCTGGAAATTGATCTTGGTGACGATGCCGGCCACTTCCGCGGCCATATCCGCGCCTTGCACGGCATGCAACGTACCCACAGAGGAAACCTGGCCTTGCCACGGCAATTTGACGGCATGGGTGGTCGAAACCGCCTGCGGCTGGATAAAGTCGCTCTTGGACATGATCACATTCATGAACAGCCAAGGCACGAATTTCAGCCAGAGGATCAAAAGCGCGAAGACGATCCCGGAAATGATCAAAACCCAGCGCATGCGGCCGGTCATGAAGCGGCCAGAGCTCTGCATCGCCAGAGCGCTACCGTCGCGCAAGGTTTCTTCGCGTGCCATTGTGATTCCCGTAAAAATGTGCGCGACAGGGCGATAATGCCCTCCGCCGACGAATACCAGTCACATTACGGGGAATAGCTAGTGAAGAATAACTGACTTGCAAGGGCCGCTTAGGCGTTTTTACGTACCAAAATGCCCCTTATAGGCTGCTAAAGCGCCTGGAAATGGCGATAGTGCCCTTTCCAGCACCCCTTGAAGCACCGAAATGGCGAGCCCGTAATTGGTCATTTCTGTCTGAACCGTCTCGGCTTCACCCATGCGCGCCAAGACCTCATGGCGCGTCATCACACATCCGCCACAGTGTATAATAAGCCGATAATCCTTGAGATCGGCCGGGAAATCATGGCCGGCGCAGGTGGATATATCGAGTTCGCAGCCTGAAAATTGCCGGAGCCAGCGCGGAATTTTCACCCGGCCGATATCGTCTTCCAGGGGATGGTGGGAGCAGCCTTCCGCAATCAGGATGCGATCGCCGGGCTTCAGCCGGTTCAAAACGCCTGCCCCGCGGGCCAGCGCATTGAGATCGCCTTTAAAACGGGCAAAGAGGATCGAGAAGGTCGTGAGCGGAATACCCTGCGGCGTATCGGCAACGACACGCGCTACCACCTGGGAATCGCAAACGACGAGATCAGGCGGCGTTTTGAGACGCGAAAGGGTCGCGGCGTATTCGCGATCCTTCACCACCAGAGCGCTGGCATCGCTATCGAGCAGATCGCGCAAAGCTTGGACCTGGGGCACGATTAATCGCCCTGCGGGTGCGCCCAGATCAATCGGCACCACCAGTACCGCGAGACCGCCCGGCGGCAAGAGATCGCCCAGAAGGCTCGGTGGTGCTGTATATAATGTGGGCAAAAGACCGCGCACCGCATCCTTGAAGGCTTGACGGAAGCTTTCCGCAGCTCCGCCCGTGGCGCTGCCGGAAATCCAGGCCAGCCGCTTGACGTCGATCAGCGAGAGAAAATCCGCCGAAGGCTCGGCAAGGTCGGTCTTATTGATCACGATCAGGACCGGCACCTTGGCGGCGCGCGCCTCGTTGATGAGATTATCCTCGTAAGCGCTCCAGGCGTCCGGCGTGACCACCAGCGCCAATATGTCGGCACGGCGCAGCGCCTTTTGGGTCATGGCGATGCGCTGGCTGCCAAGCTCGGACGCATCATCGATACCTGCCGTATCGATCAGGGTTACAGGGCCGAGCGGCAACAGCTCCATGGTCTTTTCAACCACATCGGTAGTGGTGCCCGGCAGAGCGGAGGTGATAGCGAGGTCTTGGCCCGCCAACATATTGAGGAAAGAGGATTTGCCGACATTCACCCGCCCGGCGATGCCGATATGAAGGCGGCTGGCTTTAGGAGTAACCGGCAGATCCATGTTTCCAAATCCCGATTTGTCTTTTTGTTTTTGTATCACCGTCATGGCCACGCAAAAGACTGGATGGCCGGGTCGAGCCCGGCCATGACGTAAAATTATCCGACCCTCTTCCGCATGAAGCTAGTGACCAAGTTTGATGAGGTTGGGTGCGGAGAGAACTTCGTCCACGATGCCGTGACCGAGGCGCGAGACCAGAAACTCCCGCAAAGAAAGTTCGGGCTTACCGGCTTTGGCAACGGCGTATTCTTTCGCCAGTACCTCGGCGCGCTCATAACCGATCTTGGGCAGAAAGGCGGTGACGAGCGTCGGACTGTCGGAAAGATACGCGGCGCAGCGCGCAGCATCCGCTTCGATAGCGGCAACATGTTTGGTGAAAGCACGCGCGGCGGAGTTCAGCATCTCCAGGCTTTCCAGAAGCGTGAAGGCCAGAAGCGGCATATACTCATTGATCTGCAGCGTGCCATGGGCGGCGCATTCGGCGATCACCGCATCATTGGCCCTGACTGCCATGGCGATCTGCATCACCGACTCCGTCATCACCGGATTGATCTTGCCCGGCATGATGGAGGACCCCGCCTGCAAGGGTGGCAGCGCGATTTCGCCCAGGAAATGCAACAGACGCAGATCGGCCGCGATCTTGGAGAGATTGGCGGCGGAGGCTTTGAGGATTCCCGAAACCTCGACAAAGGCATCTGCATTGGCCGTGCCGTCGATAACATTTTCGCTGCGTGCCAGACCCATGCCGGTCAGCGCGCGCAAGACTTCGATGACACGGAAGATGAAAGCGCGCGGCGCGGTCAGCCCAGTGCCAATCGCGGTGCCGCCAAGATTGACGAGCCTGAGCCTCTCTTCGCATTTAAAGGTGCGCCAGCGGTCGCGCGCGATGGCTTCGGCAAAAGCGGAAAACTCCTGGCCCAGCGTCATCGGCACGGCGGGCTGCAATTCGGTGCGGCCCATTTTCGGGATCGCTTGAAAGGCGGTTTCCTTTTCCTGGAAGGCGCCTTGCAGCTTGGCGAAGGAATCGGCGAGCCGCCGCACGCCCGCAATCGCGGCTATGCGCAAGGCGGTGGGATATACGTCGTTGGTCGATTGATGGAGATTAACGTGGTGCAAGGGATGCACGCTCGCATAGTCGCCCGGCGCCTTGCCGAGATGCGCCAATGCGAGATTGGCAATCACCTCATTGAGATTCATATTGGTGGAGGTGCCGGCCCCGCCTTGCAACGCGTCGAGCGGAAACTGGCGCTCCATCGCCCCGCCCTCACACACCTCAGCACAAGCGGCAATAATCGCGTCAGCGGCGTCGCGCTTTAAATGCCCAAGCTCGGCATTGGTCACCGCGCAGGCGTGTTTGACCACCGCCATGGAGGCGATCAGCACATAAGGTACGCGCCGCCCCGTGGTGGGAAAATTCAGCCGCGCCCGTTCTGTATGGATGCCCCACAAAGCGCCGTCGGCAATCGCAATTTCGCCGAGGCCATCGCTTTCCTGCCGTTCAGCCATGCCCGCCCCCAGTTTGACGCTTCCTGGCATGGAGAGAGTCGCCCCAGGCGTAAAGCCCGATTTTGCGGCCCGCAAATTCCACCCGCATATTCAGGCAGGATTGGCAGTCTTTCGCATTCTCGTCGATGCAAGGCTTGCCGGGATAAAGCTGGTAATCAGCGCGCACTTCGGTGGGCGACATCTGGGGCATGATCACATTGGCCCCGAAACGAAGGCCCTTTTCGCGCCCGATGGGATCGAGCGCCTGAAGTGCGGTGGTCGCCGCGATGTTCACGTCGCGAAGCTTGAGGCGCGTCACGGCAATCATCAGGAAAGCCAGCCGTAAGCGCTCGGCCACATCTGGGCAAGGCAAATCGCCCAAAGGCGTGCCTGCATGCGGGATGAACGGACCCATGCCGATCATGTCGATATCGAGGGTGGAGAAGAAGAGAATATCGTCAGCGAGGTCTTCGAGGGTTTGGCCCGGCAGGCCGATCATCACGCCGGTGCCGACCTGATAGCCGACCTCGCGCAACAGCTTCAAACATTCCACCCGGCTTTCGAAGCTTTGCTCGGCGGGATGGATGGCTGCGAAGAGTTTGGGATTGGTGCTCTCGATACGCAGCAGATAGCGATGCGCTCCGGCCGCATAGAGGCGTTGATAGGTTTCCTTCGTCTGCTGGCCGATGCAGAGCGTGATGCCGAGACCTTCGGGCTGTTTCTCGCTGACCGTTTCGATGCGGATGCGGCGCACCGCCTCTTCGATGAGATCGATGAATTTCTTGTCCGCACGCTCGCCCGATTGGATCACCATCGAGCCATAGCCCATCTCGGCGCATTGGCGGGCGCAGGAGAGGATATCTTCCAGCGAAAGCGTGTAGCGGTTAACCTCGCGGTTGGATTTTCGGATGCCGCAATAAAGGCAATCGCAGGCGCAGGCGTTGGAGGCTTCGACCAGCCCGCGCAGGTAAACACCATTGCCGCATTCGGCCAGTAGCACCCGCTCGGCTTCGGCACGGACCGCTTCGATTTCGTCTTCCGCCTTGGCAGAGAGCAGCTTGATCAGATCGGCGCGCGTGAGCTCCGGCTTTGCCGCCAGTTCAGCGAATTCTGGCGAGGAAGGCCTAGACCCTTTCTTTGTAGCGGGTGTGCAAAAGTTCATGGCTCTTGCGGCTTAGCGGCCCTTCCGTGAAAAACTCGCGATAGATGCGTAACACATCCGCATTTTCGTGAGACTTGCGTACCACGTCATGCGCATCCTCGCCATAGAGCGCCTTGGCGCGGGCGGTACGTATTTCCCGGTCGGTCGGAATGGGCTGCCCGCCCCCGC
Organism: Rhizomicrobium palustre; assembly: GCF_011761565.1. Taxonomy (NCBI): domain Bacteria; kingdom Pseudomonadati; phylum Pseudomonadota; class Alphaproteobacteria; order Micropepsales; family Micropepsaceae; genus Rhizomicrobium; species Rhizomicrobium palustre. The sequence goes on along the minus strand of NZ_JAASRM010000001.1, from coordinate 1,934,834 downwards.
CCAGGCAGCCGCCCGGGCAAGCCATGAATTCGATGAAATGACAGGTCGAAAGCGGCCCGCCCTCAGCGACATCCTGCAGCACCCGCATGGCATTGATGGTGCCATGTGCCAAACCGACGCGGAGGGTGACGCCTTTCAGCCAGTCGAAATCCGGCATTAGATGGGCGAGCAGCTTCGGCACCGGCCCAACCGACGTGATGGGGATTTCGGCCATCCGCACCCCATCGAAGCCGCGCACCGGTTTGATGTCGGCCTTGTCGAAAAGGTATTCCACTTTTTCGCCGGTCACGAGTTCGACCACGGTTCTGAGCGCGGCCTCCATCACCCCGCCCGTCGCCCCGAAAATTACCCCGGAACCGGACGACACGCCGAAGGGATCATCGAAAGGCGAGCCTTCCAGCTTGGGTAGTTCAATGCCCGCCTGTTTCAGCATTCGCGCCACCTCGCGGGTGGTCAGCGCGTAATCGACATCGCGGAAACCGCTGGAATCCATCTCGGGCCGCGCCGCTTCGAATTTCTTGGCGGTGCAAGGCATCAGCGAGACCGAGACGATGCGGGACGGGTCCCAGCCATTCTTTTCGGCGAAATAAGTTTTGATCACCGCGCCCATCATCTGCTGCGGGCTTTTGGCCGAGGAGAGGTTGGGCAGATACGCCGGATAGAAATGCTCGATGAATTTGATCCAGCCCGGCGAGCAGGAGGTGAATTGCGGCAGCCGCGCCGCGTTATCCTTGAGCACAAGCCCTTTATAAAGCCGGGAGAGCAGCTCGGCGCCCTCTTCCATGATGGTGAGGTCGGCGGAGAAGGTGGTGTCGAACACCTTGTCGAAGCCGATCCGGCGCAGCGCTGTGTTGAGCTGATAGGTGAGCGCGGTGCCGGGCTCGCAGCCAAAAGCCTCGCCAATCGCGGCGCGGGGCGCAGGCGCGGTCTGGATCACCACGATCTTGTCCGGGTCCTCGATCGCCTGCCACACCGCTTCGGTGTCGTCGCGTTCGGTCAGCGCCCCGGTTGGGCAGCGATTAATGCATTGGCCGCAATTGATGCATGCTGCATCCTTCATTTCTCGGCCCATGAAGGTCGAGATGCGGCTGTGATCGCCGCGCCCCTCGGTGGTCAGCGCATAGACGCCCTGATAGAGCGCGCACATGCGCACGCAGCGACGGCAGAGGATGCATTTATTCATGTCGCGCATGATGATGTTGCCGGGCGCGGCCTTGTCGAAGAGCGGCGCACGGGGGCGGCCAAAGCGCTCGCTGGTGACGCCGTAATCCTCGCAGAGCTTTTGCAATTCGCAGGTGCCGTTGCGGGCGCAGGCGAAGCAATCGCCGTAATGCTCGCTCATCATCAATTCGAGAATATCGCGGCGGGCATGGCGGATCGCGGCCGAGGTGGTGCGAACCGTCATCGGCCCATGCACCGGCAAAGCGCAGGAGGCATGGAGCTTGGAAAGCCCCTCCACCTCCACCAGACAGAGGCGGCAGGAGGACGGCGTCGCCAGCATGCCGCTTTCTTCATGCTTGGGCCGATCGCTCTCGCTGGTCTGGGAATACAGCGCTTCCGAGCAGAGATCGTCGTGATGGCAGAGGGTGGGAATATGAATCCCCGCGATGCGGGCTGCTTCCAGGACTGTGGTGCCCGGCGCGACGGAGATGTCTTTGCCGTCTATGGTGAGGGTGATGGTTTCGACGTCCATGGTGATCCCCTTCACGCATGCTTGGCAGGCAGATCGCCCGCGAAAGTGTTGAGGATGGAAAGAAAGGCACGCGGGCTCATCTGGCCGAGACCGCATTTTGAGGCGACGCTCATGGTTTGGGCGAGCTGACGCACATTGCGTTCGGCCTCGCGGTCGAGCCCTACTTTGCGCATGCGCGCGATGGCTTCCAGAAGGCGCTGATTGCCGACCCGGCAGGGAATGCATTGGCCGCAAGATTCATCGGCGAAGAAATGCTGGAAATTCTCCGCCACCGCGAACATGTCCTGCCCCGGGCCGAAGACGATAATCGAGCCTCCGGTGGCAAGATCGCCGGGTGTGAGCGTGCGGTCAAATTCTGCGGGCGGCACGCAAGTTCCGCTCGCCCCGCCCACCTGCACCGCCTTGGCATCCTCCGCGCCGACATCGGCGAGGATTTGGCGAAGCGAGGTACCGAAGGGATATTCGTAAACACCGGGCCGCTTGCAATCGCCCGAGACCGAAAAGAGCCAAGCGCCGGGCGCCTTTCGGGTGCCGCGGGATGCAAACCAGGAAGGGCCTTTCAGGAGAATGCAGGGCACCCAGGCCAGGGTCTCGACATTGTTCACCACGGTGGGCTTGCCGAGATAGCCCGCCTGCACCGGGAAGGGGATGCGGTTGCGTGCATCACCCCGGCGGCCTTCAAGGGATTCCAGCAGCGCGGTTTCCTCGCCACAGATATAGGCGCCCGAGCCCATGCGGATGGAAATGTCGAAGGAGAAATCCTTCGCCCCGCCGATCACCTTGCCGAGCATGCCTTCGTCGCGGCAGCGTTCGATGGCGGTTTCGAGATGGGCGCGCAGCCAGCCATATTCGGCGCGCAGGTACAGGATGCCGAACTCCGCCCCTACGGCGCGGCCAGCAATCGCCATGCCTGCGAAGACGAGTTCGGGAAAATCGGTCAGGATCAGCCTGTCCTTGAACGTGCCGGGCTCACCCTCATCGGCATTGCCGATGATGTATTTGGGATGGCCTTCCTGGCCGCGGGCATATTCCCATTTCTTGGCGGTGGGAAAGCCTGCCCCGCCCCGCCCTTTAAGGCCGGAGGCATTGACGATGGCGACGATATCTTCGCCATCCATTTGCGCCGCGGATTTCAAGGCTTCGCTGGCGGAGATATCCGAGAAGGAGAGCTTGTTGCCGACAAAACCGCGTACCGATTTCGGGTCCATCTTGGATTCTGGCATTTTGGCCTCCCCTAATGTTTCAATTCGGCTCCGGCACGCTGGCGATACTCAGTCAGCAGCGCCCGTACGCTCGCCTCGCTGAGGCGCACATGCACGTCTTCATTGACCACCATGGAGGGGCCTTGATCGCACATGCCGCAGCAATTGGTTTGCTCGAGCGTGAAGAGGCCGTCGGGCGTGGTTTCGCCAAAGCCGATACCAAGCTCGGTGATGAGGGTGGCGATGGCGGGGTGATACTCGCCCTGTTTGGCGCAGGAGATGGTACGGCAGACGCGGATGACATAACGCCCGCGCGGCTTGACGCTGAAATAGGCGTAGAAGCTGGCGACGCCATAGACTTCGGTGCGTGGCACAGACAGTGCGGAGGAGACCGCCAGCATCGCGCCTTCCGGGATATAGCTATGGGCGCGGTTGATATCCTGCAGGATCGGCATCAAGGCCGTGCGGCTGCGTCCATGGACACGGACGAGCTGTTCGACCTCGGTCCGCCATTGCTGTTGCGCATCCATGCCGCTCCTCCCTCGAAAAAGGGACGGCGGCGCATGCCCAAACGAAAAGACCGGGCACACGCTCGAAAGAACACGTCCCGCTTGATCCGGCCCGCGCCGGTCAAACCCATAAAATCAGGGGTGAAATTTTCTTTCCTTGCGAAAGATCAAGACCCAAAAAACAAAGAGGGGACCTTTCGGCCCCCTCAAGGATACAGCCGTATCAACGGCTTGGTTCTTATCAGCGGCTCGCCCCCGGGCGCGCCACCGGCTTTTTAATACAGAGGATCGGAGATCGTCAGATCGTCCCAGATTTCCTTCACTGTCCGCTTCAGGTCGAGTTTGCGGTCGTTATACATGGTGTGCAGGAGGTGATGGGCCTTGTCGGAATACGGCTTCTCCAGGAAGTCGCGATAGAGCGCTTTGATCTGCTCATTGTTATGCGACTGGCGGACCTTCTGCTGACGGTCGACCGTGTAGAGCGTGCCGCGGCGCTTCATGGCGTTCGGCATATAGGCCTTCTTGGAGCGAAGGTTGCCGCCGCCATCGACGCAGCCGCCCGGGCAAGCCATGATCTCGATGAAATCGAAATCAGCCTTACCCGCGAGTACCTGCTCGACCAGTTCGCGCGCGGGCTTCAGCCCATGGGCCATCGCCACTTTCACGATGCCGATGGAGCCGCCCATATCGACGGTCGCCGAACGCACACCATCGAAGCCGCGCAGCTGCTCGAATTCGATGAGGTCATATTCTTTTCCATTGGCGACGTAGTACATGGTGCGGACGGCTGCTTCCATCACGCCGCCGGTGGTACCGAAAATGGCACCCGCGCCGGAGAACTCGCTCATATACGGGTTGTCGAAATCCGACGGTTCGCATTTGGCGATGTTGACACCCTCGCGGCGCAGCATGCGGGCGAATTCGCGGGTGGTCAGCACGGCATCGATTTCGGCATCGCCGGTTTCGAGCTTGAGCTGGCCGCGGGCCGCTTCGTCCTTCTTCGCGGTGCAGGGCATGATAGCGATGGTGCGAACCTTCTTCGGGTCCAGGCCCATCTTTTCCGGTAGATAGGTTTTGCAGATCACGCCCATCGACTGCATCGGCGATTTGGTCGAAGAGAGATAGGGCAGGATTTCCGGATAATGGATTTCCGCAAAATTGATCCAAGCCGGGCAGCAGGAGGTGAAGGTCGGGCGCTTGCCGGCGGAGAGCCGCTTCAAGAGCTCGGCGCTTTCTTCCATGATCACCAAATCGGCGGCGAAGTTGGTATCGAGCACGATATCGGCGCCGATCTGCTTTAGGGCCGTGATGATCTGACCTTGGACATTGGCACCCGCCGGAAGACCGAACTCCTCGCCAAAGGCCACGCGTACAGCCGGGGCGAATTGGAAGACGGTGACGATCTCGGGATCATAGATCCAATCGAGCACCTTATCGGTTTCGTCACGCTCTCCCAGCGCACCGGTCGGGCAGACCAGCACGCATTGGCCGCAAGTGACGCACGTAGAGTCCTTCTGGTTCAGACCATTGCGCAAGCCGACGGCCTTTTCCTGGCCGATACCGATCTGCACCAGCGCATCCACGCCTTGGCCTTCGCGGCAAATCGCGACGCAGCGCTGGCAGCGGATGCATTTGGACATGTCGCGGATCATGGCGGGCGAAGAATCGTCGATCGGACGTTTCTCCACGAATTCCGGCTTGAAGAAGCGGTTTTCATGCAGGCCTACGAACTGGGCCACGTCTTGCAGTTCGCAATTGCCGTGGCGCACGCAAGTGGCGCAATCCTGATCGTGGTCAGCCAGGAGGAGTTCGACCTGCAAACGCTGGGCGCTGCGGACGCGCGGGGAGCGGGTCTGCACCACCATGCCTTCCACCACCGGTGTATTGCAGGAGGTGGCGAGCTTCACGCCCGAGCCATTGGTGACTTCGAACTCGACCAGACAGACGCGGCAGGTGCCGGGGGTGTGATCGATATCGTCGAGCTCGCACAGCGTCGGGATATAGACGCCATAGCGGCGGGCGCAATGCAGGATGGTTTCGTTTTCCTCGGCCTCGACGGCCATGCCGTTGATGGTGGCGTGCAGGATCTTCTTTTCGCCGCCGCCGTTGTTGTGATGATTATCCATGGTGGGGCGCTCCTTAATTGTGGGACTCGGGCACGGCTTGCGCCGTGACCACCGAATAGACGCGATAGCAGCGCATGCAGCGCTTGGCCTCGTGATAGGCCTCTTCGCGGCTGATCGGCCGCTCCACCTCCTCAAACATCTGCTTGCGGATTTCAGGATCAAGCTCGGGATGGTGGACGCGGTATTCCGACTTGACCGGAATTTCCTCGACGCCATGGGCGAGCACGTTGTTGTCTTTCAGGATCTGGCGCATGCGCGAGCGCGGGAAAAACCGCACCTTGCCGAGACGCACCCAATCGTCGATGGCGCGCGCCGCTTTTAGGCCTGCCGCCATGGCGCTGATAAGCGTCGCCGCACCCGTCTCGCAGTCACCGCCCGCGAAAACACCTTCGCGCGAGGTCATCAGCGAGGCGTGATCGGCGTCGATGCACTTCCACTTGTTGAGCTTGACCCCATCCTTGTCCTGGATGGCGCCGGACTGGACCTGCTGGCCAATGGCGGCGATCACGGTCGAGCACGCCAGCACGCGTTCGGTGCCGGGGATCGGCTCGACATTACGGCGGCCCTTGGCGTCCTTCTCGGTCTGGCGCATATGCACCAGCTTCACGCCCACCACCTTACCGTCTTCCGAAAGGATTTCGGTCGGGTTGGTAAGATAATGCATCACGATGCCTTCCGCCTCAGCGGCCGTGATCTCTTCCTTGTCGGCGGGCATGTCATCGCGGGTGCGGCGATAGACGAGATGCACCGTGCGCGCGCCCATGCGGATAGCCGAGCGGACGCAGTCCATCGCGACGTTGCCGCCGCCGACGACCACGACATCGCCTTCCAGCTTGACCGGCTTGATGCCCGCCACATGGTCATGCACCTTGAGCAGGAAGCCGATGCCGGATTCATACCCCTTGAGCGAGGTGTCTTCGTTGGCGACGCCCATCTTGGTGCCTTCCTGGCAGCCAAGGCCGAGGAACACGGCGCGGTAGCCTTTGGCGAAGAGATCGTCGACCGAATAATCCTTGCCGAGCTTCTGGTTGAAGAGGAAGCGGCCACCTAACGCGGTGATGATGTCCATTTCGGACTTCAGGATGTCCTTCGGCAGGCGGTAGGAGGGAATGCCGATCGCGGCCATGCCGCCAGCTTGCGGCATCGCTTCATAGATATCGACATGATAGCCGTGCAACAGAAGGTGATAGGCGGCGGATACGCCCGCCGGGCCGGCCCCCACAACCGCGACCTTGAAGGAGGACGGCAGCGGTTCGGCGATCATGCTCTTGGAGAAGGTGAGCGCGCCGGTGTCTTTCTGATAGTCGGCGACATAGCGCTTCAGGGTTTTGATGCCCACCGCTTCGTCAACCAGATTACGGCGGCAGGCCATTTCGCAGAAGCGCACGCAGACGCGGCCGCAGGTGGCGGCCATCGGGTATTTCTGCAGGATGACGCCGAGCGAATGGGACGGCTTACCGTCGCGGATGTAATCGATGTATTGCGGCACGTTGATCTTGGAGGGGCAAGCCTCGATGCAGGGCGCGGTGACATAGACCATGCCTTCCTGATCGGGTTGCTTGCCTTCTTCGATCTCGGCCTCGAACTCGTCACGGAAATTTTCCAGGGCATCGAGCAGCGCCCGGCCGCAGGTCATGCCGAGACCGCAAAGCGAGGTATCGTTCATTTGGCGGGCGAGCGCCGTGATATCATCAAGGTTGAGGGCGGAAAGCTCGCCCTTGCGCAGGGAAGCGAGCGCATCACGGACTAGCACCGTGCCCATCCGGCAGGGGGTGCACTTGCCGCAAGACTGTTCAGCAGCCTTGTCCATATAGCGCCAGAAGGTATCGATCAGGCTGACGCCCTTGTCGAACACGAAAAAACCCCGGTCGCCGACGAAAGCGCGCACGGGGTTTCCTTCGTTGAAGACGTCGATGTTTTTCAACGCAACGGGATTTTCCGGCGCCGGTTTTGTTGGATCGCGGTAGTCGTGAACGGCTCCGTTCCAGACGCCGTAGACGATATGTGACATAATCCTGGTTCCCTGCTTTTTAGTTATGCAGAGAGACCTCGCCTGGACGCGAACCCTGATGAGGCACGCAAATCCGTGTGGGCCTCTTTTTTTCTCCTCTGCTGTAATCGCAGAGTGCAACAGGATACATAGGCGAAAACGCAAATTTGGGGTATCGCGACAAACAGCCCCGCTTTTGCGGAAAATCAAATACGACGCGTACTCAATTGTCTTATGAGGAAACTGTTAGGTGTGCCTATTATTAGGCATTCTGAATGCATCTTATCGGCACAGTTTGGGCTGATAGCGATTCTCATCGCGCTCAGGCTTAATGGAAATCACGCGACTTCGGCACGGCCCGCACATTGCGCGGATGACGATGCATCGCGCTCAGGCCATCTGAAACAGCATCTCCGTCTTCGGAAAGACGCTCCAGCTCTATTGTCCGGTCGAAAATGCGCTCCGCGACCAAATGCACCACGCCCTCTTCACTGCGCTGAATTTTTCCGCAAACGAGCAAGAGACGTGCAGACATAATCTCACGCCGGAAGGTTTCGACCAGACGTGGCCAGACCACAACGTTGGTGACCCCGGTGTCATCACTCAATGTTACAAATACTACGCCCGCGTCACCGGGCATCTGCCGCACGAGCACAATTCCCGCGCAGGCGACCGGCGTGCCGTCCGGGGCTTGATTGATTTCGGCACAGCTTTTGCTGCCTTCGATTTCGAAGAGCGGCCGCAAGAACTCCATGAGATGTGCGCGCAGCGACAGGCGCAGCATCTGATAATCGGCCAGCACATGTTCAGAGAGCGGCATCACAGGCAGCGGCGCGATATTCTCCGGCTCCTGCGCCTCGACATACTGCGCGTCAAAGAGCGGCAGGCCCGACGGGTCGGCGATGCGACGAACTGCCCACAAGGTTTCGCGCCGGTCGGTGGCCAAAGACTGGAAAGAATCAGCTTCCGCGAGGATCACCATGGCGCGCTTGGGCAGCACCGTGCGCTTGGCGAGCGATTCGACGCTGCGATAGCCATTGCCACGGGCAAGGCGCAGGGTCTCGGCCCAGTCCTCGCGAAAGCTCTCGACTTGGCGAAAACCCAGCCGCACCGCAAGGCCGGGTTCCAGCGTGTTATGCCAATCGCTGAAATTGACGTCGACATGGCGGACATCGACCCCATGCTCGCGGGCGTCGCGGACGATTTCGGCGGGGGCGTAGAAGCCCATGGGCTGGGAATTGAGCAGCGCACAGCAGAACGCCGCCGGATGGTGCTTCTTCAGCCAAGCCGAGACATAGACCAGATGGGCAAAGCTCGCCGCATGGCTCTCGGGAAAACCATAAGAGCCGAAGCCCTCGATCTGACGGAAACAGCGTTCGGCGTAGTCCTGTTCATAGCCGCGCGCCACCATGCGGCCGACGAATTTTTCACGGAAACTGTCGATGGTGCCGAGATTGCGGAAGGTTGCCATTGCCCGGCGCAGACCATTGGCCTCTTCAGGCGAGAATTTCGCTGCCACAATGGCGAGCCGCATCGCCTGTTCCTGAAACAGCGGCACGCCCTTGGTCTTGTTAAGCACCTCATAAAGCTCATCGGGCGGGCCATGTTCGGGCGCAGGCGAGGGAAAGGTGACCTCTTCCTTCCCAGAGCGGCGGCGAAGATAAGGATGCACCATGTCGCCTTGGATCGGACCGGGGCGGACAATCGCAACCTCGATGACAAGATCGTAGAAATTTTCCGGCTTAAGCCGTGGCAGCATGTTCATCTGCGCCCGGCTTTCGACCTGGAAGACGCCTATGGCGTCGGCCTCCTGCAGCATCTTGTAAACGGATTCATCCTTGCGCGGGATGCCCGCCAGAGTGAGGGTCTTGCCCTCATGCACCCGGATGAGATCGAAGGCCTTGCGGATGCAGGTCAGCATGCCGAGGGCCAGGCAATCGACCTTCATCATGCGCAGGACGTCGATATCGTCCTTATCCCATTCGATGAACCAACGGTCCTTCATGGTGGCCGGGCCCACCGGCACGAGTTCATCCAGCCGGTCATGGGTAAGCACGAAGCCGCCGACATGCTGCGAGAGATGGCGGGGAAAACCGATCAGCTCATTGGCAAGCCCCACCGCGCGGGCGATCAACGCATTCCTGGGATCGAGCAGGCCCTGGCGCACCTCGCTGTCTTTCAGCCGCCCGCCCCAGCTTCCCCATACCCCTGAAGCCAGGGCCGAGGTGACATCCTCGGTCAGACCAAAAACCTTGCCGACCTCGCGAATGGCACTCCTTGGGCGATAGCGGATCACCGTGGCGGCAAGCGCGGCGCGGTGGCGGCCATAACGGCTATAGATTTCCTGGATCACCTCTTCGCGGCGCTCATGCTCGAAATCGACATCGATATCGGGCGGCTCTTTGCGCTCCTGGGAGACGAAGCGCTCGAACAAGAGATCGACTTCAGTGGGATCGACAGCGGTGATGCCAAGCACAAAGCAGACCGCGGAATTGGCCGACGAGCCACGCCCCTGGCAGAGGATTTCCTTTTCCTTAGCGAAAGAAACAATGTCGTGCACGGTGAGGAAATACGGCGCGATCTGCATCTGATCGATCAGACGCAGTTCTTTTTTCAGAGTCTTTTCCACCTTCTCCGGCACGAAGCCGTGATACGTCGCTTTGGCGCCCGCCCAGGTGAGGTCTTCGAGATGCTGCTGCGCAGTCTTGCCCTCGGGCACCGGCTCGTCGGGGTAATTGTATTGAATCTGATCAAGGCTGAAACCGACCCGTTCCGCCAGCTTCAGCGTTTCGGTGATCGCTTCTGGTGCCGCCGCAAAAAGCTCGGCCATCTCCCGCGAGGATTTCAGATGCCGTTCCCCATTGGCTTCCAACCGGCGCCCTGCATTGGCGAGGCTGACATGTTCGCGAATACAGGTGACGACATCATGCAACGGGCGGCGTTGAGGAATGTGATAGACGGGATCATTGGTGGCGATGAGTGGCACGCTGGCGGCATCTGCCACACATTTCCAATAGGTGAGACGGCGGGCATCATCGCCCATGAGCGGCATCGACACCCCAAGCCAGACCCGACCCTGCGCCTCCGCCGTCAGTATCGGCAGAAGCGATGCGATCTCGCGCGCCTGCCATTCTGGATGGACCACACCGAGCGCGGAAATATTCCAAGCATGCTTATGCTCTGGTGCCTCTATTCCTTCCCCGAAGCGCGGCGCCATCACCACCAGCAACAGACCCTCTTGCCATTCCAAGAGATCGTCCAGCGCCAAGACGCATTCGCCTTTCGCGGCACGCAACTTACCGACACTTATGAGACGGCAGAGCCGCCCATAGGCTTCACGATCACTGGGATAGGCAATGATATCCGGCGTGCCGTCCGCGAAAACCAGCCGCGCCCCGACCAGGAGCTTAGGCTTCTCGCCCTCTAGCTGTTGAATGGCATCATAGGCGCGCACCACGCCTGCCAGAGAATTGCGGTCAGCAATACCGATGGCGGCGTATTTCAGACACGCAGCGGTTTCTACCATCTCAGCCGGATGTGAGGCGCCGCGCAAAAAAGAGAAATTGGTGGTGACGGCGATCTCCGCATAGGAGTTCATGCAAACACCCCGTGCATGAACCAGCGCTCACCCTCTTCTTTATAGAGCCAATAGCGGCGCCCCTCGTCATCCTCTACCCGGAAGTAATCGCGGGCCGGTCCCGGGGCGCGCCACCATTCCATGGCAATGCGCTCCGGCCCTTCCATGCGGGAGATGCGGTGCACCACATTGCGCCAGCGAAAGCGGTTATCGGACAGGATCGAGACCGGCTCCGGCACCATCTGGCGCAAGGGACGGCGGGGGGCTTCTGCCGAACGGCGCAGCGCTTTCCAGGCGTGCTTAGCAGACTCTGCATATTGGGCCGGAACCGCCGCGAAAGCGCGTTCGGGAATATGGGTGTCTTGGGCGCGGAAAGCGAGAACGCGCGCGCTGCCAAAGCGCGCCGCGAGGCGGTCGATCAAGTGGTGAATCTGTTTTTCGTCGGCAGCCTTATCGCCAAGCTGGGCGGCATCATCGCGGCAGGCTTCACTGCGCAGCGCTTCCAGGCGAATGAGATCGAAGCCGAAGCCTGGATCGAGCGGATCGATGAGCGCATCGAGCTTTTCGCGGAAAAGCCGCTCCAAAAGGGCGGGATCGCGGGTGGGGCTACCGGTTTCGACCGCGATACGCCGGATAGCACCATCGGCGCGGAAGAACACTGCTTCCAGCATCCTGGCGCCCTCGCCCCGCTCCTCCAAGCTCTTGGCCAGATAGCCTGCGAGCTGTTTGAGGCAGGCAAGCATGACTGCTTCTGTCGACACCGGCTCAGGAAAACGACGCTCAACCCGATAAGGGGGCAATGTCAGGCGCGGGCTGATGGGGGTTTCAGCATATCCCAAAGCCGTATCGAGACGCGCCACCATGGCGGCGCCAAAACGAGCGGTGAGTTCGGCGCGACTGCGTGAAGCGACCTTGCCCACAGTCTTCAACCCCGCCCGGCGAAAGGCATGGGTGACGGATGCGTCCAGCGCCAAGGCCTCCACCGGCAAGCCGGATAGCGCCTCGTGATCGCCGCCCACCGGTACCACCGCTTCATCGCGGTAGCGCGCCAGTGCCCGCGCGGCCATGGCGGTTCCAGCCAGCGCGGCCTGCACTTCGAAGCCTTGGCGGCGCAGATCTTTCTTCAAGGTTTGCAGCATGGCCTGCTCGCCACCGAAGAGATGCGTCGAGCCGGTGACATCCAGAAACAGGCCCCGCGGCGCATCCATTGCGACAAAGGGGGAATAGCCGTCACACCAATCGGCCAGACGGGCGAGCAGTTTCGAATCGGCCGGCGCATTGGCGGCCATGACCTTCAGCGCGGGAACCCGCGCGCGCGCGCTCGCCAAGGCCATGCCCGGCTGAAGCCCAAGCCACTCGGCCTTGGCATCGACAGCGGTAAGCCGCATCGCATTCTCTACCTTCGCCACCATGATCAGCGGCAGCGAGGCACCAGGCGGCGGAGATCTCCGCCAGCGGCGCCGCAAACGATCGGTCGCCAGCCTCGGAAACCACAGCGCCAGGATTCGCCGCTCGGAAGAGGCCATCGTCACAACTCCACTCTATACTCCAACACCCGCCACGCCCCGCCCGGTTGCGCTGCAATTCCGCCTCCAGCACAGGCGCACCCCAGACCTCGGTATTTTCACCAGAGGGAAGACTACGGATCCGCCAGCGGGTTTCGGCCACCCCGAGGCTGGGCCTGGAGCCGAAGCGCAAGAGCAACACCGTCACTCTGCTTTCCGCCGCAGCCAGAGTCAGTTTGCGATAGGCAACGAGATCCAGAAGCTTCGAATCACCGGTCACTTCGAGCACCACAGCGCCAAGCGCCGGGCAGGACATAGCCTCCAACCCCGCCCGCAGCACCCCCGTTACATCCGGCGCGCGTAAAAGATAAAGCCGGTCGGGAGGGAGGCCGAGTTCGGTAAATCCAGTGGCCGCCAGCCCCCCATGCTCTAAGAGGCTGTATTCCTGAGCAATCCAGAAAACCGGACCACCGATCCGGCCCGCCAAGCCAGCGGCAAATCCGCTCGCTGCGGTTTCATGCGAGGGCGCCGCGAAAATTTCGTGCAAAGCCCCGCATTTCAGCCCGCCCCCCAAAACATCATCCAGCCGGGCGGGCCCCAAGCGCACCCGCTTCTGTGTTTCACCAGCAGAAACCAGGACCGCCCGCAGCGCGGCGACCTTTTCTATATTCTGTGTGCTGGTGAGGGTCACAGGACCTGCCGATTTCAAAGGGCAGGCATATTAGAACAAAATGAGAACTTCCCTCAAGGCCAGAGCTGACGTATAGGTACTAACACGCACTGGTAGACTTAACTGGGTATTAGCCCCAATTGGATCAGGCTCAAAAAGCGAGCCAAATAGTAGTACTTGATCAAGGGTCTCATGTCCGAGCCGGCCGCCCGCACACATCCACCCAGCTTCTGGGTCATTACCGCGATCACCATCCTGCTCGCGGTGATGTGGGCTGGCTATGGCTGGCTGACCATCAGCGAATACAACGACCGTCTCAGCGAAGAGCGTAACGCTCTCAACACCGTGGCGCGGGCCTATGTTGATTACGCGGCGATGCTGAACAGGTTTGAGCTTTCCGTCCCGCTAGGAAATGCCGAAGAGACCAAACCCACCACTGATACCGCTTACACCGCCGGGCTACTGAAGCATTTTCGCGAGAGTCTCTCGTTGCCCAAAGATACGCGGCTCAGCATTTCGACCAGCGGCGCAGTGCCAGTTCCTCCCGATCAGGCCTATTTGTCAGCTTCGGCTGAACGCTATGGCTTGACGGTTACTGCTGTAAGGCCGCGTGCGACCGCGCTCGATTCCTGGCGCGAAGGCGCGCGCACCGAAGGCCTTGGGCTCGGCCTCATTTCGCTTCTCATCATCGGGCTTGGCACATTGTTGATCGCGCAGTTGCGCCGCAGAGAAGGCATGGAAGCCGAAATCCTGGCGGCCAAGGAACAAGCCGAAGCCGGCAACCGCGCCAAGAGCGAATTTCTCGCCAATATGAGCCATGAAGTGCGCACGCCCATGAACGGCGTGTTGGGCATGAGCGAGCTTCTACTCAATACGCCGCTTAACCCCGAGCAGCGGCGCTTCGCCGAAATCATTCACGAATCCGGCGAGGCCCTTCTCACCGTCGTCAACGACATTCTGGATCTTTCCAAGCTTGAAGCCGGCAAGCTCGAAATCGACAATAGCGAATTTGATCTTCTGCCCATCGTGGAGCGCACCGTGGCGGTGATGTCCGGCAAGGCGCGGGAGAAAAATCTCGACCTCATTGTATTTGTCGAGCCGCATGCGCGCGGCTGTTACATGGGCGATCCTTTGCGGATTCGCCAAGTGCTGCTCAACCTGATGAGCAACGCCATCAAATTCACCGATACCGGCGCTGTATCCGTGCTCGTCCGGCGAACCTCCTCCTTGAGCGATGACTGCGTGCCCTTGCGCTTTGAAGTCACCGACACCGGCATGGGCATCGCGGAGAATGAGCGCCAGCACCTCTTCCAGAAATTCTCGCAAGTCGACGGTTCCGCCACACGGCGCTTTGGCGGCACAGGCCTGGGCCTTGCCATCTGCCGCCAGCTTGTCGAGCTGATGGGTGGCCATATCGATATGGTTTCCACGCCCGGCAAGGGTTCGACCTTCTGGTTCGAACTCAAATTGCCGCGTACTCGCACGGTAAGCGCTCGCAGCGATGCCTTGCCGGCACAAACGAAAACTCTGCGCGCGCTGATGGTGGACGATATCCAGACCAATCTCGAGCTTCTCGGCCGCCAGCTACGCATGCTCGGCATGGAAACCGCCGCTTGCGAAGACGCCTTTGCTGCGATGGCCGAATTGCAGCGCGCCTGGCATCGCGGCAAGCCTTACGACGTGGTGTTCCTCGATCATATGATGCCGGGACAGACCGGTGTCGAACTCGCCAAGCAGATTCGCGCCACCCCGCATATGAGCGACATGAAGCTGGTGCTGGTAACCTCGGCCGGACGCCAAGCCATTGAGGACAAGAGCATCCATCTCGACTATGTGCTGGAAAAACCGCTGCGCCAGCAATTCCTGCACGATTGCCTTGTCAGCATCATCAGCACAAAGCCGCAATACGAAGAAGACGCGAAAACCCAGCAAGCAACTATTGCCGCCCCTTCCTCCTCCCAGCCGCTGCGGATCCTTTTGGCGGAAGACAACCGCATCAATCAGAAATTCGCCCTCGCGCTTTTGGAAAACACCGGCCACAGCATCGATGTCGTCGATACCGGGCTGAAAGCCGTCCAGGCGGTGATGACCAGCGATTACGATGTCGTGCTGATGGACATCCAGATGCCGGAACTCGACGGGGTTGCCGCCACCGCCCGCATTCGCAAGTTGAACGGCCCCAAGGGCAAGGTCCCGATCATCGCTATGACGGCCAACGCCATGATGGGCGCCCGCGAAGAATATCTGAAGGCGGGGATGGACGATTACATCGCCAAGCCGATTCAACCCCAGGCCTTGATGGAAAAAATCGCCACCATCGCGGCAGGACAAAGCGCCCCAAAGGAGAGCGGACCAGAAGAGCTCGATTCCTCCGTTCTGGAAGGGCTCGAGCGGGTTCTCGGCAAGGCCGAAGCGGACAGCTTCCTGAATCTGTTCCTTGCCAATCTTAAGGTGCAGGCCACCACCATCGCGGAAGCGATCGCCCATCAGGACGTCTCAGGGGCAGCCAGAATTGCGCATGAACTCGCAGGCACCGCGGCAAATGTAGGGGCAATGAAGCTCGTAGCTGCGGCCGGAGCGCTGCGGGATGCCTGCCGCAAAGGGGAAAATATCGAACCGGCGCATGCAGGCTTGATCGCCGCCGTGCAGCTCACCCAAACCGCTCTGCCCGCTTGGCTGCAAAAGCACCAGACCGAGACGCAAAGCTCAGACGAAGCCTAAGGCCTGCGGAAAAGCCCGAACGGCACGATCTTGTTATCGGCGTCATGGCCGATATCGGCGCGTCCCAAATAGGCTATGCCAGACTGCCGACACCAGCGCATGACGATCTCTTCTTCGGTTTCGGCGAAGACCGGATCATTCGGGATAATATCATTGACCCGTCCGAGTTTTATCCCCGCCACCTGACGCAAGGCCGGATGGGCGGTGAGATGAAACATGGTGCGATCGATACGGTAAAGATGCTCAGACACCTCCTCCAGCATCAGAACATGACCTCTGAGATCTGGCTCCAATGATGTTCCCAGGAGATGGCTGAGGATCACCATATTGAAGGCGCAGGTGGGCGTCTCGGCATCAAGAGAGGCTTCGAGCGCGCCACTATCGCCTGCGGCAAACCAGGATAAGGCCCGCGCCACTGCGCCCTCTCCGCCTTGCCGGTTCAAATCCATCGGCATGGGGCCATGCGCGACGCGGCAGCCTTTGGCGTAAAGTCCGGCCAGAAGAAAGCCGGCATCGCTATAGCCGAGATAGACTTTTTCGCGCGCCGCATCATTCAGCCGGCCCAAAACCGCTTCAGCGATCCGGCAAGAACCATAGCCGCCGCGCGCCACCCAAAGCGCATCGATATCCGGGTCATTGGCCACATCGAGAAAAGCCTCCGCCCGTGCCGCATCCGGACCGGCGAAATGGCCCTCTGAGAGATAACATTGCGGGTGAATGACAAGTTCTGGACCATCCGCCATCGCGGCCGCCATAAGGCGCACACGCTCGGCAACAGCCGGGTCCAGCCTCGCGGCCGGGGCGACAATCCCGATGCGTTTTATGACCATCTGGCTTTCCCATTCGGCGGCGGGCACTTATAAACGTGACCCATGAGTCTGAACAGGCGCTATTTCTTTTGCGGCATCGGCGGAAGCGGAATGCTGCCGCTTGCCCTTATCCTCAAAGGCAAGGGCGCGGAAATTTCCGGCTCCGACCGCTCACGCGACCAGGGCCGCACGCCCGAGAAGTTCGCCTTTCTGGAAGCAAATGGCATCAGCCTTTATCCGCAGGATGGCAGCGGAGTCGTTGATCCTGCGGCGACCGTGGTCGTCTCGGCGGCGATTGAATCAAGCGTGCCCGATGTCGCGGCAGCCCAACGCATCGGCGCGGTGATCGAGACCCGCGCACAGCTCCTGGCCAAGCTCTTCAACGCCTCCCATTGCGCTATTGCGGTGGCCGGCACCAGCGGCAAATCCACCACCACCGGCATGCTCGGCTGGATCCTTTCCGCCACGGGGCGCGCGCCCACGATCATGAATGGGGCGGTGATGAAGAATTTCGTCCGCCCTGAAATTCCCTTCGCCAGCGCCGTCGTCGGCAAAAGCGACACCTTCGTCTCGGAGGTGGATGAAAGCGATGGCTCTATCGCGCTCTATAATCCCAACATCGCGGTGCTCAACAACATCGCTCATGACCATAAATCGATGGAAGAGCTGCGGGCGCTGTTTAGAGCCTTCCTTGGCCGCGCCACCACCGCGGTCGTCAACCTCGACAATGCGGAAGCAGCCGCCCTTAAGGGTGCGAATGCCATCACCTTCAGCCTGAAAGACCCTTCCGCCCATTTCTATGGTCACGATCTCAGCCCAGCCCAGGATGGAATCAGCTTTGCCGTGCGCGAGGGCACACATGAAGCGCGGCTGAAGCTGCGCGTACCCGGGCGTCACAACGTCGCTAATGGTCTGGCGGCGCTGGCGGCGGCGCGGGCGGCAGGGGTGGCGCTTGGCGATGCCGCCGAAGCCTTATCGCATTTTGAAGGCGTCAAGCGGCGGATGGATGTGGTCGGCACGGCCAAGGGCGTGACTGTGATCGACGATTTCGCACATAACCCCGACAAGATCACCGCCACGCTCTCCACCTTGCATGACTTTCCGGGGCGCTTGCTGGTGATGTTCCAGCCGCATGGCTACGGGCCATTAAAAATGATGCGCGAAGACTTTATAGACACCTTTGCGCGCGAGCTTGGCCCAGACGATGTTCTGGTCATGCCGGAGCCGGTCTATTTCGGCGGCACAGTGGATCGCGACATTTCCAGCTCGGAAATCACCACTGCCGTCGCCACAAGGGGGCGCCAAGCTTTTGCCTTTGCCGACCGCAAAGCTTGCGGCGAGAATCTGCTCTCTCTTGCCCTGCCTGGCGATCGCATTGTGGTGATGGGCGCGCGCGACGACACCCTGTCTCAATTCGCCGCCGAACTTTTAGCCAGCTATTCCTGAATCCCAACCCAAAGAAAAAGGGCGGACCAAAGGGCCCGCCCAGTTCTCGTCACCTGCGCTAAGGCTTAGCGGGCAGCGGCAATCCGCTTGGACAGCTTCACGCCCACTTCGGCGATCGCCTGCTTCACAGCGGCGGCGCGGCAATCTTCGTAATACGGCGCGGTCGTGGCGTCCTTCGTATCGGCGCAGACGTCATTGGCGGCATTGAGAAGGCGCGCATGAAGTTCGGCGGCGCCATCCTTGCTCGCGAGGTTGAGGTCAGCGAAAGAAACTTCCTTGTGACGCACGATTTCGCCAGCAGAAGCGGCGCTCGAGAGAAGGGCAACGGCAGACAGGGCAAGGACGATACGCTTCATAATTATTTGATCTCCGCGTGGGTTTTGAACAACGTTTCGATGCTCATACCGTGCACGGATGATTTGTCCGCCCGATGAAGCTTCCAAGGCTGCGAGAGGGAAAGAATCGGGTGAAATAGAGATCGGTGCTTCAAATTTTAAGCAACGCAGACGCGAATAGCTTCAGAATGGCATAAAATTCGCCTAGAAGATGAGGCCGTTTGCAGTGGTTGCCGAATTTCACATCGCCTTGCCGCCTCTTATGGCAGGCAAAATTGAGACGAGGCTAAGGCGATTACGACAAGACTTTTTGAAAAGCGCACGAAAATCCGGAGGGCATATGCACAAATGGGTCATCGCGGCGAGCTTGGCGTTCCTGAGCGCCAGTCAGGCGGGCGCCCTGTCCCAGGATGTCTATGTTTGGCAGCGGGTTTGGACACCGGCGCTCAAGGCTGCGCTCAGCAATAGCCTGGAATTGTTTGGCGAGCGGCGCGTTTTGGCCGCCGAGACAACATTGGACGGGCATCTTCGTCCCTTCGCGATAGAATGGGCGGCACTCGCAACAAAGCCGGTGACAGGCGTGGTGCGGATTGATGGCACCCTGGCGCGCTTTGATCGCAAGCGGCTGATTGCGGATATCCGCCGCCTTACCGCAGCATGGCCGAAGCAAGCTGGGCTTGAGATCGATTTCGACTGCGGCAGCGCAAGGCTGGCTGATTACACCCGCTTCCTGACAGAGTTGCACGCGGCCATCCCACGCCGGATTTCGATCACCGTGTTACCTGCCTGGCTCGATGCACCAAACCTGCCCGCCGTGTTGGCGGCGAGCGATGAAACCGTGCTGCAAGTGCATGCCGTGCGCTCGCCCGCGCAAGGACTGTTCGATCCCAAACTGGCGCGGCGATGGATTGACCGGTTTGATCGCATCACCAACAAACCCTTCAGGGTTGCCTTGCCAGATTATGGCACCCGCATCATCCGGGGAGCAGGCGGCGCGGTGGTCGCCATGGAAAGCGAAAGCCCGAAACTGGTCAGCGGTGCCTCGGCGGAGGAACTTCTGGCCGAGCCGCAAAACGTGGCGCCGCTTGTCGGCGACTTGATGCGCAACCCGCCGAAGCATTTCGCGGGCCTGGTCTGGTTCCGATTGCCGGTTGCGGGCGACAAACGCATCTGGTCGCTCGAAACGCTGAAATTGGTAATGCGGGGGGAAGCGCCGAAACACAACCTTACCCTTGAGGCGCAGCCGGGGAGCGTTCCTGGCGCGGTGGATATAATGCTGATCAATCGCGGTGCTACGGATCTTACTTTGCCGGCCGAAATTTCCCTGCCGCGGGCGTGCCACGTCGCCGATGGGATTGGCGCCTATCGCTATGAGGCGCAAAAAAACCAGCTACTCCGTCTTCAAAACGCTTTCATTCCTGGTCATCATGGCTTGGTCATTGGCTGGGCGCGCTGCGCGCCGGGGGATTTCCATGCAGAGCCGTAACTGGGTAGCAGGCACGAGTATCTTGGCGCTGTGTGGTGCGGCGGCTATCGCCTGCGGACCCTTCTTTCCCTGGCAATTGCTGGATGACCGCCAAGCCACACTGAAAGCCACCCCCGCGAACAGTTTCGATTTCGAGGCGGCGCATATTGCAGCGCCCAAAGACAAACTGAAAGCGGTCGAAACCGTAGTGACCGGCTGGAGCTTTTCCGCAGGCGATGAGCGGGCAGCCAATGCCGCCCGGGAATTAGCAGCGGCAGAGAGTGCGGGACTTCCGCAAGCGCAAAAAGCTCTTCTAAAAGCGGTGCGGGCCTCGGCAAGCGGGGCAGAAGCCTTAAGCAAAGGCCAAGGCTTGCCGCAAGCGATCCTTCATTACGCCGCGGGTGCGGTTGCCTATCACAAATCCGATGCGGATTTTGCGGCCGGCGAATTCTCGCAAATCCTCGGACTTCCCGCGCACGAGGCCCAATCGCGGATTGTCTGGGCCCATTTCATGCTCGGCAAACTCGCTGCGGAACGGGACGATCCGGCTGCCGCGGCCGGATATTTTGAAAAGACGCGGGCGGCAGCCAAGAAGGGCGCGCCTGATCCGTTAGGCTTAGCGGTCGCAAGCTTCGGTGAAGAGGCGCGCCTGCATTTGCGGGCCGCGGAAGTCTTGCTGGAAGGCGGAAGCACGGTTTCATCGGATTCGCAGTTAGCGGCGGAGGCCACGAAATATCGAGGCCGCACACTTCCCGCCGCAGCCGCACCTGCCTTTGCCAAAGAGATAGAGAAGGCTGTAGCACTTTATGCCGAACAGGCGGCGCGCGGCTCCAATAACGGCACACAATCCCTTAGGCTGACAGCGGAGCTGCTGCTGGATGCGCCAGATCGCATGAAGGCGGTGGCGCATCTGCCCCAAGCGCAAGAGATCATGGTCGCGTACGCGCTTCGGTTTTCCTCCAACCCGACCGGCAGCGCCGGGGGGCAGCATATCGATAATGTCAGGTTGAACTCGACATGGCCGGAGCAGCAGCAATATCGCAGCGCCTTCAAGGACCTCACAGCCATCCTTTCCAAATACGCCCATCCGGCTGGTGCGGACCGTATTGCTGCGCTTTGCTACGATCAGGGCGATTGGAAATGCGCGGCAAACTTCGCGCAGAAGAAAGACGGTGCCCTCTCCTTCTGGATCAAGGCGAAGCTCGCGGCACAGAAGGGTGACCTTGCGGGTTCACAGAAACTCTACGCCGAAGCCGCCAAGCGCTTTCCCACCTCGGACACGCTGGAAGACGCGAACAAGAAGGTGGTGCTAGGCGAAAGCGCGGTGGTTACCTTGGCACGGGGTGAATATGTCGAGGCACTCGATCGGCTGATGCCGGTGTCGGGCACCTATTGGCCGGACGTGGCTTATCTCGCCGAGCGGGTTCTGACGACGGACGAACTAAAGAAATATGTCGACACGCACATACCCGCGGTCACGGTGACGAAATCTGATCAACCCAACGCCTGGCAGACCAGTTTTAACGCCCATGCAGCGCTGCGCGATCTTCTGGCACGGCGGCTGATGCGTGATGGCCGCTTTGATGAGGCCCCAGCCTATTTCAGCGATGACAAAGTGCGGACGGGCGCCAAGGCCTATATCGCCTCCCTCACCTCAGCGGCGCGAAGCTGGAGCCATGTGAACGAGGCCGAGAAGCTGTTTGCGGCGGCAAGCCTCGCGCGCCAATCCGGCATGGAGATCTTGGGGGCGGAGGGCGCGCCCGACTATTTCTATACCGGTGGGGATTTCGACACGGGATTAGGCCGGCCCAAGCTCGCGTCAGCGCCACTGATCAGCAAAGGTGAGGTGGAGCGCTTCACTGCAAGTGCGCCCAAGCCCGACCAACGCTTCCATTACCGCTATCTCGCCATTGACGAGGCCATGCGGGCGGCGAGCCTCGTACCGGCCAAGAGCCAGGCCTTTGCGGCCATTCTCTGCCATGCGGCGGCATGGTCTGGACGCGATCCAGCGCGGGCCGCGGCAATCTGGCACCGCTATGTAAAGGAAGGGGCGCGTGTGCCCTTTGCCAAGAGCTTTGGCCGCCAATGCCCGGCGCCCGACTTCAAAGCCGCCGCAGCGCTGGAACGCAAGCTGATGTGGCAAGCGGCGCGGCGGTATGTTTCCCATCATCGCTGGTGGTTTGCAGGCGGCGGCGCGGCATTGTTGGTGCTGGCCGGGCTTGGGGGCTTTGCCCTGTGGCGTCGAAAAACCCAGCGATAGCGCTCCCAATCTGCCCGTAACGGTTAATTGTTCCCCAGCGCACAATTGGTCGCTGTATTTGCGCCTCACCTTATGACAGCGCTTTCTTGACACTGTCCGGGGGATGCAAGAAGGTCTGCGCCTACCACAATAAAGGTCTACAGGGGGACCGCCGTGACTCTTAGCCTCTTAGATATCGCGATCATCCTCGCGTTCCTGGCGACCAGCGTCATCGTTGGGTACTGGGTATCTCACCGCGCCGCGCGTGACACCAAATCCTACTTCCTGGGTGGCAATGTGCTGCCTTGGTGGGTGCTTGGCGTCTCCAACGCCTCGGGCATGTTCGACGTGGCGGGCACCATGCTGCTCGTCTACTGGCTCTTCATCTATGGGCTGAAATCGGTCTGGATCCCGTGGATGTGGCCGGTCTTCAACCAGATTTTCCTGATGGTCTATCTCTCGGGCTGGCTGCGCCGCTCTGGCGTGACCACCGGCGCCGAATGGATCAAATTCCGCTTCGGCGACAATAAAGGCGCCCAGCTCTCCCACATTATTGTGGTGGTGTTCGCGCTCGTCGGCGTGATCTCCTTCTTCACCTATGGCTTCAAGGGCATCGGCAAATTCGCCACAGAATTCCTGCCCTGGCAGCTCTCGGGCGATCCGGTCACCAATGCCAATCTCTATGCCCTCATCCTGATGGGCCTGACCGCGGCTTATGTGGTGAAGGGCGGCATGTTCTCGGTGGTGATCACCGAGGTGATGCAATTCTGCCTGCTATCGATTGCCGCGATTGCCATTGGCATCATCGCCATGAACAAGGTGAGCCCCGAAGCCGTCCATGCTGCAATTCCGGCAGGCTGGGACAACATCTTTTTCGGCTGGCAGACCGGGCTCGATTGGTCGAAACTGGTTCCTGCGGCCAATCAGAAGATTCTGGAAGACGGCTCCTCGCTGTTTGGCCTGCTCTTCCTGATGCTGCTCTCCAAAGGCATCCTGGTTTCGGCAGCGGGTCCCGCCCCGAACTACGATATGCAGCGCGTCCTCTCCACCCGCAATGCCCGCGAAGCCTGCAAGATGAGCGCGGTGGTGAGCGTCGTCCTCAACGTGCCGCGTTACTTCATGGTGGCGGGCCTCGCCATCCTGGCGCTGGCTTTCTACACCGGCGACATCAACAAGATGGGCGCGGCAATGGATTTCGAAAAGATCCTGCCCGACGCGCTGTTCAAATACGTGCCGCCGGGCCTGCTCGGCATCACGGTGGCCGGTCTTCTGGCCGCCTTCATGTCCAACTTCGCGGCGACGGTGAATGCCGCCCCGCCCTATATCGTCAACGACATCTACCGCCGCTTCATCAATCCGAATGCGTCGGAAAAGACCTGCGTGCGGCTCTCCATCATCTCCTCCCTCACTATTGTGGTGATCGGCATCTGCATCGGCTGGTTCATCACCTCCATCAACAACGTGGTGGGCTGGATCACGGCGGCGCTGTGGGGCGGCTATGCGGCCTCTAACGTGATCAAATGGTATTGGTGGCGCTTCAACGGCTACGGCTATTTCTGGGGTATGGTGACCGGCATCGTCTCGGCGATGTTGCTGCCCTTCATGTTCCCGGCCGAGCTGCAAGCCGCGCTGCACGCCAACCCGGACATGCCGGCGCTGGTGCGGGACTTCATGACCCTGCCGACCGCGCTGGTCTGCTTCCCCGTTATCCTCTTGGTCTCGCTGGTCGGCTGCTTCGCCGGTACGCTCCTGACCAAGCCGGAAGATGAGGAAGTGCTGAAAGCCTTCTATAAGAAGACGCGCCCCTGGGGTTTCTGGGGCCCGATCCTGAAGAAGGTCCAGGCCGAAGACCCGAGCTTCAAGCCCAATCCGGATTTTGTCCGCGACATGTTCAATATCGCCGTGGGCATCATCTGGCAGACCTCGCTGGTGGCGATGCCGGTCTATTTCGTGATCCGCGAATATGAGCGGGCCGAAATTGCGCTGGCCATCGTGGTGGTGACGAGCCTGACCCTGTTCTTCACCTGGTTCCGCCACCTCGACAATGCCTATCCCGATCACGAGATCGCCAAGAAGCCGGAAGCCGTTCCGGCGGAATAAGGCAAACCGATTTCAAGATGCGAAAGGGCCGGAGACATCCGGCCCTTTTGTTTTGGGGGAGGCTTTCAAGCTGTAGACCCCGCGATGCCTAAAACCACAAGCGATTGATCATTGATTGTCGTGTTTGGGCGAGGAAGGGAGGGGGGAGCTCCCCGCGCGGGCGACAACATTTATTCCTGGCGATGTCAAACAACCTATTTAAGTGGAGTCGTCGAGCCCAGCTCGCAAGGGCGCCTGAGCGCCGCAGCACATGGGCTAATGCGGTGCAAGCGCGGCGGCAGCGAACATCGATCTGGCGCTGTGACCAACGCCGGGCACCTCCACCAAAACCCAATTGAAAGCCCAGCCGTGCTGTTGCGCCGTGGCTTGGGCTTGCTGAAAAGCATTCTTGCCCCGCTCGTAGCGGGTCTTGCCTTGCGCTTCGGCGCGCTCATCTTCGGCCAGATTTTTGGCGCCGGTATCTTCCTGCCCCAAAAGAATAGTGACCGACGCGGCGAGATAGCGTTTCAGCGCCTCTTCCTTCATTCCGCGAAAGCCATAGGGCGGCTCTTCGTCCAGACTTGCCAGCACGTGGGTGGAAGGGTTGGCAATCAAAATCCGGCGCGCATCATTCGGCGTGTAGGCAGCCATGCGGCTGAGAAACTGCGCCCCCGCCGAATGGCCGATCAGCGTATAGGGCAGAGCCCCATTCTGCTGCCTCAGCCAATCGACCAGATTGAGAACGAGCTGGCCGTATAGTGCTCCGGCCGCTGCGCAGCACCACGATGCACCACCCCGCCATGCTGATAACGCCAATTGGGAAAGCGCTGCTTATCGAAGAGCGGTGCCACTGCAATGAGGCAAAAGCGATCCGCTAGAGGCTCGGCATCATCGCGATAGGTATCGGCATTGCGGTCCACACCATGAAAGACGAGCAGGTAGCCCGTTGGCGTGCAGTTCGCCGGACGGTAGGTGAAAATTTCCAGCGGCTCGGTGAGCGGCGCGGTCTGTTCGCCAATGCCCGGTGCGATAGGCGCAGCGAGAACAGGCATCAGGCCCGCAAGAAATACTGCAGCAACCAGCGAACGACAGATCATGAAACCCGCCCCCGAGATGGCGATTCAGGCTAACGCGATTGGGCGCACGCGAAAACCATTCCCAGAAGCGGGTTTACATTTTACGACAGAGACCTCTCACCCCCGGCTCTGCCAGAATTTGCGCTCCTCGCTATCGGGGTCGTTCACCACCTGGCATTGGCTGTTGATCAGCATCACCGGGCGCTTTGCCGTGGAGTAGCGCGGCCATGCGGGCTGGTTTGCGGCTTTGGGCGCGGCGTTGCGGGCGAAGCTGGTGAAATAGCTGCTCATGGCATGCGCGGCTTCATTGAGGCCGGGGCCATTGCCTTGCAGATCGAGAATTTCCTGATTGAGGAAGACGAGCGAAATGTCGCTCGCATGTCCGGCGCGGATTGTCCAATCACTGCCCTTGACCGGCGCATTGGATTGATAGTCGTAGCGATAACGATAGACCGGCGCGGGCTGCTGGGATTTGCGATCCGCCAGCGTGATCGTGTCATTGCCGAAGCTCATCGCCGTCGCGACCGCGATGACGAGTTCCGCAGGCGAGGCATTCGGACGGTTCTTTTTATACAGCGCGAGAACCTCATCACCCTTGGCGCCGAGCGCCTGCTGCGCCATGGCTCGGACGGCCGCCTCATCCTTTTTGAAAAAGGCCGGATCATCGCGATAAAAGAACACCGCCTCGTCCCGCGTGTTGCCGATGAGAAGCGGCATACTGGCCGAAAGCGGCGTTGGCACCGGATCGAAAGGATCGGCGGGCAGGACTTTTCCATCCGTGACTGGACCGAATGTGCCAGCCATGCTGCGGTCACCCGGTTTTGGAGCATGATGCGCGGCCCATTCCTTGGTGGGCGTGGCGAGGGCACCTTTGCCTTCCGCCAGCTGAAGGCCGAGAATCTTCTCCACCGGCACATCAAAAAGCTTGGCAGGATCGGTGAGATTAAAGGCTGCGAGCACACGGCGCGTTGTTTCGGTTGCCTCCGCTCTGCTCATGCCGCGCAAACCAGGACCGCTTTGGATACCGGCTTTGTGGAATAATCCGTGCGCCGATGGCATGCCCATCAGCATGGCGGTCTTGTAACCGCCACCGGATTCGCCGAACACCATCACATTGTTCGGATCGCCGCCGAAAACGGAAATATTCTGCTTCACCCAGGAGAGCGCGGCAACCATATCGAGCTGACCCTGATTGCCGCTTTCGGGATAATCGCCGAGCTCGCCGAGATAGAGATACCCCAGCAGGCCAAGGCGATGATTGATCGCCACCACCACCACGTCATAGGTAGCGGCAAGATGCGATCCATCCTGAATATTCTGCCCGCCCGAGCCGGTGGTGAAGCCGCCACCATGCAGATAAAACATCACTGGCCGCTTGCCGCCGTCTTTCACGGCTGGGGTCCAGACATTGAGGATCAAACAATCCTCGGCTGGCTTGGGCTCATGTTCACCGAAGGTGGTGCCGGGACCTTGCGGCGCAGGAGACCCAAGGCGGGTGCAGTCCCGCACGCCAGTCCAAGACTCGACCGGCGGCGGCGCCTTGAAGCGGTTCTTGCCCGAGACCGAGCCCGCATAAGGAATGGCTTTGAAGGCAAGCGCGCCGCGGCTGTGGCCGCCCTTGATTTTTCCGCTTGCGATCTCAACCTCTACAAAAGGCGCCACCGTTTGCGTTGCCCATTGCGGTTCTTCGGCCCTTGTCGGCAGCCAAAGATAAGGTGCCGCGATAACCGCGCCACTCATCTGCAAAAGACCACGACGATGCATGAGGTCTGCCATAGCGTTCTCCCTAGGTTTTCTGATCTTTTGAGACCCAGCATAGCCAAAATCGCGGCGGGGCGGCACCAGCTATGGGAGAAAGCGGCATTCACGCTTGCGTGTTGCGCGAGCAGGCCGCAAATATTGCGCCGAGTGCCATCTTGGCAGCTACGCATCTAGTGGGGAGATCTGCGTGCAACACAAAGCTGGTCATGCGCAAACCGAAGCGGAGGTCAACAAGCGGCTATTGGACCGCATGCTCTTTTTCTCGGATGCCGTCTTTGCCATCGCCCTGACGCTGCTTGTTCTGGATTTGCGCCCGCCCGAGCATCTGGAGGCTAGTATTGCCGATACCCTGGGCGGGATGGCGAGCGCCTTCGTTTCCTTCATCAACAGCTTCTGCTTGGCCGGGCTATGGTGGTTCATCCATATGCGGGTGACCAAACTCATTCAGATTTTTGACTGGCCGGTGGCGATCTGCAATTTCCTCTTTCTCTTGACGGTCACACTGATGCCCTTCGCGGCGGCGCTGCTCTCCCATGGCGTTAATACCGGCCTGGTCTGGGCGATTTATTGGTCGGTCAATCTGGGCAGCTCGGCCACCCTTACCCTGCTGGTGCTGATGGCCACGCGCAGCGGCGGAAAGCTGGTAGGCGGCACCACGGCGGCGCGGCGTTATTTCAATGCAGCCCGCACTTTCAGCCCCAGCCTCTGCTTCGCGGCGGGCATATTCTTCGGCCTAAAAGCCGAAGTCGGCCTTGCCCAATGGGCCTGGGTGCCGATCCCGTTCCTTCTCATTATCATGGCCCGTTTGCAACGGCGCTTTGCCTGACACCAAAACAAAAGGGCCGGCCCTTCGTATGAAATGGACCGGCCCCTTCACTGCTTCAGGAGGAAGCGAGACTTAACTCAGCACAGCCTCGACCTTCACCGTCTTGGCGCCGTCTTTCGGCAGCGGAACAATGGTGCCGTCGATGGCTTTGCCATCCACGGTGAGGGCAACGCGGTTGCCCTTGCCCGCGCGCTTCACACTGATGTCGAAGGTCACGCCGCGGAAAACGCGGGTGGCGGTGAAGCCATCCCAAGCCTTCGGAATGACCGGCTGCACGCGCAGGCCATCATATTCGGCGCGAATGCCGAGGATGTACGCGGTCGCGGCAAAAAAGGTCCAGGCCGCGGTACCCGTCAGCCAGGAGTTCTTGGCCTCGCCATGGGTGGGCGCATCCTTGCCAGCGATCATCTGTGAGAAGACATAGGGCTCGTTCTTGTGCAGATCCGAGATTTCCTCACGCGCCGAGGGGCAGATGCGGGTGTAGTAATCATGCGCCTGATCGCCATTGCCCAGAATGGTTTCAGCGATGATGACCCAGGGATTGTTGTGGCAGAAGATGCCCGCGTTTTCCTTGTAGCCCGGCGGATAGGACGAGATTTCGCCAAGCTCGATGTAATAGCGGGTATAAGCCGGCTGCTGCAGCACGATGCCATGTTTGGTGGCGAGGTGCTTATTCACCGAATCCAATGCCTTGCGGGCCGTGCCGTCTTCCACACCGATGCCGGCGATGACGCAGAAGCCCTGCGGTTCGATATAGATCTTGCCTTCTTCGTTTTCGTGCGAGCCGATCTTCTTGCCGAAATTGTCATACGCGCGCAGGAACCATTCGCCGTCCCAACCATGCTTCCTGACGGTTTCGTCCATCTTCTGCGCGAGTTCGAGATAGGTTTCGACATCGCCCGGTTTGCCCGCGGCTTTGGCAACACCCGCAAGCTCTTTGCAGGACAGAACCATCAAGCCGCCGATGAAGACGGACTCCGCGGTCTTGCCGTCGGTCGCGCCTTTCAGGCACTGGAAGGATTGGCCCGGCTCGTCGGAGAAGCAGTTGAGGTTGAGGCAGTCGTTCCAGTCGGCCTGACCGATCAGCGGCAAACCATGCGGACCGATATTGTCGAGCGCGTATTGGATCGAACGGCGCAGATGCTCATAGAGCGGAACTTCGGTGCCCGGCGTGGTGTCGAAGGGCACCTTTTCATCGAGGATCGAGAAATCGCCGGTTTCCTTCAAGTACTGTGCGACACCGATGATCAGCCAATGCGGATCGTCGTTAAAGCCGCCGCCGATGTCGTTGTTCCCCTTCTTGGTCATCGGCTGATACTGGTGATAGGCCCCGCCGCTGGCGAATTGCGTGGCGGCGAGATCCAGAATGCGCTGACGGGCGCGTTCCGGCACCATATGCACAAAGCCCAAAAGGTCCTGGTTGGAATCGCGGAAGCCCAAGCCGCGGCCGATGCCGGATTCGAAGGTCGAAGCCGAACGCGACATGTTGAAGGTCGCCATGCACTGATAGGCGTTCCAGACATTGACCATGCGGTCGGTATGCACGTCCGGGGTCTGCACCTGAATCTTGCCGAGCAGCGTGTCCCAGTTTTCCTTCAGCGCCGCGAAAGCCGCATCCACATTCTTGGGATCGCGGAACTTGGCGATGGTGGGCTTCACCAGCTTCTTATTGATGGTCTGCGAGTTCGGCGGATCGAATTTCTGATCCCTCGGGTTCTCGTGATAACCAAGCACAAAGACGATGCGGCGGGTTTCACCAGGCTTAAGGCTCAGCTTGATGTGGTTGGACGCCACCGGCTGCCAGCCATGTGCAATAGAGTCACCCGACTTGCCTTCAGCGACCGCCTTTGGGTCCTCCCAGCCGCGCCAGGGACCCAAGAACGCTTCGCGCTGCGTATCAAAGCCGGTCAGCTTTTCCGAACAGGCAAACCAGGCGAAGTGGTTGCGGCGCTCGCGATATTCGGTCTTGTGATAGATGACCTCATCTTCCACTTCGACCTGGCCGGTGGAGAAATTGCGCTGGAAGTTGGTGGCATCGTCCTGCGCATCCCAGAGGCAGAACTCGGCGATGGAGAAGATAGAAAGGTCAGCGCTTTCCGCCCGTTCGTTGGTGACGGTGAAATCCCAGATTTCGAGATTCTCGCCCATCGGCACGAAATAGCGCGTGGAGGCAGCGATGCCGTTCTTCTTACCCGAGATCACCGAATAGCCCATGCCATGGCGGCAGGAATAGTCGTCGAGCTTGCCGCGTACCGGCATCCAGGACGGCGAGAAGAAGCTGCCATCGGCATTGTCACGCACGTAAATGTAACGGCCGCCGAAATCCAGCGGCACGTTGTTGTAGCGTCCACGCGTGAGGCGGCGCAGGCGCGCATCCTTGTAATAGGAGTAGCCGCCGGCCGTTGCGGAGAGGATACCGAAATATCCCTCGCAGCCGATGTAGTTGATCCACGGCATCGGCGTATCCGGGCGCGTGATGACGTATTCGCGGGCCTTGTCGTCAAAATAGCCGTATTTCATGGCGTTTTGTTTTCACTCCTCCCCAGGATATTGGGCATTAGGCGATTGAGCATTTCGTAGCAGACCCGTGCGTTGTGATAGGGGCATTTCCACGGGCCGGCTAATACGGAATCGGGATCTTCGGCCTCCGTGAGGGCGACACCCTCGCGGCTGAGCTTGGCGTGCCATTCTCCATGCACGCGATCCACGACATGATGTTCGATGAATTCCCAGGCTTTGAAGGACGCTGCGCGGAACGCCTCTTCACCGGTCAATTGATAGGCGTTGTAGAAGCCCACCACCGCCTCGGCCTGCACCCACCAATGTTTCTTCACATCGAGAAGGCGGCCGGTTGTATCGGCATCGAAGAGCATGGAGCCATCGGCATCGAGACCTTCAGCCAATGCCACGCGCGCCATTTTAATCGCAACAATGCGGACCCGTTCGATCAGAGCTGCATCGCCGAGCACTTCAGCGGCTTCCCACAAGAGCCAGCTACCTTCGATGTCATGACCAAAGGAGACGTGATCGTTGAGCGAGGCCCAACGCTCATCAAAGAAGAGCTTAAAATGGCCGGTTTCCGCATCGGCGATGCGGTCAAGCATCACCGTGATCAGGGCCTTCTGCTTTTCCTTCAGCCCTGGATCTGGCCAGACGCGCAAAAGATTGGTGTAGCCCTCCAGAACATGCAGATGCGTGTTCATGGATTTGGGGCTGTTGAGATCCTTCTCCGAGAGCCGCATATCGGCCAGGGGCTCGAAAGCGCGGCCGCGCGCTTCGATATAGCCGCCGAATTCAGGATCAAAAGCGTGTTGTTCGATCAAAAGGTAGAGCCGCTTGGCAAGCTCAAGCGGGGCAGCATCGCCTGTGAGGCGGTGATATTCGGCCAGCGCGTAAATCCCGAAGGCTTGGGCATAGGTCTGCTTGCGCGGGTCTAGCGGCGCCCCCTTACCATCCAGCTGCCAGAAGAGGCCACCATGCTGCGGGTCCCAGAAGTTCTTACGAACATATTCGAACGCCCAATCGGCGATAGGCCGCCATTCGGGGGAAATTTCGCGCGCCGCCGTGGCATAGGTCCACAAAAGACGGGTGTTCAGGACGGAAGCGCGCGGCGCCTGTTTGCGGATGGAGAGGTCAGGCCCGACCTCACCGAAAAAGCCGCCGCCTTCCCGGTCCAAGACATAGCGGGGCCAGAAAGGCAGGATGTTTCCTGCCAGTTCGCCCTTGATCCGGCCCGCCCAGCTTTGTGCCTCTGGCGGACGAAAGTCGGCCTCGGCCGCTTCCATGTCGTCGCTTTCCCTGAACTCTTGACAGCGCTTACAGTCTGCGGACGCGTTGTGCAAGTCAAGCGCCTAGGCCGGGTCAATTTGCGCTCACCCTGCGACAACCCACTTCCCAAACGGACACCTTGTCGCGCCCGGAGAGGTACCCCAGCCGGGATACCCTACCTATGGGGGAAGCGCTACGCCAAAAGGGGGTGTCCGAATGGCTTACATGGAATGGAACACCGCCCTGAAGGTCGGCATCGCCATTTTCGACGATGAGCACAAAAAGTTGATCGCAGTCATCAACCGGCTGCATGAGGCGCTTCAGGCGGGGTGCGGCCAGGCCGATCTGTTGCGAGAGGTCGATCACCTGATCGATTATACCGCGATGCATTTTCGCCATGAGGAAATGTATTTCGACGACTGGTCCTATCCCGCGGCCAAACCTCATTGCGCCAGCCATGCCGCGCTGTATGGAAAAATGTGCGGCTTTCGCCATGCCATCACCTCGAGCAATGGCTCCGGCTTTCACGGCCTGAGGGCCACGGAAGAGATGCTGAAATTCCTGAAGAGCTGGTGGTTCGATCACATCCTGATCGAAGACCAAGCCTATGGCACCTACCTCATGAATAAAGGAGTGCGCTGACATGGCCCTTATCGATTGGTCGGAGCACTACAGCATGGGCGTAGAGCTGTTCGACAAAGAGCATCTGGAACTGATCGCGATCCTCAACCAGCTCCATGAGGCGTTGGAAGCAGGCGATCATTACCGGCTGGAATCTTTGTGCTACCGGCTGATGGAGCATACCATTCAACATTTCCGGCACGAGGAAATGTATTTCGACGATTGGGCCTATCCTCAGAAAGAGGCTCACCGCAATGCCCATAAGCAGCTTCGCCGCGAGGTGTTCGCCTTGCAGAGCAAGCTGCTTGCCGATCCCGATGAAGAGGCTATGAACGCGCTCAGCACCTTCCTCAAGGAATGGTTGACGCGGCACATTCTGACGTTCGACCGGGATTACGGCGAGTTCCTGCGCACAAAGGGCTTGCGTTAAAAAGGATCAGCTGCCACTGCCGCCCTTGGATATGGGCTTGTTCTGCATACGATCCACCCCATGCCGCGCCTCTGACCACATGAATTGCCACTGGCGATTGGTCATACAGACTTTCTCGCCGCCAATGCGTGAGCCGGTCGGCGGCGGTCGTCGCTTGCAAACCGTCTGATTCAGCCAAGCCTCGCTGGTCGTAGACATCTCGGACGGCTGCTGGACATTCTCCTCTGCCATCACCGGACCGGCAATGGCGGCCGCGAAGACTCCCATACAAATCAACAAGCGCATACTTACCCCCTTTCAGCCAAGCCGGCAGGATGGGTTATTTGCCCGCGCCGCCAGCCCCTATCGTACTGCTCTGCATCGCCTGGGAATCACGTTTGGCGGCGGCCCACTTGGCCTGCCATTCGCGATTGGTGAGACATACCGTCTTCTCGCCAATGCGTGAACCAACCGGCGGCGGCTGCTTTTTGCACACCACCTCGTTCAAATGCGCTTCGTCCGCTGCGGCTTGGGGATCGACCCCGTCAGCTAGGGCTGGCGCAGCAAGCCCGAATAGCAAAACTCCCGCGAGAACCACTTTACGCATCATATCTCCGCTAATCGGCGAGGAAATCTGAGTACAACCACTGAGCTGTGAAATAACTCCATCCCCAGTTGGCGTTGAGTTTACGGCTATTATTCGAAATCCTCAACCGCATTGAGAACAAATTAGGCACGCATAAAAAAGTAGCAATTTCGTTCTTACGGAATAGCTATTTTCTTAGAACGCTCTTCGAAACCTCAGGGAAATTCGGTGCGATGCCTTTGATCCGCAACCGCACCGCCTCCCAATGGATCGCTGCGATCACTTTCAACGTGACCGCGGGGATAGAGAGCGCGAGCTTGAAGAGCGCCCAATCCGTAAAGGGGCGCCGCTCTGCCGTCAGGGCGGCATCCAGAACAGCCCGCCCAGCCTCAGAAGCCTGAATGGCCACGGCGACACGCTCGCCCGGCAAGGTAAGCCGGAACCGATAGGCAAGGTCCATCTCCAGAAATGGCGAGACATAGAAATTCTTGGCGCAGGAAAACCGGATCTGCGGGGCCGCGTGGTCGAGCATCTGCACATAATGGTGCCGCCCGCCGAAGGTGTTGTGGACCTGATAGATCACCGCCTTCAGCGCACTGCCCGCGTCGTGGCAAAAATAGAGGCTTAAGGGATTGAAGCTGTAGCCCAGCGTACGCGGCATGGCCAAAAGGAAGACTTTGCCATCCCTCAGATCGAGACCATGGCGGGCGAGCAGGACATCCACTTGACGACGCAAGGGCGTATCGCTGCCATCGCCATGATCGCGGTCATAGAGCGAAAAGAGATTGGGCCTATTATAGGAGAAGAGCCGCAAGCCTTGCGCGCCCATCTCATCGAGATCGAACAACCCCCAGAAAACGCGGTAGCGAAAGGCGTGATGGCGCTGCTTATAGCGGCGATGCATCACCGTGCCCGCATAGAGTGCCGGGGTCATGCGAGGCTGGCCATGACAGGCTCTCCGACATGGATGCGGCCGGATTCGTTCATCACATTCCATGGACGGCGCACCCCGCCCAATTGCTCGGCGACGGCAAGACCAGCCTGAAGACCATCCTCATGAAAGCCAGCGCCGAAATAAGCGCCTGCAAACCAGGTGTTACGGCGCCCCTGCAGGGACCAGAGCTTCTTCTGCGCGGCGGCGGTCTGGCTGTTGAAAATCGGATGATGATAGACCTCGCTGTGGAGCAGCGTGCCATGGCGCGGCGTGTGCTCCGGGTTGAGCGTAACAAAGAGATCGCGCTTCGTGGCGAGCGGCTGCAAACGGTTCATCCAATAGGTCACAGCCACGCGATCCTGCGGCGCACCGCGGCGGCCGACAAAGTTCCAGCTTGACCAAACATTGCGCTTCCTCGGCATAAAACTCTCATCGCGATGCAGCACCGCAAGATTGCGGCTGTAACGGAATGCGCCGAGGGTTTCGTGTTCCGCTGCATCCGCATCCACGAGCATCTTCAGCGCCTGATCCGCGTGGGCGGCAATCACCACATCGTCGAAGCGCTCCGATCCGCCCGCACCATCCTCGATCACCACACCATCCTTCTGCCGGCGAATGGCAGCTACCGGGCGATCAAGCTTGATCTCGAAGCCCTGGGCCAGGGATTTCACGTAGTTCTTCGATCCACCTAGAACGGTTTCCCATTTCACCGTCTTTTCAAGGGTGAGAAGACCGTGATTGTCGAAGAACTGCACCAATGCCTCGACCGGTAGCCCCAGCGTGTCGGCATGGGCCGAAGACCAGATCGCGCTCGCCATAGGCAGAAGATGATCTTCCCGGAAGGCGGGACCATAACCGCCCCTATCGAAATATTCCTGCAAGGAGAGCGAGGAAGATCCAGGGCGGGTCATATCTGCACGTACCTCGCGCTGGAAGCGGACAATATCGGCCACCATGCGC
This sequence comes from Rhizomicrobium palustre, assembly GCF_011761565.1. Taxonomy (NCBI): domain Bacteria; kingdom Pseudomonadati; phylum Pseudomonadota; class Alphaproteobacteria; order Micropepsales; family Micropepsaceae; genus Rhizomicrobium; species Rhizomicrobium palustre. The sequence continues at coordinate 1,899,527 of NZ_JAASRM010000001.1, read as the reverse complement.
CAATGGCGCGGCGAGAAAAGATTGCGCTTCTGGGCGAAAATTCCAGCAAGCCCGCCGCAATGATATTCGGTGCGCCCCCGCTCCAATGAGATGGCGAAGGACATATCGGAATCTGCGGCCCGCACCCCGAGATGGGCAAAGAGCGCAGTGAGATTGGGATAGGTTTTGCGGTTGAAGACAATAAAGCCGGTATCCACCGCGACGGGGGCGCCATCCAGCATCACCTCCACCGTGTTGCTGTGGCCGCCGAGACGCTCGCCCTTTTCATAGAGCGTGACCTGATGGCGACCCGCGAGCAGCCAAGCTGCCGACAGCCCCGAAATGCCCGACCCCACCACAGCGATCCTGCGCCGCTCCATCCCAACCGTCCCATTAGATATTCCCTGACCAGAACGTGGATTTGGCGGGCTTGGATCAGTGATCCAAAAGATGCACCGCGCCGTTACAGGCGATATGCTTGCGGCAGTCGAACTCACAGCGCGTGTCCTGCCGTTTCCGGCTGGTGGACGCCGTATGGGGAAAAGCGTGAACCTCCAGGCCTGCGAGACGGACTGGTCTGAAGCAATTGCGGCGGTAGCCTCCACCCGGGACCGCGAAGCGTTCGCGCGGCTGTTCGGTCATTTCGCCCCAAGGGTGAAGAGCTACATGCTGCGCCTCTCGGCGAAGGACGCTGAAGCCGAGGAGCTGGCCCAGGAAGTGATGCTGTTGGTTTGGCGTAAAGCCGAGCTTTTCGATGCTACGAGCCATGGCGCGGCGGCTTGGATTTTCACCATCGCGCGCAATGTGCGCATCGACGCTGCGCGGCGGGCAAAGCGCGGCGGCATCAAGGAAGTGGAAGATGTCGAAGCGGAGTTTCGCGTCGATGGCGGCGCCCTGGCAGATGAGACCCTGATGACGTCGGAACAGCAGGCCCAGCTTCGCGCCGCCTTAAGCGAATTGCCTACGGATCAGCGCAAAGTGGTGGAGCTTTCCTTCTTTGAGGAGCGGGCGCATGGCGAAATCTCCGCTCTTCTGGGTTTACCCCTCGGTACGGTGAAATCGCGGCTGCGTCTCGCCATGGAGCGGCTGCGCAAGCGTTTGGGTTCAGTCGCATGAGCATCGAACATCATCCCGATGAAAGCCTGCTCACCGGCTATGCCGCCGGAACGCTGGATCTTGGCCGTCATATTGCTGTGGCGACTCACCTGGCTGCTTGCGCCGATTGCCAAAAGGCCGTCTCCCTGTTCACCGAAGTGGGCGGAGCTTTGTTTGCCGACCTATCGCCCGCCCCCATGGGCGAAGGCGCTTTCGTCGCGCTTTCGGCGAAGCTCGACACCATTGCGCCGCCGCGCGCATCCATTGCAGCGCCACCTTCTCTTCCAGTGGCAGGCCTGCCAGCTTTCGTACGGCGGTACAATGCCGGGAAGTGGCGTATGGTGGCGCCGGGTCTTTCTATGCGTCCGATTCATCTGCCGGTGCCGAGCGCCGCGCGGGTGTTCCTCTTGAAATCCGCACCGGGGGCAAAGCTGCGCCACCATACCCATGCGGGAACCGAGCTAACCTGCGTGATTGAGGGCGGCTTTTCCCATGACGGCGGCCATTTCGGCCCGGGCGATTTCGATTTCGGAGATTCCGGCATCAATCATCAGCCGACAGTCGATCCTGGCGCGGACTGCCTTTGCCTGGTGGCCATGGAAGGACATTTGAGGCTGACCGGCTGGCTGGGGGCGCTGCTGACGCCCCTCGTCCGGCTCTGATCCAGAATTTGGCTGATCAGGCGGCCCAGCGCAGCGCTGCCGCAGTGCCAATCAGGGCCGCGAATCCGCCCAGCACCGTGCCCCACGCCATGTCGATCAGCGTGATCGAAAGCGGCCAGCCCTTGAGCGTGGCAAAGTTGGTAAGATCGTAGGTGCCATAGGTGAACAGCCCGAAGAGCGCGCCATAAAATGCAGCGAGCGCAAGGGATTGCGCCTTCATCCCCGGCAGAACAGCAAAAAGCAAAAGCCCTGCCGGGTAAAGAAGGTAGAAAATGATCGCCGGCGGCAGATTCACCCCTTCAAGCAGGAGATCCCCGAGGGCCGGACGATAAAGCCGCCCCACCATGGTGCCGAGCCAGAACATGTCGGCGATCACAAAAGCGAGAGCCGAAGCGGCAAAGCCGATCAGATAGGCCATTCCCAAGGATCCTTTTGCGAAACCACCGCTCGAAACGTGGCGGTGGCGCGCTTGGATCAGGCGGGAGAATCAGTACCGGGGGCGTCTGCCTCGCGCCGGACGAGGCTGCGCATCAATGCGAGCAGCGCCTTGCGAACCTCCGGTTTCGGAATCGTCAGATAATGCCGGAGCACATCTGTTCCCGCGCCATTGGCCAAAAGCGAGATCTGCTCGGCATGCGGTACCGCTTCGCCGCCCGGCTCAGCCAAGGCCACATCGCGATAGAAATATTCAATCGGTACATCCAGCACTTTCGCAATAGTGAATAGCCGCGACGCGCTGATGCGGTTCATTCCTTTTTCGTATTTCTGAAGCTGCTGGTACGTGATGCCAATCTTGGCCGCTAAGGCACAAGCATCGACATCCATTGTCCGGCGCCACAGGCGCAACCGGGACCCGATCAAGACATCGGTGTCACTGGTCCTTTTGGAGAGATTGTGGTTCCGAGGTTTTGGAGCAGCACTCATTACATTCAATGTCAGATTTCTCTTGACGATGGTAAGCGAAACTTCCGTACCGCCACCAGAAGGCACATGCGTGTAACCGATAAAATTTGTGTCGTCTGATAGGCTCTCGGGCAAATTCGCGGTGGGAAACCGGATGGAGCCGATCTGAGACAACGAAGTATCCTGGGAAATTTGAGGTTTTTCGCCCCCACACAGGAAGAAGCGCGAGGAATTCCCCGCCCGAGATCACCCGCTGCCCAGCCGCGCACCAACATGCTAAGCCTTAAAGGAATTTCGGCGCTCGGCAGCTATGCAGAAGATTTTTCCCTGGCGGATCTCAGCCGCCCTCCTTTTTGCCGTTTTGGCACAAACGGCGCAGGCCCGTGTGGTGGCTGGCTATTTTCCGAGCTGGGAGAGCGCGTCAGCGCTGTCATCGGTGAACCCAGCTTACAGCCATGTCATTGTCGCTTTTGCGAGACCAGATTTTTCCTGGGATGGAAAAAGCTTTGCCGGGACCGGGCTGCAATTCGAAGGCAGCCCTGCTGAACTGAAGCGCCAGATCGCGGCGGTAAAGAAGCGCGGCACCAAGGTGCTCTTGGCCGTGGGCGGCACGAGCTATTTGAAATGGGACGCGCTGGCGGCAGAGGCAGGCAAGCCGGGGCCTGTCACAAACCAGATCGCCCGATTCGTCCGCGAATTGGGTTTTGACGGAATCGATGTCGATTACGAGATCGAAGGCGGCGATATCGCCCCCTATCGCGGCGCGATCTTAAGCCTTCGGCGCGCCGCCCAAGGCAAAACCCTCTCCCTGGCGGCCTGGTCCACGGGTGCCGATTGCACAAAGGCGACGGGCACAGCCCCTTGCGGCGGGAAAGTGGGCGAAACCGACGCCAATACCGGCCGCGAGCGGCTGGTGTTTCGCGATCCCGCGGCAGCGGCCGCCATCGATATGGTCGAGGTGATGAGCTATGACGCCGGGCTCGCCTATGACCCCGTTTTGGGCTGGCAGCTTTACCGGGCTCTGCTTCCGGCCCGGGTGATCGTGAATATCGGCTTCGAACCCGCCCCCGAAGGCTGGGGCAAGGCGGTTCTGGTGGGGCGCGATCAGGACGCCGTCTGCAAGAACGCCAAACTTCAAACCGATCAGTTTGAGCAGGCTTCCTCCAAACCTTATAGCGTAGAGCGCAGCCTGCGCGATGGACCCTTGGCCTCCAAAACCAATCCCAAAGATGGCGCCATGCTCTGGCATGTGCTGAAAAACGACGGCATCCCCCTCTGTGGCAAAGCGAAAGGGATTTCGGCGGATGGCGCCGCGGCTTTGGCCCGCAAGCTTCTTGGCGGCGCGAAGTAGCCTCACCCTCTTGCGCATCCCGTGTTATGCAGGGGTGCGGAGGATTTGGCTATGACGGCAGGCAACAAGCTTCACGAGATGCGGCAGAAACGCGGGATGGCCGCCGCCTCCCTCGCCGCGGAGGTCGGGATTTCGCGTCAGACCATCTATGCCATCGAGGCGGGCAGCTATGTGCCCAATACCATCGTGGCGCTGAAGCTCGCCCGCGCCCTTTCCACCAAGGTGGAAGATCTTTTCCAGCTCGAAGAAGAAGAGACCAAACCCGCCGAGAGCCTGGAAGCCACCCTCCTCGGTGGTGGCCAGACTGCCTATGAAGGCCAGCCGGTGCAGCTTTGCCAGGTCGACGGGCAGCTGATCGCGGCAGCGCCCGATAGCGTGGACTGGAGCTTGCCGCCTGCCGATGCCGTGCTGCTGACCAAACCCAAATCGGGCGGACGCGTTGAAGTGCTGCCGTTTCACGGACGGCTGGAGCTGGGTAAGCGGCTGCTGGTGGCGGGCTGCGATCCGGGGATTTCGGTGCTGGCGCGCCATTTGCGCCGCGCGGGGATCGAGCTTGTGGTGGTCAACCGCAACAGCACCACGGCGCTGGGGCTTTTGCGCGAAGGGCTGGTGCATATCGCAGGCACGCATCTGCGCGATAGCGAAACCGGCGAATCCAATCTTGCCGAAGTGAAGAAGCTTTTCGACCGGCGCAGCGCCGCGGTGATCGGTTTCTCCCATTGGGAGTTAGGGCTGGTGGTGGCGCGGGGCAATCCCAAAGCGGTCACCTCCATCGCTGACCTCAAGCGCAAGGACATCACCATCGTCAATCGCGAGAAGGGCGCGGCGGTGCGCATTCTCCTCGACGCGGAAATCGCCAAGCTAGGGATTTCACCCAAAGCAGTGAAAGGCTATGACCGGCTCACCAGCGGACATCTGCCTGCCGCGATGCAAATCCATTCCGGCGCCGCCGACGCCGCCATCGCAAGCAAGAGCGCGGCCAGGGTGTTCGGGCTTGGCTTCGTACCGCTGCTGCGCGAGCGCTATGATTTGGTGCTGAGGAAGAAAAATCTCGACATGGCCGAGGTGCAGACCCTATGCGAGACACTGGGCCGCGCGAGTTTCCGCCAGGAACTGGAAGCCATGGGCGGTTATGATACCAGCCCGGCCGGCCAACAATTCGCTTAGGCTTCCAGCTCACTCACGGGCACGACATCGACGCCGACTTCGACGATATGATCGCCGCCACCGGTGATAACGCCCGCGATAGGCGCAACATCTGCGTAATCGCGCCCCCAAGCGGCGGTGATGTGACTTTCACCGGCTTGCATATTGTTGGTGGGATCAAAATCGATCCAGCCGCACTCGGGCACCCAAATCGAAAACCAGGCATGGCTGGCATCTGCACCGACGAGCCTGGGCTGCCCCGGCGGCGGTGAGGTGAGAAGATAGCCGCTGACATAGCGTGCCGACAGGCCAATGGCGCGGATCGCGGCAATCGCGACATGCGCCAAATCCTGGCAGACGCCTGCGCGGATACGGAAGACCTTTTCCACCGGCGTATACACATCGGTCACAGTGGTGTCGTAGCGAAAATCCCTATGTACCCGTGTCGTAAGATCGGCCGCAGCGGAAAGGATGCCCCTTCCCGGCGTGAAGCTTTCTTCGGCATAAGCAGCGAGCTCGGCACTCGCCACCACTTGCGGCGTATCGAAAAGAAATTCGGCGGCAGCACGCGATTGCGCATCGCCAGCTTCTTCCAAAAGGCTGCGCACCTTTTCCCAGGCAAGATCATGGCCGGGCGCGAAGCTTGGGGCGGGCTGCACCGTCACCCGGCTTTCGGAAATCACCTCGAGCACGGTGTGGCTCTCTTCGATGGTGAAGAGATTCTTCTGATTGCCGAAATAATCCGTGCCCGCCTCATTGCGCTGCGGCTCGGGCGAGAAAATCAGTTTGGACTCCGTCACGCTCTGGCGCGGGGTGGAACGCGGCAAAAGATGCGCGAGGTGACAGGACGAGGACACATCCTGCAAGTAGCGATAAGCGGTGCGATGGCGGACGAAGTATTCCATGCTCACTCCTCGCGGCTGCCGGTGCGCCGGCGAATGGCGTGGCGGAAATAAGCATCGGTAAGGGCGTCGGAAATGCCAGCGGCACCGATCTCAACCTCAGCCAGATAGGTCTTCAAACTGGCGGGGTCTGTGGCGAGATCGTCGAGCAAGCTCGGGCGGACGCAAAGCCCGCGCAGGTTGGCAGCAAATTTCACGGCCGCCGTGCCCTGCCCTTCTGGCGTCAAACGCGCGAGTTCTTCCAGCGATTTCTCGGCGGCGATCAATTGGAAAGCCACCGAGCGGGGATTGGTTTCATCGAGCAGCAAGAGATCGAGCAGCGGCGCCATATGGAAGATATTCATATAGCGCGAGCGATAGGTCATCACGCTCGACGAAATCTCAAGCCCGATGCGGATGCGTTCACTTTCGGCAAGCTCGCCATTCTCGGCGATGCGCCCCACCAGCCAAGCCAGATGCTGGGCGCGCTCGACACGGCGGCCAAGATCGGTGAAGAGCCAGTTGGGGCCGCGCGTCATGTTCTCCGCGCAATGACCCGCGAAGGCCGCGCTGCGCCGCACCAGCATATCGAGGCTGGAGAGCGCCTCGGCGCTATCAAAGGGGCGATTGGTGGGCGGCAAGACATCCGGCTCGGTCATCAAATGGATGGTCTGCCAAGTATCGAGCGAGAGACGGTCGCGCGCGGACCAGGCGGTGCGGCGCACGCAGCCCAGGATTTGCGGCAGGCCTGCGAAATTGGTGCGATCCGAGATGAGACTGCGCAAATCGGATAGCAGGCCATCCTTGCGCGGCAAACGCGCGGGCAAGAAAGATTCGGTGAGGCCCGCGAGAAAGCCATGCACGGCAGGATCGGCAGGCGCGCCTTCACCCAAACGCTGTACCACCGCGCGCAAAACGCGGGCGAGATTGTCGGCCCGCTCACTATAACGGCCGAGCCAGAAAAGATTATCCATGGCGCGGCTGGGCGGCGAATTGCCGGTGCGCACAATGGCGACGTCTTCGCGGGTTTGCTTCAACAGGCTGAAGGTCGAGACCGGGCCCGGCGTCGGCACCCAGACGTCTTTCGACACCGCACCTGATTGCAGCGAGAGGGCGCGCACGGTTTCATTCTCGGCGACACGCGCGAGCCCGCCGGGCATCACCACATAGCCATTCTTGGTCCAAGCCGCGAAGAGGCGCAGCGAAACAGGGCGCTGGGTGAGCTTGCCATCGGCGAAAATCGGCGCACCGCCCAGCGGCACCACATCTTGCGTGACTTGCGTGGCGCCCCGCCGCGTGAGCAGCGCCTTGTACGCCCGCTTATCGGCGGCGGAGAGTTCGCGTCCCAGCCTTGCGGTGGACCGGCGCGAAAACAGCGGGCGGGAATCGAAAGCGCCGCGCAGGATGGAACGATCAATCCGCGCTAACGCTTCTTGGCGCCCCCATTCGGTGCCACACCACACGGTGGGGATATCGGGAATGACAAGCTCTTCGCCGAGGAGAGCGTGAGAGACTGCGTGCAGATAAGCATCGAGCGCGGGGCTTTCCACCACACTGGCGCCAAGGCTGTTGGCGAGCACGACATTACCCGCACGCACCGCCTGCAACAGGCCCGGCACACCCAGCGCGGAATCCGACCGCAGCTCCAAGGGATCGCAGAAATCCGAATCCACCCGGCGGAAAATCACCGAGACGCGTTCCAGCCCATGCAGGGTTTTGAGGAAGACGCGATCGTCATGCACCACCAGATCATCGCCTTCGACCAAGGTGAGATCGAGATAATGCGAAAGGAAGGCGTGTTCGAAATAGGCTTCGTTATGCGGGCCAGGGGTGAGCAGCACGGCGCGACCAGGGCCAGCCAACCCCTGCACACTCTCGCGATAAGATTGGAAAAACGCCGCCAGCCGCTGCACATGCATATCGCGGAAAAGATCGGAAAAGACTTGCCCCACCACGATGCGGTTTTCGAGGGCATAGCCGATGCCGCTGACCGAATCCGCGCGCGAGGCCAGAACCTTCCAGCCACCATCGGGCATGCGGGCAAGATCGACCGAGTAGAGATGGATATGAACGCCGCCCGGCGGCTCGACACCTTTCAGCGGACGCAGAAACTGCGGATGGCCGGAAACGATATGCGGCGGCAGCACGCCATCGGCGATGAGCTTCTGCGGGCCATAGATATCAGCGAGGAGCGCATCGGCGAGACGCGCGCGCTGAATGACAGCGGCCTCGAGCTTTTCCCATTCCTCGGGCGCGATGACAAAGGGAAGAATATCCAGCCGCCAACGGCGCGATTGGCCATCCTGCTCGTCATAGACATTATAAGTGACGCCATTGTCGCGCAGCATGCTCTGCGCCGCATCCTGACGGCGGGCATATTCTTGAGACGACATGGCGCCGAGCGCCTCGGCCAAAGGCTGCCAAGCTTCACGCACGCGGCCGCCCGCGCCATGCATCTCGTCATAGCGGCTTGCGGTTTCCGTGCTGTGTTTCTTGCGGATCAAGATGCTTATCTCAGGAATTTACGGGACGGCGCAGATCGAGGGTGTGCGGGTAATCGGCATTCGGCGACTCAACCGGTGGGCTGAAGAGGCCACAGGTAAAGCCGAACGGTTCAAACCGCGCAAGACGGCGCCCTTCTGCTTCATAGGCATTCACTGGGAAAGTTACGTAGTTACGCCCTCCCGGATGGGCAACATGGTAGGTGCAACCTCCTAACGAACGCTTGCGCCAACCATCCCACACCTCTGCCGTGAGGGGCGCGTGCGCATAAATCGTGGGATGAAGCGTAGAGGCCGGAAGCCAGGCGCGATAACGCACCCCGCCGACCGCCGATCCCACCGATACGGGTTTTAACGGAACGCAGCGGCCATTGACCAAAATCTTGTGGCGGCCATCGACCAAACCATCTGCCTTCACCTCGAGCCGCTCCACAGAACTGTCGACAAAGCGAACAGTTCCGCCCACCGCGCCCTCCTCGCCCATCACATTCCAAGGTTCGAGCGCTTGACGCAGCTCCAGCCGCACGCCGCCATATTGCACCTTGCCGTAAAGCGGAAAACGGAATTCCCAATGCGGGCGGAACCATTCCGCATCGAAAGCAAAGCCGGCCTCGTTGAGATCGGTGATGACGTCTGAGAAATCGGCCCAGAGGAAATGCGGCAAGAGCATATGGTCATGCAGCGCCGTGCCCCAGCGCACCAGCTTGCCAGGATAGGGTTTATTCCAGAACCGCACCAACAGCGCCCGAAGAAGAAGATTCTGTGCGAGACTCATCTCGGCATGGGGAGGCATTTCAAAGCCGCGAAACTCGACCAGACCCAATCGCCCCGTGGGGCCATCAGGCGAATAAAGCTTGTCGATGGAGATTTCGCTGCGGTGGGTATTGCCACTCACATCGACCAGGAGATTGCGGAAGATGCGATCCACCAGCCAAGGCGGAATATATCCAAGCCCGGGATCAGGCACCTGGGAAAAGGCAATCTCCATCTCATAGAGCGAATCGTGACGGGCTTCATCGATACGTGGCGCCTGAGAGGTTGGGCCGATGAAGAGGCCGGAGAAGAGATACGAGAGCGAGGGATGATTCTGCCAAAACGCGATCAAGCTCTTCAATAGATCGGGACGGCGCAGGAACGGACTATCGGAAGGGTGCGCCGCGCCGACCACAATGTGATTGCCACCGCCAGTGCCGGTGTGACGGCCATCGAGCATGAATTTCTCGGTACCGAGACGCGAGAAATGCGCTTCCTCATAAATCGCTTCGGTGATCGCCACCTGCTCGCGCCAGGAATTGGCGGGGTGAATGTTCACCTCGATCACACCGGGATCAGGCGTGACCTTGATGAGGTTGATGCGCGGGTCATACGGCGGGGGATAGCCTTCAATATGGATCGCCGCGTCACATTCAGCCGCCGCATCCTCGATCGCCATCAAAAGATCGAGATAATCGGCGGCGTTGTCCGTCGGCGGCATGAACACACAGAGCCGTCCATCGCGCGGCTCCACCGTGAGCGCGGTGCGCACGCTGGCGCCCTCCACCGGCGGGTCTTGCTCCAGATGCACCAGACGCTGACGCCAAGCTGAATCGTCGGTGGCTCTAGAAAGATAAGGTTGGCGCAGGGAATCGCGCTCGGGCAGCGGGGGAAGATTGTCAAATGGATCGGGCGGTGGAATGAAAGGCCTTGCCGCTGGCGGCACCCAGGGCAAGGCGTTCAGCGGCAGACGGAAGCCCAAAGGAGAATCGCCCGGCATCAGATGCAGGCGCCCGGCGCGGATTTGCCAAAGCTCCGAGCGCCATTTGCGGCCCGCTTCTGTATTCCAGCGCTGCACCGGAAGCACAAAGCCCGCAGGCTTTTTCAGACCACGCGCGAACACCTTGGCAAGACGAGCGCGCTCCTCCGCATCTTCCAATTTCGAATCCAAAGGATCGACATTGACCGGCAGGCTCTGCTCCTTGCCGATGTAATGCCAAGGATATTCATAGGCTTCGATTGCGTAGGCCGGATTGATGTCGAGACGGCGAGCGATGCCGGTGATGAGAGTACGCGCAGTGCCATCATCGGGCTTGTAGTCTTTGCGCTCCGCGGCAATGCGATCGGGATCGCGCCACAAGGGTTGACCATCTCCACGCCAATAGAGCGCGAAGGCCCAGCGCGGCAGGCTTTCACCAGGATACCATTTGCCTTGGCCATAATGCAGCAACCCACCCGGCGCGAAACGCTTTTGCAAGCGGCGGATCAGCGTATCGGCAAGGCCGCGCTTGGCGGGACCAACCGCCGCAGTGGTCCATTCGGCGCCGTCCATATCATCAATGGAGACGAAAGTCGGTTCACCGCCCATGGTGAGGCGCATATCGGCAGCCTTGATCGCGGCATCGGTTTCATCGCCGAGGCTTAAGATCGATTGCCAGATTTCCGGCGTATAGGGCTTGGTGACGCGCGGCGGCTCCACCACGCGGGTAATGTGCATGTCGAATTCGAACTCGACTTCGCAATCTTCCAATGCGCCATCAATCGGTGCGGCATGACGTGGATTGGCGGTGCATGCGAGCGGAATATGGCCCTCGCCCGCGAAGAGCCCAGAAGTAGGATCAAGCCCAACCCAGCCCGCGCCCGGCAGATAGACTTCGCACCAGGCATGCAGATCGGTGAAATCATGATCGGTGCCCGATGGGCCATCCAGCGATTTCACATCGGGCTTTAACTGGATGAGATAGCCAGAGGCAAAGCGCGCGGCGAATCCAAGATGACGCAAGAGCTGCACCAGGAGCCAAGCGGAATCGCGGCAGGAGCCGGAACGCAAGAGCAGCGTTTGCTCGGGCGTCTGGATGCCCGGCTCCATACGGATGAGATAGCTGATGTCATGCTGCAGCCGCGCGTTCAAATCGAAGAGAAAACCAGTGGTCGGCTTCTCGCTGCGGTCCACGCCCGCGAGATATTGCTTGAAGGCATCCCCCATCCGCCCCTTCGCAAGATAAGGCTTCAGATCTTCCTGAATTTCTTTGTCGTAAGCGAACGGAAAGACCTCAGCCTTGGGCTCAAGAAAGAAATCGAATGGGTTGATGATGTTGAGCTGGGCGGTGAGATCGATGGTGACATCGAGATGATCGGTTTTTTCAGGCACCACCAGACGCGCCAGCCAATTGGATTGCGGATCCTGCAACCAATTGAGGAAGTGCGGCTCAGGGCTGACCTTCAGCGCATAATTGAGGATGGGCGTCCGGCAATGGGCGGCGGGGCGCAGCCGGATGACCTGCGGACCCAAGGCGATGAGACGATCATACCGATAGGAGGTACGATGATGCAGCGCGACCTGGATGCTCATCTGTGGAAATTTGCCCGCCCGAATGCCCGCTTAGGACTGTTCCATCGCGCTAAAGGCTTGGCAATAGGCAGTGTTCCGCGAAATGCGCATCGCTAAAACTTGCGCAAAAACTAGGCGGCAGCGCCGTTCTCTTATGCAGTTCAGGTGGTCAATGCCAGAGTGGCGAAACTCGCCAGCCAATGTTCACCCATATAATCCCCCGCGACATGGGGCATAGCGGCTTGGACATGAGCTTCGGCAGCCCGGCGCAAAAGATCGCGACACCCCTTATCAGGAAGCGAGCTGGCCAGCGCACGCATGCACCAGGCGCGGCTGAGATTGACGCCATCGAGATGCGCCGTCTTGCCATCGCTGCGATCACTGACATGGGCTGGAATGAAAAGCGTTTCAGGTTTACCACGCGCCAATTCCGGCAGAAAAGCATCGAACCAGCTAAGAAATTCCGCGCGCGGCAGAAGGCGGCGCATGGCTTCGGCTTCGCAAAGCGTGGGCGAAAGGAATTCATCGCCGCCCGGTTCCCAGGCTTGAGCGGCACGGTCATTGCCATACCAATGACGGGCGCGCGTGGATAACAGATCGCGCAGCGAGGTGTCCTTTGCCACCGCCGCATATTCGCTCGCCAAAATCAACGCGAAGGCCGTGGAGGAATGCACGCCCGTGCGCACGGCATAGGTCAGCATCGGCAGATAGGCGTGAAAGCGCAAAACGATATTCTGTTCGATACCGTCAAAAGCTTCCGCCAGTGTGGGATTCCATAAGCGTAATTCGGCGGCGAGCATCAAAGCCCACGCCCAGCCATACGGCCGTTCGAAGCTGCGTGACGAAGGCTGTTCGAGATAAGAAAGCTCTGCGTCAATCGCTTCGGGCGTGAAGCTTTCCTCAAAACGCGCCGCGATGGCAGAGGCGGGACCCATGTCAGGATAGAGCCGGGCAAGGCGCGCCAGCATCCAATAGCCATGCACACAGCTATGCCAATCAAAACTGCCGAAGAAGATGGGATGCAGATCGCGCGGCGTCCGCGCATCGCTCGCGCTATACATCATATGATCGAGCTTGCTGGGATATTCGCGGGTGACATGGCCCAGCGCGATCAAGGCAAAGCGTTCAGCGATATCGGAATTGAGTTGCAGCATGGCGTCTCACCGGTACACGAAGATGCTCATAAGCACTGTGTTGGCGAAAAGAAGCAAGAGTGCCGTGGGAATTTGCACTTTAATCACGGCATTGCGATCCTTTAGCTCCAACACTGCCGCCGGCACAATATTGAAATTGGCGGCCATGGGGGTCATCAGTGTGCCACAGAAGCCCGAAAGCATGCCAAGCGCGCTCATCACCACCGGGTCGCCGCCGAATTTTCCCACGATCAGCGGCAGACCGATCCCCGCTGTCATCACCGGAAAAGCCGCGAAAGCGTTGCCCATGATCATAGTGAAAAGCGCCATGCCGCAAGTATAGACCACCACCGTGATCGTTTGCGCCACATGCGCGTCCGACATGGGAATGGCGGCACTGGTGAGCTTGGCGATAATAGCGCCCACGCCTGCGGCTGCAAACATGCCGCCCAGCGCGGCGAGCATTTGCGGCAGCACCGTGGCCCAGCCAATAGAATCGACCAGACGGCGTCCCTCTGCAGCCGCGGCGGAGAGTGGCGCGCGGGTGAGACTCATAGCCAGCAACAGACCGACCGTCGCCCCCAGTGCCAAGGCGATCAGCGTGACATGCTTGGCATCCACCAGAGACTTGAAATGCGGAAATGCCAGCGTACCTGCGAGCGTCACCACCGGTATGGCAAGCGCTGCAATGAAAAGCGCATTGCCGAGGCGGGCGGCGGATTTTTTGCGCGTTTGCTCATCCGTGGTTGCATCGGGGCCAGGTTTTAGGCCGATCCAGGCGAGCCCGACCAGCACCAGGACCATCACTCCGGAAACGAAATGCGGAAGATAGGAGCCCAAAATCAAGAGCGTTGCGAAAACACCCCAGAACAGCGTTGAGCGCCAGCGGGCGGGGTTGGCGCGGTCCACGGCATGACTGAAGGCGAAAGCCGCAAACATGCCGCCAGCAAGAACATAGATAGTTTCAAGCCCAATCATTTCTTGGCTCCAAGCCGGCGATCAAAACGCCAGAGCCGTGCAAGATGGATCACCAGCGCGAGCAAGGCTGTAGGGATAGCCCAGAGCGCGATATCTAAGGGAGCGGCATTGACCCCGTTTTGTGCAAGGAAGCCGCAGATCAAAAGAATGGAGCCAATAGCGATGAAAACATCCTCGCCAAAAAACAGCGCGATGTTGTCAGCCGCCGCCGCATTGGCCCGCACCATCTCGCGCTTTTCCGGCGTTAGCGTGGTTTGACGTTCAGCGGCGGCCTCAGCCATAGGCGCGATCAAGGGGCGCACCATCGGCACATGCCCACCGAGCGCGGTCAGGCCCAGCGTCGCAGTGAACTGGCGAATAACGAAATACCCCATCAATACGCGCCCGGCCGTGGCACCCTTCATTCGCGAGATCAAGGTCTTCGCGCGTTCGCGCAATCCGGCGCGTTCCAGAAGCCCGATCACCGGCAACACCAGCCACGCCACCGCCATGAAGCGGTTATCCACGAATGCCTTGCCCAGGGCGGAGATCACCACCACGGGGTCCATGCCAGCGCAAAGCCCGGTGACAATGGCGGCCGCCGCCACAACAACGAGCGGATTGAGGCGCAAGGCAAAGCCTAAAATAACCACCCCGATGCCCGACAGAACGATCATGAAGCCCCCTTGCCGCGCCCTCTTGCCGCTAAGGTGAGTTGACGGGATCAGGCCCAGTTATGCAAGTTTCCCAGATGCAAAACACGTGGCAATTCTGGATTGATCGCGGCGGCACCTTCACCGATGTGGTGGGGCGCGGGCCTGATGGGCATTTTACGGTCGTGAAGATGCTCAGCCAATGTCCAGAGCGTTATAGCGACGCTGCGGTTGCAGGCATTGCCACGCTGATGGGCCTGCCGGAAAGCGCGACACCACCGCGCGAAGCTCTGCACAGCGTGCGCATGGGCACGACGGTCGCCACCAACGCGTTGTTGGAACGCAAAGGCGCGCGGACCTTGTTTGTGATCAATAGAGGCTTCGGAGATGTCTTGGAGATCGGCCCGCAGGCACGGCCTAAATTATTCGATCTGGAAATCAAGAAGCCTGCGCCGCTTTATGAGGCAGTGGAAGAAGTGCAGGCCCGTATCGCGGCGGATGGCAGCGTATTAGCGGCGCTCGACGAAGAGGCGGCGCGCGCGATGTTTGTGCGGCGGCGGCGCGAAGGTCTTGACGCAGTCGCGATCGCGCTGATCCACGCCTGGGCCTTTCCGGAAATGGAACTGCGTTTGGCTGCATTGGCGCGCGAAACGGGATTTAGCCAAGTCTCTTTGAGCCATACGGTGAGTCCACTCTTAGGCCTCGTAGCCCGCGCCGCAACCACGGTGGCGGACGCTTATCTTTCGCCGGTGCTGCGCCGCTATGTTGATAAGGTATCTTCCGCACTGGGCGGCGCACCGCTCGCCTTCATGCAATCGAGCGGCGGGCTCGCGGACGCGGCATTGTTTCAAGGCAAGGACGCAATCCTTTCGGGGCCTGCGGGCGGGATTGTAGGCGCAGCCCGCACCGCGGAGGCTGCAGGCATCGCGAAGGTGATCGGCTTTGATATGGGCGGGACCTCTACCGATGTTTCGCTTTATGCTGGAGAGTTCGAACGCGTCTTCGACACCCAAGTGGCGGGCGTGGATTTGCGCGTACCCATGATGGCGATCAACACGGTGGCGGCTGGCGGCGGCTCCATTCTGCATTTCGATGGTGCAAGGCTTTCGGTCGGGCCGGATAGCGCGGGCGCAGACCCTGGACCTGCCTGTTATCGCCGGGGCGGGCCGCTCACCATTACCGATGCCAATGTGATGTGTGGAAAAATTCGCCCCGAACGGTTCCCCACGATTTTCGGGCCGCATGGCGACCAACCGCTCGATGCAGCAGTGGTGGCAGAGAAATTCGCGGCGTTAGCGGAAGAGATTTTGGCGGCAACCGGCGTGCGCCGCGATCCGCGCGCGCTTGCAGAAGACTTTTTGGCCATTGCTGTTTCCAATATGGCCCAGGCAATCAAGCAAATCTCGCTGGAGAAGGGGCATGATCCGGCGGAATTCACCTTGCAGTGCTTTGGTGGCGCGGGCGGGCAGCATGCTTGCCTTGTGGCCGACGAATTGGGCATGAGCAGCGTGTTGATCCATCCCTTCGCGGGCGTTCTTTCGGCCTTTGGCATGGGCATGGCCGATGAAGGCCTGGTGGCGCGTCAAGCGGTGGATCGACTGCTGGATGTAGGCGCGATTGAAGCGGCGAAGGCGCTGCTGGATACGATGGCCGCCGAGCTTGAACAGAAGCTGGTTGGCGGACAGCGCATCGCCACCACCAACCTGCGCTATCAGGGCACGGAAACTGCGTTGCCGGTAGCATTCGCCGACGAAACAGCCATGCGCGCAAGCTTCGAAGATGCGCATCGCCGCCGCTTTGGCTTTGCAGCCCCGGAACGCGCAATCGTGCTGGAATCGGTGACCTGCGAAATCGTGAAGAAGGGCGAGCGGCCGAAACTACCGAACGCTGCGGCAGGGACTGGTGTGCCAACAGCGCTGGAGCGTGTCGCGCTGTGGTGCGGCGGCGAAAGCGTGATGGCGCCGGTTTATGCCCGCGCGCATTTGGGAGCTGGCGACAAAATCGATGGCCCAGCCCTGATCAGCGAAGAGATCGCGACCACCATGGTGGAGCCCGGCTGGCGCGCCGAGATGCAGCGCGGCGGCGAGCTGGTGCTGACCCGTATGGTGCCACGGCGGAACACGACCGTTGCAGCGGCAGAGAAAGCCGACCCCATGCTGCTGGAGCTGTTCAACAATCTTTTCATGGCGGCGGCGGAGCGCATGGGCGTGGTGCTAAAGAACACCGCCACCTCCGTGAACATTCGCGAGCGGCTGGATTTTTCCTGCGCCGTGTTTGACGCCAGCGGCAATCTCATCGCCAACGCCCCGCATGTGCCGGTGCATCTGGGCGCCATGAGCGAGAGCGTGCGCAGCATTTTGGCCAAGCGCGGCAGCGATATTCGCCCGGGGGACATGTTCACGCTGAACAACCCCTATAATGGCGGCACGCATCTGCCCGACATCACCGTGATCGCACCGGTGTTTGACGAGAGCGGCATGGTGTTGCGATTCTTCGTCGGTAATCGCGGCCATCATTCCGATATTGGCGGCGCGACTCCTGGCTCGACCCCACCCAACGCCAAGCGTTTGGAAGAAGAAGGCGTGGTGATCGATGATTTTCTTCTCTGCCGTGATGGTGTCTTCCGCGAGGAAGCCTTCCGCGCTCTGCTCGCCGATGCGCCCTACCCTGCCCGCAATGCCGATGCCAATGTCGCGGATATCCGCGCGCAAATCGCCGCGAACCAGGCCGGTATTGCCGAGATGAAAACGCTAGTGGCGCGCTATGGCTGGGAGGCAACGCAAGCTTATACCGGCCATGTCATGGCCAATGCCGAGGAATGCGTGCGGCGCACGATTGCGCGGCTGTCGGATGGCGCGTTTCACTATGTGATGGATGACGGTGCGCCGTTATGCGTTTCGGTGTGCGTGGATCATGCCGCGCGCGAGGCGGTGATCGATTTTTCCGGCACGGGGCCGGAGCGTGAGGGCAATTTCAACGCCCCGCCCGCCGTGACCCGCGCGGTGGTGTTGTTCGTCTTCCGCAGTCTGGTCGGCGACGAGCTGCCGCTGAATGAAGGCTGTTTGAAGCCCTTGAAGCTGATCATCCCGGGAGGAAGTTTCCTTGCGCCGCGCCCTGGCCGCGCGGTGGTGGCTGGCAATACGGAAGTCAGCCAAGCGGTATGCAACGCGCTGTTCGGCGCGCTCGCCACCATGGCTTCCTCGCAAGCGACCATGAACAACTTCCTGATCGGCAACGACGCCTATCAATATTATGAAACCATCTGCGGCGGTGCAGGCGCGGGGCCGGGATTTCATGGCGCCTCTGCTGTCCATACCCAAATGACCAATACCCGCATCACCGATCCTGAAATTCTGGAGACGCGTTATCCTTTGCGGCTGGAACAGTTCGGGGTCCGGCGCGGCTCAGGCGGGGACGGGGCTTTTCAAGGCGGCGATGGTGTGTTGCGCGGCATGCGCGCCCTGACACCCGCGATCGCGACCTTGGTATCGTCACGACGTACACGCGGACCGTTTGGCCTTAATGGCGGCAGTGATGGCGCGCCGGGCCAGCAATGGATCACGCGGGTGGATGGAACCCGCGAAGAAATTGGCGGCGTCGCAGAAATCGCGCTGAATGCGGGCGACACCATCACCATCGCTACGCCCGGCGGCGGTGGCTACGGCAAAAAATAAAAACGCCCCGGTGTTGAGCCGGGGCGTTTCCACTTCCCTGAAGCTGGCGGGCCTCAGAAGAAGGTGATGTAGAAGGCGATCACGAACAGCACCGCCACAACGGAGAGCACCACGTCGATTGTGCCCCAGCTGGCGCGGGTCGCCGCTTTTTCTTCCGGCGTGGCGCCATACCAGGTGAAGCGGACCGTCTTCGGGTCCGGCGCCTTGGTGAGAAGGCTGACCGTCACCATGATCGCTGCCGTGATCACGAACAGGATCTGACAGTAATAGAGCCAGTTGATGTGCCAGATGGTGAAGATGAGGCCGTTCTGCGCCTGGATCGGCGCGATGGCGGCATCATAAGCAGCCTGGGTGATGCTGCCCTCGAAGAGTTTCTCTTTCAGGCTTTTCACCACCGGCTCATAGGCGCGCATATAGATGTCGGCCGCGAGGCGGGCAAAGCCAGCCACTACACCGAAGACAAAGGCGACCAACGCACCCTTGGCATTGGCGCGCTTCCAGAACACGCCCAGCGCAAACAGCACCACGATGGCCGGCGAGAGGTAGCTCTGCACGCTCTGCAGATAGGTGTAGAGGTTGGAGGACAGCGCCTTGATCACCAGCACCCAGCAGATGCCGATGGCGACGATCACCGCGGTGGCGATACGGCCCACCAGCACTTCGGTCTTGCCGCTAGCGTTGGGGTACCACTCGCGGAAGAAGTCCATGGTGAAGAGCGTGGCCGAGGCGTTGAACTTGGAGCCCAGCGAAGCCATCAACGCCACGATCATCGCGCAAGCGACCATGCCACGAAGACCATGCGGCAGGATCTGCGCCACCATCGAGGTATAGGCCGCGTCACCGGAGGTGGTGAAGCCCGAACCCGGGGTCTGGGTGAGCGCATAAGCGATCATGCCCGGCACCAGGAAGATGAAGACCGGCGTGAGCTTGAAATAGGCGGCCAAGATGGTGCCGCGGCGGGACTGCTTCTGATCGCGGCCCGCAAGCACGCGCTGCACGATGTATTGGTCAGTACACCAGTACCAGAAGCCGATGATCATGGAGGCAGGAAGCACGGCCGCCCAGCTCCATTCCGGATCATGGAAGGAACGGATGAGGTGGATGTTCTTGCCTGCGGCATGCACCGTCGCGTTCCAGCCGGCGATGAGATCGCCATGGCCGAGCACATGCAGGCCGGTCCAGAGAATGCAAAGCGAGCCGAAGATCAGGACCGGGGCTTGCAGCACCGAGGTGTACATGATCACGCGCAACCCGCCGAGCACGGTGTAGAGGCCCGTGGTAAAGGCGAGACCCAGCGCGATGACCCAGAAGACGTCGACCTGGAAACCGAAGAGGTTGACGCTCTCGATACCGAGAAGGGTGCGTACCACGACGTCACCGGCATAGATGGTGGCGGCGATCTTGGTCAGCACCAGGCTGGCGATGGTGAGCAGCGAGAGCACATTCCGCGACCCGCGCGAGAAGCGCAGCTCGAGGAACTCCGGCATGGTGAAGACCTTCATGCGATCATAAAGCGGCACGAAGACCCAGCCCAAGCACAGGATGATCCAGGCCTGCATTTCCCAATGCGCCATGGCCATGCCGGTGGCAAAGCCCGCACCGGCGAGTCCGACGAGATGCTCGGAGCCGATATTGGAGGAGAAGATCGACGAGCCGATCTGCAGCCAGCCGGAATCACGGCCCGACAGGAAGTAGTCCTTGCCGGAATTGGCTTTCTTGGACATCGACGCGACGATGACGGCGAGCATCACGGCGATGAAAACGGCGACGACGATCCAGTCCGTCGTGTTGAAGACGGGGCCATGTAGGGCCCCGGCGGTTGCGGTACTCATGGAAGCGTTCCCCTCAGTGTTATGTCGTTACTTCCGATAAAAACGTTATTTCTGACCGTAATAGGCTTTGGGCCCGTGCTTGCGCAGGAAATGCTTGTCGAGCAGCTCGGACTGCATCTCGCCCGTCGAGGGCACGATCTGCAACGATAGGCTGGCGAGCTTGGCGACATATTCCAGGATCGCCGCATTATGCACGGCGTCATGGGCGTCCTTGCCCCAAGCAAAGGGGCCGTGGCTCGCCACGATCACGCTCGGCTTGTGCATGGGATCGGTGTTGCCGAAGGTTTCGACAATCACATCGCCGGTCTTGGCTTCATATTCGCCCGCGATTTCTTCCGGCCTCATCAGCCGGGTGCAGGGAATATCGCCATGCCAATAATCGGCATGGGTGGTGCCGAGCGCCGGAATGGAGCGCTTGGCCTGGGCCCAGGCGGTGGCATAAAGGCTGTGGGTGTGAACGATGCCGCCGACATTGGCAAAAGCGCGATAGAGCACCAGATGGGTGGGCGTATCGGATGAGGGACGCAAGTTCCCTTCCACCACCTTGCCGCTGGCAAGCTCCAGCACCACCATATGCTCGGGCTTCATCACGTCATAAGAGACGCCCGACGGCTTGATCACCACCAGGCCTTTTTCGCGATCGATGCCGCTGACATTGCCGAAGGTCTGGATCACCAGACCTTCTTTGACGAGATCGAGATTGGCCTGACAGACTTCTTCTTTCAGTTCTTCCAGCATTTCAGCCCCGCGCCGCCGTACGGATGTCGATCAGCTTCTTCATCACGCCGAAGAGGTTGGTCTGACCTTTCTCGGTGCCGAAAGCGTCGTGCAGGGTGTGATAAAGGGCATAAAGCTCTTTGTAGACGGCATGGGCGGCGGGATTAGGCTCATAGACCTTATCCTTGAGGCCGGTCATCGCCGCGATGGCGCTGGCAAAATCCTTATGCGCGCCCGCCACCACGGCGGCGGCCACCGCCGAACCCAATGCCGGGGTCTGGGCCGAGCGCGACACCTTCATGGTGCGGCCGGTGACATCAGCATAGGTCTGCATGATGAAGGCGTTCTTTTCGGCGATACCACCGCAATTGACCACGGTATCGATTTTGACGCCGTATTCCTCGAAGCGGTTGATGATGGTGAGCGCGCCGAACGCGGTCGCCTCCACCAGCGCGCGGTAAATTTCCGCCGGCGTCGTATAGAGCGTCTGGCCGAGGAGCAGGCCGGTGAGGCGCTGATCGACGAGGACGGTGCGGTTGCCGTTGTTCCAATCGAGCGCCAGAAGGCCGGATTCACCTGGCTTCAGCTTGGACGCCTCAGCGGTGAGTTCGACATGGCCAAGGCCGGTCGGGTTCACATATTCCACGAACCAATTGAAGATATCGCCCACCGCCGACTGACCGGCTTCGAGGCCGAAATAGCCCGGCAGCACCGAACCATCGACAATGCCGCAGACGCCCGGCACATCCGCGAGCTTCACGTTATTCGGCTGCACCGAGATATCGCAGGTGGAGGTACCGAGCACTTTCACCAGCACGCCCGGGGCCACGCCCGCGCCGACAGCGCCAAGGTGGCAATCGAAGGCGCCGATGGCGACCGGAATACCTTCAGAAAGGCCGGTCTTCTTGGCCCATGCGGGGGAGAGACCACCAGCAGCGCTATCCACCGCCTTCACCCGCGGGGTGAGACGGTCGCGCAGATCGGCCAGCTTGGGATCGAGCTTGGCGAGGAATTCCTTATCGGGATAGCCACCCCAGGCGGCGGAATACATCGCCTTATGACCGGCGGCGCAGATGCCCGCGGTGAATTTGGATGGGGCGAGCGTATCCGTCATTGCTGCGGGCACGAAATCCGACAGCTCGATCCAGCTATAGGCGGCATCGAACACATCCGGGCGCGTGCGCAGGCAACGCAGAATTTTGGAATAGAACCATTCGGAGGAATAAACCCCACCGATCACCGCCACATATTGCGGGCGGATGTCATGGGCGAGCTTGGTGATCTCGGCGGCTTCCGCCCAGCCGGTGTGATCTTTCCAGAGCCAAGCCTGGGCAGCGGGATCGTCTTTATATTTGTCGCTCAGCGCGAGCGGGATGCCATCGGCATCGACCGGCATGGGGGTGGAGCCGGTGGTGTCGACACCGATGCCGATCACCTGCGCAGGGGAGAAACCAGGAACAGATTTGGCCGCCGTGGCCAGCGCTTCAACAATCGTGAGCTCCGCGCCCTTCAGATAATCGCCCGGATGCTGGCGGGCGACGTTGGGATCCTTATCCAGGATCACACCCTGATGGCCGTGCTCATAGACCCAGATGGCGGCGGCGATTTCGCGCCCGTCCGCCACATCGACGATCAGTGCACGGACGGAATTGGTCCCATAATCGAGACCGATAGTATAGCGACTGCCCATGTTCTTATCCTGAGGGGTTCTTCCCTAAACCCGTGAATATGACGGCGCGCTTCGGGAAGGAAAAGCAACCTCCCACGAAGCGCGCCATGTATGCTTTAGATCGTCCAGCCGCGGTTCATCGCGTAATAGACTTCATTGAAGCGCAGCTCTTTCTGGAACTCGCTGACATCGGTTTTCGCGTTGATCGAGACGAACTCGATATCCGCGATGCGCGCGAAATCTTCCAGCACTTCGGAGCCGACCGCCTGGCTGAACGCCGTGTGATGGGCGCCGCCCGCGTAAATCCAGCACGCGCAGGATTCTTCGAGGCTCGGCAGCGGCTTCCACATCGCCTGGGCGACGGGGAGCTTGGGCATCGCATGCGGCGGGGTGACGACTTCGAGATCGTTGACCAGAAGGCGGAAACGGTTGCCGAGATCGATCAGCGAAGCGCCGACGGCCGGGCCGGCCGGGGTGGTGAAGACCAGACGCGCCGGGTCCATCTTGCCGCCGATACCGAGCGGATGCACTTCCAGCTTCGGCTTCTCGGCCGCGATGGAGGGACACACTTCCAGCATATGGGCGCCGAGCACCAGCTTGTTCGCCGGATCGAGATGATAGGTGTAGTCCTCCATGAAGGAGGTACCGCCCTTAAGGCCGGTCGCCATCACCTTCACCGCCTGCACCAGTGCGGAGGTCTTCCAGTCGCCTTCAGCGCCGAAGCCATAGCCATCAGCCATCAAACGCTGCACGGCCAGGCCGGGAAGCTGTTCCAGACCCCAGAGGTCTTCGAAGGTATTGGTGAAGCCCTTGAAGTTTCCTTCCTTCAAGAAGGCACGCAGACCAAGCTCGATGCGGGCCTGTTCGCGGACGAATTTGGCGCGGCTGCCGGTGGAGCGCAGATCGCTCGATACATCGTAAACCGCTTCATATTCGGCGACGAGCTGATCGACTTCCTTATCTGAGATGGCGTTAATCACCTTCACCAGATCACCGACCGGATGATAGTTGACCGAGTAGCCGAACTTGAACTGGGCCGAAACCTTATCGCCTTCAGTCACCGCAACTTCGCGCATGTTGTCGCCAAAGCGGGCGAATTTCGCGCCCTGCCAGGAGGCCCAAGCGGCGGCGGCGCGCGCGAAGGAGCCGATCTTTTCCTGCACGGCCTGTTCCTGCCAATAGCCGACCACGACCTTCCGGTTGAGGCGCAGGCGCGTCCAAATGAACCCGTGCTCACGGTCGCCATGAGCGGCCTGGTTCAGGTTCATGAAGTCCATATCGATGGAGCCCCAGGGGATATCGCGATTGAACTGGGTGTGCAGATGAACGGCGGGCTTCTTCAGCTCCTTGAGGCCGTTGATCCACATCTTAGAAGGCGAGAAGGTGTGGCACCACATAACCAGGCCGATACAAGCCGGGGTGTTGTTGGCTTCGGCAACCAGCGCGCTCACCGATTCCGGCGACACCAGCACCGGTTTGAAGACGACTTTCGCGGGGATCGCAGCACTCTCATCCAGCGCCTTGGCGATTTGCGTGGAATCGGCGGCGACCTGCTTGAGCACTTCCGGCCCGTACAGATGCTGGCTTCCAGTGACAAACCACAATTCGTAATTGGCGATCTTGGCCATGGGGGGTCTCTTCTTACGCGGGGCTTCCGCTTCCCAATATCACAGCCCAATTCCGCTAGCATCAAAAAAGCAGACAATTTGGAAAGAGGGTCATTTTTAGGGGTATTGGCTAAAAGTCGCAAAATGCCTGAAAAAGTTGGCTTTTCAGGCAGCCGCGCGCGAATGCCGCCGCCCCTCGCGCGGCAAGTTGCAGCACAATCGCGTGTGGAGCTTAGCGGGCAGCTTTCTGGGCCTTGCCCCGCGCCTTGGCGCGCTGGGGGACGGGCGTGTCCTGCAGGGCGAGGCGGATCAGGGTGCTCATTTCCTCGCGGGCCCGATCAGGATCGCGATCAGCAATCGCCGTGAACACCCGCAAATGATCCGGCACCGGATCGCGCGGCAGTGGCCGCTCGCGCTGCTTGAACATGGTGGTGGTATTGACCGCAGCGTTCACGCCTGTGGTGAGAGAGATAATGTAGGGATTACCGGTCGCTTCCAGCAGCGAGGCATGAAAATCCTGATCGCCCTGGCGGCCTTCGGGCGTCGCAAGGGTATGGCGCGCCATCCGTTCTATGGCATCGCGCATGGCATCGAGATGCGCAGTGGTGCGGCGGGTGGCCGCGAAAGCGGCGGCGGCAGATTCCACGATATTACGCAGCTCGAACAGGCTTTCGAGCAAATCGAGATCGGGCTCGCTTTCAAAAGCCCAAGCCAGCACATCCGGATCTAGAAGGTTCCAATGGCTGCGCGCGGTCACCTTGGTGCCGACCTTGGGCTTGGATTCGACCAGCCCTTTAGCGGACAAAATCCGCACAGCCTCGCGATAGGCGGTACGTGATACTTCCAGCTTTTCGGAGGAGGCGATCTCGCCGATCAGAAGATCGCCAGGCTGATAACGGCCCGAGACGATGGCCACGCCGAGATCGCGTGCAATCGTACCGTGCAATCTGAGCGCCCTAGCGCCAGACGCAAATCGTCCGTGTGAAGCCGTTTTCTTCATGATGCATCCTTCCGCTGCACTATAGCCAAGGATGCGCCGCATCCAAGTGCGGACACATAAGCAGGCGTTTTAAGCCAAGGGCAGTTAAGACAAGAGTACAAACAGAAAACGCCGTTTCCTTGACCGGGCTGAATAGGCCCACGGATGTGCAAAGGAAACGGCGTTTTGCTGCATAGGGTTACTTCGTGCGGAAGCTCAGCACGGTTTCGCTGTGATAGGCCTGACCGGGCTTCAGAACCGTCGAGGGAAAAGAGGGATGGTTCGGTGAATCCGGGAAGTGCTGGGTCTCCAGGCAAAGGCCGGTACGGTGCTTATAGACGGTGCCGGCGCCCGCCGGTTTCCCATCCATGAAGTTGCCCGAATAGAACTGAATGCCCGGCTCCGTCGTGGAGACTTCCAGCACGCGGCCGCTTTCGGGATCTTCCAGCACGGCGGCGCTAGCAAGCTTGCCAGAGCTGTTCAGCACCCAGTTATGGTCATAGCCCTTGCCGAATTTGAGCTGTTCATCGTTCGCTTCGATGCGTGCGCCGATGACGGTCGCCTTGGTGAAATCAAAGGGCGTGCCTTTGACGGGCTTAAGCTCGCCGGTGGGGATCAGCGTCTTGTTGACCGGGGTGAAGCGGTCGGCCTTCAGCGTTAGAAGGTGGTTCAGAATCGGCTTTTCGGGATTGCCCGAAAGATTGAAATAGGTGTGGTTGGTGAGGTTCACCACCGTCGGCTTGGTGGTGGTGGCATCATAGGTGATCGCCAAGGTGTGGTTGGCCTTGAGCGTATAGGTGACGTGCACCGTGAGCTGGCCGGGATAGCCTTCCTCACCATCCGCGCTGACATAGGTGAGCTTCAGCGCCGAACCGTCTTTGGTGTCGACCGGCTCGGCCGTCCACAGCCGCTTGTCGAAGCCTTTGGTGCCGCCATGCAGCGAGTTGGGGCCGTCATTGGTGGGGAGCTGATAGCTCTTGCCGTCCAAAGTGAATTTGCCAAGCGCAATGCGATTGCCATAGCGCCCGATGGTGGCGCCATAGAAGGGCACGCCCTTCACATAAGGATCGACACTGGTGAAGCCGAGCACGACATCGCCATAAACGCCTTTTTTGTCGGGGGCCTTGAGCGAAACCAGAGTGGCGCCATAGGTCGAAATCTTGGCCTCGAAGCCGTCCTTGCCCGAGAGTGTGAAAAGCTCGACCGGCTTGCCGTCCGCCGTCTTACCGAAGGGCGCCTTGGTCACGCCAGCCTCTGCCGATCCCGCAGCCGCCAGCGCAGCCATGGCCATTGTCGTCGCCATTACTTTAAACATCGTCGCGTTTCCCCTAGCCTTGAATGAGGCCGTTGTCGTTTTCCGCTCGCTATTATGTCAGACATAAATCCCGCCAGCCATAAAATCTTTGTGTCAGGACTGGCGGGAGGTGCTTATCGAGCCGCGAGGAACGAGGCCAAACGTTCGAAGTTGAGCGGGGTCTCGGTCAGTAACGTGTAATCGGCGGCGACCGCGGCACGCAACGGAGCCGAATCGATGGAATGGCCCCAGAAGGCCGTCTCGCCGAGATAGGCGGCGACCATCTTCTCGCGGCCTTCCGGCGAGCCATCGTCCAACGCACCGATCGCCTTGACCTTTTCCAGTATCGCGGCAGCATCGCGCGGGGCCAGCTCGGCCGCGCCCGGGAATTTGCCGAGATAAAAGACCAGCCACGCCGCCAGAGACAAGGTCATCAGCGGGGCGGGCTTGCCATTTTTGGCGAGATACGCCTCGAGCCGATCGAGATTGCGGGTCTGGTATTTGACCAGACCATTCAGTGAGATGTCGTGCCAGAGATGGCGGATGAAGGGATTGGTGAAGCGGCGCAGTACCGCCGCCGCGAAGGCTTCCAACTCCGTCTTGGGCAAGGTGAGGAAGGGGATGACTTCCTCGTTCAAGAGCCGGTCGAGGAACTTGGCGCCGACCGGGGTCGTCACCGCCTCGCCCACCGTCAAGACGCCGGAAATCAGCGCCAGCGGGCAAAGCGCGGTATGGGCGCCGTTCAGGATCGCCACCTTGCGCGCCTTATAAGGCGTTACGTCCTCGGTCACGACGGTGTGCTCGTCATAATCGGCGAGCGGCAGGCGCAGCGCGGGCTGATCAGCCTTTTTCTCGATGACAAAGAAGTGGAAATACTCGCCCACCGTCATGAAGAGATCGCGATAGCCAAACTCGGCTTCCAGCTTCTCGGCGTCGGCTTTGGGATAGCCCGGCACAATGCGATCCACGAGGGTGTTGTAGAAAGCGTTGCATTCGTGCAGCCAAGTGATGAATTCAGGCTCCAGCCCCCATTCGGCGGCATGCTGCAAGACAATGCGCTTCAGCTCATCACCATTATGATCGATCAATTCGCAGGCGATCATTTGCCAGCCAAAAGCCGGAGCGCCCTCGAAATATTTCCAGCGCTCATGCAGAAGCCGGGTCATCTTGCCGGGAAAAGACACCGGCGGCTGATCGCCATAGGCGACATCCGGCACATAGGCGATGCCGGCATCGGTGGTGTTCGACACGACGACGGTAATTTCGGGATTGCGCGCCAGGTTCAGCACGCCTTCCCAATCCTCATGGCTGGGGATTTCCTGACGCACGCAGGTCACAAGCCGGGCTTCGGAAACCGTGGAACCATCATCGGCGACGCCGCGGGTCAGCACATTATAAAGGCCATCCTGCTCGTTCAGCGTATGAGGATTGCCGCCAGCGATGGGACGCACCACTACGACACCCCAATCGCTGCCCGCCTTCTCATTCATGCGGTCGATCTTCCAATCGACAAAGGCGCGCAAGAAATTACCTTCGCCGAATTGCAGAATGCGCGGCGTGGGGCGGAAACGCTCCTTCACCAGGGACTGATTGAGCTGTTGCATAGGGTTCTCGTGGGGTTGAGCGTTTCTCGCGCGTTGTTTTGGCCGCGTTACATCACGGCGCCGATATGCCAGGGGACGAATTCCATATCGCCGTAACCCAGCTCTTCACTTTTGGACTTCTGACCGGAAGCGACCGAAAGCATATAGTCGACGATCTCGGCGCCCTTTTCCTCCACGGTCGTTTGCCCCAGGGCGATGGTGCCGCAATCGACATCCATATCGTCGGGCATTTTCTTGAAGAGCTCGCTGTTGGTGGCGAGTTTGATCGAGGGGGTGGGCTTGCAGCCATAGGCGGAGCCGCGACCGGTGGTAAAGGCGATCATGGTGGCGCCAGAGGCGACCTGCCCGGTGGCCGAGCAAGGATCAAAGCCGGGGCTATCCATGAAGACGAGACCGTGTTTTTTCACCGGCTCGGCATATTCAATCACATCCACCAGCGGCGAGGTGCCTGCCTTGGCCACCGCACCGAGAGACTTCTCGAGAATGGTGGTAAGCCCGCCCGCCTTGTTGCCCGGCGAGGGGTTGTTGTTCATTTCCATTTCGTGGAGCGCGGTGTAGCGTTCCCACCATTCGATCCGGGCACGGAGCTTTTCGACCAGTTCGGGGCTCTCGGCGCGGGCATAGAGAAGATGCTCGGCGCCATAGATTTCCGGCGTCTCCGAAAGCAGCACCGTGCCGCCCATGGAAATGATGCGGTCCGAGGCATTGCCCAGCGCAGGATTGGCGGTGACGCCCGACCAGCCGTCAGAAGCACCACATTGCAGGCCGATCACCAATTCGCTGGCGGGCTGGGGCGTGCGCTGGGCCTGATTGGCGCGCGGCAGCATGGCCTTGAGCTTATCCACCCCTTCGGCGATGGCGCGTTTGGTGCCACCGGTGTCTTGGATGGTAAACGATTGAAAATGCTCAGACTCTGTAAGTCCATAGATCTGCTTGAACTTGGCCAGCTGGAGCACTTCGCAGCCCAGGCCCACGAGCAAGACAGCGGCGAAGTTGGGATTGGCGGCGGTGCCCCAAAGGGTGCGCGAGAGAAGATCAAAACCTTCGCCCTGCCCCGCCATGCCACAGCCGCCGGAATGCACGATCGGCACAATGCCATCGACATTGGGGTAATCGGCAAGGAGGCCGCTACGCTCCACTTCCTGGGCGATGTATTTGGCGACCGAGGCCGAGCAGTTCACGGATGTTAGGATACCGACATAGTTGCGGGTGGCGACACGGCCATCGCCGCGCTTGAACCCTTGAAAGGTCTTCACCGCGTCGTTGCGCAAAAAGGCAGGCGCGACACCGGCCGCCTCGCGCAAATCCGAAAAGGCGAGGTTGTGGACATGAACATGCGCGCCCGGGGCAATATCAGCGCTCGCCACCCCGATCACCTGGCCGTATTTGCGCACTGGCTCGCCCTCACGGATGGCGGAGGTTGCGACCTTATGGCCGAAGGGGATGACATCCGCCGTGATGATGTTTTCGGCGCCCACGGAGGTCCCAGCGGCAAGCTGGGTCACCGCCACGACGACGTTGTCGTTGGGATTGAGGCGGATAACGGCGATATCGGTCTTGGGAGCTGGCATGCGGGGCGTCTTTCTGCCGGGGGGCGAACCAAGCTTTATTTCGCATGGGGAACGCGCGGGCGTCAAAATAATCTCAGGCCATACTTTGGTCGGGCTGGCGGGCCGCATAGAGAGCCTGAAAAACGCCCGATCCTCAACGCCATACGTATGCATGAGGTTGCCCGCCAGGGGCCTGGGCGTATCATCGCGCCACAGGGAAGAAACCACAAAAGAACACACACATGGCTGTTACCGCCCCGCCGAGCCTTAGGGCCTCGCGCAAGCCGTCCGTCAGCTTCTTCGCAATCTGGAACATGTGCTTCGGCTTTCTGGGGCTGCAATTCGGCCTTGGACTGCAGAATGCCAATGTCAGCCGCATCTTTCAGACGCTGGGGGCAAGCCTCGACGAAATTCCGGCGCTGTGGATCGCGGCCCCTTTGACCGGCCTCTTGGTGCAGCCGCTGATCGGCTATTTGTCGGATCGGACCTGGACCAGACTCGGACGCCGTCGGCCCTATCTGCTGGTGGGCGCGCTCCTCTCCTCGGCGGCGCTCTTGATCATGCCGATGTCGCCTGCTTTGTGGGTGGCGGCAGTGATGCTGTGGGTGCTGGACGCCTCCATCAACACGTCCATGCAGCCCTTCCGCGCGTTCGTCGGCGACCAGCTAGATCTGTCGCAGCGCCCGACCGGCTATGCCATGCAGAGCTTTTTTATTGGCGTCGGCGCGGTGGTGGCAAGCGCCCTGCCCTGGACCTTCGAGAAGGTTGGCATTTCCAATACCGCGCCTGCCGGCATCGTGCCCGATACGGTACGTTACTCCTTCTTCCTGGGCGCGCTGGTGCTGTTTGTGGCGGTGCTGTGGACCGTATTTTCAACAAGGGAGTATCCGCCCGAGGAGCTCGAAGCTTTTCAGGACGACGCGCCGGAACTCGCCGCAGAAGCACATCCCAATCGCGCGCGTGGCCTGATCTGGGTTTTGTTTGGCATCGCAGGATTGTTCGCGGTCTATCGTGCGGCAATCGACAAGCAGCTTTATCTCATCTGCGCCATGGTGCTGATCTGGGGCATTGCGCTTTTGCTACAGAAGAAGGGCAAGCCATCCGGATTGTTCGGCACCATCATGCTGAACATCGAGACCATGCCAGATACGATGAAAAAGCTGGCGCCGGTGCAGTTCTTCTCTTGGCTGGCGCTATTCTCGATGTGGATTTACACCACCAGCGCCGTAGCCGAGACCTGGTTCGGCTCCCATGACCCCTCTTCCGCCGCTTATAATGAGGGCGCCAATTGGGTTGGCGTTCTCTTCGCGGCTTATAACGGCTTTGCCGCCCTCGCTTCCATCATCGTGCCGGGGATTGCCAAGAAAATCGGCCTTAGATGGACGCACCTCGCCAATGTCTGGCTTGGCGGACTGGGGCTTCTGTCCTTCCTGGTGATCAAAGACCCGGTATGGCTGATTGCCTCCATGCTGGGGGTCGGCTTTGCTTGGGCCTCGATCCTGTCGCTGCCTTACGCCATCGTCTCCGACAGCGTGCCTGCCAAGACCATGGGCGTCTATATGGGCATCTTCAATTTCTTCATCGTCATTCCACAGCTTGTGGCGGCGAGTGTACTCGGCTTCATCTTGAAGATCGCCTTCGAGGGCAAGCCGGTCTTCGCCCTGGCACTGGGCGGGGTGAGTTTCTTGATTTCGGGTGCGCTGGTACTGCGCCTGCCCAAGGAGAAAAAAGCCTAAACTTTCTTGGCCCCGCAAGAGCGGCGGATGATCAGGCGGGCGGGAAGCTTGGCGCTTTCCGCCACCTCGCCCTGCATCATCTTAAGCAGGGTCTCGACCAGCTTTTCACCCGCAAGCCAAGTGTCCTGGGCCACGGTGGTGAGCGCCGGATTGACGAAGCTTGCGGCCGGGATGTCATCATAGCCAATCACCGAGACATCGCGGGGCACATCAAAACCCTTGTCACGCAAGACCGCGAGCGCACCCGCCGCAATGAGATCGGAGGCGGCGACAATGCCATCGAAGGGTACCCCGGATTCGATCAGCGCCAAAGCCGCGGCGGCGCCAGCTTCTTCGGAGGACACCCCAGCAGCCTGGAAACTTTCCGGTAAGCCATCGGCCTGCATTGCCGCGCTATAACCGCGATGGCGCTCGGAAAACTCCGGCGCGTGGTTGGAGGAATCCCCCAGGAAAGCGATGGCGCGACGTCCAAGACCGATGAGATGTTCGGTAGCAATCCGCGCGCCGTTGAAATTGTCACTCCCGATGGAGACGCCGGGCTGGCCCTCCTCCACCGCACCCCAGCGCACAAACCGCGTCCCCTGCTCCACCAATTGCTCGAGGTGCTGGCGGTAATCGACGTAATCGCCATAGCCCAAGAGGATCAGCCCATCGGCTTTGCCGCTATCCTCGTAATCCTCGTTCCAATCCTGGGCGAATTTCTGGAAGGAAATCAGAAGATCGTAGCTGCGCTTGGCGCAAGCCCGTGTAATCGAGCCCAGCATAGAGAGGAAAAAGGGGTTTATCTGCGAGGGATCCGGGCTCGGGTCCTCGAAAAACAGGACAGCGATGGTGTTCGAGCGCTGGCGCCGGAGATTGGAGGCGTTCTTGTCGACCTTATATTTCAGCTCACGGGCGATCGCCTCGATTTTGCGGCGGGTCTCCTCATTCACATTGGGATCGCCGCGCAGGGCGCGTGAGACCGTCGATTGTGACACGCCAGCCCGATAGGCGATGTCAAACGACGTCGGCCTTTCGTGTACGCGCAGCTTTTCGTCGGTGCCGCCGCCCAGGGGAATCCTCATGCCACGAGTATGCCACAATTTGGTGGGGGCTGCGCAACTAGGTGCTTGTGCGAACGCCCGCGTTGACGGCGAGCGCTGCATTCTTGCAACGACATGAATCGCAGGCGCATAGGCGCTTTCGTATGCACTTCACCGTTATGCCAATTTACGCGGCATACCAGCGCTGTCGGCATGAGAGAGGCGCAAAGGCTCCCCCGGTGTCAGCACGTGATCCGCTCCCCATATCGCGACGGTAAGCGGTTTTGGCCCGCCATAACGTACTTCGACGCCATCCCGCGAGACGGAGACTTCCACCGGTTGGTCCTGGTAAAGCAGCCGGAACGCATATTTTTGCCACTCCGCCGGAATCTGGGGGTCAAAACTGAGCTTGCCGTTCTTGATCCGCTTGCCGCCGAAACCTTCCACGATCGCGAGCCAAGTCCCCGCCATGGAGGTGATATGCAACCCCTCCTCGACCTCGTGGTTGTAGTCATCGAGATCAAGCCGCGCCGTACGCAAGTACATTGCATAGGCCTTTTCCATCAGGCCAAGGCGCGCCGCCAGGACCGCATGGGTGCAGGGCGAGAGCGAGGATTCATGCACCGTGCGGGCTTCATAATAATCGAAATGGCGGCGGTGGGCTTCCGCATCAAAGCGGTCTTCGAAGAGATAGAAGCCCATCAAAAGATCAGCCTGCTTTATGAACGGGGAGCGTAAAATCCGGTCCCAGCTCCAATGCTGGTTGATCGGCCGCTCCTGGGAATCAAGATCAGCGACCGTGACCTGCTCCTTATCGAGATAGCCATCCTGCTGCAGGAACAATCCGCTGCGTGGATCGACAGGATAATGCATGCCCTTAGCCACCGCCTCCCAATGGGCAAGCTCTTGGGCGCGATCCAATTTGGTCTTGGTGATGATCTCACCCAAACGATCGGGCGCAATATGGCCTACAATGCCGATCGCTTCGCGCGCGTAATCCAGACACCAGCTTGCAATGGTATTGGTGTACCAGTTGTTGTTGACGTTGTTCTCGTATTCGTTTGGGCCCGTGACGCCCAGGATGACGTATTTTCCTTTGTCGCTGGAGAAGGTCGCCCGCTGCGCCCAAAAACGGGCTATGCCGATCAAAACCTCCAGCCCATATTCCGCGAGATAAGCCTCATCGCCGGTATGCTGGATGTAATTGAAAATGGCATACGCGATGGCGCCATTACGGTGGATTTCCTCGAAGGTGATTTCCCACTCATTATGGCATTCCTCGCCATTCATGGTGACCATCGGATAGAGCGCCGCACCATCCTTGAAACCGAGCTTGGCCGCATTCTCGATCGCCTTCTCAAGATGCTTATAGCGATAGATGAGAAGGTTGCGGGTGACACGCGCAGGCGCAGCGCAGATATAGAAGGGAATGCAGAAGGCTTCCGTATCCCAATAGGTGCTGCCGCCGTATTTCTCGCCCGTGAACCCCTTGGGACCGATATTGAGGCGCTCATCCTCGCCCGTATAAGTCTGGTTGAGGTGGAAAATATTGAATCGGATACCCTGCTGGGCCGCGGCATCGCCTTCCACCACGATATCGCTGTGATTCCAGATATCGGCCCATTTAGCTTCGTGCTCGGCGAACAGCGTTGAAACACCCGCAGCCATGGCGGCCTGCGCGGCCTTCTCAGCCTTGGCCCTCAGCGTGTTCTTCGGATGATCCTCGGAGGTCACCACGCCAACGTATTTGACGAGTTCGACGCTTTCTCCGGCCTTGAGATGCAGCACAAAAACATTATCGGCCATGGTAGCACCGGCCGCCGCGCTGGAAGCTATTTCACCCTTTGCCGTAATCTGTAGCGCCATTGCGAAGCCAACACGGAAATCAAGCTTGCGAGTTTGCGCTACGAGAAAGGCTTTTCCAGCCTCCGCACCGGTTTCCTGGATGTTCCAGAACTTTTCATTATAGTTGGAATCGCGATTGGTGACGTCCCCATCGAGATAGGGGCGCAGATGCAGCGATAGATCACTTAAAGCGGTGGCGCGATATCGCACCACGCCAACCTCTCGCCGCGCCATGCTGACAAAGCGCAAGGCTTCTATTTTAAGGCGGGCACCATCCGCCATGGTCGCGATGAAGTCGCGGGTGAGAACACCGCGTTTCATATCGAGCACGCGACGAAAGTCTTCCACCTTGCACGTGGCAAGATCAAGCGCGTGGCCATTCACTACCACATCAATCCCGATCCAATTGGGCGCGTTCAGCACCTTGGCAAAATATTCCGGGTAGCCGTTCTTCCACCAGCCAACTCGGGTTTTATCTGGGTAATAGATCCCCGCGATATAGCTGCCTTGCAGCGAGGGGCCGCTATAGCGTTCCTCGAAATTCGCCCGTTGCCCCATATGGCCGTTGCCAATGGAGAAGAGGCTTTCAGAAGCTTCGTGCCGCTCCGGATCGAAGCCTTCTTCGATGATCGACCACTCGTTGACGATGCTACTCATGAGATTTTCTTGTTGGCTGCTTGACGCAAAATTTCAATGGAGAGAGATGCGAGACCTGGCACCACCAGATCCGCGTGATGCAGAATGGCGGGGTCACCAATACCGATGGCGAGCATGTTGGCCGAGACCGCGGCTTCGATACCCGCTTCGGCATCCTCGAACACGGCGCACGCAGCCGGCGGGACACGCAAATCACGGGCGCAGTTCAGGAAAACTTCTGGATCAGGCTTGGTGCGGCTGACCTTGTTACCGTCCATCACTACATCGAAGAGCGATCCAATTTGCAGAAGCTCCAGGATCAGCGCGGCGTTGCGGCTGGCCGTGGCGAGCGCGGTCTTATATCCGGCGGCCCAGCAGGCCTTCAGGAATTCCTGCGCGCCGGGAAGAATCTCCTCAGGAGTCATCCGACGGATGAGCTCGAGATAGAGATTGTTCTTGCGCTCGGCGAGCTTGGCCATTTCCTCTGCCGGAAGCGTGATACCGCCGATTTCCAACAGGATTTCCAGCGAACGCTGCCGCGACACACCTTTCAGCCGCTCGTTATGACGTTCGGTGAATTCGAAACCGAGCTCCTCAGCGATTTGGCGCCAAGCGATGTAGTGATATTTCGCGGTATCCACGATTACGCCGTCGAGATCGAACAGGCACGCTTTCAGATTCATCACGGCACCGCCGAGCAGATGACAAAATCGAGCGGCTTCAGCAAAACATGATAGCTGCCAGGCGCGCTCACAGATGGGGCGCATGTACCGTGCAGGGCCTTAAACCCCTTGACCCCGTAGTCGACTTCGACCTGGGCCTCGAGCGGCTCTGTGGAGGTGTTATAAGCGATCAGGATCTCGTGCCCCGTCGCGGGATCGCGGCGCGAGACCGCCAAAAGGCCGGGCTTTTCGGAATAGGCGCGCACGACCTGGTGGCCGCGGCGCAGCTCGGGATGGGCGGCGCGAAGGGCGGCGAGCTCCCTGATGGCGATAAAGAGGGGGTGGGTTTGACCGAAACTCGCCGTCGCGGTGGTGGCTTTGGTGCCGACCAGCGGCGTCTCATTGTATTCCTGGACCTTACTCGCGAACATGTCTTGACGCGCACTCTGGTCATTGCCGATTCCAGCAAAACCTTGTTCGTCGCCGTAATAGACCGTCGGTACGCCGCGCAACGTGAACAGCATGGCATGCGCCAGGGTTACACGCTGCAGCACCTCCGCATCACTCGCCTTGGGAAAAGCAGTGCGGACATACCAGGCGAAGCGGCCTGCATCATGGTTTGAGATGAATGTAGGGAGCGTGAGGGCCGTGGCGGCACCGCCTTCGTAAAGGGCGTCATTTTCAAAAAGCCGCGCGAAGGCAATGGTTCCCGTATTTCCCGCCAGCGTCTGCCCCACCGTGATGGCAAAGGCGAAATCCAAAACCGACGGTTGTTTGTCGATGCGGGTATGACGCGCCTGCATGGCGTCCGCGCCATCGAGGCCTGAAATATTCTCCCCGAAAATATGGAAATGGGTGATGCCTTTAACTTTCGCCCGCGCCAGCATGGCCGGAACAAAAGCCTGCATGAATTCAGGATTGACGAAGCGGGCGGTATCGATGCGGAAGCCATCCACACCATAGCGATCGATCCAGCCGCCGAAGACATCGATCATGCCTTTCACAACACGCGGATTTTCGGTCATGAGATCATCGAGACCGACGAAATCCCCGCGTGTGGCGCTCTCGCCATCAAAAGTGGTGTTGCCACGATTGTGATAGAGAAGCGGATCGTTCAGCCACTCCGGATTTTTCGCGTGCTCCTCGCCTTTGGGCAGATAGACCGTATAGGCGTAATTGGGATTGGTCAGCTTGGCGAAATTCTCTTCGCTTTGCACCGCATCGCCGAGGAAACCGTCATTGATCGGCTTGCCGTTCACCCCGCCCTGTCGTGAATAGGGATAGTCTGCGGGCGAGCGATAGGGGCAGTCCATCTGCTTGGGGCATTCGCCGTATTTGATGACATCGGCGGTATGGTTCACAACGATGTCCATGTAGAATTTCATGCCGCGCGCGTGCACCGCATCGACCAGCTTCTTGAAATCCGCGTCCGTTCCGAAATGCGGGTCGACATGTTCGAAATCGGTGATCCAGTAGCCGTGATAGCCTGCGGATTCATTACCCTTGTCGCCCTGCACCGCCTTGTTCTTGAAAATGGGGGCGAGCCAAACCGCCGTCGCGCCAAGTGACTGGATGTAATCCAGATGCTGGATCACGCCCTTGAAATCCCCGCCGTTGAAGAACCCTTTGGAGGTGGGATCGTAACCGGTGATGAGCCGATCGCCTTTCAGACCGCCACGATCATTGGTCTTGTCGCCATTCTCGAACCGGTCGGGCAGAAGGAAATAGATGAACTCGTCTTCAGCAGGACGTTCGAGCCGCGAATTCTGAGGCGACGAAGCGGCTAAAGCAGATGGCGACACCGACGTCAGAGCAAGTGCAACAAGCGCCAGGAGCGCAAGGTTCCGCATATCAAATCTCCCGGCCAACTAAACGCATAGGGCACGATGTAAGGACCCTCGCCGGCCACTTGGCCGACGAGGGCAAGGGAGGCTGAGCTTATTCGAACCGATAAGAGAGACTGACTTGATAGGTCGTGCCGAAACGCCACCAATCTTGGTTGTTGCGCGTATCATTCGGATCGGCATCGAAATGGTACATCATCTGCTTTGCGTGCAGCAGGTTGTCGGCTTGCAAGCTGATGTTCAGACCTTTGGCAGTGCCTTCCTGGAAGGTGTAGCCGATCTGTGCCCCAAGCCACGCCTGGGCCTTGAACTCGTTGTTTGTGTAGGTGTTATCGAAGCCTTTGATCTGGGCGTAGTAACGTGACCGGAAATTGTAGTTCACGCGCGCCGAGAAGCCTTCGTTGTCGTAGTACATCGTGCCGTTATAGACGAGTTTCGATAGGCCGGGCAGCGGCGTAGCAGTGCCCGAATTCGAGACACCCTTCATGCTCGAGTCGGTGTAGGAGATGTTGCCGGTCAGGCCGAAACCCTCAAGCCAGCCGGAGAGCGCGCTGCCTGAAAACGCACCGCTCACCTCGATGCCTGCGATGTTGCCACCGGAACCGTTCACATCTTGTGAGACATAACCCATGTAGCTGTTCGGCTTGTACCCGGTCGGAGTGAGATAGCCGGTAAAATCGAACGGCGTGGTCTGTTTGTAGATGTAGCTTTCGAGATTCTTGTAGAAGCCCGCGATCGCCAGATAGGTGTCCTTGCCGTGATAGTATTCATAGGAGAGGTCCACCGCATCCGCGATCCAGGGCTTCAATTTGGGATTGCCTACGTCACCGCTCCAATGACTGCAGTTCATCCAATTTGCGGCCGGGCAACTATCCGCGAGCGTCACCGGGTCGAAGCCGGAGGTGCCGAAGCTATAGGAATTGACGTTGACCATCTGGTCCATGCGGGCGCGCACCAGTTCGCGTGCCCCGCCGAGGCGGATCTTGCTGGAGTCGTTGATTTCGAATGACAAGTTCATGCTCGGCAACAACTGGCCGTAGTTCAAGCCGCCGGTGAGCGGGATGACAATTGGAGGTGCGTTGCTGGGGAACGAGACACCGAAACCAGCCGATGTCTGATGGGTATAAACGAACTGCAGGCCGATGTTGCCGGTAAGGGCGTGATTGGCCAAGAGCGTATCAATGTCGGTCTTGATATAGCCGGTATAGACCGCTTCGTTGACGTCGTAGCCCTTCTGATAGGCCCAGGGCCCCGTGTTATGAATGGCAGAATAGAAGCCGCCGTCAAAGGCCGCGTCTGCATTCCAGGAGGCGAAGCCGGGAATGCCGAAGTAGGACAGGCCCGAAGATACACCGGTGCGGTATTGATCCGGGATCGGCGTGCCGACCGGCAAGGTGTAACCCGCATAGCTATTGCCATGCGCCGCGTAATAGGTGTTGGCGTCGGCCCACACCGACTTGACGACCAGGAAGTATTCGTCGGTCGACTTTGTCTTGGTACGATTGGTGAAATAGAGACCGGCGGTGACACCCTTGAAGAAGCCAGCACCCAGGTCGCGCTGCAGCTCCAGTTTCAAGGTCGCCATGTGGTCATGGACCTTGTCGTATTTGAGATAGCCCTGCTGAGCGCAATTTAGACCATTGACATTACCCCAGCACCCGGAATCGGCCAGCAGCATGTTGCTGTAGTTGCCGTAATCGAGCTTCGGGGCGACATGCATGACCATGTTGCTGTCCAGCGTGAACGGCATTGGATCGACCGCGCCACCGCCACCGCCATAGCTCGTCCCGGCATAGTTTTCGAGCAGGCGCGAATGACGCTGCACACTGGAATATCCGGCATCGAGCATCGCCGACCAAGGACCGTTGGTGTAGGTGTTCTTCCAACCGATCGCCCAAAGGTCGTTGTCTTTGCGATCAGATTCTTCGCGACCGATCTGATGCACCCCCGGCGTAAAAGTGCCGCCGGTGACATAGCCATTGTTGACTGTATAGCCCGGCAGAAGGTCCTGACTGCCCCAGTTGTACATCGGCGCTTCGACGCGGGTCACCCGCCAGTCATCCCGGAAGGTCGAACCGAAGAAGTCGAGCGTGGATTCAAAATGCTCGTTGGGGCGGTATTGCAAGGTGGCAAGGGCAGCATTGCGCTTGAGGCCGTCCACGACCGAGTTGAATTTCGCGCCGCCGGGGACCACGACATTGCTCGGAACAACGGGAGTTGCAGGGGGGCACGGAGCGGCTGAACGGCACCAACCGCCATTCGGATACCCCCAGGAGGCGTATTCCTGGTACGGATTGAGGTCATCCATCAGCGAGACACCGACCACCAGGCCGAGCTTGCCGCCGGAAAATTGATCGATGTAGGTGCCGCCGAGACGCCAGCCATACTGGCCTTCCTTGGGGTTCAGCTCGCCGAGCGAGTTGGTCTGGCCGCGAACGTTCAACGAGATAACTCGATGATCGTATTCGAGCGGGCGGGTAGTGCGCATGTCGATGGTGCCCGACAGACCTGCGCCGACGAGGTCCGCCGAAGGGGTCTTGTAGATCACAACGCCGCTCATCAGTTCGGCCGGGTACTGGTCGAATTGAACGGAGCGATTGTCATTGGTCGAGACCTGCTCGCGGCCGTTCAAAAGCGTGGTCGAGAAGTCCGGCGAGGTACCGCGAATGGAGATGTCCGAGGCGCGGCCGTTGGTGCGCTGGGTGGCAAGGCCCGGCAGGCGGGAAATCGCTTCACCGATCGAGGCATCCGGCAGTTTGCCGATGTCTTCGGCCGAAATCGCTTCAACGATCTGGGTCGACTCTTTCTTAAGGACGATGGTGTTTTCCAAGCTGGCACGGAAACCCGTAACCGTAACCGATTCCATTTGCTCCTGCGCAAACGCACCACTCGTCGCTAGGGCAAGTACGGCGAAGCTCGTTGCGGTAGACGCCAGAACGGTATGGCGCACTGATGCCGGCCGCGCGCGCGAAATGCGTGAAGTCATACTCTAAGCCTCCCCATATATGCCCTGCAGCGCTATGCGCCGGGGCTTTTTCGTAGCCGGTATTCCGGCCACTTGTTTCGGGGGGAGGATTACCCTGTGGCGAAAATATGCCAACCTGTTGCATACGTATTCATGGCGAGATTGTGTTCTGAATACGAATGCTTGTTGCAAGAGTGCCGCCACCGCGTGCTGCCGCTTCGCCTCCAATTCTTCAGCGTGACTGCGATTCACTGCGCAACGAATCAGATTATCGGGAAAGCGCTATCAGCTTCGTCTGTATGCGTATTATGGTGATCAATAACATTGGTAGCGCAATCATCCGCGAAGCTCTGGTAGAAAATGATTCTCTCTTCCACAGAGCTGCGCAGATTGAGGCTTCAAACACATAAGGGATAATACGGAGATTCGCCACCCGACCTTTATTCTGCCCCAGGAAGGCCGAGCGCATAGAGGCTGTGATGGGTGAGGATAAAGAGCATCCCCTTGCCGCGCACCAACTGAATCGGGCGCTCAGGGACATCAATCCGGCCAAGTTCTTGACCTTCAGGCCCATGCACGAAGATCTGTCCGTTGGCGAGATAGACCTTTCCCGAAGCATCGGTCGCCACGCTCTCTCCGCCACGATCGGCGAAAACCTTAAGATCAGCGAGCGTGCCGTTCTTCGTCACCCGCGCGCTGTAGGTCCGGGCCTCGGATTCATTACTGATATATATGCGCGCCCCGGGTTCGGCGACGGTGAAGCCATAGGTGTCAAGCGACGGCGAGAAGCGCCAGCCGCGATTATCGGGCGGTCCCTGATGCACGGTGCGATAGGCAGGCAAAATCAGGCTGCCGTCGGGTGATACATAGGCTTTGCCAGGCGCCGTCGAAACCGTTTTAGCGAACATCTCAGCCAAGGTGACAAAATGGTCCTTAGCGGGGACATATTGATCCTTGAACTCGCCATTCACCCACCAATTGGTCGGCAGAGCGAAAGCCGCTTTGGCGGAAGCGTTCACGGCCTGGGAAGAGAGCGGCACGAGGCTCTCTCCATTGGGGGCGAGCGAGAACACCGCCCCCGCATAGCCCGCTGAAGATAGCACCAAGAGATTTCCCGAACGATCCACCGCAAGGTTCACTGCGTCCAAAGGATGGCTGTTCACGATCTGGAGCCCGCGATCCCTCGACCAGCTATAGATGCGCTGGAAGCTGCGGTCGATGAAGTAGAGGTTGCCTTGAGCATCCACCGCACCGCCGCCGAGTGCGAAGAAGCCATCAGCGAGCTTTTTCACCTCTTGCCCAGACGTCGAAGCCGGTGTTGGCGTCGCCCCTATGTCGAGGCTGGCGAATTCCCGTTCACGCAGCTTCCGCCCAGAGGTCGTGTCTTCAATCGCATTCTCGAAGGGGTACTTATTGGCGCGCAGATAGGTAATGCAATCCGTGCCCTCACAGCTCGTGTAGCCACTCTCGGCATTCACCTGCACATTCCGGAAGCGGATATTGCGCGCATTATAAAGCCGGACCGCCGCGGGCGCGGGAAGCTGGGTACGTGTGACACGATAGGCGTGATAATTCGCGACCAGAATGTCGTGGGAATCGCGAATCTCGAGCGACACCGCATTGCCGCTTTCGCGATATTCCTCTTCGGTCTGCGGCGCGAGAAACTCCCAATTGGAAACCCGTTCCAGCACGATCTCGTTGCGGACGTGATGCTCTACCGACATTTCATAGGCATGACCGGGCGTGGAGGTATCGGAGATATAGAAACCTGCGCCCGCCAGCGTGTTCGGCGTCCAGCAGCCAACGAAAGTGCCACCTCCGCCCTTGGTCACCCAAAGGCTTGGATATTGACCATCCCAGCGCGGCTCAGGCTTGGTGCCGAAAATCTGATAAGGCACATTCATGGCGGTCTGGGCGGCGGTGAAAGGCGTGGGCCGCGCACCGCTGAAGAACTCGTTTTTGAGTGCGAGCTGAAATTTCACATCGTCGACCAGCGAATGCTCGCCCGCCATCCACAGTAGCCCCGTGGCTCGCGGGTTGATGCCGCCGGTGAAGATGCCGATGCCCGAGACGATCGCGTCACCTCCCTCGGCCGATTGGATCAGCGCCTTGGGGCCGCCCACGCCTTTATAGGCGGGCGTCTCTTCGGGGAGAAAAATCTGAGTGAGGTTGGGATGCAGGCCGATCAAAACCGTATCGGACTTCAAATGCAGAGTGGTGTTCACACTGTAATTGCCCATCGGTAGAAAGACCACGCGATGACTATCGACAGCCTTCTGCAGCGCAGCGGTATCGTCGGCCTGCCCATCGCCCTTGGCGCCCAGGCTTTTCACACTGACCCATTCAGATACTGGCGGCAGGGCACGCACCGCATCGGCGCGCGGCGGCGGTAGACTATCGAGCCCAGTGATATCAGCTTTGGTGTTGATCTTGCCCATCTGGCCAAGACCGGGCACCGCAAGCCCATGGCTGAAATCTGTGACGCGGTAATAGCGCCCCTTGCCCGCTACGCTTTTGCCGCTCTCCCGGAAGCGCGCGAAGACTGGCGTATCGGCGGCCAACGCATTTTCAAAACCAATCTGTGTCTGGACGTTCTTCTCTTCCGAGATAAGAACTGCGCTTTGGCGTACGCCTTCGAAGCGGACATCCTTGCCCCATAAGCGGTCGCTATAGCCGGGATCAATCTCGATGCCGACGGGCGTATTGCGCATGGTGACATTGACGAGCGTCAGGCTTAGCTCATGCTCGCGGATCGCGGCGTTCTTCTGGCCTTCGAAAACCGAATCCAGAATGGTGAACTGCCACGCTGGTGAGGTTTTCTCGCTGACAATGCCATAGCGGCCACCGAAGAAGCGCACATCGCGGACCAGATTTCCCGCTTGATATATGCCCGCGAAGCCGGAGCCGAGATGAAAATCCATATGGGTAAGAAACGCGTGCTGCGCGATGCGCAAGCGCACTCCGGCCGCGGCAGGATTGCCCTCTCCGATCTCCACATCCACATTGCTGATGGCGGAATAGAAAGTGGAGGAATTAGCATCCGCCACCTTTGGATCAAACGGCACGACGCTGGGCGGCGGAAAGGGCACATGCTCTATGGCGCCGCGCTTGGCACCGGTGAAGACGACCATGTTGGCCACGCCGCGCTGAAAACCCGGCGTATTAGGCCCTAAAAAAAGGACCGGGCGCGACGCGCCGACGCCATAGATCCTGACGCCCGGCCATACAAGGATCGTGCGGCTGATGCGGTATCGCCCAGGGGGGAGAAAGACGATACCGCCGCCGTCGGCTGCTTTATCTATGGCCGCTTGGAGCGCGGCCGTATCGTCGGCTTGCCCATCACCCTTCCCGGTCACGGTGATGGCGCCAGGTTCAGGCGGCGCCGATTGAAAAACGGAGGTGGATGACGGGGATGCTTGCGCCTGTGCGGTTTGAACCAAACCAAGAGCCAGGACACAGCCAAGAAGTATCGCGCGCAACACCGTCATTCCCCCACTTACATGCTGAACCGCACGCCGACCCGGAAC
This sequence comes from Rhizomicrobium palustre, assembly GCF_011761565.1. NCBI lineage: Bacteria > Pseudomonadati > Pseudomonadota > Alphaproteobacteria > Micropepsales > Micropepsaceae > Rhizomicrobium > Rhizomicrobium palustre. The sequence continues at coordinate 1,855,799 of NZ_JAASRM010000001.1, read as the reverse complement.
GTCCGGCCGGCAATGTCATAAAGCGCTGGATTGGTATCGAGGCCGGTATTGGTCTGTGGTGACGGCGTCGGATCACGATCGAACAAATTGTCGATCTTGAAGTAGGCCGTCATGGAATCGGTGAAGCTGTAGGTACCACCGACATCGAGATAGAACGCCCCGCTCATGAAATTGTTATCGAGTGTCGGGTTATTACCTGTCGAAACCGGACAGCCCGTCTGGCAGACCACATATTTGCGGTCGATTACGCCATCGGTAAACCAGCGTTCCTGCAGATTGAAGCTGAAGACGCCGTTATCCCAGCTTTGGGTCATCAGGAATTTCCAATGCGGGGTTGCGCCAGAGTTGGTGCCCGCGGTTTGCTGCGGAATGGTGCCCGGAATGCCAGGATCGGTGAGGAAGGTGCCGATGTTCGTCGCGAGCCCGCGCAGAGTGAAGTGGCCAGGCACCATATCGGGCAGATCGAACTGGTAACTGCCCTCCAAGTCGAAGCCCTCGGTGAAGATCGATGCCAGATTGAACTGCTGCACATTCACAAAAGGAAGGCCGGAGGCCGGATTGAAATTGAATGCGCCGCAGGTCTGATTGATACCGTTGAAACAGAAATTAACGATCTGATCCGCGGTGAGGCTCGAAATACCCTTGGTCAGCTTGATGCGGTAGTAATCAAAGGAAGCGGAGAAGCCTGGCAGCCAGCTCGGTTGCGACAGAACGATACCTGCCTCGATATTACGGGCGATTTCAGGCTTCAGAGCCGAATTGCCGATCGTGTTCTGCAGAATAGTGACCGAGGTCTTGTTGAAGGGATTGGTGAAGCTCGGCACCGTCGTCGTTGTGGGCGCGGCGAAGAGCTCCGACAGGTTGGGCGCGCGCACGTCGTTCGACATTACCGCGCGCAGGCGCACCGCTTCCAGCGGCGTATCCCAGGTACCACCAATCTTCCAGGTGTAGACCGTGCCGGAGGTGGAGTAATCGGTCCAGCGGCCCGCCACGTTGAGACTGGCTTTGCCAAATTGCGGCGAGTTGAGGAAGGGGGCGTTGATTTCGAGATAGGCTTCCTTCACATCATATGTGCCGGTGCCGTCGTGGTAATTGCCCGCAAACCAGTTGCTGCCAGCGGTCGCCAAAACGGGATCTGCGGGATAGGTGCTGTTATAGGTGTTGGTCGCCGTGATGCCCGCGCCATAGGGATCGGCGTTGACGCGATAATTCTCACGCCGGTATTCACCGCCAAACGCCACCGAAACATCCCCTGCCCATAAGGCGAAAGGCTCGCCGTTGAGGTTCAGGCTCACCACATCCTGCTGCTGATGGGTGTGCTGGAAAGGTCCTTTATCCGGAACGATATAGGAAAGCGCAGAGGGGCTTGGCGCCAGGCCGCCGAAAATGTTGAGCGGCTGACAGCCATTGGCGCGCGCGGTCGCATCGGCGCAAACGATCTGACCATTCAGCAGAGTGGCATTGATCGCCGCGTTATAGCGATTTGTCAGCAGGATGTTGCGGACGCGAATATCCGTGATTTCCTCGCCATGCTCGTAATAGGCGTCATAGCGCCAGGACGTATCACCCAGAGAGAGCTTGCCATCCGCACCGAACACCGCGCGCATTTGACGGCGTGATGTGTTGACATGGATGTTCGGCAACATGGCGTTGTCGGTGCCGTATTTGAAGCTCGTGATGTTGTTGGCGGTGCAGGCCTGCTGAATCAACGTCGGAACATAGGGGTTCGAACAGGACATCGTCAGGCCCGATTTCTGGGCACCGGGATTGGGCTGATTGTTGGAGGTAACCCGGGCCATATTGAAGGTAGCGTAAATCTCGTTGTTGGAATCGAGATCGAATCCGATACGCGTGTAGCCATCGAGGCGCTTGATGCCTGACTGAAGCGATGCCCCGATACCGACAGCGCCGGAGCGATCCCCACCGAGACAAAAACCGATATAGCAGCCAGTGACATTGCCGCTGGCATCCTTGGCGGGCACGCCATTGGAGCCGTAGAGAAATGAGAAGGGCTGGCCGTTGGCATCAAAAGCTGTGCCCTGCAGAGGCCCGGCGGAGATCAGACCGTATTTCGAATAGCCGGTGGCTTGCGCGTGATCGCGCAAGAGATATTGCGGAGAACCGTTATTGGTGATGCCCGTGTTGACCAGTGTGGTGGCGTGATACCAGCTCCGCCCATTCGGAGCATTTTCGCCAAAGCCGCCCGGCGGAATGCCGTCTTCATGATCATATTCGCCCGAAACTTGGACATGCAGCCGGTCATTGAGGAAATTATGTCCAACCGCCGCCTGCAAGAGATATTGCGCGTTGTCACCATAGGTGGTGATGCCGCCTTGAACATTAGCTTTGATGCCCGTGAAACGCTTATCGGTGATGAAGTTGACCACGCCGCCCACCGCGTCCGAGCCGTAAGACGCTGAGGCACCGCCCGTCACGACATCGACACGCTGCACCAAAAGCTGTGGAAACAAGCTGATGTCGGGCACGCCGGTGACGTTTGCGCCCACCACACGCTGACCGTCAAGAAGGGTCAAGGTGCGGATAGGCGTCAGGCCGCGTAATGAAAAGGAGCTAAGTCCCTGCTGCCCGGAGGACGTGGAGAAGGTATTGACCGCTGTACCAGACGAGCCCTGCAGCGATGGCAATTGAGCGATCGTGGTGAAGATGTTGGGCTGAGCATTCTTCTCGATCTGCTCTGTTCCGATCACTTGAGTCGGCGTTGGCGCGGTGAATCCGCTCGCCTGAATACGCGTTCCGGTAACGACGATGGTTTCAAGTGTGTCAGCACCGCCTGCCGATTGTGCCGCGGCTGGGACCGCCGCGAGTATTGCCACATAGCTCGCCGATGCCAGACAGGCGCGGAAAATCGCATCCCGTTTCCATTTTTGGGTTGCTTGATCGCAATGTTTCATGGCTTTACACTCCCCGCGTAGTCCTGATGTATCGCCCTCTTTGGTGGGCACACCGCTCAATGCGCCAGCAGACCCATTCGGGCTTCAGCATTGCGGTATGATACCGGGGATGCCCCGCGTGACATCCACGACCTAAGTCGTAGTTTCAAATTCATTTGCGATGCACACAATCGAACAGCACAACACCGCGCAAAACATGGAGTCGGCAAACCGTATGGGTAACATTCCGGCTGTCGCGCGGCCGTTCGCGATCTTTGTCATCGGTGTCAGCGGCAGCGGGAAAACGACTGTTAGCAAGGCCTTGGCGGAGCTTATTGGTTGCCCGCAGATCGAAGGCGATCTCTATCACGCGCCTGCATCCATTGCGAAAATGGCGGCAGGCATTGCCTTGAATGATGACGACCGCTGGCCATGGCTGGACAGGATTGGTGAGGCGGTAAATAGCACCATTGCCGAGCATGGTATTGGCGTTGCGTCTTGCTCAGCCTTAAAACACGCCTATCGCGATCGGCTGCGCCACGCGATTACGTCGCCCGTATGCTTTGTTCTGCTGGATAGCTCACGCGAGGAATTGCTGCGCCGGCTCTCTGAACGCAAAAGCCACTATATGCCGGCAAGCCTTCTGGGCAGCCAGCTTGACACTCTCGAGCGCCCGGCACCGGAGGAAGGCGTTCTCACCCTGGATGGCCAGAAGCCACCCGAGGCAATTTGCCAGGACATCATCGCCTGGATCCAAGCCCTTCCGCCAAACGGCACCAAATAATCTACGGCATCAGCCTTTTTCGCCCTTCTGCCAGATGCCAGCGCATGGCAAGCGCGGCACTATCGGCATCGCGCACCCGGATAGCGTCGACAATAGCCTCGTGCTCGCGCAGCATCGCGCCGATAATGTCAGGGGAACGGGAGCGGGAAATATCGACACCGGCTTGCATGATCTTATCCACCTGCTCGCGCAGTGCATCGAGCGCAATCATGAAGGTGGGATTGGCGGTAGCAAGCGCAATCTGGCGGTGTAACTCCATATCCTCATGATGGGCGGGAGCGTTGGTCATCAGCGCATGCCGCAAGCGCCCCATACTTTCTTCGATATTCATCATGTCATGTTCGGAGCGGCGCATGGCGGCGAGACGCGCGGCTTCGGTTTCGAGGACGAAGCGCACTTCATAGGTACCCAAGGCCGCCGAGAGATTACCTGTATAGGCGATCAGCCGGTCAGAGGGCTTATTCTTGACAAAAGAACCCGAGCCACGACGAGCTTCGGTAATGCCGTCGGAAGCCAGGCGCACCAGCGCCTCCCGCACGATGGTGCGCGAGATTCCGAACATTTCCGCCAGCTGTGTTTCAGCAGGCAAGCGATCACCCACCGACATTTTCTGCGAGGTGATGTACTCGACAATCCCTGAATAGGCCTGATCTGCAAGGCGTCTTCCGCTCATTGCAAGTCCCCGATTCAGATGAGCCGGCTGAACACCAGTACCAAAGCTAGTCCGCATAGCGAGATCACCGTTTCAAGCACAGACCAAGTTCGAAAGGTCGCTGGCGTGGAAGTGCCAAGATAACTCTTCACCAGCCAGAAGCCAGGATCGTTGACATGAGAGAAAAACACCGAGCCGGAACCGATGGCGAGCACCACCCATTCTGGCGACACGCCCGTTGAGACCACGACGCCCGGCATAACACCCGCTGCGGTGATGGTGGCCACCGTCGCCGAGCCTGTAGCCAAGCGAATGGCTACCGCGATAGCCCACGCCAAGATGATGGGCGAAAGCGATCCCTGGGCGGCCAAGCGGGCCAGCACATCGGACATGCCGGCGCTCACCAGCACCTGTTTCAACGCGCCACCCGCCGCGATCGAGAGCAGGATGGTCCCCACCGGCTTCATGGTTTCAGACCAGATCAGCTCATGTAGCTGGGCCTTGCGCAACTGCCGCCCGAAGAGAAGTGGCAGGGCGACAAGACAGGCGAGCAGCAGCGCGAACACCGGATTGGACGCCGCCGAGACCCAAGCCGCGAAGGCGCTCTTCGGAAAAATGGCGTGAAGCTGCCCGCTCGCGATCAAAACAACCGGCAGCAGCACAACAATCAGCGCACGAATGGTTGGCGGCGCGGCGATAGTTTCTGCTTGGGCGACCAGCGTCGGCATGGAGAGACGCAGACCTTTCGCGGTGAAGAGCGAAAGCAAGGGGCCTGCGAGTATCGCGGTAGGCAGCGCAACGAGCATGCCAAGGAGCATGGTGCGCCCCACATCCGCGTGCAGTGTGGCCACCGCAAGAAGCGGGCCGGGATGGGGCACAATCAAAGCATGCGTGACCGAAAGCCCGGTGAGCGCGGAAAGCGTTATGGTCAAAAGCAGGTAATCGCGCTTTTCGCCTTGGGGCAATGCCGCGACAGCGCCCGCGATAATCGGCAACAGCAGTACAAGCCCGGTCTCGAAGAACAACGGCAAACCGATAATCAGCGCAACCGCCAAGCTCATCCATGGCGCCCGGCGCGCTTCGGGCCGGCCAATCATCCAGCGCGCCAGAGCGGATGCGCCACCGGAAATCTGCAGCATGGTGCCCAAAGCAAGGCCCAACGCCACTACCAAGCCGATGCTTCCGAGAACATCGCCGGCGCCTTTTTGAATCGCCTTTTCGGTATCGATCAGCGAAAGCCCGCTGAGAGGCCCAATGACGAACGCGCCACAGAGCAACGCCACAAAAGGATGAAAGCGCCCGCGCACGATCATCAGAATCGCCAGAGCCACTCCGAAAACTGCTGCTAGCGCGAGTTGCACGTCAGCCGTGAGCATGAAACAGCCGCTTCGGACAGAAAACTCGAGCGTAACGCTTGGTCATCCTCGCCCCTCCCGACAGTTACCCGGTCTCTCTGCCGAGCTACAGCCACTGCTTGTGCTGCTGTATGACAGATTATAGGGGGTGTTTGCAACATTCAGCCACAATTGGTCTTTTGAGCAACACATTTGCTTGAAGTTGTCCAACAAATTTGCCTATGATCCGAACAGAGCTTCACCAAGAAAGCGCCTCAACTATTGGGCACTCAAATGCCCGCGACAGGGAGAAGTCCGTGGAAATGCAAAATATCCGCGAGGGGAGCGTCGGCATCTGTCCGGAACCCTCTATTGCGCTTACGCCCATGCAGATGAAAATTCTCGACCGGGTACAGTCCGGGCTGTTGAACAAGCAAATCGCTTTTGATCTTGGCATCGCCGAAACGACGGTAAAGGCCCATATGACCGTGCTGATGCGCAAACTGAATGTGCGCAACCGGACTCAGGTGGCCCTCGCCGCCCATGCGATGAAGACTGCCGCAGCACGATAGAAGCCATCCGGCGTAACGCATAAAAAAAAGGGCGGCATTGCCAACGCGATGCCGCCCCTTTCGTTTTCAGGGATGGTGCCTATTCGGCTGGAGAAACCGCCCCGTCCGGGATCTGGCGCGGCGTTTTAGAGGTAATGCGCTGCTCCAGGAGCCGCAGCAGCACATAAAATACAGGTGTCAGGAAGAGACCGAAGAAGGTCACCCCGAGCATGCCAAAGAACACGGCGACACCCATGGCGTGGCGCATCTCGGCGCCCGCGCCACTCGAGAGCACCAGCGGCACCACACCCATGATGAACGCGAAGGACGTCATCAGGATGGGACGAAGCCGCAGCCGCGCAGCCTCGATCGCCGCCGCTATAGTCGAGCGGCCATGCATCTCCAGCTCGCGGGCAAATTCCACGATCAGAATCGCATTCTTCGAAGCAAGGCCTATCAGCACGAAGAGGCCGATCTGGGTGAAGACGTTGTTGTCACCGCCCGTCATCCAGACACCGAAGATGGCCGAGAACAAGCATAACGGCACGATCAGGATGATGGCCAGCGGCAGCACCAGGCTTTCATACTGTGCCGCCAGCACCAGAAAGACCAGGAGCACGCAGAGTGGGAAGACAAGCAGCGCCGTGTTGCCTGCCAGGATCTGCTGATAGGTGAGCTCTGTCCATTCGAAGCGCATGCCCTTGGGCAAGGTCTCTTCCAGAATCTTGGTAATGGCTGCCTGGGCTTGGCCGGAGGAATAGCCCGGCGCCGGAGCACCGTTCAAATCCGCCGAGCGGAAGCCGTTATAGCGGGTCGCACTATCCGGCCCGATGGTTTCGGTGAGGCGAAGTACAGAGCCAAGCGGCACCATCTCGCCTGCGGCATTGCGGGTTTTCAGATTTAAGATGTCGTGCGGGTTGGACCTGAACTGGGTGTCGGCCTGCGCGATCACCTGATAGGTGCGACCGAATTTGTTAAAATCGTTGACGTAGATCGAGCCAAGATAGATCTGCATGGTGTCGAAGACATCCTGCACATCCACACCGAGCTGCATGGCGCGCGTGCGGTCGAGGTCGGCATTCAACTGCGGCACACCGATGGAGTAGTTGGAGAAGGCGCCCGCCAACTCCGGTGCCTGGCGTGCCTTCATCTGCACCGCCACCATGGCGTCGTTGAGCGCTTCGTAGCCAGCGTCGTTGCGGTCTTCGACTTGCAGCTTGAAGCCGCCAATAGTGCCGAGCCCCTGCACAGGCGGCGGCGGGAAGATGGCGATATTAGCATCCTTGATCGCCATATACTTCTTCTGCAGAGCCTGAGAGATCGCCATGCCGGAGAGCTCCGCGGATTTGCGTTCCTCGAAGGGTTTCAGCGTAACAAAGACAATGCCAGCGGAAGGACTATTGATAAAACCGTTGATCGAAAGGCCCGGGAACGACACGGCGTGATCAACGCCGGGCTGCTTCAAGGCGATTTCCGACATCTCGCGGATGACCTTTTCGGTACGATCCAGCGTGGCGCCTTGTGGCAACTGCGCGAAGCTAACGAGATATTGCTTATCCTGCAGCGGCACAAAGCCCGGCGGCACCAGATTGAAGCCGACATAGGTCAGCGCGAGAAGAACGCCATAGACCAGCAGTGCCCGCGTCTTGTGGTGCACCAGCTTGCGCGTGCCTGAGGCATAGCGCTCGGAGGAGCTGAGGAAGAATCGATTGAAGCGGGAAAACACACCGCCGAACCAGCGATCCATCACACGGGTTAACCCGTCCTTGGGCGCGCGGGGGGATTTCAACAGCAGGGCCGCCAGCGCGGGCGAAAGGGTGAGCGAATTGAAGGCGGAGATGATGGTTGAGAAGGCAATGGTAAGCGCAAACTGACGATAGAATTCGCCCGTCAGGCCCGAGATGAAGGCGACCGGCACGAACACCGCGCACAGCACCAGCGCGATGGCAATGATCGGCCCTGTCACCTCGCGCATGGCGCGCAAGGTGGCATCGCGGGGCGACAAACCTTCCTCGATACCGCGCTGAACATTTTCGACCACCACGATGGCGTCGTCCACCACGATACCGATGGCGAGCACAAGCCCGAACAGCGATAGCGCATTGATGGAAAAGCCGAAGATATACATGGCCGCGAAGGTGCCGATGATCGAAACCGGAACGGCAAGAAGCGGAATGATGGAGGCACGCCAGGTCTGCAGGAACAGCACCACGACCAGCACGACCAATGCCACGGCTTCGAGCAGGGTATGCACCACCGCCTCGATAGAGCCGCGCACGAACACGGTCGGATCATAGACGATGCGGTATTCCAGCCCCGGCGGAAAATTCGCCGAGAGCCCCTTCATCGTGGCGCGCACCTGATCTGAGATCGCGATGGCGTTTGAACCAGGCGCCTGGAAAATCGGGATCGCGACCGCCTGCTGGTTATCCAAGAGCGAACGAAGCCCATATTGAGAGGCATCGATCTCCACTCGCGCGACATCCTTCAGCCGGGTGACGACACCGTTTTCCTGCTTGATGATGATCTCATTGAACTGCTCTGGATCGGTCAGACGACCTTGCGCATTGATGGGAAGCTGCAATTCGCCTTTGGCGCTATAAGGCGGGCCATTGATCACGCCCGCGGCGACCTGAACGTTCTGACGGCGAACAGCCTGCACCAGATCATTGGCGGTGAGATTACGGGCCGCGAGCTTTTCCGGGTTGAGCCAAAGGCGCATGGCGTAATCGCCCGAGCCGAAGAGCTGCACCGAACCCACGCCTTCAATCTTGGCGAGCTGATCTTTGACATTCAGCACCGCGTAATTGCGCAGGTACAACATGTCGTACCGGTTATTGGGCGAGACCAGATGCACGACCATGGTCAGGTCAGGCGAGCTTTTCACTGTGGTCACGCCTAGGCTACGCGTCACTTCCGGCAAGCGCGGTAATGCTTGGTTGACGCGGTTTTGCACAAGCTGCTGGGCGAGATTGGCATCCGTGCCGAGCTTGAACACCACCGTCAGGGTGAGCGTGCCATCAGAGGCAGCCTGGCTCGACATATAGAGCATGTTCTCCACGCCCTGGATCTGTTCTTCCAAGGGCGTGGCAACCGTCTCGGCGATGACTTTCGGATTGGCGCCGGGAAACTGCGCCTTCACCACCACCGAGGGCGGCACGACTTCGGGATATTCCGAAATCGGCAGTTGGAAAAGAGCGATCAACCCAGCCAGAAAAATGATGGCCGAAATCACACCGGCGAAAATCGGCCGGTCTACAAAAAAGCGCGACAGATTCATCGCCGGTTCTCCAAATCTTTTTAGATCAGCGCGCCAGAGCGAGCTTCTTCTCGATCATCACGGGTGCGCCTTGGGCGACATGCTGCACACCATCCACAATCACACGATCGCCAGTCTTGAGGCCGGAGAGCACGATGCGCTCACCTTCCACACTGGCACCAAGCTTAACCTCGCGCATTTCAGCCTTGTCGCCACGGCCAACCACATAGACGAACTTCTTGTTGAGGTCGGACTGCACCGCGCGTTCGGGCACCAGAAGTGCAGCACGCGTGGAACCAGAGCCAAGCCGCACAGAGACGAACATGCCGGGCACGAGACTGCCGTCTTTATTATCGAACTTGGCGCGGGCGCGGATCGTGCCTGATGCGCTATCGATCTTGTTGTCGAAGCTATAGATCGTGCCGTGATAGGCGCCGCCGCTGTTGGTGCCCTGCACAGTCATGGCAACTGGCAGATGCTGCTCGGCCTCGTGGCTGTCGGCTTCCGCGCGCACGGTATCGACATAGGTGTGCTCATCGACATCAAAATCGGCATAGATGCCATTATCCGAAACAATCGTCGCCAAAAGCGGCGCGTTGGGCGCGGCCTGCACTAGATTGCCCAGTGTCAACTCTGGACGGCTGATGCGGCCAGAAATCGGCGCTTTGACATAGGCGTGGTCGACATCGATCTGCGCCTGGCGTAGCGCAGCCTGAGCAACGGCCACGCTTGCCTCGGCCACGCGATCCGCACTGACCCGCTGATCATATTGGCTGCGCGCGATAGCGTTGGCTTTGATCAAACCTTCCGCGCGCTGCAGATCGGTGCGGGCATAGGCGGCGCTGGCCTTCGCGGAGGCAAGATCAGCCTCAGCCTTGGCGCGGGCCGCTTCGAAGGGGCGCGGATCGATGACGAGGAGCACATCACCGGCGTTTACCTTCTGGCCATCCTTGAAGCGGATTTCGGTGATACGGCCTGCCACTTCCGGGCGAATCTCCGCCGCGTCGACGGCCGTCAACCTGCCGGAAAACTCAGCCCAAAGCTGGACTTGGCGGGGCGCAATGGTGCGCGTACCGACCGGAATGGCTTGCGCCGCGGCCTGGGCCGGGCCGGCCGACGCGCGATAGGTCATCACTACCGGGGTGGCGACCAGCACAGCCAATACGCCGGCAAGGAGAATTCTGGGGTGTTTACGTACGAAACTTGAAACCATGGTGCCGCTCCACTATTTTGTAGTGAGCGTTACAGATAGGTCGCTACTGAACACCTTCAAGGGTAATTCTGTAACGATCGACACAAAATTTTGCTGGAGGACATTATTTATGGGGCGGCATCGCGCCTTTGACCTGGAAGAAGCCCTGAACGCCGCCCGAAATGTGTTCTGGCTGAAGGGCTATGAGGCCGCTTCCATCAGCGATCTGACCGAAGCCATGGGCATCAACTCGCCGAGCCTTTATGCGGCCTTCGGCTCCAAGCAGGGTTTGTTTCGCGCCGTTCTCGAACATTACGATGCGGCACGCGAAAAGGTACTGCTCAAGATCATCGACGAGCCCACTGCACGCGACGTGGCGCTTAGATATCTCAGCGCCATTGCCGATTACGCTACCGACAAAAAGCATCCGCCGGGATGCCTTCTGGTCAAGGCGGGCCTTTCCACCGTGGAAGGCGAAGTCGCCGAACAGATTTCCCGCCACAAAATGGCGAACGAACTGGCTTTGCGTGAACGCTTTGAATGCGCCAAACGCAGCGGCGACTTGCCCGAAGAGGCCAAGCCCGCCGAACTCGCACGTTATATTATGGCCATTGGCTCAGGCCTGTGTGTGCAAGCCGTCAACGGCGCGAGCCGTGAGGATTTGCGCAACATCGCGGCCATGGCCGTGAACGGGTTGCCCCAGCCTGGCAAAGCCGCCAAGCGTTCAACGGCCCGGGAGAACGCCTGACAGATCGCCAGATTGGGGTGAGCATTCAGTAGCAGAATTCTGTAACGAGCGCTACAAAATTCTACGGAAGATTTCAGCTCGCGATAAGAAGCCGAAAATCGGCGCGCTGAACCTTGGTTTGGGTATCCGCGCTGCAGATCAGGCCAATGGCATCACGTCCGTCGCTCTGACGTAGGGGATGAGCAAAGCTAAGCCGGTCACCTGCACGCCATTGCCCCGAAACAGGAAATGGGCTGGCCAAGCTCGCGCGCGCAGTCGCATCGACCAAGCCGCCCCGCCACGACACTGTTCCGAAAAATCCGGGAAGCGAAAGCGCGACAGTTGGGCCCGGCGAGCGGGCCTGCCAGGCAAAACCTGAAAGATGTCTGCCAAAATCATAAAGTTCATTCGCAGCGACGACCGGCACATCTGCCATCCAGCGATACCGGCCCGGCTCGGTGCCCCGATATACCCGCAAAGTGACGCCAACCACGCGTGAAGGCAAAAGGACAGCGCCTGCCTTACCTTGTTGCAGGCGAAGTGACACCGGCGCAGCATCCACCTCATGACCGATGAGGCGCTGCATGTCGTAGAAAAGCTGATAGGTATAATAATATGTGGACGACGGCGCCGTGAAAGGCCCCGCCACATTGTCGGTCCGCAGTGATAGCGCATTCGCGCGCGGCGTCGAAGCAGTTATGGGAGTCGAGATCGTGCCATCGGCTTCAACCGATCCGTCCATGGAACACGCGGCGGCCTTCGATATCCAATCCGGCAACGGAAAACCTCGCTCATCCGCCAGGATGAATCCGAACAGGCATTGAAGCGAAAGATTTCCGTTCCGCCCGAAACGGCGAAAGCTGCCCCGCGTGGTCAACCGACTGCCGCGCGCCAGCTTCACATCTGCACCCGTGACCACACCACCAAAGTTTTCCAGGATTTCAAACCGCACGTCTTCCAAATCGAGGCTGTTGCAGCTTTCGCTCGGAGCCGGAAGAACGTCGATTGGCGTACGGCCGAGCAACCCACGATTAAAAAATATAGTGCTCTTGACGGCTATCTGGGAGCGCAAAAGCTCGAGCCCGCCAAGCTCGAAATGCCCGCCAGTGACGGCGAGCGCGGCACAATCGGTGAACTGGATTTTGCCGTTGATGTGGTTGGCGATGGTCCCGCCGCGGCAAGCCGATAGCGAGATACCAACGTATTCCGCCATGCCTTCCGCCTTGTCACCGACAAAAGGCATGATGTGACAGCCATCGATGCGCAGACCATCACCAAACGCCCCGCTCGAGATTCCCTGCTGGTGCCGCGCGGGCCAAGAGGAAGGCGGCTTGCGCCAAAACAACAGGCATTGCTCGAAGCTCACCTGATCCACATAATCAGGCGCCATATGCGCAAGCTGGCAGAAGTTCTCCGCCGCCACGCGCTTCAAGCTATAGCCGCCGCCGAGATCGAATGCCCGTACATCGCGATTGGCGTTGTTCACAAAGCGGATATCTTCGATGAACCCGGCGCGCGGGCCGGGAAAACCCTGCTCCCATTTGCCATCGCCGCCCACATTCAGCCGGAAGAGAACGTTGTCGTCGTAAGCAGCCTCGGCGGTGGTCAATAACCTGGTCCGCCATGGCACGCCGATCAGCGAGGAGCCAATGGGCAGATAGATCGTTTTGGATACAGGAACATCGCAAGGCGGCAACAGAAGCCGACCAGCGCCCTTGGCGTTGAAATAGCTTTCCGCGATGATCAGCGCTGTGGCAGCATCATTGTGAAACACGAAAAGGCGAAAGCTATCGCCCGCCAACTCCCACCACGCGCCATCCGCCGAGCGAAACGCGGCACTGTGAGAAGGCTTTGCCGCAACACGCCGGTAGATTGTATCCCCACCATCCCCCGCCGTTGCGTACCCCGAAACCTGGAGCGCGGCGACATCGGCTGAAATCTGCGCGCCTTTTGCCTGAAGAACAGTGCCCAGCCCAAGTGTAGTGCCTATTGCCGAGGGCAATGCGTCAGCACTCGTCGCCGAGGCAACTGCCGCGGAGCTCGCCAGGAACAGACGTCGCGAGACGCTATTTGGGGAGCTTGGCATGGGGACTAACAAACGGGCGTGGAGACGGGGCGATGTACCGGCTACGCGGGGCTGGAACATAGAGCGCTTCGCTGCGTGCACCATAGGCCATCGTTACACCGGCAACCACAAGCAAGAGCTCATTGGTGTAAGGCGATGATGCCAGAGATACAAGAAACAGCATCACCTGCACCGCGAGGCTATATCGCGTGGCGACGTCGGCGCGCCCACCCGAATAGCGCATAGCGCGATAGCAGCGCAGCGCGAATGTCGCGATATAGATCACGTAGCAGATTGCCCCGAGAAATCCCGCTTCGCCGATGATCTTTGCCCAGAAAACGTCCTGCAAGAAGGCCGCGAAAGTGGGGCCGCCACCATTCAGCATGCTGATGCCATAGGCGTAATAAACGTTGCTATAGCCATCTTGATAAGACGGGGCGCTGCCGAAGGTGCCGCCGCCCGTTCCAAATGGGAAATGATCTATCCCGATTTGGAAGGAGGCATTCATCATCCCCGCGCGCACGGTCGGAATGGCATCTGCACCGACGAACATATTAAGGTGGCCCAGCATGGATTCGCCCACGCCGGTGAACGCGAATAGGGGAATCAAAACGGCAGCCGCCGCCCCCAGGAGGAGCATGTTCTTGAACAAGCCGCCTTGGCGATGCTGAGTGATTAGGTATGCCCCCAAAACGAGTGCGGCAATCTCCTTGATGGAGGCGGTGATCACCACCATCAACGCGAACAGAATTGCACTCACTGTGTACCAGACGTTGCGCCGCTCAGCGCCACGGGCCAGCGCCCCGAAACACGCAAGACAATTGAGCCAAGCCAGTTCAGCCGCTGAACCGCAAAGCGCCAAAGGCTGTAAATAGGAGCCCTTGCTCGCCAATTCGCGGTCGAAAATCGTGTGCCCCGCCGCAAGGTCATAGAAAACAAAAGGGATATTCAAAAAGGCAAAGCCCATGAACACCAGATACATGGAGGTGAAGATCTTTTTGACGTCGCGCGTGGCAGAAAAGGCAAACGAAGCCGCCAAGACGACAAAAGGCAATTTCAGATCGAGAACCGCCGCCTTGATGGACGATATCGGCTGGGGCACGCCGCCGTAATTATGCGCCAATGGACCTACGAGCAGGCAAAAGATGTAACCGCAATAGACCGCAATGGTCCAGTCGCCGGAACGCGTAAGATAATAGAGTGCCGGCAGAGCAATCAGCGTGACCGCGGTTTCGTCCAGTGGCGATGGCCCATACGAACTTTGAGCCATCAAGATCATATAATGAATTGAGAAATAGATCCCCAGCGCTACAGCCGGGCCAAGACCGCCCTGCCAAGCGCTTGCTCGCAAAAACGCGTTTCGCCCGATCTGACCAAATGATCCTAGCATGCGGAACCTGAGGTTACGAAAACATCGGGAATTTTGCGCGCCCTGCTTTTCCATTCTGGCAGTTTGGCGGCCAGAAGTGTCTTGATGGCACTCTCGTCCACGATCAGACGTTGCAGCCCGGCGGACAAGCTTTGTCGCGTTACATCGGGTGTGGGCAGGACATAGTCTGTCGAGCCAAAGAGGTCGTTATTGATGCCGATCGCCTTGATACTGTAGGCGATCGACAAGGTGGGCACCGATTGGGATATCGCACCGATCGTGCCATGGGTGCGCGCGCCGATGAAATAGCGGCACAGCCCCAGAGCATATTTCAGTTGCGCGGTATTGAGCCCATCCGGCAGGAGGCGAATGCGCCCAGAAGTATCGCCCGCCATGTTCATCAGCCCCTGCAAATAGTGCCAATCGCTGTTGTTATCGACGCCGGCGAGGGGCCAGACATGCGGCACCAGCATGATGTCCATGGCTGTCTCGGCAAGCACCCAGTGAAAGAATTCCACAATCTCGCGATCGAAAGCTCGGCGCAGATCTTCGGTTGGACGATAGCCACGCACCAGCGGGCTGAAATTGATCCCAAGATAGCTGCGCTCCGGCACCAAGACAGCGCTGGTATCCCATGGTTCCGAATCCATCACAAAAGCGGGGTCCGCAACAAGCTGCACATTCGTCAGCCCCAAACCTTTTAGATATCCGAAGCTCGCTGTCTCTCGCACGGTGATGGACGTATAGCCCGCAAGATGGCGGGTCATCTGGCGTTCCACCGCGGGGCGCTTGGTGAAAGGACCAACCGAAGCCGCAACAAGGTGGGTTGGCTTACCGAGCTTTCGCGCAGCCTCCACCACGCCAACCCAGTAATAAAGACTGAGCAGGTCGTAATCGAGCGAGATGATATCGCCGCCCGTCATGATCAGTGCATCAGCACCAGCAAGTTGCCTCGAGGTTTCCGGATCCACCCCCACTGGCGGCATGCCTAAGCGATGGACATTCGGCATCCGCGTATAGGCCCGGTTCCAAAGCTTAAGGCGCAGTGGAACCTTAGGGGCGGGCACAAAGGTGATCCCTTGCGATACCGCATTCGGCCATTGCTTGCGATCGAGCTCTATGTCGGTGGAGGGACAGATAAGCTGAATATCCGCAAAGCGTTCACGCAGCAGCTTTGTGTTGGAACGAATCAGCGCCTCGCACCCGCGATTTCCGAAGGACCACTGGCCCGCAAAATATATGACTTTTGGATGCGATGTCATTGAATCACTCTGGCGATTTCAGAAACGGGCAAGCGGTCGGAGGTTGCTACGGCAAAGCTCTCCCGCAGGCGCCCCACCGCGAGCAACATGATCACGGTCTCACCGGCAGGAATGCTTCCATCGCGGTGCAACGCTTTATCCAGTTGCGGTGGAGAAGACCAATTCAGACAGCAGGAGCCAAGACCCAAGGCATGCAAGGCCAGCGTAATGGTCATGGCGAACATGCCGCCATCGATCCATGCCTGATAGCGCTCACTTGGATCGACAAATGCGGATAGATCGGATGTGACGACCAGAATCGCACCAGCTGTATCGCCAAACCCGCGATTTCCGTTTTGGTGGCGCAGTATCCTCTCCTTGTCCTCGGGCTTCATGAAGATATGCACACGGCCGGACTGGCGATTGCATACCGAGGGAGTGGACCGAGCCATATCAATGGCCTTCAAGAGGAAAGCTGCCTCCAAAGCTTCGTCCGAAAACTGCCGCACTGAATGGCGCGACCAGAAGAAGCGTTCCGCATCAAACGATGTCGCCGCTTCGACATCTTCACGGCGTATAGGCTTTGTTGGTTTCCCTGAGATCTCGAGCCCGCGCTCCGCAGCCAAAGAAAGAACCTCTTCAACCCCTTTAGGTATGGCAGCACTGCCTTCGCGGGCGTGACGGAGGTAGGCACTAAGAGCATTCAGGCTGTGTGCGCAAGCGGGCGTCCAAGGACCGTTGTTCCGGATGCGCCTTGCAAGCGTATTGGCAAGACGGCTTACAACGATTGCCCCGAATCCCGGCCGCGGAACCGGCAGCGACAATCCCTTTTCAATCGCGTGATAGGTCTTCGTCATCTCGGCATCTTCATGCGCCAGACTTCCACGAAGCCCGCCCGCGGACGAATGCCGATGAAAGCGATTGAAATCGTACACCGAATATTGCGCCAGGAGCCGCGTTGAATTCAGCCCCTTCAACCAATTACGGAACGGCTTAGGCAGTATTGTCTTTGCAACAGCGGTTAAGCCCATCACTGAAAAAGCCCCAAATACCTTGCCTGATAGCGCGGGAGCACCAGAAAACCAGCAGCCGCGAGAAGAAGTACCGCACTCAAAATCGCGCAAACGAGAGATGGCAAACAGATTACGAAAGTTACCAAAGTGATGCAGAGAGGAACAAGCATCACAAGACGCTGAGAGTTGAAAAGTGTAATTCTCATGCGACGAACACGCAGAGTGACAGAGTAATTCACGAGTGCCGTCGAAAGCGCCATCGACGCCGGCAACGCATAGATGCCGAGCACCTTGTGCAGAGCGAAGCTGCCAAGGCAAAGGATGAGTGAGGATGATCCGGACACCATCGCAATAATGGCACCTTGACCGCTCATGCGCAGTACCGCCTCAACACCGACAAACATCGTTCCGATCAGCGGCGCAACCACCAGAGCGACCATGATCGGCAGAGCCGGGATATAGTCTCCTGACATATGGACGACAAAAGGTGCCACGCCAATGATTACACCCGCCAAGCCCGCAACCATGGGCAGCGCGATACGGCTGAGCTCGCTAAGAAGCGTATTCACGCCGGAAATATCACCAGCGTGAAACAGCGGACCAACTTTCGGCATCACCGTGCGCATAACGATCTGCAGCAGGAAGGGGTAAAAAGAGGCGAGCCGCGAGGCGATCGAATAATCCGCTGCGATGGTGGATGAAAAGAAGGTGCCGACCAACAG
Source organism: Rhizomicrobium palustre (assembly GCF_011761565.1). Lineage (NCBI taxonomy): Bacteria > Pseudomonadati > Pseudomonadota > Alphaproteobacteria > Micropepsales > Micropepsaceae > Rhizomicrobium > Rhizomicrobium palustre. The sequence goes on along the minus strand of NZ_JAASRM010000001.1, from coordinate 1,837,999 downwards.
CATATCGATGCCCTGCAACTGCTGGCCGAGCATTGAATAGGAGCCGAGCCAGCCGCCATAGCGCAAATCCCACCAGGTGAGCTTTCCAATACCTTTGATTGTAGGGCTGAGCACGCGCACAACGTCAACACACCAAGGCAGCGCCGGGCCGACCCAGAGAATGACCGCCACCCAATAGGCTGGGGCGCCAAGAAGCCAGGCCAAAACAAATCCCGTCATACGGATCGCGTTGGGCATCACCTCCGTGACCATGATCGAGCGCGGTACCTGTGATCGGCCGTCAAAGGAGCTCGCGGTGATTTGAAGAAGCGTGCCGAAGACGATCATCGGCGAAAGGTTCACCAGCCACTCCACCATACCCGGTTTTGCGAAGAGCCCGGCGATTTGCGGGGCGAAGGCCACTGCGCCGCCCAGAACGGCCAGGCTGACGGCACCACCGAAGAGGTACATGCAGCGCATCAGCTGCACATCAAGAACATGGTCCCCCGAATGACGGCTCACATGATAGAGCACGATGCTTCCGAAACTCGAGCCAAGGCCAAGATTGATCAGCCGATAAATCGTGAAAACGATCATCAGCTCGCCAAAAGCGTCCTTGGGCATCAGCCTGTTCATCAGGATGAGCACCAGGAACTGCGAGCCCAGCGCGAAAACGCGCGCGCCCGACCCGAAGATGGCGCTCCGTAACCGGCTGGAGAGCAGCTTTTGACACAACTGAGGAAGCACGCTGTTACCCATCAAATATATCTAATTACGTTCCGGGCACCGCGCCGCGTTGGTTAATCACGGCGAGGTACCCTTTGGCGATCTCGTGCCAGGACAGAGCTTTCAACAGGATTGCCCTCGCTTTCTGTGCCTCTTGCTGCCAGATGGCTGGCGGCTTGGCGCAGAATTGCGATATGGCGGCAGCGATATCCTCAGCCCCGGCATCTGCGGAAAGCGCAATCCCCGTCATACCAGTGTCGAAGAGATCACGAATGCCGCCGGTGGCGGATGCGATAAGCGGGCGCTGTGACAGCGCCATCAGAATGGCGACCCCGCTTGCCGAGGAAAATCCGCGATAGGGCAGCAAGACCGCATCGCTCTGTGCGATAAGGTCCTCTAGTGCGTCATCCGGAACAAAACCGATATCGCAGGCTATGCCATCAGGTGCGCGGGCGATCTCGGCTTGGCAATCCGCCCAATAGGAGGGATCCGCACGATCCGGCGCACCAGCGATCGTGAGCGTAACCTTTAGACCTTGCGCCCGGCATGCCTGAACCGCGCGGATGGATTCCAGAACCTGCTTGTTACGGCGCAAGCTGCCAAACACCAGAAGATTGCCGTTGCCAGGCAAGTCGCGCGGCGCACCGAGCGCGAACAAGCCATGCGGCAGCACCGAAATCCGCGCGGGAGAAAGGTTATAACGATAGATCATCTCATCGCGGCAATCGCGCGTGGTTGCGATAAGATGGGAAGACAAGCGGTAGCTCAGAATGAGCGCCAAGCGACCCCAAAACGGCGGCCTTGCCCTGCCCGCCCAGGCGTGGGGCGTCGCATCATGCACGATGAGATAGACCCGCGCTCCAAGTAGCCGCAGCATTGCTTGAAGCGGCAGGAAAAATGGCATCGGATCCGGAATAGAAAAGAGATAGGTATTTGTCTGAAGGCGCGCCGATAAACAGCCAAAGATCCCGTCACGCACCCGCGCGAGCGAACTTAAGACGCGCGGCAGTAACGGCCCGTTGCCCAATTCGCGCCGGGAAACATAACGCGTGACGCGCGGATGTTTGGGGTCGCGCTCGGCGGGCACAGCCTTAGGCGCGACGTAGATGACATCAGCTCCATTTTCAGCGAGTGCGGAAGCAAGCTCCTGAGCAAACCAGCCGGTGCCCTCGCCCCATGTCTTGGTCTGAAAGCAAATTTTCATGGTTCGGCTCGGGCTAATGCATCTCGCACGAACCCCTCCACAGCGCGAAAGTAATCCGCCCGCGTATATCCGTCGGCGTATTCCCGGGCTCGCCGAGTGAGGTCAGCACGTGCTTCTGGATCCGCCAGCAAAGCCGCTACACGCTTTGCCAAAGCTTCCGGGTTCTTGGGAGGTACAACCGCAGCCGAAACCCCGTCAACGAGATAGCCTTCAAGCCCGCGCACATCCGAAGCCACTACCGGGACACCCGCTTCGATACACGCGGCCAGACGGACCTGCCCGGAGCTTTTGTATTGTTCTTGCAGGCAGAGCACGTAGAGCTGCGCCCCCGCGACATAAGCATCATGCTCGGCAAGGCTTACCTCGCACTGCACATCCACCGTGCCGCGCGCATTCAGAGCCTTCACTAGGCCAAGATCCTTGGTGGAGCAGGCGATCTTCAATGCCCACCCGCCTATTTCAGCAGCTTTGAACAATGTTTCCCAATCACAGGCGGACCGGCCCGACGAGAAGACATAGTAGCCTTGCGCAGGTTTGACTGCGGCTTGGGGCTTAAGCCAGCCCTTGAGGGGCCAAGTGATGAGGGTGATCGCTTGCGCGCTAAGCCCATAGCGCGTCTTGAAAAGATCACGCTCTCTGCAGGTCAACACCTGCAGACCGGCGACCGACCGGCGCAACGCTGCGCCCATGAATGGTTGGAACAGAATGCGATAGAGGAAGCGCGTGAGCGGTCCTTTTGCCTCCACGCCGTAATCTATGCATTCGAGAAGGATAAGGCATTTGCGCCCAGTCAATGACTGCAGGAAACACGCAAACCTGCCGCCGCGATACCAGTTCGGCGCGACCGCGTCAAATTTCCGCCCCAGCCACAGCAAAGCCATGGCGCGCAACGGCGGGATTTTCAGAAACGGGACAGCCCAATGGCCTAACCGTTCGCGCGCATAGGGCTCGAACGGGACGGTCAGTGCGGGGAGTTCATCTGCATACCAAAAATCGCAGAGGACCAGTTTCTTATCCGAGCCCATTTACAGCAAGCTCCGATAGAGCGCCTGCATGGCTTCGAAATAACCATCCTCTGAATGGTTGCGGGAAATAAAGGCCCTGCACTCAGCCGCCATATCCGAAAGACGGGTTTCGGGAAGCGCGGAAACGTCCGCCAGCACAGTGGCGAGCGCTGAAACATTGCCGCTCTCGAACAGCCAGCCAGTTCTGTTCTCCTCGATCAGCTCCGGAATGCCTCCAATGCGCGCGCCAATCAGCGGTTTGCCCCGTTGAAGTGCCTCGAGCGCGCTCAACGGGCTGTTCTCGTACCATTCAGACGGCAAGACGATGGCACGCGCGGCATCGATGATCTCGACAAGATCCGCACCGGTCCGGAAGCCAAGAAAGCGAACCGGCGCGTTTAGAGCTTCAGCTTCGGCGCGTAACTCCGCTTCCTGCGGTCCACGCCCCGCGATTTGGACTTCGACGCCAGCGTTCGCTGCCGCGCGGATGAGTGTCATCACCCCTTTTTCTTTCGACAACCGGCCGAAATAAAGGATGTGCCGTCCGCCCGTTTGTGCCTTGAGCCCGTGAACTGGGCGAATAAAGTTTGGGATATAGACGAGCTTTGCAGCATCGACACCCCAGGAAATCAGCTTGTCGCGGTAAAAGCGGCTTGGCACCACGATTCTGTCGACATGCCTTGCATAGATATCGAGCGTTCTATGCAGCATCATTTCCAGCATAATGACGGTGCTGGCCGGCAGACTGCCCTTGATGCAGCGATTGCGCACCACATTCCAATACCGCCCACCCTTGCAGCTTTCGCAAATGCCAGAACTATTCAACATGGTGTAGGCGGGGCAAGCCAATTTCAGATCGTGGGCCGTCAGCACCACGGGAATGCCGCGGCGTTTCAGCTCCACAAGTATAGAAGGGGATTGGTGGTGATAAATATTGTGGACATGGGCAAGATCGACCGGCACCGCATCCAGCATGCGCGCCAATTTTCTCCGAGCCTCGAAGGAATAGATGATCCTGCTTGATTGAATCAGTCGCTGAGAAAGTGAGCCACCCAGAGCAAAATCACTCTCTTCGGCAAAATATTGCGAATCGGCGCTAGGCAGATTTTCAGGGTGACGTGTGGCAAAGAAAGATGTCGCCCAGCCGCGTTCCCCCATCAGACGCGCATGGTCGAGATAGACGTTATCTGCTCCACCCCGGCGATAGTGAAAGGCATTGATGGATAGCAGCTGCCGTGCCGGGCCGCTCGCGGCGCCCAGCACAATCTGCTTCTCCGGCAAAGATGCTGATGCCAGGCTCAACTTCTCACCGCTGCGCTGGGTGCGCCGACGCCCGTTTTGCTGGCCTCGGACGCTTCATCACCCCGAAAAAGGGCAATATGCTGATCCGTGACGCTATCCCAGCTAAAGGTACGTGCCACATGATCGGCGCCCTCGGCACCCTTGGCCGCAAGAGCATCGCTGTTTTCGAGTGCCCAGGAGAGCTTGGCTTCGAGGTCATCCGTCGAGCCATTGGAAAAGTAAGTGGCGTGCTCGCGCATGCCATATTGGTTCTGCGGGATGTCGCTGCAAATGATCGGCGCACCGAGATACGCTGCTTCCAGGATAACCGGCGACAGCCCTTCGATGGCGGATGGCTGGACATAAGCATAGGCATTGCGCATCAGTGCATGTACTTCCGTGCCATAGCGAAATCCGGCGAACAGAACTCTTTCGTCCTTGGTATCGCGAATGCGGGATTCGTAGTCGGACGGGTTGGGCGAACCACCGACGAGAACAAGCTTCTTATCCGTCGAAAGGCGCTCAAAAGCTGGAACCAGCCAATGCAGGCCCTTGTCAGGAATGAACCGGCCAACAAACAGGAAATAGCTTCCCGCTTTTAGCCCAAGTTCATCGAGAACCCGTTCTGAAGCAAGGTCGTAGGCGACATCTGCGCCGAAGGGAATGAAATCATATTTCCGCTTGAAGCGGGTTTCAAACATTTCGCGGGCAAACACGTTATCGAAAATCACCCGGCTATGTACACGCGCAGTCAAGAAGGACGACAGCCAGAGGAATAGTTTAGCGTACCACGTCCATTTGTCCCGCACCCAATCCACGCCATCTTGACTGAGGTAGGTACGCTTTCCGAACAGGCGCAGAATCGCGCCGAAAATGCTGTTGCCGCCATTTTGGATGTGCACGACATCGGCGCGGTTGTTGCGGATGATGTCATAAGTCACCCGGGCGGAATGCAGCAGTGTATCGAAACCCTTGTTCCGCACCGTGCGGATGGAGCGGACTTCGACGCCGCTGATATTTTCAACGGCAGCCGGATCGCCCGCCATGCCAGGATAGAGCCGGTTATAGGCAACCACGCTCGCCCCCCGCTTCGCCAAACGCGGCAGCAACTCCATTGCGAATTTATCAGCCCCCGCACTGCCCTCACGCGGAGGGAAATTGCGAAAACCGAAAGCTGCGATACGAAGCGGGGTCTGCAAGCGGATACTCCTTTAGGGCTGGTAGTCAGGCGCGAATGGCTTGACGTGATCGGCGTAATAGGTGGCGATGTAGTCCTTCAGGGCCACGCGCCAATCGCGCATCAAATCCATGCCGCGGAGCTTGAGCTTGTAGTTGTAGAGACGCTCGCAGGGTGGGCGCGGCGCGAAATATTCCGACGAGAAATACTCGGATTGGACAGAGTTGATTTTAACCTTGCTCTCGAGCTTCAGAAGGCGGATCAATTCTTCCGCCACTTCCAGACGGCCGGTTTCGCCGCCGCAGACCATATTGTAGAGACCGTAATAGGGCGTCTCCACCATGGCGCCGAGGGTGCGCGCGAAGTCGATGGTGTAGGTAGGTGTGCCGAGCTTGTCGTCAACGATGTTGAGCGTCGTCGCCCCGGCGGCAAGCTGTTTCATCAGCTTCGAAATGAACTTCTTGTCCTTGGCTGGACCGCCGCCCATCATCCAACCGGCGCGGAAGATGTAGTGCTTATTGGCCCGAGCCAGCACTTCCACTTCACCCATATATTTTGCTCGAGCGTAGACGCCGAGCGGATTGGGCTGATCCCAATCGTCATACAGCGCCTTGGTGCCGTCGAAGATGCCGGCCGTGCTGATGTAGACCAGCGGAATGCCATGCGCATTCGCGAGCGTGATGGCGTGGTTCACCGACAGCGTATTGGTGCGGTAGGCGTCATCCGGATTGCGCTCGCAGTATTCCAGGTCCGTATGGGCCCCAATATGCATCAGGATTTCTGGTTCAAAGCGCGAGAAATTCTTCTCGTAATCGGCGAAGTCGCGAAAATCGCTATAGGACAGCCATGGCGCATTCACGTCGATATCCGTGCACAGCAATTCGTGCTTTTCGCCAAGTACCTTGTGAAGCGCCTCGCCCAGCATTCCGCCGACGCCGGCCAAATAAATTCGCATCAGTTTTGCCTCATATTATGAATGGTGCTGTCTTCAGCTTCAAAGCGGTCTGCATCTTTGAGCAGCGCCCCCGCCTTATCCTTCGCCGCCAGCTGCGGCTCGCCGTGTTCGGGCCAGGCGATGGCAACGTCCGGATCATTCCACACCAAAGTGCGCTCATGTTCCGGGTGCCAGAATTCGGTTGTTTTATAGAGAAACTCCGCCGACTCGCTGAGCACCAGGAAGCCATGCGCAAAGCCTTCCGGAATCCAAAGCTGGCGGTGGTTTTCCGCGCTCAACAGAACGCCAGTCCAAGAGCCGAATTTGGGGGAATTGGCGCGCAGATCCACCGCGACATCGAAGACCTCCCCTTCGACAACGCGCACCAGCTTTCCTTGCGGTTTTTGGATCTGATAATGCAGTCCGCGCAACACGCCCTTGACCGAACGGCTGTGATTATCCTGCACAAAGCTGCGCTTCACGCCGGTAGCAGCTTCGAAGTCGCGTGCGTTGAAGCTCTCAAAGAAGAAACCGCGCGCATCGCCATAAACCTTGGGCTCGAGAACAAGCACCTCGGGAAGCTCGGTTGCGGTAACGGTAAAAGGCACGATGTGCATTCCTTGCGATATCCCCGGCCACTTTCGAGACGGAGGGCTAAAGTTCAGTTTTAATTCTGCAGGCGCGGACATCTCGTTGATGGGGGCGCGATGGCCGCACCTGCAGTTCCCCTCGCACGCTCAAGCAATCAAGCGCTGAAGGTATTGGCCATAGCCGGTCTTCAGAAGCGGACGCGACAGGATGTTGATAGCCTCGGCGTCGATCCACCGCTTGGTGAAGGCGATTTCCTCCGGGCATGCCACCATCAAGCCTTGGCGGGTTTCGAGCGCGGAGATGAAGCTTGAGGCCTCCAGAAGGCTCTCATGCGTTCCTGTGTCGAGCCAGGCAAAGCCGCGCCCCATGATCTCGACATTGAGCTTGCCCATTTCGAGATAGCATTTGTTGACGTCGGTGATCTCGAGCTCGCCACGCGGCGATGGCTTGAGTGCGGCCGCGATGTTGCAGACATTCCTGTCGTAGAAATAAAGACCGGTGACCGCATAGTTGGATTTCGGCTTAGCCGGCTTTTCTTCGATATCGACGGCGCGTTGATCAGCATCAAACTGAACAACGCCATACCGCTCCGGATCCATGACATGATAGGCGAAGACGCTGGCACCCTCGTCGCGGTCGCTGGCGCTCTGCAGCAGCTTTGGCATGTCATGGCCATAAAAAATGTTGTCGCCGAGGACCAGGGCACATGGATCGTCGGCAATGAAGCGCCGCCCGATCAAGAAGGCTTCCGCGATTCCCGTGGGCTCGGCCTGCACGCCATATTCGATGTTCAGGCCCCACTGGGAACCATCCCCAAGGAGCTGCGAAAAGCGCGGCGTGTCCTGAGGTGTGGAGATCAGCAAGATGTCCCGGATACCCGCAAGCATCAGCGTGGAGAGCGGGTAGTAGATCATCGGCTTGTTATAGACAGGCATCAACTGCTTGGAGATGCACTGCGTGATCGGATAAAGGCGCGTGCCGGAACCGCCGGCCAGGAGAATGCCTTTGCGCGTCGATGTACTCATGCCTGTGACCCCACGAGTTGATCCAAGACTTCATCGATACCCAGTTTCCAGTCGGGCAGAGATAAGCCGAACGCTGTACTGAATTTGCTGGTATCGAGCCGCGAATTCGCCGGACGACGAGCCGCCGTCGGATATTCGGCGGTCGTGATCGGCTCGATAGCTTCCGCTGCGAGCTCGAGCGCTTCACCGGCTTCCTGCGCGCGCCGCACGATGTGGCGGGCAAGGCCATTCCAGCTTTCGCCACCGCTCGCGACAAGGTGATAAAGGCCCCAACGCGGTGCGCCGTCCTCTTCCGCGATTTTCGTCAAAGCGGCGGCGGTCATGCGCGCTAGCAATGCCGCACTGGTGGGCGCGCCAAATTGATCAGCAACCACGGTAAGCCGCTGGCGCGATGCCGCCAGGCGTAGGATCGTCTTGGCGAAATTTGCACCATGCGCACCGATCACCCAGCTTGTGCGGAAGATCAGATGCTTTGGGCTGCGCGCCACCTCTCGCTCACCGAGATATTTGGTCCAGCCGTAGATCGACAGGGGGCACGGCTCATCGCTTTCGCGGTAAGCCCCTTCCTTGCTGCCATCAAACACATAATCCGTGGAGTAGTGCACCAGGGTGGCACCGAGTGCAGCGGCTTCCTCTGCCAGCACGGCCGGCGAGATTGCGTTGATCAGATGGGCCGTCGCCGGCTCCGATTCCGCCTTATCAACTGCGGTATAGGCGGCCGCGTTGACGATGATGGACGGAGCGTAGCCGCGCACCAATGCGCGCAAGCTGGTGGGCTGGGTAAAGTCCACATCAGGGAAGTCGAGCGCTACAACCTTGCCTAACGCGGGAAGGGTTTTGCGCAGCTCATGACCAACCTGGCCATTGGCTCCAAGCAAAAGGATCACAGGCTCAGACATTGGATTTCTTCTCGTATTGCAGATCGAGCCATTTGCGATATGCGCCGCTGGTGACGCCTTCGACCCAGGAGGCATGCTCGAGATACCAACGAACCGTCTTCATCATGCCGCTTTCGAAATTTTCCAGCGGCTTCCAGCCCAGTTCGCGCTCAATCTTGGTCTGATCGATGGCGTAACGCCGGTCGTGCCCCGGGCGATCCTTCACGAAGGCGATCTGCTCCGCATAGCTTTTGCCGTCCGCGCGAGGACGTAGGCCATCAAGGATAGCGCAAATCGTCTTCACCACGGTCAGGTTGGCGACTTCGTTGCGACCGCCAATGTTATAGGTCTCGCCGAGCCGTCCCTCTGCGAGGACTTTCATGATGGCCCGGCAGTGGTCCTCAACATAAAGCCAGTCACGTACCTGCTGGCCGTCGCCGTAAATCGGCAGAGTCTTGCCGCTCAGAGCGTTATTGATGACCAGCGGAATGAGCTTTTCTGGGAACTGATAAGGTCCGTAGTTATTGCTGCAATTGGTCGTCAGAACTGGAAGCCCGTAAGTTCCGAACCAAGCGCGCACAAGATGATCGCTGGAAGCTTTGCTCGCGGAATAGGGCGAGTTCGGCCGATAGGGCGTTTCCTCCGTGAAAGGCGGATCTTCCGGCTCGAGACTGCCATAAACCTCATCTGTGGAGACATGCAGGAAGCGGAAAGCGGCCCGATCTTCTTCGCCGAGCTCACCCCAATATGCGCGCACACATTCGAGAAGATTGAAGGTCCCCAATATATTGGTCTGAATGAACTGGCCCGGCCCGAGAATGGAGCGGTCGACATGAGATTCCGCGGCGAAGTTCAGCACCGCGCGTGGCTTATATTGCGCAAGGAGGCCGCTGATCAAATCCTTGTCGCCGATGTCCCCGCGCACAAACACATGCTTCGCATCTTTGGAGAGGGACTCGAAATTGGCAGGATTGCCCGCGTAGGTGAGATTATCGACATTGACGATTTGCTCGCGCGTCTCGCCAGCCCACAAATACACAAAATTACTGCCGATGAATCCGGCACAACCAGTCACAAGGATTGTCACGTTCTCATTCCCATCTTGCGGACCGACATTTCCACTCCATCAACCTTCCGCCATTTGGGACAAACGACGTTTGATCTGTGTTCAACTTTCGACAAAGCTGCGCACTTCCGCATCGCAGAAGCGAGCCTGCTAAAACCGTAATCTGTGGCTACCCCAGCCAACCTGCATACCGCGGCAAACAACACATCTTCAGAGACCAGCCATCAGTACGCATTCTTGTGAAACCAAATGGCGACGAAGGTCTTCACCAGAATTTCGAGATCGAGGATGACCGATGCATTCGTCGCATACCAAATGTCGTATTCCACGCGGCGGCGCATGAGATCGATATTCGAGGTCTCGCCGCGCAATCCATTGACTTGCGCCCAACCGGTTAGCCCCGGTTTCACATGCTGGCGGATATCGTAGTGCTTAATGAGCTTGGAATAGAGCTCATCATGCGCTTGCGCATGCGGGCGCGGCCCCACCAACGACATGTCGCCTGTAAGAATATTGATAAGTTGCGGCAGCTCATCGAGGCTGGTCTTGCGCAGTACAGCGCCCACCTTGGTAACGCGCGG